>JAZNGH010000032.1:0-50896 GCA_045576335.1 Candidatus Scatosoma sp.
TGCCGTTTTTTTGTATTTTATCGGAAAAATTTCCGCTTTTTTTCAATAATTTCCTCTACGCCGTCGATATACGTTTTCAAATCCTTCTGCGAAGCCAGACGGGTAATGAGCCCTTTATCGTGAAACACCCGCTTAGATACAGCGTTTGCCCCTATCGCAAGGTTGTCCGCAATCTCTTCCATGATGTCTATGTTATAAACGCAAGCCTTGTTCGGTTTCGTCCAACCAACGTTTTCATTGTTCCCGACTTGGTATTTTTGGCGGTACATATAATAGGGCAAGTACCCCTTTTGCGTTAAAATTTGACGGGAAGAGGATACCATGTCCGAAACGAAATCGTTTTCAATGTACGAAATTTCCTCTTTGAGCTTCGCGCCCGATTTCAAGGACAAGCAATGCACGGTGATATTGTCCGCGCCCGTCGCCGCCGCGCTTTCCACGCCGCGGGAAAAGGTATCGGGCGTTTCGTCCGTCAGCCCCGCAATGAGGTCGATATTCACGCAAAAGCCGTATTTTTCGGACAGCTCGTACGCCCTATAAAAATCGGCGACGGTGTGTTTCCTTCCTATTTTTTCCAAGGTTTCGTCCGAAAAGGTTTGCGGATTGATGCAGATACGCGTCACGCCGTATTCCTTTAACAAGCGCAATTTTTCGTCCGAAAAAACGTCCGGTCTGCCCGCTTCGACGGTATATTCCGCCTTGGGATTATGCGTTGAAAGTAGGGGCGCGGTGGCTTTGAGCACCCGCTCCAAATCGGGCGTATCCAACGCGAACGGCGTTCCCCCGCCGATATATACGCTCCGAAGCCGTCCCACGCTTTCCCCAGCCGCTAAAAGCTCCTTTTCCAAGCAATCGAGATAGGCAGGCAAAAACGCGCGCGTTTTGTCAATGGGCGCGGTGATAAACGAGCAATAGGCACACTTGGTCGGGCAAAAGGGTATGGACACGAACAAATCGGTGTTCCCGTCGCGTTTTTCGTAAATCCCCCTTTGCGTGCGCAAAATCTGTTCCACCAAACGGATATTCTCGTCCTTGACTTTCATACGCTCGAACAGCGCGCGAAAATCCCCGTTTTCCTCTATCTCCGTATACGCAAGCTTCGTAGGCCTAATCCCCGTCAACGCACCCCACGGCATTTCCTCGCCGTATTTTTTACTTAAAATCTCGTACAAACGGAGCTTGGCAAAGCGGCGTTCCAAACGTTTGAATATCAATTCGTCGCGTACCTGCCCTCTATCTTCAAAGGCATATTCCTCCCCATCCACCGTGAAAGCGTTGTAAAAGACGCCCTCTTCAAAGCGGAAGGCGTGAAAAATCGTTTGCGGGCGGTTTTTGAACAAACGCGCCGCGTCCAAAAGCTCGTTTTCAAGAAAGGAACAGTTCGTAGTGAGCATACTTTAATCTACCATAAAAGGGTTTGTTCTTCGTTCGATAGCAAGCGTCGTTTCGTCCTCGTGGCCAGGGTATACGGGCATATCGTCAAGCTTGGCAAGGCGTTGTAGGCTCTTGCGAAGCTCGCCTATGTTCCCCGTCGGAAAATCCGTTCTGCCGATCGTGCCCGCAAAAAGCGTGTCGCCCGTGAACAGATATTTCTCCTCTCCGTCCTCCACGAGATAGCAAGCCCCGCCCGCCGTGTGCCCCGCGGTCAAAAGCGTCGTGATTTTCACACCGCAAAACTCCCGCGTTTGGTTATCGCGCAAGGTTTCGTCGATTTTATAGGGCGTACGCGGCGCACCAAACAGCTCGAAAAGGTCGGCTTGCGTACCCACGAGCGGTTTTTCCTGCTCCATACAAAGCACCTTCGCGCCCGCGTTTTGCAAAGCGGCAACGCCGCCTACGTGGTCGTAATGACAATGCGTCAAAAGCACATACACAGGCGTTAAACCGAGCTTGATTAGCTCGCTTTCTATTCTGTTTTGCGCGGGGTCGATTACCACGGCGTTACGCCCGTCTTGCGTTAAAACGTAGGTATTTGCGCCAAATCCGCGCGGGGAAATACGAATAATTTTCATAGCTACGATAAAGAAGTAATACGGTGCACTTCGTAAATGCGGCGGTCGGATTGCATTTTCTTGATTAACAAATCGACTTCGGAAATATCCGTCAGGGAAATGGAGGCCTCCAACACCGCGTCGCCGTTTTTGTCAATACGACCGTTGACCGCCGTAATCGACAGTTTAAGGTCGGACACCACGAGCGAAAGCACGGACAACGCCGCGCCTTGGTCGGTCGCGCGAATGGCAATATTTGCGTTGTAGCGTTGTTTTTTGCCCGCTTCGAGCTGCCACGAGGCAGGAAGCAAGCGTTGCTTTTCAATGCCGCCCACGTTGGGACAGTCGGCGCGGTGAATGACTACGCCCCTGCCGCGAGAGGTATACCCCACAATTTCGTCGCCAGGTACGGGCGAGCAACAGCCCGCAAAGCGGACAAGCATGCCCGCTTGACCGTTGACGAGTACGCCGCCGAGATTTTTCCCGCCGCTACCCGTATGAAGCTCAAACGCCATAGGCGTTTCTTTGCGGTAATAATCGATAAGCTTAAAGAGGACTTGATTGACGGAAATAGAGCCGTAGCCCACCGCCGCGTACATTTCTTCCATTTCGTTGAACGAAAAACGCTCGGAAATGCGCTTGAAGCTGTCCGCGTTGAGCAAATCGGAAAGCGCGAAGCCGCGTTTTTTGGCTTCCTCTTCCAGCTTGACTTGTCCAAGGCGGATATTCTCTTCTTTCAGCTCGTTTTTATAAAATTGTCTGATTTTGGCGCGCGCGCTCGACGATTTGATGAATTTCAGCCAGTCGCGCGACGGACCTTTGGAGTTGGGCGAGGTAATGATTTCTACCACGTCCCCCACTTCCAAGGTGGTGGTGAGCGGTACGATTTTGGCGTTTACCCTCGCGCCCGTACAATGATTACCCACCTCCGAGTGAATGGCGTACGCAAAATCCACGGGCGTTGCTTGCGGCGGCAGGGAAATGACCTTGCCTCGCGGCGTAAACACGAGCAGCTCGTGGCTGTAAAGTTCCGTTTTTAAGGCGTCGATAAACTCGCGGGAGTCCTTCAAATCGCCCTGCCATTCCATAACCTCGCGAAGCCAAGTCAAACGGCTTTCGAAATTGCTTTCCTCCTCCGCCGTTCTGCCCTCCTTGTATTTCCAATGCGCCGCGATACCGAATTCCGCGATTTTGTGCATTTCCTCGGTGCGGATTTGGATTTCAAACGGCTGACCGTATTTGGTCATAACCGTCGTGTGCAGGGACTGGTATTTGTTGGGCTTGGGCGTGGCGATATAATCCTTGATACGCCCGGGGATAGGCTTCCACTTTTCGTGAATTTCACCAAGCACGGTGTAACATTCGCGCACGTCCTTGACGATTACGCGCACGGCGGACAAATCGTAGATTTGATCGAGCGTTTTGCCCTTATTTTTCATCTTTTTATAGATGGAATAAAAATGTTTGGGTCTGCCGAACACTTCGCCCGCAACCCCGTCGCTTTTCATAAGCTCTTTAATCTCTTCCACGACCTGTGCCACGAATTCCTTACGCTCGGAAAGCCGTTCGCGGATATTGTAAACGAGGTTTTCGTACGCTTCGGGGTCGAGATATTTCAAGCACAAATCTTCCAGCTCGCACTTGATTTGCGAAATACCCAGTCTGCCCGCCAAGGGCGCGTAAATTTCCAAGGTTTCCTTTGCCATACGCTGTTGGCGTTCGTGCGAAAGGAAATTGAGTGAACGCATATTATGCAGACGGTCGGCAAGCTTGATGATGATTACGCGAACGTCCTTCGCCATAGCGACGAAAATTTTACGGAAATTCTCCGCGTCCTCGTCCGCTTGCGATTTGAATACGATTTTTTCGAGCTTGGTAACGCCGCTCACGAGCGCGAGCACCTCGTCGCCGAATTCGCGTTTGATGTCCTCCGCCGTCGATTCGGTGTCCTCGATCACGTCGTGCAAAAGCGCGGCGGCAATCGTCGCCGCGTCCAAGCCCAAATCCATTAAAATATCCGCAACCGCGCAAGGGTGGATAAAGTACGGCTCGCCCGAAGCGCGTTTTTGGTTTGCGTGCGCGCGTTCGGCGTAATCGTACGCCTTTTCCAGCGTAGCGCAATCGTTTCTGTCGTAATTCAGTTTTACTTTCTGTAAAATCGTTTCCATAAGTACCTCTACGCCTGCTGTAACAGACATACTTTACGATAGATAGCCGAATCGGTAAGCTCGGCTTTTACGCCGCGATAGACGGTGAGCTTTCCCTCCTCAAAGGCAACAAGACCCAGCTCCTCAAATACGCGAAGCGCAAAAATGAACTCCCGTTTATCAAAGCCCAGCCCGCCGCAAGCCGTCGCCAAGTCCTCCGCCGTTTCCCCGTTCAAGGAATTGACCTCGCGACGGAGCGCGGAGAATATTTCCAACAATCTCTCTCTCGAAGCGTTGATGGTTTCAAAGGTCGTATACCCCGAAATTTCGTCGTTGACGAATACCTGCCTGCCTGCAAGGGACTGCAAATGGAAATCGGAGGGCGTGTCCAAAAACACGAAATCGCGATATCCCGAAAGGTCCGCATCCGTTGCGGGGGAAACGATTAACGCGTTTGCAAGGTTGCGCGACGAGGGATAGAACAAATCGCAACCAAGCTCCTCCAACCCCTCGTAATGGCGCAAAGTCCGCCGATCGGAAGCAATCAGGCACAGCCCGTACGCACATTCGGCACGCTTGCGCGCAATCAGTTTTTTAATCTCGGCGGTAGAGAGCCGCACGGGCGAAAAATCCACGGAGGGGGAATAGAAGCGGTTGACGGCGTTGGCAAAAATGCTTTCCGCCGCGCTTTTGCCCGTTCTGCCGTCGTACAGCAAATCGCGCACCAAGCCTTTTATATATTCTCTGCCCTTAAAGTGGGAAATATTGATTTCAAAGACGAGTTTCTTACGTACGTCGCTTTCGATAATTTTCAAATTTTTCGCGCCCGAAAAATAGGTAAGGTCGATAAAATCGCTCCTAACCGACAAATGCGGAGAAGCCGCTTTGAGCGGTTTCGCCGTACACGCCCCCGCGGAAATCACGAAAAGCGGGCGGCGGTGTCCCACGCCGAAAGGCTCCATTGCCACGATTTCGCGAGCGAATTTTTCGGAAAAAGTATCCGTAATTTCTTCGCTGATATATATTTTTTGTTCAAAGTCCTCTTTTTGGTAGGAAGCGGATATCTCTTTATCCAACGCTTCTTCCAGTGCGGCGAAATTGTCGATATGCACGTTTACGCCCGCCGCTTGCGCGTGCCCGCCGAATTCCTCGATATATTGCGAACAATTTTTCAAAACGTTGAAAATATTGATGCTTTCGATACTACGCGCGCTGCCTTTGAGCATATCGCCGTTATGCACGAAAAGCAGGGTCGGGCGGTTAAATTCCTCCGCGAGCCGCGCCGCTACGATTCCGATAAAGCCCGTGTTCCAGCTTTCGTCCGAAAGCATAATCACGTTGCCGTACGCGCCCTTGTCGCGTAATTTTTTCTTTGCCGAGCTATACAGCTCGTCACAGTATTTCTGCCTTTCGGTATTATACAGGCAAAGCTTGACGGAAAGGTCGTAAATGTCCGTTTCGTTTTCCGCGGTGAAGAGCTTGAACGCCGCCTGTGCATCCCCCATTCTGCCCGCCGCATTCACGCGGGGCGCGACGGTGAACGCAAGCGTTTGCGCCGTGATACCGTCGTATACCTTGCCGATCAAGCCCGCAAAGCAGGGGCGAAGGCGCGTATTAAAAAGCTTTAAGCCCTCCGTGACGATATCGCGGTTTTCGTTCGTCAAGGGCACGCTGTCCGCAACCGTTGCAAGTGCGGCAAAATCAAGATATTGATAGGCTTTTTCGCCCAACAGCGCACAAGCGACCTTAAACGCAACACCCGCGCCGCAAAGATTATCGTAGGGGTAATCGTCCTGCAATTTGGGATTGACGATTACGCAATCGGGCAGGATTTCAGGCAGCTCGTGATGGTCGGTCACAACTACGTCCGAGCCAAGCTCGTAAATGTATTGCGCTTCCTTTGCACAGGAAATACCGCAGTCTACGGTGATAAACAGCTCGGGATTACATTCGTCGAAAATGCGGTCGATTGCGTCAAAGGACAAGCCGTAACCCTCCGCGCGTTCGGGAATATAGACGCGCGCGTCCACACCGAAATCGCGCAACGCGTGGAACATAATCGCCGATGCGCAAATCCCGTCCGCGTCGTAATCACCGAACACCGCGACCGTTTTCCCCTCGTCGCGGGCCTCCGTAATCAAACGCACCGTTTCCTCCATACCCTTCATCAAAAAGGGCGAAAGGAAATTATGACGGGAGGGCTGCATAAACCTACGGATTTTTTCCGCGGTATCCACTCCGCGCGCGTATAAAATGCGCGTGACACGTTCCGTCAGACCCGTTTTTGCGGCGAGTTCGGAAATAATATTCAGTTGCTCTGCCGAAAACGAATATTCGGGAACGAGTTTTTTCATAATAGCTCCTAAAAACGAATTTTAAGAAAAAAAGGCGGGCGGGAGGAATGACCCCCTCCCGCCCGTTGCTTTTGATATAATTTTATTCAGCCTTTTCGTCCGCTTCTTCCTTTTTAGCGGTGGCTTTCGCACCGACGTAACCGTTCTTGGGTTTGTTTGCCGCACGCTTATCCGCACTCTCTCTCAAAGGCAGATACAACGCGGGAACAAAGAACAGTCCGACGAACGCCGCGGCAATCAAGCCGATCAACGCAACGAGCGCGAACCAACGCACGATAGAGGTTGCGATTGCGCCAACGAGAACGAGCGCGACGCCAAGCGATACCGTAATGCCGAGTATTTCCTTGCTCGCAACGCAAGAAACGACCGTTTCCTGCAAGTTCTGCTCCCCGTCGCCCTCTTTGAGGTTGGAACGAAGCTTGTTAAGTGTGAGAAGGGTAAATACCGCCGACAGCAAAGCCGTCACACCGAACACGTACAACACGGCGTTGGTGAGCGGAATACGCGTAATCAAGGTAACGACCGCCGCCAAAACGGGTCCGACTACGGTTGCAATCGCCGCAAGAATACCCATATGCAAGCGGTAACGAAGTGCGACGTACGCAAAGGCGAGCGCGGCGAATACCACTACGCCCACGAGCGCGCGAATCGCGTAGGAAAGCGGCATACCGCTTTCAATCGTTTCACTGCCCGAGGTGACGCTGATAATCGCGCCGTCCCATTCCGCGCCGTCCGCGGTCTTTGCCGCCATAGTCTGTGCAAGGGCGGTTTTCGCGTTCTCTACGCCAACGCTGCTATTGAATACGAACACGATTTCGCTGTCGTCACCGCCAAGCTCGCTGTAATATACGTATGCAACCTTCATTCCTTGCTTGTCGAACTCATCGTAGCAAACGTCCTCGACCGCTTCTAATTTGGTGTTGTAGAAATAATCGTTGACGGAAACGGTAACCGTTTTAGAGCTGTCCGTAACGATATTGTAGCTAACGCCCACGAGTGCGGTGATCACGATTGCCACCGCGAACAAAATGGTCATAACGACCGCCATCAGCATAAGGGATTTTTTGTTTACCGTTTTGGTCAGAATCTTATTCATCATCTTCATCATCCTCCCTTACGAAACGGAAATATTTGAATTTGTTTTTGCTTGCGGAAAGGAACGTGAAATTGATGCCGCGCGCCCAAAGCAGGTTGATAAACGCGCCCGTGACCACACAGATAATCGCCTGCAACGCAAGCGTATTCAAGCCTGCCGCGCCAATGAGCAACGCAAGCGCGCCGAGCAGCAATACCGCGTAAATATCCACCGTTCCCCAAAGCGTCTTTTTATACCCGCCTTTTACCGAGGACTCCACCGTTTTACCAAGCGTAAATTCGTGCTTGATTGCGTTGTAAGTATGGTAATGCAAAGCGTTGATTAAAATCAAGCCTACGAGGAAAATCAACACCGAGCCGAGCGTGAATTCGAACACCGCGCCCGTGATATATTTATAGCAGATACCCACGACGATGAGATAGGAAAGGCTCGAATAGGTAGCTACCACGCCAAATCTGCCCATTTTCACGATGGGAAGCACGAGCGTCGCCAAAAGCGCAACCCCAAGCGCGATATACAAAAGCGTCATAACCTCTTGGCCGTATACGGGCTTGAAGGTACGGATTTCGATACGCGTTTCGTCAAACTCGATATCGTGACCGCCTTTGAGCGCGGAGTTTATCAACACGGAGGAAATTTCCACCTGCTTGATATTCTCTTGCTCTGCCGCGTTCACGCGCGCTTCGTAGTTGTCGTCCGTGATTAAATCTTTGAGGATATACGCAACCGTGGTATCACCCACCTTCAATTCCAGCGTCGTCGCGGAAGACACGTCCGTCGTGGAAGAAGCTTCGCTCAAATCGTCCTTGACGCGTTCAATCATTTCCTTACCCTTATCGGTAAAACGGATTTTTACGAACGCCGTCTTATAACGCGTACCGACGGACACGCTGTAAATAAGGTCGGACGCGGTAACGCCGTCCTCTTTAAGCTCGTCCACCACTTCTCCGCTCATTTCAAAGCTGATATCGCCCGTGAGCGCAAATCTGCTCACAACCGTACCCGCGTTTACGTCCGAAGCGGGAAGCTCTACGCGTACGCAATAATCGTCAACAACCGCTACGCGGTATTCCGAATAGCCCATTGCCTCGTAGCGGGAACGGATCTCCGCAACCGCGCTCTTGAACGCTTCTTGGAAATCCCCGTTTACTTCGCCGTTTGCGTCAAGCACGCCGTCGTCCTCGTCCTTGGAAAGATACAGACCGCCGTGCTGTTTATAATCGTCCGTAGATTCGCCGTTGTTGATAAATTCCGTTTCGGAAATTACCCCCTCGGGATAATAATACGCGTAATAGCCGCCGCCCAGCTCCGTACTTAAATCGTACTGGCTTACGACGGGTACCCATTTATTCACTTCACTCACGTAAATAGACGGGAACAACGTGACCGCGCATAATACGACGATTACGATGGTAAGAAGAACCATCAATACCACCGATTTTTTCTTGCCCATTGAGTGCCTCCTGAAATTCGTCGGTTTTACCGACTTACAATGATACCTTTTTATTATACCTTATTTATAAGCCGTCCGTCAAGTCAAACTTACGCTTATAAAAAATTTTTTGTGGCTTTTATGTGAAAAATGCCGTAAAAATCTTTCCTTTTTCGCCGTTTATTGCCTGCATTTACGCTCCGCAAGGATATGCATAGCACATTCCACGCGTTTTTTCATCATAGCACAGGTCGTTTCGTACGGCGTATCGATATCGCCGTTGAAATGATAGTTGTTCGCGCTGCAACCGCCCGAACAGATAAATTTCGCGAAACAGTCCTCGCATTTTTTGCGAGTAAAAAGACAGGAATTTTTGAACTTTTCCCGAAGCTCGGGACGGATAATCCCCTCAAACACGCTACCCATACGGTATTTTTCGTCTCCCGCAAATTGATGGCAGGGATATAAATCGCCGTTGGGGGTAACGGAGAAATACTCGTTACCCGCGCCGCACGCCGAAACGCGCTTGGAAAGGCAAGGTCCGCCCTCTAAATCGATATTGAAATGGAAGAAATTGAAGCCTTCGCCTTTATTTTCCCTATCCAAGTACGCCTCGCAAAGGTTTTCATATTCCTTTTCAATGGCGGGAAGATGCTCCGCGCGGATTTGCAAATCGGAAATTTCGGTCACGACGGGTTCCATAGAAATAGAGTCTACGCCCTGATCGGCAATAAACAGCACGTCCTTGGAAAAATCAAGGTTTTTCGCCGTAAAAGTGCCGCGTACGTAATAGCTTTTGTTTCCGCGGAGAGAAATAAATTTCTTGATTTTATCTATGATAAGGTCAAACGTGCCCTTGCCGTTGATACTCTTTCTAATCGCGTCGTGCACTTCCTTTCTGCCGTCCAGCGACAACACGACGTTCTCCATCTCTTCGTTGAAAAACGCAATCGTTTCGTCGTTTAACAGCAGCGCGTTGGTCGTCGTCGTGAACAGGAATTTTTTGCCTGCCTTTGCGCCCGCTTCCTTGGCGTAGTATACCGTTTGCTTCAAAACGTCCAAGTTCATCAGTGGCTCGCCGCCGAAAAAGTCCATTTCCAAAACCTTGCGCTTGCCGCTGTTTTCAATGAGGAAATCAACCGCTTTTTTCGCCGTTTCAAAGGTCATACTCTCGCGCTTGGAATGATATGCGCCCTCGTCGGCAAAGCAATAGCGACAGCGGAAATTGCAATCGTGGCAAATATGGATACAAAGTGCCTTAATCTCGTTTGATTTCATAGGATAGGTCTTGATTTCTTCCTTGAAAAGTAGACCTTGGTCTTTGAGCCCCTCGATATCGGCTACGATTTCCTTGATTTGCTCGTCCGTGATATAGGTGATATCAACGGCTTGTCCCTCTTCCTTTGCTTTGAGATAGTCGGCGGTAGGCTTATCGCACTCGTGCAAAGAGCCGCTACCTACGTCGTAGATATAATTTTTGTCTTTATAGTTGAATACGTGAATCAAAATTCCGTCCTCTCGCTTCCGTTTTCTTAAACTCGCCTAAAAACGGCGTACTTGTTCAAATACGCCGTTTTTCGTTCGATTGTTGCCGTGATTATTTACGCTCGATTTTTTCTTCGCGCGTAATTCTTTCGCAAGACTGGTTGCCTACCGTGCAGCTCGTTTTGCAAGCGGACTGACAGGTGCTTCTGCATTCGCCGCAAGCCGTCACTTTCTTTTCAGCGGGTTTTGCAATCGTTTTAATCATAATCGTTTCTCCTATCTTTGGATTTTATAATATTATAATACACTTTTTACAAAATTGCAAGCGGTTTTCTTGTCTTTATGTTACTTTTTTATCTCTTTCTCGTTTTCGCCGTCAAGCACTATGATTTTATCGCAATATTTTTCCACGTTTTCGTCCCGTTTTCGCAAAGATAATCCGCCGCATAAAAGGTATTCAAAAATACGCTTTCCATTATACGCAAAAACGCGTGAGCCTCAAACGGATTCTCGCTTTTGTCTATCACGCAAATAACGTTATCGCTTGCTTTGAACCCCACGTCTATCGATTTTATATTAAATACGTCGTTAAGTTTTAAGCTTTTTATTCTCATTTTTTTCATCTCCTTCTATCGTATTACCTCCAAATCCTGCTTTGCCTTATAGATTTCGTCTTTAATTTGAAATTCGGGGCGCGTCAACACAAACACCTCTATCTTTCTATCCCGTAGATATTTATATACTGCCCCAAAATGTAAATCCGTTCCTTTATATTCCTCACAAAACCACGTTCTATTTTCTTTCGTGGGCTTCTTTCTATTCCTTTCGGTCAAGAAATAAATCTTGGAGGGTTGATAATACTCTATCTCTTTTTTCAGGATTTCGTTGCACAACTTAACTTGTTCTTCATAAAAGTTGCTTGGGTTTTGTCCATTCGCATACGACGCTTTATATAAATTTGACCAAACTATTTTTTTATACCAATCCTTTTCCGTCAAGCCCTGCTTTTTAGATATATATTCTATCATTTGCCAAAACGGGGTACTCGTTTTTCTTCCGTCGAGCCTACCCTCTATTTGCGCGTACGGGCAACCGTTGTTTTTACAGTTCGTCCAATTATTTTCCCCCTCAACCCAATCCAACGTACATTTTTCACACCGAGAAATACGCTCTCGTATTTTTCCGTCTACAAGCGTTCCCTCCAAAGGACACCAACCGTTTATAGCGCGCCCAACAAACATCAAGCCACCGCGTTCGTATCCCTCCCCCGATATTGCGGGACAAATAGTCAGTTTGCCTATTTTTTTAGTTTTCTTATTCGTTCCGTTTGCTTCAATTACTTTTTTATATAATTCTTCATATAACGACAACATTTCATTGTGTGCAATTTCCATTTACTTTTTCTCCTTATAGCAATAAGGCTGCACCGTTTTCGGCACAACCTTATTATAGCATTTATTCTTTCCTTGTCAAGCAAATTTTACCCGTTGGAGCGTAAGTTGACCGCGATAGACCCGCAAACCACTCCCGCAAGCAATGCAAGCAGTACCTCGATAATAATCAGCCACGACAAGGAAAAATCGCCGCCGATTGCCGAAAACGTGAGATAGGAAAGCGCGGTGAAAATAAGCCCGATTGCGCCCCCTTTCAAAAAGCCCTTTTCTCCGCGCACGAACGAAAGCGCGCCCAAGCACACGGCAAGCACTTTCACCGTCTGATTGACGGGATAAATCACCGCGTCGGGGATATCCGTCAAGCGGAGCACGCTCGCAAACACGATAGAACACAGCAAGGACGCGGCAAGCGCAAGCCCCGCGCCCTTAATAATTTGAAATAAACCGTTACCCGTACTCGAATTTTGCATAAAAATACCTCCGCATTATCCTATGCGGAGGTATGGTATTTTCAGTACAAGAAATTATTTATTTTCTTCCGTCGTTTCTTCCGCGGGAGCTTCCGTAGCTTCCTCTACGGGCTTTTCTTCCACTACGGGTTTTTCTTCTTCCTTTTTCTCTTCCTTCTTTTCCGCCGGCTTTTCCACTACGGCATCCGTCTGATAAACGGCTTGCTTATCGAACTTAACGTACGATTTACCGCTCTTTTCTGTACCCGTTTCCAAAACGAAGGTGTTATCCTCGTCGCAAACCTCTACGACGATACCGCAAATGCCGCCGATCGTCTTTACCTTATTACCGGGCTTGATTGCGTTGAGCATATCCATCGTTTCCTGCTGTCTTTTCTTTTGCGAACGGCGATTAAATACCAAAAGTGCGACAATCGCCACCACCATAACGATAAGCAGGATATACTGTGTCCAATCGTTTCCGCCCGCCGCTGTGCTATCCGACAATAAATTCCAAATCATAACATACTCCTTTTCTAAACGAAATCGTTATAATTATGATACCCTTTTTTTCGTGATTTTGCAAGCGTTTTCCACCGTGTTTTACAAGTTTTTTCCACTTTCACGCATTTTTCATTTCCAACGAGCGTTATAATTCCTGGAATATCTCCACGCCACGTTTTTTCAGCCAAACGAACCCCGCCGCGCTTGCAAGCGCGAAAACGGCGGTCACGATTGCAAGATAAGCCTCGGCGGGCAGATATACGCCGAACAGGAAATACCCGCCCACCGAAAGCCCCGCGATAGCCCAGCCCACGAGCATCGTTACGAGCGTGGATAAGCTTTGCTTGACCGCGACCATTTCATTCGTCCATTTTAAGCTGGGTAATTTCAAGTTAATCGCCAAGCCCGCCGCCGCGCAAAGCGTTGTAATCGCACAAAGCCCCAAAAATCCCAAAAGTATCGTCCAAACGGGGATTTGCAACAGCGCACAAACCAGAATTTGCACAAGCCCCACGGGCAATAGCGTGTACGCGATATGAAAGGCAATTTTCGCCTTGAAAATCTCTTCCGTTTTTACGGGCATAGAACGGAGCAGCCACAAATTATCCCCTTCCAAGGAAATGGACGTACCCGTAATGACGTTGGACGAAGCGATGAAAAATACAATCGTCGTCAAAATAACCGCAAGCTCGCCTTTGGACACGGGCGAAGCAACGATTTGCGCGCAAAGCTCGGTATTGAACAGCGCGAACACGCCGAAAACCAAAGCAATAATCGAGCCGATCCCGCTATTGAACAAAATCATCGCGGTTTTCAAGTACCGCTTGATTTCTTTCCAAACGAGCGCAAAAAATACCGAGCGGCACTTTTCTTCCTTTTCTTTATACACCGCTTTTTTACCCGCGCGGTTTTGCGTAGCAATGGAAAGGAAGCTCACCGAAAGCACCCAGTAAACGAGCGCGAACCCCGCTACGGATAAACCGATAAAGCAAACCGTGCCAATCGCGTCCCCCGTCAAGCCCAAGCCCATTTGCCAGAACGGGAATAAAAAGATTTTAATCGTTTGCGCCGCCGCTTCGCCGTTGGCTACGATATAATTCAATCCTTCGTTCATTTTGCTCACACTTAACGTGTACAAGAGTATGAACGCGATCAACAGCACGACCGTAATCAAGTTTTTCGAGCGGAGCTTCGCGCTCAAAAGCGCGAGCAGCCAGCCGAAAAGGCAAGCGATTGCGAGCGTTCCAAGCGGCATTATCAGCATAATCAATACGCTAAAAATCAACGCAAGCACGGAAAATCCCGCGACCGTAAAATAACAAATCACGGCAGGTACGAACGTAACCAACTCTAAAAATAGCGCAATCAAATACAAGCCGATCATCCGCGAGAACAAGATCACCGAAGCGGGTATGGGCATCGACAATAAAGCTTCGTTATCTTTGGCTTCGTACAGCGTACTTTTCGACGCCAAAACCACGACGAAGCAGGTCGCGCCCGACGCCGTAATCCCCGTCAAGGCAAAATACGCCCAAGCCAAACCGCCTTGCACGAGCGGCGCGCAAAGCGTCGACGACGTTTCCCAAAACAAGAAACCCGAGCTTACGCACGCGTACAGCAGTAACAACGCGATTGCAATGCCGCCAAGCTTGGACGAGCGTTTTCCGTTTTTCATTCCGCCCAGCTTAAAAAACGCCGCCAATTCCAAAAATTGTTTTTTGAGTAACGCTTTAATCATTTTCTTTCTCCAACCCCAAGAACACTTCTTCCAAGCTTTCGTCACCCTTCACTTCGTCCACGGTACCCACCTTTATCAATTTTCCGTCTTTAATAATGGCTACCTTATCGCAAAGCTTTTCCGCCACTTCCAAAACGTGCGTGGAAAAGAAAATCGCATTTCCTTGTGCGCAAAAATCACGCATAAGCTCCTTGACCGTATGCGCCGCTTTGGGGTCTAATCCCACGAACGGTTCGTCCATAATCAAGAGCTTCGGCTCGTGTAAAAACGCCGCGATCACCGCAAGCTTTTGCTTCATTCCGTGCGAATACGCCGCAATAGGCTGCGCTAAATCTGCCGTAAGCCCCAGTGCGTCGCCGTAACGGCGTATGCGTTCTTGGCGTTTTTCCGTCGGGATTTTATAGATATCCCCAACGAAGTTCAAATACTGTATTCCCGTCATAAACGCGTACAAATCAGGGTTGTCGGGAATATACGCAAGCCGCTGTTTACAAGCAAGCGCGTCCTTTTTCACGGATATCCCGTCCACAAAAATTTCCCCCGCTTCAAAGCGTAAAATTCCGCATACCGCCTTCAACGTCGTCGTTTTCCCCGCGCCGTTGTGTCCGATAAACCCGAACAACTCCCCCGCCTTAATATGCAAGGACAAATTATCCACCGCTTTTTTATCGCCGTATATTTTCGTTAAATTTTCAATTCGTAACACCTTTTATTCTCCTTTTTGTGTTGATATTAAAATGATATCATAATTATAGCATAACTGTCAAGCATTTTTTGCTAAAAAACAAAAACTTTGTAAAATTCCCAAAAAAATCCTACAAAGTTTTCTTTTGTGGTTACCACTTGCCTTCTCCGCCGTATTTTTGATAGAATTCGCGGGTGTATTCCTTGACGTAGCCGCCCAAAATAGAGTTCCGAAGTCCTTTCATCAATTTATGCAGGAAGGTGATATTGTGCAAGCTCAACAGCATTGCGCCGTACATTTCGCCCGTGTTTATTAGGTGGCGTAAATACGCTTTGGTGTAATTTTGACAGCAATAGCAATCACATTCGGAATCGAGCGGAGTAAAATCCTCTTTATATTTGCCGTTACGAACGACCACGCGGCCGCGGGAGGTGATTGCCGTACCGTTGCGGGCAATACGGGTCGCCAACACGCAATCGAACATATCCACGCCGCGAAGCGTCCCCTCTATCAAGCAATCGGGTGAGCCGACGCCCATCAAATAACGCGGTACGTCGGTGGGAAGCTTGGGTTGTAAATCCTCCAAAAGCTCGTACATCAAAGGCTTTGGCTCGCCGACGGAAAGCCCGCCGATTGCGATACCGTGTTTGACGAACGGGAGCGTGCGTTCCAAGCTCTCCGCGCGCAAATCCTTGTACATATTACCCTGCACGATAGGAAACAACGCCTGCTCGCTCTTGTCGTGGAATTTATAGCAACGCTCCAACCACGCCGCCGTACGAAGCATTGCCGATTTGGCTTGTGCGTGGTTATAGCCGTATTCGCTGCACTCGTCGAACGCCATAATGATATCCGCACCGAGGTTTTGCTCTACCTGCATTGCCTTTTCGGGCGTAAAGAAGTGTTTACTGCCGTCTACGCTCGAAGAAAACTCCACACCCTCGTCCGTTATTTTATTCAGTTTCCCAAGCGAAAAGACTTGAAACCCGCCGCTGTCCGTCAAAATGGGTTTATCCCAGTTCATAAACTTATGCAAGCCACCCGCCTTTTTGACGATATCGTCGCCAGGGCGCATATATAAATGATAGGTGTTGGCGAGAATGATTTGCGAGCCTGCCTCTTTCAAATCGCGCGGGAATACGCCCTTGACGGTCGCTTGCGTACCGACGGGCATATATACGGGCGTTTCGATATCGCCGTGCGGCGTATGCAAGATACCCGCGCGCGCGCCCGTTTCTTCGTCTACTTTCAAAAGCTCAAAGGAAAAAAATTCGTTATTCAAGGTGATTACCTACTTCTTTTTATCCCACTCATTATAGCAGATATTCCTCTAAAAGGCAAGAATTTTTCACGTTTTCCACGCAAGAAAGAAAAAGGAAACGATTATTTACCGCAATCCAAGCAAAATCGATTGACTTTTCTTGCGTTTGCGTTTACAATTAAATTCTGGATATTTAATTTTTAGGAGATAACATTATGAAAAAAATTATTGCTACTACGCTTGCGACGGTCGCGGCGTTTGCTACCCTTAGCTTTTCTTCTTGTCAGCAAGAAGAACTTGTCGTATACACGGAAGCAGGCTTCGCGCCTTTCGAATACGTTGAAAACGGCAAAATCGTCGGCGTAGACGTAGACATTATGAACCGTGTCGGCGAAAAGCTCGGCAAAAAGGTCGTATTTGAAAACGTGGGCTTTGATACCATCGTCGACACCGTTGCACAAGGTCAGCTTTGCAAGGTCGGGGCGGCGGGTATTTCCGTCACCGAGGAACGCGCGGCAAAAGTCGATTTCTCGCAAGAATATTACACGGCGAATTTATACGTAATTTATAAAGCAGACGCGGCAACTACTTACGAAAGCACGACCACGGATACCGTGAAGGGCGTGTACTGGGATTCGCTTGCAGGCAAGAAAATTGCCGTACAAAACGGTACGACGGCGGACCTGTTCCTTGGCGACGAGCTGGACGAGGGCGGCACGATTTACGAAACGGGCGCACAAAAAGTGGGCTTTGGTTCGCTTTCCACCGCACTTGCCGACGTAGGACTGAACAGCGACGTTTTGATTATTGACGAGCTGCCCGCAAAAGCACTTATCCAAGACAAATCGGAATACGCTTGCGCGCCCCTGTATTATAAAGGCGGCGAGGGCGAAAACGACGAAGCAGCAATCGACACCTACGCAATTTGCGTAACCAAGGGCGAAACGGAATTACTCAAAGCAATCAACGAGGTTTTGACCGAGCTTGGTAAAACGGGTATTCAGTCTCTCGTTAATAAGCACTTGGGTTTGGAATAATTAAAAATCCGTGAGGGAAAGGCCGATCGTCTTTCCCTCCGTTTTTCAAGGATTAAAGGAATATGTTTGAAGATATTATCAGAATTTTATCCAACGGCGAAATGCTGGGGTATATTTTCGAGGGCTTGCTCAATTCCATTCTCGTCACCTTTATCGCGGCGGTGCTGGGCCTGATTCTCGGCTTCGTGGTTGCCGTCGTCAAGATTGCCCCCAACAGCAAATGGATGAAAGTTCCCAAAATTATTTGCGGCGTGTACACCACCGTTTTCCGCGGTACACCCGTGGCTTTACAGCTCTTTATTATGGTTTTTGCCGTATTTGCAATCCCTGGCTTTAAGCCGTACGCCGCCATTATCACGTTCGGCATCAATTCGGGCGCTTACGTTTCCGAAAGTATCCGCGCGGGTATCAACGCGGTGGACGCGGGACAAATGGAGGCAGGCAGAGCGTTGGGCTTGACTTGGTTGCAGACGATGATTCGCATTATCCTGCCGCAAGCGATTAAAAACATCATTCCCGCAATCGGCAACGAAATGATTGCGCTTTTGAAAGAAACGTCTATTATCGGTTGGGTTGGTTCAACCCCTGGTACGCTGACGTTTGATTTGAACGCCGCGGCAAATACCATTTACCGTTCCATTCCCAACTACCTCGCAAGCGGCGTAATCGTAGGCTGTTGCTATCTTGCAATCGTGTATATTATGGTGTTCGCAATTAAAATGATTGAAAAGAGGTTGGCGAAAAATGAGCGATAATACGATTATTTCCGTAAAAAATCTGCATAAACGCTTCGGCAATCTCGAAGTTTTGAAGGGCGTGAGTATCGATATCCGCAAGGGCGACGTTGTTGCCGTAATCGGTCCGTCGGGCTGTGGAAAATCCACTTTTTTGCGCTGTCTTAATCTTTTGGAAGAGCCTACCTCGGGCGAGATAAAGTTGGAAAAGGAATACTTTTTCAAAAACGAGCGCGTGCGCTTAAAGCCCCTCTTAAAGCAGGCGAAGGCTACGCTTGGCGAAGCCAAAAAATTCAAGGACGAAGAAGCGATAAACGAAGCGCAAGCCGCGTTTGACAAGATAAAAAGCGAATACGACGCGCTTTGCAAGGAAGAAAAACAGATTGCAAAATATATCGCAAAAAATATCAATCTGCACCGACAAAGAATCGGTATGGTATTCCAGCAATTCAACCTCTTCCCCAACTTGACCGTGTTGCAAAACGTCACGCTCGCGCCCGTAAAGCTGAAAAAACTTTCGGAAGCGGAAGCAAAAGAAAAGGCTATGGAGCTGCTCCGCAAGGTCGGTTTGGAGGAAAAGGCAAACGTGTACCCCTCCACCCTTTCGGGCGGACAAAAACAGCGTATCGCCATCGTGCGCGCGCTGGCTATGAGCCCCGAAGTAATGCTGTTTGACGAGCCGACGAGCGCGCTTGACCCCGAAATGGTCGGCGAGGTGTTAAAGGTTATCACCGAGCTTGCCAAAGAGGGAATGACCATGGTCGTGGTCACGCACGAAATGGGCTTTGCGAAAGAAGCGGCGAACCGCGTAATTTTTATGAGCGACGGTGTAATTAAAGAAGAAAACCACCCCGACGAATTTTTCTCCAACCCCAAGGATGAAAGATTGAAGGACTTTTTATCCAAGGTTTTATAGTATACCGTGTACGAGTTGAACGTAAAAAAAGACGATTGCTTTTGCAATCGTCTTTTTTGATTGTAAGGTAAAACTTATTTAAGTTCAGCCGTAGCGCCGTTCTCTTTAAGTTTTGCAACAAGAGCTTCTGCGTCTGCTTTGGGCATAGCTTCTTTGATAACGCCCATAGCTTCAACTGCTTTCTTCGCGTCTGCAAGACCAAGACCCGTAGCTTCACGAACAACCTTGATGATAGCGATTTTGTTCGCGCCGATGTCTTTAAGAACAACGTCGAATTCCGTCTTTTCTTCTGCTGCGGGAGCTGCTTCTGCCGCGCCTGCTGCTGCGGGAGCTGCTGCAACTGCTGCGCTTACGCCAAATTCTGCTTCAAGTGCTTTTACGAGTTCGTTCAATTCAAGAACGGTCATAGCTTTTACTTCTTCAATGAGTTTCTGTACATCCATGATTTTTTAATCCTCCGATTTTTTAATGATTTTTTTTGTTAGATGTTTAGTAATTAGTTGCTTTCTTTTGCTTTCGCAATCTGATCCAGAACGCCGACGAATTTGGACAGCGAGGACTGGAAGCAGCCGAGCATCTTCGCGATGAGCGTTTCCTTGGAAGGAATAGCCGACAACGCTTTAACACCCGCTTTGTCGAGATATTTATTCTCAACGTACGCGCACTTGGGAACGATTTTTTCCACGAGTGCAGGGTTTGCCTTGGTTTCTTTCGCGAAAACCGCCGCACCGCTCGTTTCGTCCGAACAGAATACCGTCGCCGTCGTACCGTTCAGGTCGTTGTCGAAATCGGTGATACCAAGTTCGTTGAACGCCTTTCTAACCAGCGTGTTCTTGTAAACCTTGTATTCACAGTTCGCTTCCTTGAACTTTCTACGGAGCGCGGTAACTTCGAGTACCGTGAGCTTGTTATAATCCGCAAGAACGATGGATTTGCTCTCTTGGATTTTCGCTTTGATTTCCTCTACGATTTGTTTCTTTGCTTCTACGTTTGCCATTGTTTTACCTCCTTTAAGCGTTTCCGCCTGACGATAAAAAAATTCCTTACGCCGCACGGCATAAGGACCCTTAAAACTTTCAAAGTATTTCCTCAAACCTCGACGAGCGGTTTCCCATCAAACTTTTCAGTACTCGTTTTCTACGGCGATATTATTTTTTACTGTCTTATTATATCATCTCCGTCAAAGGCAGTCAACTGTTTTTAACCGCCTTTGACGAAAATTTTTATTTTTTGTTATTACAATTAAAGCTTGGGAAGAACTTTCACGCCGGGGCCCATCGTCGAAGCGAGCGTTACGCTCTTTACGTATTGACCCTTTGCCGCCGCGGGTTTCGCCTTGATAATAGCGTCCATAAGCGCGGTGAAGTTTTCTACGAGCTTGTCTTTGCCAAAGCTCTTCTTACCGATCGGGCAGTGAATGATAGCCGTTTTGTCAAGTCTGTACTCAACCTTACCTGCTTTCACTTCCTTGATTGCCTTTTCAACGTCCATCGTAACCGTACCGCTCTTGGGGTTAGGCATCAAGCCTTTGGGACCGAGCACACGACCGATACGACCAACCATACCCATCATGTCGGGCGTGGTGATGATAACGTCGAAATCAAACCAGTTTTCGTTTTGGATTTTTGCAATCATTTCTTCCGCGCCTACGAAATCCGCGCCTGCTGCTGCCGCCGCGTCCGCTTTCGCGCCTTTTGCGATAACCAAAACTCTCTTGGTTTTACCCGTACCGTTGGGAAGAACGAGTACGCCACGAACCTGTTGGTCTGCCTGACGGGGGTCTACGCCCAAACGAACGTGCATTTCCACCGTTTCGTCAAACTTCGCTTTCGCCGTTTCCAACAGAATGGAAACCGCTTCCGCTGCTTCGTACTGCTTCGTCAAATCAAATGCTTTTACGCTGTCTTGATATTTTTTACCGTGTTTCATCTTTACCGCCTCCTCTATTATTCTTCGACGGTTACGCCCATACTACGAGCGGTACCAGCGACCATGCTCATTGCGCTTTCCAAGCTCGTGCAGTTCAAATCGGGCAGCTTCGTCTTCGCGATTTCTTCAACCTGCGCTTTCGTAAGCTTACCAACTTTTACGGAGTTGGGTTTCGCGCTTGCCGTTTCAATACCAAGAGCTTTCTTGATAAGCACGGGAGCGGGGGGCGTCTTCAAAATAAACGTGAAGGAACGATCTTGATAGATCGTTACGACCACGGGAATAATGAGACCGGGTTTGTCTGCCGTTTTTGCATTAAATTCCTTGGTAAAACCGGGAAGGTTGATACCGAACGGACCAAGCGTAGAACCTACGGGAGGAGCCGGGGTAGCTTTACCAGCGGGAAGTTGCAACTTTACGACTGCTGTGATTTTTTTAGCCATAAATATTTTCTCCTATTGTGGTTTTTACAAGACGCCCTCAAAGTATTTGACGTCTCTCCCACTTTTTAACGGTTAAAACGCCGCTTTCGCGGCGAAGCGGCTTACTCCTCGTCCGTTGCTTCGGGCAAAGGTGCGTCCACTTTTTTAATCTGGATATACTCCACTTCGACGTCCGTTGCTCTTCCGAACATACTCGTCGAGATTTTCGCTTTTTGCGCTTGCGCGTTGAGCTCCTTAATCGTACCGAGGAAGCCCTTTAACGGACCATCCTCCACCGAAACGGTGTCACCGATTGCGAAGGTTTCGTTGGAAACGAACTCTTCAAGGCGCATCTTGCGGATTTCTTCCTCTTTCATAGGAATAGGTCTGCCTTGCGGGCCGCAAAAACCCGTTACGCCGCGCGTGCTCGTGACGTAATACCAGATTTGATTGGTGTAAATCATCTTGATAAAGACGTAGCAAGGAAGAAGCTTTCTCTCTACGACCTTGCGTTTGCCGTTCTTTTCCTCAATGACTTGCTCCATCGGAATTTTCAAGTCGACGATATAATCGCCGAGGTTGTTGTTTTCAATCAATTTCTCCAAGCTGTCTTTAACCATCGCTTCATAACCCGAATAGGTATGAAGAATGTACCACTTGGGCTCTTCGTTCATCGGCATATAGCTCGCCCTCCGATTACGAAATCAAACCAAGCAACGCGCCGAGGATTGCATCCACGCCCGTTACGACCGCAAGGAAAGCAAAAACGATTACCAGCACGAGCCCCGTGGTTTTGAGCACGGTCAAAAAGCTCGGCCAGGTTACTCTTTTCAGTTCGGAAAAAGTTTCCTTGAACTTTGCGCCTACGCGGCGAAACCAATTCGGTTTCTTGTTCTTTGTCTTTGTTGCGTTTGCCATCGAGTACCTCGTAAACGCCCGCTTATAAGCGTGCGTTTTAATAGATTATTTGGATTCTTTGTGCTCCGTGTGCTTCTTGCAGAAAGGGCAGTATTTGCTCATAACAAGTCTGTCGGGATCGTTCTTCTTGTTCTTAATACTGTCATAGTTTCTATGCTTGCATTCGGTACATTCAAACGTGATTTTGGCTCTTGCCGTTTTGGTTGCCATAGTAAAACTCCATACAAAAAAATTACACCCTTCGTCAGGCGCGTATATAGAGTTTACCATACTTTGAAAAGCTTGTCAATCTTTTTTGCTTATTTTTTTGAAATTTTTTTGTTTTTTATAACTATTTTCGGAAATCGCCGTAATACCCAATCTCTTTTTAAGCTCTTCCCAGTCCTCTACCTTTTCCTTCTCCAACTGCCGCAACAATTTCTCATTTTTATCCATTGTATCACCTCATAATACATTATATCATTCAATATATTTAGCGTCAAGTATTTTCGCTAAATGAATTTAGTATAATATATTTATGAAGATATTTGCGGAAAGGCTGTTGGATTTAAGAAAAGAGAAAAATATCAGTCAAGCAACGCTTGCCAAATTTTTGGAGGTTAGCGACGCGGTGATATGCTATTGGGAAACAGACCGTAGCGAGCCGACCGCGCCAAACCTTGTGAAAATCGCCGATTTCTTCGACGTTTCCGTCGATTATCTTCTGGGCAGAAGCGATTACTAATAAAAAAGGCTGTAAAGCTCAAAGCTTTGCAGCCTTTTTTGTTAAAGTCCGTATTCTTCGGCAAGCTTCTTAAACAGCGGCAACGCGCGTTTAATTTGTTCGGTTTGCACACAATACGCAATGCGCACCCAGCCCTCGAAGCCGAAATCGTCGCCCGCGACGAACAAAAGCTCGTGCTTCTTCGCCCGCTCGCAAAAGGCTTTCGCGTCCTTTTCCGCCGCTTTCATAAACAGATAAAACGCGCCGTCGGGATAGATACAGGTAAAGCCGTATTCCGTCAATGCGTTATACAAGAGGTCGCGGTTTGCCTTATATATATTCAAATCCGCCGTCATACCGTCGCAAGCCGCCGCCACTCTTTGGAAAAGCGCGGGCGCGCAAACAAAGCCCAGCGACCGCCCAGCTCCGCAAACCGCCGCGTAAACGGCTTTGGCGTTTTGCATTTTTGGATTGACCGCGATATATCCGATACGCTCGCCCGGAAGGGACAAGGATTTGGAATAGGAATAGCAAACGATACTCTCGTTATAATATTGCATAGGCGAGGGTACGACCGTCTTTTTATCGTAAACCAACTCGCGATACGGCTCGTCCGAAATCAAGAAAATCGGTTTGCCGTACTCGACGGATTTTGCCTCCAAAATCCCGCAAAGCGTCTGCAAGGTCTTTTCCCCGTACACCGCCCCCGACGGATTATTCGGAGAGTTGATAAGCACGGCTTTGGTATGCGGCGTAATCGCCTTTTTCAGTGTTTCAAAGTCGGGAAGCATTGTTTTTTCGTCCGAACGGAGCACGGTCAGCTTCATTCCCGCCCCCTCGACGAACACGCGATATTCGGCGAAATAGGGCGCAAAAACGATCACCTCGTCCCCCGCCTCATATAACGCGTTGAGTGTGACAGTCAAAGATGCCGCCGCGCCACAGGTCATATACAAATCGTCGCCCGAAAGCTCCACGCCAAAGCGTTTTCGATAATTCGCGGCAATGGTATCCCGCACGTCCTTGCCGCCCTGTGCCGAGGTGTAGCCGTGCAACGCTACGGAGGGCGTTTCCTCAACGAGCTTTTTAATCGTTTCGTTCACCGCTTGGGGTGCGGGCACAGACGGATTGCCGATAGAAAAATCGAACACGTTTTCCGCGCCGATTTCCGCCGCGCGGACTTTGGCGTACTCGAAAATTTCTCGTATGCTGGAACGCTTACTGCCTAAACCATACATTTTTTCGTTAATCATATTTTTTACTCCCAACGCGCGTTCACCACGCGTTTATCTTCTACGTTAAGTATATCATTCTCTTTCTGCTTTGTCAAGAAAAATAAAAAAGGCGGGCGACGCCCACCTTTTTTATTTTTAACTCCAACCCAAGATTTTATTTGCAAAGCCTTGTGATTTCGTACAAATACGCACTTCAAGAAGAGGAATAATCAAGAAACCCCAAAGCAACATCAGCCAACGAAACAATACGCTGCCTTGGCTACGCCCTCTCGTCTTTATGTAGGACAAATTGTTGTAGCAGAAAATCGCAAAACCTATCGTGAAAACGCTAATCCCAGGAATCAGGCTGATTAAAAACCATTTCCAAAAAGACTTTCTCGTGATTTGTTCCAACGCCTCAACGGTTTCTTCCGTTGCCGTTTCGCTGCCTTCGCCGCCCATCCACTCGATAAATTCCGGAGTGCAATCCTTATATCTCATACTATTTTCTCCTTTCGAAACTACGTTTCGCTTGTTCTTATATTTATTATAGCATAAGCGTTAATGATTGTCAAGGAAATTAACTGTTTTTGTGGATAAATAAAAGCGGCTCAACTGTTTTCGTTGAGCCGCTTCACCTAATTAGTTTCTAGGGTTTTTAATGTTCGCTTGTGCCGCGGACAATCTTGCGATAGGAACGCGGTAAGGCGAGCAGGAAACGTAGGAAAGACCAATCTTATGGCAGAATTCGATAGACGAAGGGTCGCCGCCGTGTTCACCACAGATACCCGTGTGCATTTCGGGACGAGCTTTCTTACCGTCTACAACCGCCATTTCCATAAGCTTACCTACGCCCGTCGTATCCAGTCTTGCGAAAGGATCGGATTCGTAGATTTTGTTTGCGTAGTACGCGGGCAAGAATTTACCAGCGTCGTCACGCGAGAAGCCGAAGGTCATTTGCGTCAAATCGTTCGTACCGAAGCAGAAGAATTCCGCTTCTTTTGCGATTTCTTCCGCCGTCAAGCAAGCACGGGGAATTTCAATCATCGTACCGACTTCGTATTTAAGAGCTACGCCCGAAGCCTTGATAACTTCGTCCGCCGTCTTAACGACGATATCTTTTACGAACTTCAACTCTTTCGTTTCACCCGTAAGCGGAATCATGATTTCTGGAACAAGCGTCCAATCGGGGTGCTTTTTCACAACGCTCAAAGCAGCCTTGATAACCGCTTTCGTCTGCATAACCGCGATTTCGGGATAGGTTACGGACAAACGGCAGCCACGGTGACCCATCATAGGGTTAAACTCGTGCAAGCTTGCGATAATGTCTTTGATTTGTGCAACCGTCTTGTTCTGTGCCTTTGCAAGCGCAGCGATATCTTCTTCCGCGGTGGGAACGAACTCGTGAAGAGGAGGGTCAAGGAAACGAATGGTTACGGGGTAGCCGCCGAGCGCTTCGAACAAGCCTTCGAAATCCGCCTGCTGCATAGGCTCGATTTTCGCGAGTGCAGCCTCTCTTTCTTCTACCGTATCCGAGCAAATCATTTCACGGAACGCGCCGATTCTCGAAGGGTCGAAGAACATGTGCTCCGTACGGCAAAGACCGATACCTTGCGCGCCGAACGCAACTGCCTGCTTCGCGTCTTCGGGGCTGTCCGCATTCGTTCTTACGCCGAGAGCCTTGTATTTATCCGCAAGCTCCATAATTCTTCCGAAATAACCGGAGTTGGGGTCTGCGGGAACGGTCTTGATGAGGGTGTCGTAAATGTTACCCGTCGAACCGTCAAGGGAAAGCACGTCGCCTTCGCGGAAAATCTTACCCGCAAGCTCGAACCACTTTTCTTCTTCGTGCATTTTGATTTCGCCGCAACCGGAAACGCAGCACGTACCCATACCGCGGGCAACAACTGCCGCGTGCGAGGTCTGACCGCCGCGAACGGTGAGGATACCTTGCGCGTATTTCATACCCTCGATATCTTCGGGAGAGGTTTCCAAACGAACGAGAATGACGTTTTCGCCCTTCTTGCCCTCTACTACCGCGTCCTCTGCCGTGAACACGATTTTACCAGCCGCCGCACCGGGGGAAGCCGCGATACCTTTACCAACGACGTTGTTCTTGTCAGCGTCCTTCAAAGCCTTCGCGTCGAATTGAGGGTGCAAGAGCATATCAAGACTCTTCGCGTCGATTTGCATAAGAGCTTCTTTCTCGGTGATCATGCCCTCGTCAATCAAATCGCAAGCGATTTTAATAGCCGCCGCCGCCGTTCTCTTACCGTTACGGGTTTGAAGCATATACAATTTTCTGTCTTGAATGGTGAACTCCATATCCTGCATATCACGGTAGTGATTTTCAAGGATATCGCAAACTTTGAGGAATTGCTCGTAAACTTCGGGGAATACCTCTTTCATTTGCTCGATAGGCATCGGCGTACGAACGCCTGCAACGACGTCCTCGCCCTGTGCGTTGGTGAGGAACTCACCCATAAGACCCTTTTCACCCGTTGCAGGGTTACGCGTGAACGCAACGCCCGTACCGGAGGTTTCGCCCATGTTACCGAATGCCATCATCTGTACGTTGACTGCCGTACCCCAGCTGTAAGGGATATCGTGGTCCATACGATAGATGTTCGCACGGGGGTTGTCCCACGAACGGAATACCGCTTTAACAGCCTCAAAAAGCTGTTCCTTGGGATCGGAGGGGAAGTCCTTGCCAAGTTGCTTTTTATATTCTGCCTTGAACTGATTTGCAAGCTCTTTCAAATCGTCAGCCGTAAGCTCGACGTCTTGGGTAACGCCCTTCTTTTCCTTCATTTCGTCAATAAGCTTTTCGAAATACTTTTTACCAACTTCCATTACGACGTCCGAGAACATCTGAATGAAACGACGGTAGCAGTCCCAAGCCCAACGGGGGTTGCCCGACTTGTTTGCAAGCGTGTTGACAACTTCCTCGTTAAGACCGAGGTTAAGAATGGTGTCCATCATACCAGGCATGGAAGCGCGTGCACCCGAACGAACGGAAACGAGCAGAGGGTTTTCCTTGTCGCCGAACTTCATACCGCAAATCTTTTCCATCTTTTCGATGTACTCCATGATTTCCGCCTGAATGTCGGGGTTAATCTGTCTGCCGTCCTCGTAGTATTGCGTACAAGCTTCGGTAGAAATGGTGAAGCCTTGGGGTACGGGAAGACCGATATTCGTCATTTCCGCAAGGTTCGCGCCTTTACCGCCGAGGATTTCACGCATTTTCGCATTGCCTTCGGTGAAGAGATAGCAATATTTTTTTGCCATAGTGTTTATTTCCTCCAAAATAGTTTTTTTCTTTTTGTTTATTGCCAAAAATACCACAAAAAACTCTCACGCTCTCTTTTTTGGGCGCAAGAATTTTTTATGCAAAGTTTTTCAACTATTCTATTTTATAATAAATCAAACAAAATATCAAGTCTTTCAGGGGCATTTTTGAGAATTTTTCGAAAAATTATGATAATTTATGTAATAATATGGAAAGCGGGGCGCAAGATTTGCCCCGCTTTGCTTCTTACAAAGTATTGAAAAATGCTTTTTCGCCCGAAAGTAGTTCGTCGTCTAATACCCATTGCCCGTTTTTCTTGACAAGCCCGTATTGACATTCCTTCGCCGCCTCGAACAAGTCACTCCCGTCGTAACCGACGAATTTATCGCTCGTTTCCTCTAAAATGCGCTTGGCTTCAGGGGTAAAGCGCGAGGTCGTGATAAAAATGCCCCGACAATGCTGCTTGCCCTCTTTGGCTTGTCTGCATACGCACGCGCCGATAAATTGCTGCAACAGCGTTTCTCCTACGACCCACAGCTTTTCGTCACCCTTATCGGGATCCCAGTTCTTCGCCTGTATGTAGATCGTTTCTCTAAATCCCAGCCTATCCGTAAGCTCGATTTCGCCGTCAATCCCGCCGTCGTGGTCGCCGCCCGTGATTTTCAAGCTCTCCAACCGTCTGCCGTTCATTCTCGAATACCGTTCCAACAAATACACCGAATAATATTCGAAATAATCCCCGCCCAAACGGCGCAAACGGCTCAAAAACGCGTCCTGCAACCGCTCGTCCGCCGTCAAGGGACGGTTATTTACGCGACGGGCGTTGTTTGCGCTCTTTGGTTGCACTTTCGTTTCCGCTTTCTTTTCCCCTGTCTTTACCTCGACGGGCAATTCCGTTTTCTTGACTTCCTTTTTCACCTCGACCGCTTTTTCTTCCTTTTTCACTTCGGGCAGCTTCGTTTCCGCCTGCACGGGCGCAGGCTTTTCCTCTTTCTTTTGCGGCTTGACCGCGCCAAGCAAAAAGCTCATATCCATCAGCGTACCCTTTGGCGAAGCGTCCTCTTCCGCCTTTTGCGGTTGTTCTTCCGCTTGCGGAGCAGGTTTTTCCTCCGTTTGCGGAACAGGTTTTTCTTCTACGACAGCAGGCGCAACCGCTTCCTTGACCTCCGCTTTTGCCTTTCTGCCCCGTTTTTTGGGCTTATCCTCGGGAATAGGCTCGGGCGCGATTTCAGGCGTCACGGGCACAGTGGGTGCAATCGGTTGCAGCGGCGCGGGCGGCAAGGGCTGCTTTTCTGCCTCTTTCGCCTTTTTCGTTGCGCGCTTTTTGGGCTTTTCCGCCTGTTCCTCCACCTCTTCCTCCGCTACCTTTTTGGCGCGGGTACGGGTAGCCTTTTTGGGCTTTTCCTCAACGGGTTTTTCCACTTTCAACGCGTACACGCCCCCGTCAATTACAATTTCGCCGTCCTTTTTCATCACGTCAATCACCGACCCGATACGCCCTTTCACGTCGTTGGGGTTTTCGGTGTCCTCACCGCCGAACGCTTCCGCGTACAATTTTGCCGCTTCGTCGATAAGCTCTCCCGCCTTTACGTTCGATTTTTCCAAAATTTCACGGACGATCTTTTTTACACCGTCCTTTTTCGCCGCGCGAGTCACGGCAGGTTTCGTTTGTTCATTTTTTTTCGTTGCCATTGTTTACTCCTCGTATAATCGTATAAATTCTCCCACGCCGTCAAACCGTAGCTCCGTCTTTTCCGCAAGATAGGCTTTTAATAAACGCAAGGCGCGTTTTCTGCCCCCTAACAGCTTGTTTTCGTCGTAGGTAAGTCCCGCGCATTTGCGCAAGACGTGGTAAGTCGATACGCTGGCGCGTTCCCCTTGCACACAGCGTTCGAAGGCCGTGAAGCGTCCGTCCGAAAAATCGAACCAGAGCTTGTCGCCGATATCCCCCTCACATTCCTCGGCATAACTTAAATCCAGCGGATATCCGCTTTCAAAAAGCGCGACGAGCGCAAAAGCAATCACCGCCTCCGCTTCGTCCTCGCCCGAAAGACAAAGGGATTTTAAGCACTCGATAAACCCGATAAAGGTCGCCTCGTAAGCCTCGTTTTCGACGGAAATATGCCTGCAAATCTCCGCCGCCGCGCAAGCGGCGTAAAAGCGCGTAACGTCCACGCGCAAATCGAAAAAGCTTTCGTGCAGGTACGCGCTCGTCACCGTATACCTGCCCCCCTTCTCCGCGAGCACGTACTCGGCAAAGCAAAAGGGCTGTGCCGCAAAGGCGAGCTTGGCTTTGGGCTTCTTCACGCCCCGTATTCCCGCCGTAATTTTGCCCAGCGTAGGCGAAAACAAGGTCAACAGCTTATCGTTATCTTTATAATCGATAGCCTGTAAAACGATTGCCTCCGTCTTAACGTCCATAACCTTTCCCCTTTCGTGCTACTTCTTCCGCAATAAATCGTAGTAGAGCATATAATAGCTGACGCTGCCCGTCTTTTCAAACAGCTCCCAAGCCATTTTTGCCGCCTTGCTTTCTTCCCGTTTGTCCCGCATACGTTTCCCCCCAAGAACAGTTTGGGTGAGCCGAGCGGAATTTATGCGAAGCCGCAATGCGCTTATAAAACGGTTTAGTTACGAGCAGTTCAAGGCGCGTGAGGACAGCCCGAGGGAGTTTACTGTGCGTAAATGACCGAGGGTTACCGCAACGCAACGATGAAATGCGACGCAAATAAAGCGTTTTAATTTTGAATGTCCTCGTAGCCGTATTCCTTAATTAAGCTCGCTTTATCGCGCCAGTCCTCTTTGACCTTGACAAAGGTGGTGAGAAAAACCTTCGCGCCGAGAAATTTCTCCATATCCTGACGGGCAAAGGAGGAAACCTCTTTAATCGCTCTGCCCTGCTTGCCGATTAAGATCGCCTTGTGGTTGGCTCTTTCACATACGATATCCAAGTTAATCTCGTACACGCCCCGCTCGTTTTGCTCAAACGTGTTGATTACGATTGCAATGCCGTGCGGGATTTCCTTGTCGAATTTCAGGAGGATTTTTTCGCGCATAATTTCGGAAATCATAAATCTTTCGCTCTTATCGGACACGATATCCTCTTCAAAAACCTTGTCCCCCTCGGGCATTTGCTCAGCAAGAAAGGCTTTGAGGGCTTTGACGTTTTTGCCCTTCCTCGCGGACACGGGGAACACGTCCAAATCAATACCTGAATCGGAGAATTTTGCCATATCGAGGGGAATATTCTCCTTGGGCATAATATCGATTTTCGTATACGCAATCGCCATAGGGATATTGAGTGCTTTATACTTCTTAATCAAAGTAAATTCCTCTTCGGAAATCCCATCGTGACCGTCCACGACGTAGAGGATATAATCCACCGATTTCACGCTCGTTTCCGTGGTACGCATCATCATATCGGTAAGTGCGTTTTTCGCCTTGTAAATCCCCGGCGTATCGACGAACACGATTTGATAATCGTCCTCCGTAAGCACCCCCAAAATCCGATCGCGCGTGGTTTGAGGCTTGGGTGAAACGATAGAAACCTTTTCCCCGACCATAACGTTTATAAGCGTGCTTTTGCCCGCGTTTGCTCTACCGATAACGGCAACGTATCCGCTTCTCATTTTATCCTATACTCCTTTATTCCCGCGTAATGCCCAAGAGCGAGAGTACCGTTTCTTCCCGCTCGCGCATTTCCGCTTTTTCTTCGTCCGTTAAATGGTCGTAGCCCAAGCAATGCATAATCCCGTGCACGAGCAGATAATGCAGCTCCCGTTCGTACGAGTGACCGTACTCTTGCGCTTGCTCCTTTGCCCGCTGCTCGCAAATGACGATAGAGCCAAGCAACAAATTCCCTTCCTCGTCGATATCGAAGGGGTATTTTTTGCCCTCTATCCTTTTGCCCTTAATACCGTCCAGCGTGGGATAGCTCAATACGTCGGTCACCTTGTCCGTATCCCGCGTTTCGCGGTTCAACCGCCGTATCTCCTCCGCACCAACGGAAACCAGCTCGACGGCGAGCGGCACGTCCGCCTCCACGCAACGCCCAAGTGCGGCTTCCAGCTCCGCTTTTTGCAAAAGCGCGAGTTCGTCCGTTTCCCCATAAAGTGTCCAACGGCTCATGCGTTTTCCCCCTTCGTGCCGTCGTCCGTGCGACGGTATTTGATATTGGGGTATTTGATACGGTGGTGATACACACCCGAAAGTGCGTTGACGAGCGCGAGCCGAATCTTGGTCAAATCCGCCATCGTCACGTCACACTCTGCAAACTGTTCAAGGTCCATACGCTCCTCGATTACGGCGCGAATGGCTTTTTCCGTCGCGTCGGGCGTACGGGCGTTCACCGCGCGTACCGCCGCCTCCGCCGCGTCGCAAATCATAACGATTGCCGCAATTTTCGTCTGTGGCTTGGGACCCACGTACGAGAAATCCTCGATGTTCAGCTCCCCGTCCGTCATTTTCAAGGCTTTTGCGTAGAAATACCGAATGGGCATCGTGCCGTGATGCTGTACGGCAACGTCGGCAAGAAATTCGGGCAAATGATTGTTGCGTATCAGCGTGTACCCGTCGCGAGCGTGCGAACGAATAATATCCGCGGAAAGCTCGGGCGTGAGCTCGTCGTGCAGATTGTACTCCCCTTGGTTTTCAGTGAAATGCTCGGGATAGTGCAGTTTCCCCACGTCGTGGTACAAAGCCGCCGCACGTGCGAAATCCACGTTTTCCCCGATTGCCGCCGCGCTCGCTTCCGCAAGCTGTGCCACCACCATAGAGTGGTTATAAGTACCGGGGGCTTCCGCTTTGAGTTTTTTGAGGATTTGGGCATCAGAGCTCGTCAATTCCCGAAGCCTATACACCGTCAGGCAATTAAACACGTATTCGAAAATGGGCAATAGCGCGAGGAAAATAACGGTGGACATTACGCCGCCAAACAAGCCGTAGCCCATTTGCGTAACGATATATTCAAACGACGCCACCTCGTTTGCCAAAACGTCCGTGCCAGGCACGAGCGAAGAAAGCTCTAACAGCAAAATGACGATATCAATGGGGAACACGATAAAGATACCGATACCGATAATGCCAAACCGCGTCCGCGCCTTACTGCCTGCAAAGATAGCCAGCATACCCGCCGAAAACGAAATGATAAGCGAGGAATAACATTCCTTGGGCGTGACCTCGTCCACCGCAAAGGTGTCGATAACGAAGATAAGCAGCGCACAGATGATATTCATAAAAATAGCGTCTCTACGCCCGACCAAAACGAAAATCAGCAACGCCACGAGCGCAACGGGACGGGCGTAAATCGCAATTTTATAACCGATTAAACAGGATAAAATCAAGTATAAATCCAGCACCGTGAAAATGAGTGCGATATTTTTTCCCTTCGTCAGCATTTCCCGATCTTCAAAGAAGAAATAGAAATACGTAATGATGAAAATGAGGAAAATACAGAAAATCGCGTAGAGATAATTCGCGCCGTGCTCTTTCATATATTCCGTCAATACGGGGAATTTATCCCCGAGCAGCAACAACGCCGCTATCGCTACGAAAATCAAAAAATGCACGAAAAACCACGTCATACTCTTAAAGGTATGCGATTTCGTCCATTCCCTCCCGAATTCTTTTACTGCCATCTTTGGTTACTCTCCTTCCGCGTCGTTTTTGCGGTCGTTTGCGGGGCGTTTGCGCCCCCTGTCTTTCTTTTCGCGTTTTTCGTCGTCCTTTTCGTACGCACGGATAATGCGCATCACGAGCGGATGTCTTACGACGTCCTTCGCCGTGAGCTTGCAAACGGCAATCCCCTCCACGCCCTCCAAAATATCTGTTGCGTGGACAAGCCCGCTCTGCTTACCGTCCAAATCGATTTGCGTTATATCCCCCGTCACTACCGTTTTACTGCCCTCGCCCATACGGGTAAGAAACATTTTCATTTGCTCCCGCGTGGTGTTTTGCGCCTCGTCCAAAATGATAAAAGCACCCGAAAGCGTTCTGCCGCGCATATACGCGAGGGGCGCGACCTCTATTACACCTCTTTCCATCAGCTTTGCGTACGTTTCGATACCGAGAAGCTCTTGCAACGCGTCGTACAGCGGCCGAAGATAGGGATCGACTTTGGTTTGTAAATCCCCAGGCAAAAAGCCCAGCTTTTCGCCCGCCTCCACGGCGGGACGGGTAAGCACGATTTTTTCCACCTGTTTACTCTTAAACGCGGACACCGCCATACACACGGCAAGATAGGTCTTACCCGTACCGGCAGGCCCGACGCCGAATACCACGGTGTTCTTTTTGATAGCGTCAACGTAGGACTTTTGCCCGACCGTTTTGCATTTGATTTGTTTCCCCCGCGCGGTGATTGCCACCGTACCCGACGAAAGGTTTGCAACTTCTTCCGCTCTGCCCTCTTTGGCAAGCTCGATACAGTACGCAATTCGCCCCTCGTCGATTTCCTCGTTTTCCGCGGCAAGCGCGACGAGCGCGTTCAACGCGCTGACGCCGATTGCGACGTTTTCCGCCTCGCCCTCCAAACGGATTTTGACGCCCTCTACGTAAGCAATCAATCCCAGCTCTCGGGAAAGAAAATTCAAATTCTCGTCGAACGCGCCCAACACCCGCGCAAGCCTGTCCAACGATTTCGCGTCTACCGTTTCCTTTGTCCGTCCGTTATTTGACAAAACGTCCTTCCTCCTTATAAATTGAAGCTCTCAATCGCGACGTACGCAATGTGAACGAGATACCCGTCCCCCGTTTCCGTTACGCTTTTCTCCGTTATTCTATCGTTTGCCGAAAGCCCCAGCTGCAAATACGCGTCCGCAAACGCGCTTTCGCTATCCTCGGCTGAAACCCTTTCCTCGTACACGCACGCAATGCTTGCGCGCGCGATAGCCTCCACCTGCACCTCCGTCCCACCGTCTGTCGCAAACCAACCGCCGACGAGCGGCTCACCCAAAACCACGCTTTCCCCCGCACGCTTCAAGGCAGTACCGCGGAGCGCGGTCAAGGACAAAAGCGTTCCCTCGTGCCTTGCCAACATATTTCCTTTAACAAGCCCCTTTGCAGGCAGCTCGCCCAAGCGCATTTCCACCTGCACGCGAAGCCCTTTCTTTTGCACCGAACAAAATTCCACGCCGTCAAGCGCCAAAAGCTTGGCACAGATAAGGTCCTCGTTTTGGTGGGAATACCTTGCAAAAGGCGTAACGCCGTATTCCTCCAACGCCGCGCGCGCCTCGCGCGCGTATACGGCAGAGCCGACGAAATCAATTCCAAACACGAACGAATCGGCAAAGAGCGAAAGCACGCAAAACAACAACGCGCCGAGCATAAATCCCGCCCTGTTTTTTGCCCAAGCGAGGTATTTTCCAACACCCGTAAGCCCCAAGTTTCGCACGGTATACGGGCTATAATTGCTTATATTATAGCATACCTTTGGATAAATTGCAAAAACTTTTTGAATATCTTTTTTCTTTACACTTAAAAGTATTTGATTTTTTTGTATTTTTTTTACGTCGAAAAGGTCAATTCCCGCCCTTTTGAGGCGCAAAAGGGCGCGTTCGGGCATTAAGCCCTCAATGACGAGCCACGCGCGGGTAGGTGCAAATATCATTTTCCTCTCCTTGGCGCGTGCTCGCCCAACTCCGCTTCCAAAAGCCGTACGGAAAGGATTTTGCCGCGCAATTCCAAATCCCCGTCGCAATACTTCCCAATGGATAAGTCCGTACCCTCTATTTCAATGCAAGTGTGCGGAAAATACAAAACGATACGGTTATCGCAAAAATCCCCCACCGTTTTTACACCCTCGAAATAACCGCCTCCGCCGCAAACGACGGTATATCGCGCGCTCGCCGCGCCGTCTGCACTTTTGAATATCTCGTCGTATAATCGCATAGCCCCGTCCACCCGTTTTTAACAGTATATGACGGGAAAAGCCTAGATATGATTACAGCGTAAAACGCATTGCAAGCCAAAACGGTTTCGTTGCGAGCAGTTCAAGGCGCGCGCGGACTGCCCGAGGAACTTTACTGATGCGTAAATGGCCGAGGTTTACCACAGCGCAACGCGGAAATGCGAAGTAAATAACCGTTTTAGCCTAATATATGAATTAGCTCGTCCCTGACCTTTGCCGCGTCCGTCGTTTTGCACACGATTGTAAGCACGTCGCCTGCACGAAGCTGGGTGTTCCCCTCGGGGAGTATAGTTTCCTCGCCGCGCGCGATTTCCACCACCCGTGCGCCCGACGGCCAAAGCACGTCCCGCACCTCGCGTTTATCCGCCATTGCGCCGCGAGAAAGCACAAGCACGAAGCGTTCGCGCACGGCGCGCTCGTGTATGCCGCTTTCGTATTCGTAAATTTCCAACAAATCCTCGTAAATACCGTCCGTGCGACAGATTTCGCCGATCAAATACCCCAACGAAACGGCAATAATCACGGGAAGCAGGGGCGCGAAGCTGCCCGTAAATTCGCAAATCATAATAATCGCCGTAAGCGGCGCGCGCACGATCGTCGTGAAAAACGCCGCAAGGCAAATCATCACCATAAGGTCGCAATACGCCGCGTTCATTCCCAGCTCCAACCATACGCAATTCAGCAAGCCGCCCACGCACGCACCCATTGCGATAACGGGAATGAAGATACCGCACGGTATGCCCGAGCCGACGTTTACGCCCGTGATTATAAATTTCAAAACCAACACGATGAACAGCGTCCAGAACAAGGATAAGCCGAACGCGCTTTCCGTCGCGGGCAAGGAAACGCCGCCGTGCGTACCCAAGCTCTCTATCAGCTCGTGTCCGCCGCCCATAACGCCCGACGCCACGAGCGATACCGCGCCGCCCAAGAACACGGCGATCGCAATCCGCGCCGTCAAATTCCACTTGGTTTTACGGAGCTGTATTTTTTTGAAAAGATGCCGTATTTTGAAGCAGACCTTAGAAAACAGCACGCCAAGCAATCCGCAAACGATACCCGCCGCAACGACGAACCCGTAATCCACGAAAGGCATTTCGTGGAAAAGATAGGAATGAAACGCGCTTTGTATCTGCATTTGCAGCGCGCCGTATATCGCCGAACGGGTAAGAACGCCGAAAATAACGGAGATAAAGGAACAAATAAAGACCTCGGGCGTGAAATGCTTATGCGCCTCCTCAAAGGCAAAAATGATACCCGTCAGCGGAGCGTTGCTCGCCACGGCAAGCCCCGTACACGCACCGCCCGTGACCTGATAACGGCGTATCATTTCGTTGCGGTGCAAAGCCGAAGCCACGCCGTCGCCCACGCACGCGCCGATCAATACGCTCGGTCCTTCCGCGCCGATGGAAAGCCCCATAAAAATACTTATCAAAGCGGAAGCGAACATTGCCGTCGCGTCCCGAAACCACTTAAAGCGCACGATTCCGCGCGTACCGCCCTCCGCTTGCGGAATCCCGCAACCGCGAATGACGGAAGAGATTTGCACGGCAACGCCGATTAAAAACGCGCCGAGAGCCAAAACGACGAGAAGCACGGGGATAAACGCGGGGTTTGCGCGCACGAACGCGTACGCGTCGCGCGAAAGCTCCTCGCCCTTGGCGGCAAGGATATTGAAAAGCGTGACCACCGCGCCCGCAAAAACGCCCGTCACCGCACCGACCAACAACAGCTGTAACGCGTTGTGGTGAATACTTCCTTTGCTTTTTTTGTGTTTTTTCTCGATTGCTTTTCTCATTTGATAATCCCGTTTTTATGCAAATTGTCCGTTATACAGCGTAGCGTACGCGCCGCCCTTTTCCAAAAGCTCGGCGTGCCTGCCCTGCTCCACGACCTGACCGTTTTCCATCACGAGAATACAGTCGGCGTTTACGATCGTGGATAAACGGTGCGCGACGATAAAGGTCGTTCTGCCCTGCATCATCTGCTCGAACGCTTCGCTGATTTTGCGTTCCGTACGCGTATCGATGGAAGAGGTCGCCTCGTCCAAAATGAGCATAGGCGGCAACGCAAGCATTACCCGCGTAATGCAAAGCAGCTGTTTTTGTCCTTCCGAAAGCCCGCCGCCGTCCTCGCCAAGCACGGTATCGTAGCCCTTTTCCATACGCTTGATAAATCCGTGCGCCCGCGCGGCTTTTGCCGCCGCAAGCATTTCCTCGTCCGTGCAATCGGGCCTGCCCATTTTGATATTTTCTCTGACCGTTCCGCTTTTCAGCCACGTTTCCTGCAAGACCATACCGTAATTTTCGCGCAAGGATTTGCGCGTGATTGCGCGAATATCCGTGCCGTCAACGCATACCTGCCCCCCGTTTACGTCGTAAAAACGCATTAAAAGGTTGATAAGCGTCGTCTTGCCACTGCCCGTTCTGCCTACGATTGCCACCCTTTGTCCGCTTTTCACCCGCAAGGAAAGGTCCTCTATCAGTTTGCGCTCGGGCGTATAGGAAAAATACACGTTGCAAAGAGAAACTTCGCCCTTCGCGCTTTGCAATTTCGCGTTCGCCGCGTCGGAAACTTCCTCCTGCTCGTCGATAAGCTCAAAAATACGCCTTGCACAAGCAAACGCGCTTTTCAGTTCGGTAATAACGCCCGATATCTCGTTAAAGGGCTTGGTATACTGGTTGGTGTAGGACAAAAACTTCGTCAAACCGCCGACGGTGAACGCCCGCCCCACCAGCGTTGCTCCGCCCGCGATATCCAGCGCGCCAATGAGCGCGACCGCCGCGTAAACGAGGTTGTTGATAAATCGCGTGGACGGGTTGGTAAGCGAGGAATAAAAGGTGGCGTTGAGCGAAGCCTTTTCCAACCGCGCGTTGATTTCGTCGAATTTTTCCGCGTTTTCGTCCTCGTGGGAAAACGCTTGCGTGGTTTTCAGCCCCGCAATCGCCTCTTCGGTAAAGGCGGTCTGTTCCCCGCGGGTCGTCGTTTGCTCTACGAAAAATTTATGCGTATGCGTCGCCACGAAACGGGCAATCAGAATGGAAACGGGGGTCAACAGCACGACGACGAGCCCGATTTTCCAGTTGGTCGCAAGCATAAAGCCTATCGTGCCCAAAATGGTGATTACGCCCGTAAAGAATTGCGTAAAGCCCATCAGCAGCCCTTCCGAGAACTGGTCGGCGTCGGCGATTATGCGGCTTACGGTGTCGCCGTGCGCGTGGGTGTCGATATATTTGAGAGGCAAAACGGCAAGCTTTTCAAACGCGTCGCGACGGAGGTCGCGCACGACGTTGCAGGAAATTCTGTTGTTGCAAAGGCTTGCCAGCCATTGACTTACCGCCGCGACGGACAATGCCACAGCCGTTTGCAGGAAAATTCCTTTCAAACCCTCGAAATCCACCTTTCCCGCTTCGATTATACAGTCGATTGCGTCCCCGAAGAATACGGGAATTAACAGAGAAGCCGCCACCGAAAGCAACGAGAAAACGAGCGAACCGATCAGCGACAGGGGATATTTCCCTACGTAGCGTAAAATACGGGCGAGCGTGCTTTGCGATTTCTTCATACCGCGTCACCCCCTTGCTCGTATTGCGAAAAATAGATTTCGCGGTACACCTCGCACGATTGCATAAGCTCCCCGTGCGTACCAAGCCCCACCATTTTTCCCTCGTCCAAAACGACTATTTTATCCGCGTCCTTTACCGACGAGGCGCGTTGAGAAACGATAAAGGTCGTCCTGTTCAAGGTGCGGATACCCTGCCGAAGCTCCGCGTCCGTCGCATAATCGAGCGCGGACGAAGAATCGTCTAAAATGAGAATTTCTGGGTCTCGCACGAGCGCGCGGGCAATCGTCAAGCGTTGCTTTTGCCCGCCCGAAAAGTTTTTCCCGCCCTGCTCTACGGGCGTGTCCAGCCCCTCCTTTTCGGCGATAAAGCCGTCGGCGCGGGCGATTTTCAAGGCATTCCAAAGCTCCTCGTCCGTCGCGTCCTTTCTGCCCCAAAGCAAATTTTCACGGACCGTGCCCTTGAACAGCACCGCCCTTTGCGGTACGACGCCGATACGCTCGCGAAGATAGCTTTGCTTGCTTTGCGCGCGTACGCTCACGCCGTCAACGCATACCTGCCCCGCCGTCGCGTCGTAAAAATGGGGAATGAGATTTATAAGCGTAGTCTTGCCGCTGCCCGTACCACCGATTACGCCCACCGTTTCTCCGCGCGCGACGGAAAAGGTGATATCCTCCAACGCCGCGTCCGCGCCGTCTATATAGCGCATCGTCACGTTCTCAAAGGACACGAACGCGTCGGATATACGCTCCGTCGTGCTTTCCGTTTGCAAGGACGGTTGCATTTGCAAAACGGCGGAAATACGCCCGCCGCAAGCCGCCGCTTTCGTGACGGTCACGATTAGATTTGCGAGCTTGATAAGCTCCACGAGAATTTGCCCCATCAAATTGTAAAGCGCAAGCACGCTGCCTTGCGAAAGCGTACCCGCTTCCACGCGGATAGCCCCCGTCCAAATGAGCGCGATAATCGCGATATTGACGAGCGCGTACGTCAACGGGTTGGTGATTGCGGCAATCCCGCCCACGAATTTGCGTTCCTTGTTCAAGCCGTCGTTGCGCGCATTAAACAGCTCGCGCTCCTCGTTTTCCAAACAAAACGCCCGCACCACTCTCGCACCCGTGAGATTTTCACGGGTGGATAAGAGCACCTTATCCAGCTTTTCTTGCGTTTTTTTGTACAGCGGCATACACGCAAACATAACGGCGTACACGACGATTGCCAGCGCGACGATGGCGATTGCAAACACGCCGATAGAAGCGGGGTCGATAAAATACGCCGTGAGCATTGCCCCGAACACGATAAACGGCGAGCGCAAAAACAAACGCAAGGCAAGGTTGACGCCCGATTGAAAGCGGTCGATATCGCTCGTCATACGGGTAAGTATCGTCGCCGTGCCCATTTTATCCAAATCCTTGTACGAAAGGGACTGTATCTTGCGAAAAAGGTCGCGGCGAAGATCCGCCGAAACGCCCGTTGCGGTGCGCGCGGCAAAATATTGCGCGATTACCGAAAACGCCAGACCGAGCAAACCGAACAAAGCCAAAACCCCGCATAAAAGCGCGATATACCCGCCGTCGGCGTTGGGGTATGCGCCGCCCACGTTCTCCCCCAAGCCCTTATCGACGATAAGTCCCACGATAAAGGGCACGAGCAGCTCGAAGGTAGCTTCCAACAGCTTAAAAAGCGGGCCTAACAGGCTTTGCCATTTGTATTTTTTGAAGTAGGTCAATAAAGATTTCATAGCGTTTTTCACTTTCAAGGAACTATGTTCCTTGTTTTATTATACTACAAAAACACGGCAAACGCAACGATTTTGCGCGCAAGACAACGAAAAAACGGGGTTATCCCCCGTTTTTTACAGTACTTTTCCGTTCTTTTACGCGTTTTCTTCGGGCAAAAGACATTCGTATAATTCTTTATAATTGCGAATTTCAATCAAACGCCGTCCCTCTTCCGTAGACGAGAGCCGCTCGTTGGCGCGGTAAATGCGCCCGTCGTTGATACGCTTGTTCGTGACGATTATAAACGCGATAAAGGCGATAAACGCCAACGCCCCAAACACGATCGTAGGCGCAACGAAAGTGTCCTCTCGCGTCGTCAAATTCTGCAACCCGAACACGATCGCCAAAACCACGAACACGACCAAAGGCACAGCCACCGCCAAAAACACGATCGTCGATTTTTTCAATCTCGCGGAGAGTATCTCCCGACGGCTCGCCTGCTTTTCTTCGATTTCCGCGGCAAGCGCCGCTTCCTCTTTGCCAAGCTCCTCCACGCGTTTTCTAAACGCGCTCTCGTACTCTTTTTTGACGATATCCACCGCGCCTAGCCCCAAATCGTATTCCAAGCTCTCGATACCCGCGTCGGCGTATTCGGCGATTAAAACGTCGGGATCGGTAAAATCCGCCGTCTTTGCCCGCCAGTAGCCCACGGAAGCCTCCGTCGCCTCGTCGTCAAGCTCCAACGCCTTTTCAAATTTCAGCTCCGCCGCCTTAAAACTGCCCGACGAGAGAAGCTCGTCACCCTCTTTGCAAGTGCGCTCGTAATCGGCTTTACGCTTCGCTATCTCTTCTTCCTTTTTCTTGCGGAGCGCGGCTGCCTCTTCGGGGGAGAGCCCAACGAGATCCTCGTCATCCTCGTCCGTTTCTAAGACGGGAAATTCAAAGGCGATTTCCTCGCCGACATCTTCCTCGTTGCTCTCGTTTTGAGCAAGCTCGTCCGTCACGTCCACGAACCCGTCCTTGGTTTTTTTCAAGCGGATTCCCCTGCCGTACTCGTCGTCGATAATTCTTTCTTCCATACCTTTATCTCCTTAATTTTGCATTTCCCCGTCCGACAACACGAACGGATTTGCAAAAATACTCTTTTTGCCGTTTTGCACGGATTTTGCCACGATTGCGCGGAATTTACCCCTGTAACGGCTCTTCGCCCACTCGCAAAGCTCTTTGCTTTCAAAGAGCGCGAACACACAGCTCCCCGAGCCAGTCATACCCACCCCCAAGGGCGAAAACGAGCGCGCCTCTTTAAGGGCGGTCGTAATATCGTTATTCAAGCTTTCCGCGGGCACAAGCAAGTCGTTCGTCAAATACCTGCCCACGCCCTCTTTATCGTTTTCCAGCAAAGCGCGCATACATTTTTCCGTGTTCTTTTCACGCATTTTTCCAAAATTGAGCGCGTCGAACGCTTGAAAGCAAGCCCCCGTATGCACGGGCGTTTCGGGACAAAGCAAGAGAAAATGAAGCTCGGTATCCGCCGAAAACAGCTGCACATTTTCTCCGCGTCCGCCCATTCTCGCAAAGCCGCCTTTGAGCATATACCCCGTATCGCTTCCAAGCCTATCGGCAAGCGTCTTCAACGCCCCCTCGTCCGTTACGCCGTACAGCTTTGCCATACCGTTGATAACGCCGCTAATATCGGCGGACGAGCCGCCCAGCCCCGCGCCTATCGGGATATTTTTATAGACGGTGATATCCGCGCCCGCAACGGCGAACGTTTGGGAAAAAAGCTCCGCGGCTTTGAGCGCGTTGTTCTTTTCGGGCGGTATGCTTTCGCTTCCCATACCGTGCATAACCACGCGGGAAAGCTTGTCCTTGCGTTTTTTCAAAACGATCAAGTCGGAAATATCCACGCTCGTCACGAGGGAATCCAAAATATGATACCCCTCTTGTACGCCCAAAATTTCCAGCGTAAGATTGATTTTCGCGTACGATTTTACCTTGACCACGTTCATTTTGCTTTCGTTCCTCGGAAATTGCGGCGGGGAATCCCCCGCCGCTTGGTGCTTCCGATTTTATTTTACCATATTTTTTACCAAATTACAACCCGTTTACGGTAAAAAATGCGTGAAAGTTATTTGATTTGCCGATAAACGAATATTCTTTCGCCCTCGGAGATAGGGAATTGCAGGTTGGGATTGCTTTTTTGCAACTCTTCGGGATCGCGCGACAAGCGTTTGGCCACCTGCCACAAATCCTCGCCCGCACGCGGCACGAACACGGACACCGCCGCCTCATTTTTCTCATACGCCTCGCCCTCGGTCGCTTCCAAGATATATTCCCATTCCTTTTCCCCGTACGCGCGCAAGCAAATCTTCAAGGTCGCCTCCGCTTCCGCCTCACCGTCCTTTTTTCGACGGATATTCAGCCCGCACACGATACAATCCGCTTCCATATCCTCGCTTTCCCGTTCAATCGGGAACACGAACGGCAACGAAAGCAAACAGCTCTTGCGCCCGCCGTCAGGCGCTTTCAATAAAACCTCCGCCGTCACAACGCCCTCGGCCTCCGCGCCGTGTTCGCCGTTTCTGCATACGATTTCCGCACGGGGCAGCACCGCTGCTTCCAACGCGTATTCCCCGTCGATTGCGGGAGAAAGCGCGGCTACGCCGCTCACCCGTTCGGTGCGCTTTACTTGATTCGTCAAATACCTGCCCCTGTCCTTTACCCGATTGAGCGTAAGGGCGTTGGTCGTGGAAAACGCGTCGCCCGCCAAAGACAATTCCTCGTGGCGCGAAAGGAAGCAATCGGCGGCAAGACAATAGGACAACACGATTTTGCTCTTGCCCTTTTCCTCGTCCACGCCCGCGGTAAGCCGCGCCGATTTCACACTCACCCGCGCGCTCGCCGCCACTTGCCCAAACGCTTCCTCGCAAGGGATTTGCATCGAGAACGGGATAAGGCGTTCGTACGAGCAAACGCTGTCGTCGCCTTTGAGCACGCAAACGTTCAAGGCAAGCTCGCCGTCGATATCCAGCTGCCCCGCGCTCACGCCTACGCGGGTCACGACGGCGTTTTCGCTATGCAACAAAATATCCCCCACGTAGTCGGCGTCAAACTCGTCCTCCGCTTCCGTTTCGCCCGAAACACAAACGGTTTTGCAAAGCGTTGCGTTTTCCTGCTTAACGACGATATTTTCCCCGCCGACGAGATATTCGATTTGTTTCCCGCCGTATACGCGCGAATCCGCGCCCACGATTACGGAAAGATATAAACCCGAGCCTTCCCGCCGATTGCTCACGTTTTCGATGGAAAACGCCGTTTTTGCGAAACACGCGGGCGTGACCAACCCGTTTTCCGCCTTATGATAAAACTCCGCGCCGCGCTCCGCGCGGCAAATTTTACGGTCACCGTCCTCGTAAACGATACAAAGCAAAAGCTTGCCGCTATACCGCACTTCCCCGTCCGCGCAAACGCATTCGGTAGGCACGGCGGTCGCTTGCACCGCTAAAATACAGCCGATTTCGCTTCCGGGCAAACGGCATTCGACAATGGATTGACTTTGCAGGCGACAGACCTCGCCCGTATAACGATAGGTATCGTATTGCGCTTTCACAGACATTGTTTCATTCCTCCAAAAAACTGACTTGCTATTTAGCGTATGCCGCAAGAAAAGCAAATAGAACTTTTCCGCTTTGGCAAAATTTGGAGATATAGGCATAAAAAGAGAAAAAACGGGCATACTTTTGGTATGATTAAGCCAACAAAAAGAATTGCAGACGTTAAACAAATGGTGAAAGAATGTTCCGCGCAACGCATTTTCGTGCGCGTAAATTTAGGCCGAAACAAGAGCGTAAGCTATTCGGGCGTGCTTTCGGGGATATACCCCGCCCTCTTTACCGTCAAGCCCGACGACGAGGATTTTCTTGGCAAAACGGCGTATTCCTACTCCGACGTCCTTTGCGGCAACGTCAAAATCAAACGTCTTTGAAAATTTACCCGTTTTAAGTTAAATCCAAAAATTAAAAACCCGCGTTCAAAATGAACGCGGGTTTTTAATCGCTTAAGCCTAATAAATAATCTGCCGTTTCCTCAAAAAATAAGGAAACGGTATTCTGTGACGGACAAACAATTTCGTTTAATGTCGACGGTGTAAAAATAACCTTGGCAAAATAACTCTTATAATGCAATACGCCCTAAAAGTCTGTGTGACTTTTGGGGTGTATAATATATTAAATTTTTCTTTACTGTCATTCTGAACACTCTCTTTGTCATTCTGAACGTAGTGAAGAATCTCGTCAATAAGGTTCATTTATCCATAAGAGATTCTTCATTCCGCTGTCGCTTCATTCAGAATGACAAGGCAGGAAAATGCAACGCTTCATTCAGAATGACAAGTTTTCATAAAGGTCGTTCCACATAGGGTTTACGCTTTCCACCAACGCATTCTTTTTAGCCCTGACCCAACCCTTTATCTGTTTTTCACGCGCTATGGCAGAGTTCACGTCGTTTGTGGCTTCAAAATACACCAATTTATCTACTCTGTATTTACTCGTAAACCCATCTACGATTTTATTCTTATGCTCGTAAATCCGTCTTTCTAAATCATTCGTGACACCCGTATACAAAACGGTATTTTTTTTGTTCGTCAATAAATACACGTAATACATTATGCGTCCAACACTTTTTTCAGGAATTTGCCCGTGTAGCTGTGTTCGTTTTGTGCGACCTCCTCGGGCGTACCTTGCGTGACGATTTCCCCGCCGCCGTTGCCGCCCTCCGGACCTAAATCGATAATATAGTCCGCCGTCTTAATCACGTCGAGGTTATGCTCGATTACGAGCACCGTATTCCCGCCCTCGCGCAATTTCAAAAGAATTTTAATGAGCTTATCCACGTCGTAGCTATGCAGCCCCGTCGTCGGCTCGTCTAATATATAAAAGGTTTTGCCCGTCGAACGCTTGGCGAGCTCGGTCGCGAGCTTCACACGCTGTGCCTCGCCTCCCGAAAGGGTGGTGGAGCTTTGCCCAAGCTTGATATACCCCAGCCCCACGTCATTGAGCGTTTTAATTTTATTATAAATCGCGGGAATGGGCTGAAAAAATTCACAGGCTTCTTCTACGGTCATATCCAAAACGTCGGCGATACTCTTTCCCTTATACTTCACTTCCAACGTTTCGCGGTTATACCGTTTCCCGCCGCACACCTCACAGGGCACGAAAATATCGGGCAAGAAATGCATTTCTATCTTGATGATACCGTCGCCGAAGCAATGCTCGCAACGCCCGCCCGAAACGTTGAACGAAAACCGTCCCGCCTTATACCCGCGCTCCTTTGCGTCGGGCGTCATAGAAAACAAATCTCGGATACTGTTGAAAACGCCCGTATAGGTCGCGGGATTGCTACGCGGCGTTCTGCCAATTGGCGATTGATCGATGGCAATCACCTTATCAAAATACTCAACGCCCTTCATTGCCGCGTATTTGCCAAGCGCGTGCTTCGCCCCGTTCAAGGTATTTGCAAGCGTCGGATACACGATTTCGTTGACAAGACTGGATTTCCCGCTCCCCGAAACGCCCGTAACGGCGGTGATCAACCCCACGGGTATCTTCGCGGTAATATTTTTCAGGTTATTTTGCTTACAACCCTGCACTTCCAACCATCTCTCGCCCGCTTTGGCGCGAACGGCAGGCACGTCGATTTTCCGTCTGCCCGCGAGATAATCGCCCGTAATCGACCGCGGCGAATTTGCAATTTCCTCGGGCGTACCCTGCGCCACGATTTCCCCGCCGTGCACGCCCGCTTTCGGTCCGATATCCACGATATAGTCCGCCGCGCGCATGGTATCCTCGTCGTGCTCCACGACGATTAAGGTATTCCCCAAATCGCGCAAGCCTTTGAGCGAATTGAGCAGCTTTTCATTGTCGCGCTGGTGCAAACCGATACTCGGCTCGTCCAAAATATACAAAACGCCCGTCAGCGCGCTGCCGATTTGCGTTGCAAGGCGGATACGCTGACTTTCGCCGCCCGAAAGGGTGACCGCCGTACGCGTAAGCGTCAGATAGTTCAACCCGACGTTCCGCAAAAATCCAAGACGGTTATTGATTTCCTTGATGATTGCGTCCGCAATCAAATGCTCGGTGGCGGTAAGCTGTGCCTGCAATTCGTCCATAAACACGCAAAGGTTGTCCACGGACATCTCGCACACTTCCCAAATATTTTTGCCGCCCACGTACACGGACAACGCCTCTTTTTTCAAGCGTTTCCCGTTGCAGCCGTCACACGGCGCGTTACGCATAAGCCGCTCTATCTCGCTTTTTACCCCGTCCGAAGTCGAGGTCGCATAGCGGCGTTGCAAATTATTGACGTAGCCCTCCCAAGTCTTTTTGAAGCTCCCCGAAAAGGAACGGGTACGGTATTCCATATCCACCCGCTCGTCGCTTCCGTACATCAAAATATCGTACATGCCCTCGGGTAAATCCTTTACGGGCACGTCCAACGAAAAGCCGTACGCGCGCGCAAGCGCGGAAAGCTCCATAAGTGCCATAGAATTAGAGCCCAAGCTCCAACCCGTGACCTTCATTGCTCCCTCACGGAGCGTTTTATTTTTATCGGGACACACGAGATCGGGGTCTACGAACTGCTTAAAGCCCAGTCCCGAACAGGTCGGACAAGCCCCGTACACGGTGTTAAACGAGAACATTCTCGGCTCAATCTCTTCAATGGATATTCCGCAATCGGGACAGGCGTAATTGACGGAATACAAGTCCTCTTTTCCCTCGCAATCGATTACGACCAACCCGTCCGCAAGCTTTAACGCCGCCTCCAAGCTATCCGTCAAACGCTTTTGCACGGTAGGCTTGACGACAAGACGGTCCACGACAACGGAAATATTATGCTTGATATTCTTTTCAAGCTTAATCTCCTCTTGCAAATCGTAAACGATACCGTCGATTTTCACCCTGCCGTAACCGCTCTTTTTGAACGCGGCAAGCTCCTTGACGTATTCGCCCTTTCTGCCGCGCACGACGGGCGCGTTGACGAGTATTTTACTTCCCTCGGGCATCATCATTACGCGGTCGCAAATCTCATCCACCGTCTGCCGCCGAATTTCCCGTCCGCACTTGGGACAGTGCGGCACGCCGATACGCGCAAACAGCAAACGGAAATAATCGTAAATCTCCGTAACCGTACCCACCGTCGAACGCGGGTTGCGCGAGGTGGTTTTTTGGTCGATAGAAATGGCGGGCGAAAGCCCGTCGATACTCTCGACGTCAGGCTTTTCCATTTGCCCCAAGAACTGCCGCGCGTACGAGGAAAGGCTCTCCACGTACCGTCTTTGCCCCTCGGCAAAAATGGTGTCGAACGCGAGCGTGGATTTTCCGCTCCCCGAAAGCCCCGTAAACACGGTCAGCTTGTTACGGGGAATGGTCACGTCGATATTTTTAAGGTTATTTTCTTTTGCGCCTTTAATTACGATTTCTTCTTGCATATTTATCTGCCTCATTTTCCAGCTTTGCGAAGCCGCATTTTCAGCTCCGCGATTTTTTCGCGAATTTCTATCGCGCGTTCGAAATCGAGCTGTCCGCTCGCGACCTTCATCAAAGCTTTCAGCTTTTCTATCTCGTCGGGGATATCCTGCATTTTAATCTCGTCGTCCGTCTTTTTCTTGGTGATATTCAAGGTAGACTTGACTTCTTTTATAATGGTTTTAGGCACGATCCCGTGCGCCTTGTTGTATTCGTCTTGCGCCTTTCTTCTACGGTTGGTTTCGCCGATTGCGCGCTTCATACTGTCCGTCACCACGTCCGCGTACATAATCACGCGCCCCTCGCTGTTTCGCGCCGCGCGCCCAATCGTCTGAATGAGCGACGTGTCGCTTCGCAAAAAGCCCTCTTTGTCCGCGTCGAGAATTGCGACGAGCTTGACCTCGGGCAAGTCCAACCCCTCGCGGAGCAAATTGATGCCGCAAAGCACGTCGAAATCCCCAAGCCGTAACCCGTTTACGATATCGATACGCTCCAACGTATCGATATCGCTGTGCATATATTTAACCTTAACGGAGTGTTCTTTCAAATAGTCCGTCAATTCCTCCGCCATTTTCTTGGTAAGCGTGGTAATCAAAACCCTGCCCCCCTCGTCTGTGACTTTTTTAATCTCCGAAAGCAGGTCGTCGATTTGTCCGCGCGTAGGTTTTACGGTGATTTCAGGATCTAAAAGCCCCGTCGGACGAATGATTTGCTCCACCGTCTGCCCCGCCTGTTCCAGCTCGTAGGGCGCGGGCGTTGCCGACACGAACACCACTTGCGGTACGCGTGCGTCAAACTCGGGGAAGGTCAGCGGACGGTTGTCGTACGCCGCCTGCATACGGAAGCCGTATTCCACGAGATTTTTCTTGCGCGAAAGGTCGCCGTGGTACATTGCGCGGATTTGCGGTATCGTCATATGGCTTTCGTCTATAAATACCAAAAATTCCCCCGACGGGAAATAATCAAGCAGGGTAAACGACGGCTCGCCAGGGCTTCTGCCGTCAAAATAACGGCTGTAATTTTCTATCCCGCTGCAATACCCTATCTCGCGCATCATTTCGAGGTCGTGCTCGGTACGCTGTTTGAGCCGTTGCGCCTCCAAAAGCTTCCCCGCGTCCTCAAACGCTTTCACCTCGCCCCGCAAATCCTCTTCAATCATAGCGAGCGCGCTTCTCAACTTTTCCGTACCCACAGCGTACTGACTTGCAGGAAAAATCGCCACGTGCGAAAGCTCGTTGAGCTTGTTCCCCGTCAATGCCTCCACCTCGTAAATCTTGTCTATCTCGTCGCCGAAAAACTCCACGCGTATCGCCACCTCGGAGTTGGAAGCGGGAAAAATTTCCAAGCTGTCCCCGCGCACGCGGAAGGTCGAACGCTTAAAATCCATATCGTTTCGTGAATACTGCAATTCGATAAGCTTTCGTATCAGCTCGTTGCGCTCGTATTCCATACCTGGACGCAACGAAAGGGAAAGACGGAAATACTCCTCGGGCGCACCCAAGCCGTAAATGCAGGACACGGAAGCCACCACGATTACGTCGCTACGCTCCATAAGCGAGCCCGTCGCACTGTTGCGGAGCTTGTCTATCTCGTCGTTCATGCTCAAATCTTTTTCGATATAGGTATCCGTCGTAGGGATATAGCTTTCAGGCTGATAATAATCGTAATAGGACACGAAATATTCCACGCGGTTTTCAGGGAAAAACTCGCGGAACTCGTTGCAAAGCTGTGCCGCGAGCGTCTTGTTGTGCGCGATTACGAGCGTAGGGCGGTTTACGTTTTTGATTACGTTCGCCATCGTGAACGTCTTGCCGCTGCCCGTGACCCCCACGAGCACTTGCGCGCGCATACCGTCCAAAACGCCCTCCGTCAATTTTTCTATCGCCTGTGGCTGGTCCCCCGTGGGCGCGTAAGGCGAATGCAGCTTAAATTCCATATTTCATCCTTAAAACAGTAAACAAATGTTTAGAATATTATAGCACAATCACTTGGAAATGTAAACTTCTTGAAAGGGATTTTTTCAAAATAACCATTTGAGTATCCAGCCGACGAGAAAAGCAATCACCGCCGAAGTGATTGCCCAACCCAATTTCAGCACCAAATCCCGTTTTTGCTGCAAGGAAGAGCGTTTGTACGCGTACCCGTTGGGGTGCATAGAAATCACGTACATTTTTTCACCCTTTCGCTCGGACGAGAGCAATTCAAAATAATCGTCCAACGCAAGCGCGCTTAAAATCTTCTCCACCTGCTCCTCGTCGTATTTTTTCTTGGGCGGAAGCAAGGACAAAAGCTCGGACGGCGAAACGAGGCATATTCCCTTTTCGCTCGCCAAGGAATACACCGCGTTCATAACCTCACTTTCCCGTTTGTCCAGCATCTTCGCCTCCCGTTTGCCTTTATTATAGTATTTACCATCCCGCCCCCTTTCATTCACGCATAAAAAGTCCCGCCGTCGCGCGTACGCGGATACTATAACTGTAGATACATT
>JAZNGH010000033.1:0-11479 GCA_045576335.1 Candidatus Scatosoma sp.
CGAAGTGCCTCCCGTATTCAAGGTAATGCAGGCGCGCGCGGGGATTTCCGACGAGCAAATTTACAATACTTTCAATATGGGTATCGGTATGGTTGTTTGCGTTGCTCCTGAAAACGTAGCAAAAGCGATGGCGGAACTTAAGGCTACGGATGAAGAGGTTGTAGTAATCGGTAAAACGGTAACCGGCAGCGGAGTGATTCTTAAATGAAAAAAATAGCGGTATTCGCTTCGGGCGGCGGCACGGATTTTCAATCGGTAATCGACGCCAACGAAGCTGAAAAATTTTGCGAGATTGCATACCTGGTAGCCTCCAAGCCCGAAATAGGGGCGATTTCCCGCGCGGACAAGCACGGGATTGACAGCCTCGTTTTCGATAAGACGAAAGAGAGCAAGGACGCATTCTACGCCCGCGTTGCGAAAACGCTGAAAGCGGCGGGCGTAGAATATATCGTTTTGGCGGGGTGGCTGCTCGTCGTACCCGCAAGCTTTATCAAGGAATTTGAAAACCGCATTATCAATATTCATCCCTCGCTCATTCCCGCCTTTTGCGGTATGGGCTATTACGGCTTGAAGGTACATACGGCGGCGATTGAATACGGGGTCAAGGTAAGCGGCGCGACGGTGCATTTCGTGGAAGCGGACGTAGACGGCGGCGCAATCATTATGCAGCGCACGGTCGAGGTCAAGGACGGCGATACGCCCGAAAGCTTGCAGGCGCGGATTTTGAAAGAGGAGCATAAAATGCTGCCCCTTTGCGTGAAATTGCTTTGCGAGGGCAGGATACGCAAGGACGGGCGCACGGTACGTATAGAATTATAAAGACGGAGAAAGAGTATATGAACGTTTTGGTTATCGGCAACGGCGGCAGAGAGCACGCAATCGTACAGGCATTGCACAAATCGCCGAGAGTGGATAAAATTTACGCAATGAAAGGAAATGCGGGAATCGGGGAAATCGCCGAGCTCGTGAACGTGGATTATTGCGATATAAAAGCGGTCGGCGAGTGGGTGGATGCGCATAAAGAGATTGATTATACGGTGATTGCACCCGATGACCCGCTCGCGCTTGGGCTTGCGGACGAGCTGGAAGCGCGCGGACACCGCGTGTTTGGACCGAGAAAGAACGCTGCAATCATTGAGGCAAGTAAGGCTTTCTCCAAGGAGCTAATGAAAAAATACGGTATTCCCACGGCGAAATACGAAACCTTTTCAAGCTACGAAGAGGCGAAAAAGTACGTGGAGGTTTGCGATATTCCCGTCGTATTGAAGGCGGACGGGCTTGCGCTTGGCAAGGGCGTTCTCATTTGTAAAACGCGTGAGGAAGCGTTGGCGGGTATCAAAGAAATGATGCTGGATAAAAAATTCGGCGCGGCGGGCAATAAGGTCGTCGTGGAAGAATTTTTGGAAGGACCAGAGGTTTCCGTGCTTGCGTTCACCGACGGTAAAACGATTAAGCCTATGCTTACGAGCTGTGACCACAAGCGCGCGTACGACAACGACGAGGGCTTGAATACGGGCGGTATGGGTACGTTTTCACCCGCGCCGTTCTACGGTGAAAAGACGGCAAACGAGGTTATGGAAAGGATAATGAAGCCTACCGTGTACGCAATGAACGCGGAGGGACGCACATTTAAGGGCGTGTTGTATTTCGGGCTTATGAAGACCAAGGACGGTATGAAGGTTATCGAATATAACGCCCGTTTCGGCGATCCCGAAACGCAAGTAATTTTGCCTATGCTCAAAACCGATCTTATGGACGTTTTTGAGGCAATTACGGACGAGCGGCTTGCCGATATCAATATTGAATGGGACACGGGTGCGTGCGTATGCGTCGTGCTTGCGAGCGGCGGCTATCCCGAGGCGTACGAAAAGGGCAAGGAAATTACCGTTGGCGATTTGGACGAGGGCGTAGTGCTTTGTCACGCGGGTACGGCTTTGAAAGAGGGCAAGCTCGTGACGAGCGGCGGCAGAGTTTTGGGCGTTTGTGCAAAAGGCGCGACGATTGAGGACGCCCGTCAAAAGGCGTATAAAAACGTGGAAAAAATCTCCTTTGAAAAAATGCACTACCGTAAGGATATCGGAATTAAATACAGAGATATAACCAAAGAGTGAGGAAACTATGATTTACAGAATTTTCGTTGAAAAGAAGGATAACGTACAGGCAAGAAAGGAAAAGGCGGACATCAAAACGCTGCTCAATATCAACGCGGAGGATTTCCGTTTGATTTTGCGTTACGACGTGGAGGGCTTGGAAGAAGCGGAGCTGAACGCCGCGCTCGGAACGGTATTTTCCGAACCGCCCGTAGACGACGTGTATTTGGAAAGCTTGGATATTCCCGACGGCTATAAGGCGTTTGCCGTCAGCTATTTGACTGGACAATACGACCAGCGCGCGGATAGCGCGGCGCAATGCGTGCAGCTGCTTACGAGAAAGGCTCGTCCTATGGTCAAATGCGCGAGAGTGTATATGATAAAAGGGGTGACGGACGAGCAGCTCGTTGCCATTAAGAAGCATATCATCAACCCTGTAGAAAGCGAAGAGGTTGGCTTTGAAAAGCCGCAAACGCTCGTAAGAGAAGCGGTCGAGGGCGCACCCGTTGCAACCGTGGATGGCTTTATCGATATGACGGATGAGGAAATTGCCGCATATCATAAAACGGTCGGTTTTGCTATGAGCAAGCTCGATTTGGCGTTCGTTCGCGACTATTTCAAGGGCGAAAAACGCAATCCTACGGAAACGGAATTGAAGGTAATCGATACCTACTGGTCGGATCATTGCCGTCATACCACGTTTGCAACGGAATTAAAGAACGTGAAAATCCATTCGGAAAATACGACGATTGAAAAGGCGTATCACTTATACCAGGAGCTTTACAAGGAATTGAACGGCAACCGTCCCGACAAATATCCCTGTCTTATGGACCTTGCTACGATCGCGGCGAAAAAGCTGAAAAAGGACGGCAAGCTGGACAATCTGGATATTTCCGACGAGATCAACGCGTGTTCCATTTGTATCGAAGCGGAGATTGACGGGAAGAGAGAGCAGTATCTCGTTATGTTCAAAAACGAAACGCATAATCACCCGACGGAAATCGAGCCGTTCGGCGGCGCGGCGACCTGTCTTGGCGGCGCGATTCGCGACCCTTTGAGCGGTAGAACGTACGTATATCAGGCAATGCGCGTAACGGGTGCTTCCGATCCCCGTGAAAAGCTGGAAGATACGCTTGCGGGCAAGCTGCCCCAACGCGCGATTACGCAACGCGCGGCGGCGGGCTTCTCCTCGTACGGTAACCAAATCGGTCTTGCGACGGGCATCGTAGACGAGGTTTATCACGAAGGCTATAAAGCAAAGCGTTTGGAAACGGGCTTTGTCGTGGGCGGCGCGAGAAAGGATATGGTATACCGCGAAGCTCCCAAGGCGGGGGACGTGATCGTGCTCCTTGGCGGCGAAACGGGACGCGACGGCTGCGGTGGTGCAACTGGCTCGTCCAAAGCGCACGATTCTCATTCGGTGGAAACGTGCGGTGCGGAGGTGCAGAAGGGTAACGCGCTGACGGAAAGAAAGCTGCAACGCTTGTTCTTGAATAAGGAAGCGACGAGAAAGATTAAAAAATGTAACGATTTCGGCGCGGGCGGCGTTTCGGTCGCTATCGGCGAGCTTGCGGACGGCTTGAATATTTATTTGGATAAAGTACCCAAAAAGTACGAGGGCTTGAACGGTACGGAGCTTGCAATCTCCGAATCGCAAGAGCGTATGGCGGTGGTCGTTGCCGAGAAGGACGTGGACGCGTTTATCGCGCTTGCCGCGGAGGAAAACCTTGCGGCTACGCCCGTTGCAGTGGTGACGGATACGGGCAGAATGGTGATGTATCTCAAAGGCAAAGCCATTGTGGATATTTCCCGTGAGTTCTTGAATACCAACGGCGTAAAACAGGAAGCTGACGTTGAGATTTGCGATAAAAAGACCAATTGGTTTAACAAAAAAGCAAACGTGCCGTTCGTGGAAACGACGAAAAAGGTGCTTTCCGACCTCAACGTTTGCGCGAAAAAGGGCTTGTCTGAAACGTTCGACTCGACAATCGGCGCAAGAACGGTATATATGCCTTGGGGAGGTAAAACCCAGCGCACGCCTGCAATCGCTATGGCGGCAAAAATTTGCGGCGGCGAAACGGACGTTTGTACGGTTTCTGCTTATGGGTATTCTCCCTATTTGATGGAAACAAGCCCGTTTGTCGGCGCGGTATATTCTATCGTAGCTTCGGTGTCCAAGGTGGTTGCGACGGGTGCGAAGTATAGCGATATTCGTTTGACCTTGCAGGAGTTCTTCCAGAGAATGACGGGAGAGGCAAAGGTTTGGGGCGTTCCCGCTTCCGCACTGCTCGGCGCGGTATACGCGCAAATGGGGCTTGGACTTGGCGCGATCGGCGGTAAGGACTCTATGAGCGGTACGTTTGAAAGTATCCACGTACCCCCTACGCTCATTTCGTTCGCGCTTGCGCCCGCAAAGGCGAGCAAGCTTATTACTAACGTCTTAAAGGGCGGCGAAACGCTTTATCATATCCCTATCCCTAAGGACGAAAATCAAGTTCCCGATTTCGAAGCCTTGAAAAAAGTTTACGAAGAGGTTTATAAAAATATCGAAAACGGCAATATTCAATTCGCTACGGTTGTGGAAAACGGCGGTGTAGGAGCGGCGGTGATTAAGTCCGCTTTGGGTAACAGCGTGGGCGTGAATTTCCAAATGAACGCCGACGAGCTGTACAGCGAAGCCTACGGCGACCTCGTCGTTTCGTTGAAGGACGAAAACGCAATTTGCGGCTGCATTTTGAAAAAATGCGTGGGGCAGGTATGCGGTGACGCGTTTATTTGCGGCAACGAGTGCGTGGGCGTGGAAGCAGCTGCCGACGCGTATATCAGTCCTTTGGAAAGCGTATTTGCGACCACCGCTCCCGCAACGGGCAACGCGGCGGCTTGCGATTATACGGCGGGACAAAAATATACGAAGATTGCAACCAAGACGGCAAAACCCCGCGTATTTATTCCCGTGTTCCCTGGCACGAACTGTGAGTTGGATACGGCGAGAAAGTTTATTCTTGCAGGCGCGGAGGTGGAAACGGTCGTCGTAAAAAACCGTAGCGCGGCGGATATCGAGGAGAGCGTTGCGTGTATCGTCAAAGCGATTAAAAACGCGAATATCGTGGCGTTCCCTGGTGGATTTTCGGGCGGCGATGAGCCTGACGGCAGCGGTAAATTTATTGCTACGACTTTCCGTAATCCGTATATCGCGGAACAGCTTGAAGAGCTGTTGAATAACCGCGACGGCTTGGCACTCGGTATTTGTAACGGCTTCCAAGCCTTGATTAAGCTCGGGCTTGTACCTTACGGTCACGTCAAGGAAATGACAGCGCAATCGCCGACACTGACGTTTAATAATATTTCCCGTCACGTATCTACGATTGTGGACGTGCGCGTGGCTTCCAACCTTTCGCCTTGGCTGTCTGCTTGTAAGGTGGGCGAGGTGTATAAAGTGCCCGTTTCCCACGGCGAGGGTAAAATCGTCGCGCCGATTGCGGCTTTGGAGGAAATGAAGAAAAACGGTCAGATTGCAACGCAATACGCCGATTTGAGCGGCAACGCGACTATGCTTTCGCCGTTTAATCCCAACGGTTCTACGTGGGCGATTGAGGGTATCGCGTCGCCCGACGGCAGAGTGCTCGGTAAAATGGGTCATAGCGAGCGTATCGGCGATAATCTTTATAAGAATATCGAGGGAAATTTCGATATGAAGATTTTTGAAAGCGGGGTACGCTATTTCAAATAATCTGTTTTGCAGGAGGGGCTATAATGATTGATATTCATACGCATATATTACCGAATATCGACGACGGAGCGGACGCTATGTCCGTTTCCGCCGAGCTTTTACGCCTTTCTGCTGATCAGGGCGTAAAGGAAATCGTTTTTACGCCGCATTATTACGGCAAAAATACGGTAGAGGAATTTCTCGCGGAGCGTAACGCGGCAATGCAAAGCATTCGCGAGCTTGTGCCAGCGGGACTGAAAACGCGTATGGGTGCGGAGGTTTTGATGACGGGTGTAAACGACCCGTCAGATGAACAGCTTTGCGCGCTTGCGATTGAGGGCACGAAGTGCGTGCTCGTGGAATTTCCGTACGCGGGCAAGCTTTCGCAACGGCTGTTCGACCGCTTGGCGGATTTCGTTTCGGAAACGGGGTATTCGCCGATTGTGGCGCATATCGAGCGGTATGACGAGGTTTTGCAAAACCCTGCTATCGCGTCGTGGCTCGCGAAAATCGGTTGTTTTATTCAAGTCAATACGAGTGCGTTTTTGGAAAAACACTCGCGGCGGTTTGCCTTTGCACTGTTGAAGCACGGGCTGGTGCATTGCGTGGGTACGGACGCACACGATACGGGGCTTCGCACTTCCGATTACGCGGAAGCACAGGCGGCGATTTTGAAAAAGGGCTTCGCGGACGAATGGACGGAAATACAATGGTGTATGGGCAGAATGCTTGCGGGAGAAGCGGTATTAAAGCCCTACGGACAAGTACGAAAAATCGGGAAGTTTTATTTTTAGGGAAAATATTTCCTGTAAAAATACCTGCAAAGCAGTTGTGTTTTTCGCGTAAAAGTGCTACAATATAAAAGATTTATTGAAAAAATAAAAAGGAGAAAATAATATGGCTAAAATTACTGCAGATACTTTGATTGCGGATTGCTTGCAAATCAACCCTAACGCACCTGAAATTTTGATGGCGGCGGGTATGCATTGCTTTGGTTGCGCAATGGCGCACGGTGAAACGGTTGCAGAGGCAGTTGCCGTACACGGTGAAGATTTGGACGCATTGCTTGCAAAGCTTAACGAAGGCTTGGAAGATTAAGTCACAAAGAAAAAGAAAAAAGACGGGCAACCGTCTTTTTTTGCGTTAGAGCGGGGCAGGTATGCGTTGAAAGCGAGGTAAGGGCGCAAACGTTCTTTTATTTTCTAAAAAAACGGTAATTCTTGAAAAAAATTTTCTCGTTTTCGTTGAAAAACAGTTGATATTCCAAAAAAAATGTGATATACTACATAAGCGAATTGTGAAACGGCCTTATGGTCAAGCGGTTAAGGAAACGCGTTCTCGTGGGGTAAGCCCGTTCGCGCGAGGGCGAAAGCCCGAAGCCCTGCTACGAAGTAGCAGATGCCCGTGTAAAAAATTGAATGTGACGGCCTTATGGTCAAGCGGTTAAGATAACGCGTTCTCGTGGGGTAAGCCCGTTCGCGCGAGGGCGAAAGCCCGAAGCCCTGCTACGGAGTAGCAGATACCCGAGTAAGAAAAAAATAGACGGCCTTATGGTCAAGCGGTTAAGACGACGCCCTCTCACGGCGTAAACCCGGGTTCGAGTCCCGGTAAGGTCACCAAAACGACGGTTTTTTAACGATTTTTCGTTGAAAAACCGTCATTTTTTATTGTGTTAAGGGTTAGAAATCCTTGAAAAATGGGGAAGTTTTGGGGAAGAATTCGTTTACCAATTATCTAATTTCTTTCCTTCGGCAAGTAAATATTCATCGGATAAATCGGTGTACGCGTTCCCAAGCGCGCCCAAGCTATGTCCGACAAATTCTTTTAACGCGTTTTCCGCTACGTTCAATTCCTTGCATCTTGAATAGAAAGTAGTGCGCAAATCATATAACTTGTGATTCGGGCAGTATTTGGAAAATTCCGTAGAAATGTACTTATCGTGATAAGCAGGGAAGTGGGTTACGTTTTGCAAATACGCAGATAATTTTTTGCAAATGAGAATACGCTTATATTGTACTTTTTTCGTTTTTCGTTTGCTATTGACCGCTATAATAAAATCCCCATCAATTTTTGCCGTTTTGTATTCGTTTGGCCGAAGTCCTGTATAAAGAGCTAAGACGAATAACGGTTCAAGCGGAACGCCTTTTATTTTTTCTAAAAAGACGGTTTCTTCCGCTTTGGTTAATGCTTTTCCGTGTTCGTGTTCGTGTTTAACGTGGAAAACAACGTTAAGGGGGTTACGCTCGATAAGGTCATGGGCGATGGCACCTTTGAAAATAATAGAAAGCAAAGAATATATCTCATCGGCGGTTTTGCCTTTGCCTTGTGCCCGTAGCCTGTCTAAAAGTGATTGACAGGCGGCGGGTGTTATTTTATCCAGCGTAAATTTCCCGAATACAGGGAAAAGATGGTTTTTTAAGCGGTTTTCATCATTATAGTATCCCAGCGAAAGGAAAGGACGGAAATAGTGGCGTGCTTTGGTCTTGGAAAACACTCATAAGAAAAAATAGAGTTTCTTTCCGAGTAGTAGCTTATAATGATAACCTCCGTATTAGATTTTATTGCTTGTGGACTCTATTTATAAACTGCATTACAAAAAATAAAACACAATTTATTAAAGTTTATAAAATTTTTTTTGAAAGGAAATAGTCGATTTTGGCGTTAGGGGAGAGAAATATGTTGCAACAAAATCCGACGCCTAAGCAGGAAAAGAAAAATGCCACAAACGGCATTTTTGAAAAGAAAAGGTGGGAAACCCACTTTTTTATGCTTGGTTATATACTTGGCGGAAATTTAGATGTTTTAGCGATAACAATGTTTTAAGTGTAATCAAAAAACGACAAATAACCAGTGAATAAAAATATGACTAAAATTTTTCAATTTTTCATATAATACTATTGACAGAGGTAGACAAATTGTGTTATAATATGACTACCAAACACAAAAGGAGTGAATTTTATGAGTGGTGCAATTTCCATTAGACCGTCAAAAGATATTAGAACGAATTATGCGCAAATTTCCGAATTAACCAGAAAAAATCCCGTAGCGATTACGGTGAACGGAAAAGAGGATACTGTTATAATGAGCCACGAAGATTTTATTGGGCAACAAATGTATGTTTCTGATTTGGAAGCTAGATTGGCAGTATATGCGCATCTGGCACAGGCTGCGGATGATGTAAAATTAGGACGCGTACAAGACGCTCACAATGCATTTGCGGATATTAAGAAAGAGTTGGCGGATATGAAGTTATGAGTTATACTGTTAAAATAACCGATACCGCAAAAAACGACCTGCGCGAGATTGCTTTTTATATAGCGGATTCGGCGAAAAACATAGACGTTGCCTCAAACTTTGTAGGTGAATTGCAGGAAAGGTGTTTACAACTGATTAATTTCCCGAATTCGGGAGCATTTCCCAAAGACCGTATTTTGAAAAGTAGTGGGTATAGATTTCTTCCGCATAAAGAATATTTAATATGTTATACGGTTGAGGAAGAAACGAAAACGGTTTATGTGAATGCTTTTTTCAATGCGAAGAAAGATTGTTTTCGTGTGCTTAATAAACTTGTATAAGACACATTTTTGAGACAAAAAGTTTAGTGCTCAAAATTTAACGACAACTTAAACTCAGTAGGTGTCATACCCGTTACGCGCTTAAATACGCGGGAAAAATATTGCGGATTATCAAACGAGAGCTTATCGGAGATTTGCGCAAAGTTTAAGTTTCCTTCGCGAATTAACTGTTTCGCTCTTTTTATTTTTGTTTCGATGGCATAGGCAGCAAGAGTATTTCCCGTTTGTTCGTGGAAAAGCTTGCTTAGATAGCTTTTACTGTAGCCAAGTGCTACGCATAAATCGTTGACGCGGAAAAGTTCTTCCGCTTTTTCTTCCAATAACCGTTTTGCAGAGCTTACCAAATGTGTTTCCATACTTTCTTTGGACGGAAATACGCTATGCTCGTCCTTTTTTACGATATTCCGAATCAAAAAAATTAAAAACTGTTCAAGATACGTCTTTATCAGCTGTTCGCCGCCGATAGGGGCGGTTTCTTTTTTGATAAGCTTTTTCAAGGAAGGGTCATTTTTCGGAATTACGTAAGTGTTTTCCGCTTCCTTAATAACGGAAGCAATAAACCCGTGCAAGGTTTTATTGAGAACGGTATGGTATTTTTCAAGGTAAACCATCAACGGCGAATTACAAACGAAAGATACTACAAAAAAATTTGGCGCGGAATCGAGTGCCTTAATCGAGTGAAATTCATTCGGACGGTGAAAGACGATTTCGCCTTGCGAAAGAATAAGATTATCGTCGTCACTGCGTACCCGTACCCGTCCTTTGTCGATATAAACCATTTCCCAAAAGTCGTGTTCTTCGCCGTTGAATACGAAATTTTTATCAAATTCGTAGTAATGCAGGGTGACGATTTTTGAAATATTGACGATGTTTTGTAATTGTGTTTTTACGTAAGTTGCTTTCATAATTATCCTTATGCTTTTAATATTGTGTACAAAAATACACTTATAAAGTATAAAATTGACTGTTCAAAGCGAACAGTTTATTTTATAATAAGTATACCATAACCAAAAAATAAAAGCAAGGAGTTTTGTTATGAAAAAAGGAATAAATATTTGGTCATTCCCGCAAGGGACGATTAAAGAAAGTCTTACGCTTGCCAAAGCTGCGGGCTTTGAGGGTGTAGAGCTTGCCTTGAACGGCGAGGGGGAATTGTCCTTGACCTCAACGGAAAAGGAAATTGCAGAGGTGAAAAAGCTTGCAGAAGATTTGGGACTTGCGCTGTACAGTTTATCTTGCGGGCTTTGCTGGGATTACCGTTTAAGCGATGACGACCCGAAAATGCGTGAAAAAGCAAAGGATATGATTAAAAAGCAGCTCGATACGGCAAAAATCCTCGGCGCGGATACCGTTTTGGTTATTCCCGGCGTCGTGAACGTGGAATTTGCTTTTCCCGAAAAAAAGGTCGCCTACGACGTCGTTTACGAGCGGGCTTTGGAGGGCTTGAACGAGCTCAAAGGCTATGCGGAAAGCTTGAAGGTGAATATAGGTCTTGAAAACGTATGGAATAAATTTTTGCTTTCGCCTATGGAAATGCGCGATTTTATCGATAAGGTGGGAAGCGATTACGTGGGGAGCTATTTCGATGTGGGCAACACCCTTTATTGCGGTTATCCCGAGGACTGGGTACGGATTTTGGGTAAGCGTATTAAAAAGGTGCATTTCAAGGATTACAGAATGCAGGCGGGCGGGTTGCACGGCTTCGTGGATTTGCTTGCTGGCGACGTGAATTATCCCGAAGTGGTAAAAGCGTTGAATGAAATTGGCTATGAAGATTGGGTTTCCGCGGAAATGATACCCAATTACAAATATCATACGGACGCGATTATTTATAATACGTCCAACGCAATGGATAGAATTTTAGGGAGGAAATAAAAATGTTAAAGGTTGGTTTAATCGGTTGTGGATTTATGGGTGCAATGCACGCAAACTGTTATAAACATATAGAAGGGGTCGAGCTCGCGGCGTTTGCGGATATCCGCAAGGAAAAGGCAAAAGAACTTGCAAAAGGTACGAACGCGGCGCTTTACGGTGACGGCAAGGAATTGCTTGCCAATGCAGACGTGGATATTATTGATATTTGTTTGCCTACGTATTTACACGCG
>JAZNGH010000034.1:0-15332 GCA_045576335.1 Candidatus Scatosoma sp.
AGAAACCAATAATCATCGTGCGCAAATAAAGGATTGGGAGCGCAAATATTTAGAAGAAGGTATAGAAGGCTTGGAAAAAGATAATCGCGGTTGCTCTATTGCAAATGGTAAAAAGCGTGGTCGTCCACCTAAGTTGGATAAACAAGTAGAAGAAGATTTAATTGCGGAAAATCAACGACTTAGAATGGAGAATGAATACTTAAAAAAACTCAATGCCTTAGTTCAGGAACGCGTAGAGCGAGAACGGAAGAAAAAGTAAAAGTCATAACTGAATTAAGGCGTAAATATCCAATCAATGACTTATTGACATTATCTAAACTTCCCCGAAGTACATATTACTACTACTTAAAACAAAGCAAGAAGGCAGATAGTATTGTTCGCGCCGTCCGTGATTTCCTCGCTCGTGCTCGTAACGGTATTCCGCTTTTTTGCGGACAGCTTCATTCCCGCGCTGTTCAACTCGCTGTTCGACGCGAAAATGATGGGGCTTTTTTCCGACAATAGTACTATCATTCCAACGCTGCTCGTATACAGCCTTTGGATCGGCTTGGGCTCGCCGATTATGATGTACGTGGGCGCAATGGGCAATATTTCCGAGAGCGTGATTGAAGCGGCGCAAATCGACGGCGTTACGCCGTTAAAAGAGTTTGCGTATATCGTATTGCCGCAAATTTTCCCTACCATTACGGTATTCGTAAGCACGGGAATTGCGGGGATATTCAGCAATCAGCTCAATTTGTTTTCCTTCTTCGCTGGGCAAGCCTCATACGAAAATTACACGATAGGGTATTTGCTGTATTTGAAGGTCTATAAATCCACGGGGTATATAGACTATCCTTACGCCGCGGCGTTGGGGCTTATCGTGACGGTAATCACGGCGATTTTGCTCGTTGCGGTACGCACGCTTTTGAAACGGCTCAATCCGATGGAGGATAACAGATGAAAACGGGATTAAAAATTAAAAAAACCGCGACGGCGTACACCGTAATTTGCGCGGCGTTTCTTTGGATATTCGCGTTATACCGACTTGTCAGACGAGTACCTTTTGAAAGAGGGAAAGAAGCTCGTTTGGTAGGCGGGCAAAACACAAATTTTATGTGCCAAAATGTGTGCCAAAACTTGACGAAAATGTGTACAAAACGAAAAAACAAATGAATATTTATGCATAAATAAACAAAAACAAAGCGTTTATGCAATAATTTTTTGCATAAACGCTTGCTTCTGGTGGACGATCAGGGACTCGAACCCTGGGCCCACTGATTAAGAGTCAGTTGCTCTACCAGCTGAGCTAATCATCCAGAATGGTGGTCCATCGGAGGCTCGAACTCCGGACACCTTGATTAAAAATCAAGTGCTCTACCTACTGAGCTAATGGGCCGTATATTGTAATAAATGGGGGTTGTCCACGTAAGTGGCTGGGGTGGCAGGATTTGAACCTACGAATGCCGGAATCAAAATCCGGTGCCTTAACCACTTGGCGACACCCCAATCAATAAATGGGGCGGGCGACAAGAATCGAACTTGCGACCTCCAGGGCCACAATCTGGCGCTCTAACCAACTGAGCTACGCCCGCCATGTCCGCCATTTATTTGGTGCGCCTGAAGAGATTCGAACTCCTGACACACGGCTTAGAAGGCCGTTGCTCTATCCAACTGAGCTACAGGCGCATACTGACACGCCTTAAATGGTGGAACGTTTGGAGCGGGTGATGGGAATCGGACCCACGCGGCCAGCTTGGAAGGCTGGAATTCTACCATTGAACTACACCCGCATTTATTCGTTCAGGCTCCGTATCAACGACGCTTGTATATAATAGCACTATTCCAAAAAATTGTCAAACACTTTTCGCGACTTTTTTCAAAATTTTCGGAAAAATTTTCATTTATTTTCAAAATTACAAAAATTATCAAAAAAATGTTAATTTTTGACGAAATTCACAAAAATTCCACAAACGTCGTTATTTTGTTTCCCTATTTGAAAAAATTGTGCTATAATAAATAAAGTATAACGAAGTCAGCGTATAATGAAAAATTGAAAGCCTGAACGGAACAGCAAAACCCAAAGGTAAATATTGAGAACGCCAAGGAGCGGCATTGCGACCATCAATAAAAGGTCGCTACGACGGAATTTGAAGATAAACATACAAACGTAGATTGCAATCGCACCGCCCAACAGCCCCGTAATCAATAATTTACCTACGTATTTTTCCGTCGTAGGCGTACTGGCGGGCGCGGACGAGGGCGTACCGTCCGAGGCATATTCAATGAGCGGCGTGGCTTGCTTTCGTAATTCCGCTTCCCGTTCCTTTTCTTTTAACGACTTCACGAGCAAAAACGCATAAAAATTGATGGCGAGGATATACGCTATCAATAATATATATAAGATAATCATAGTAACAGTTTGATACAAAATCGCTAAAATAATAACAAGAGGTATATACGTTATGAAAAAAAGAGCACTTGTAAGCGTTTCCGACAAAACGGGTATCGTTGACTTTTGTAAGCGTTTGATTGCTTGCGGCTACGAAATCATCTCCACGGGCGGTACGGCGAAAGCCCTTGAAGCGGCGGGGCTTCCCGTAATCGGTATCAGCGAGCTGACGGGCTTTCCCGAATGTTTGGACGGCAGAGTAAAAACGCTGCACCCCGTAGTTCACGCGGGGCTTTTGGCTATGCGCTCCAACCCCGAACACATGGCGCAAATTGAAAAGCTCGGTATCAATACCATTGATATCGTAGCCGTCAATCTCTATCCCTTCAAAGCAACCATTTCCAAGCCCGACGTCACGTTTGCGGACGCGGTGGAAAATATCGATATCGGCGGACCTACCATGATTCGCGCGGCGGCGAAGAATTATCAAGACGTAGCCGTGGTCGTTGATCCCAAGGACTACGAGCGCGTGCTTTCCGAGCTGGAAGTAGGGGAAATCACCCTTGACACCAAGAAATATTTGCAGTATAAAGTATTCGCACATACCGCCGTATACGACAGTATGATTTCCAACTATCTTGCACAGCAGCTGGATATCCGTTTCCCCGAGAGTATCACGTTTGCTTATGAAAAGGCACAGGATATGCGTTACGGTGAAAACCCTCATCAGGGCGCGTCCTATTACAGCGAGGAGTTTATCCGCGCTGGCTCGCTTTCCAAGGCGAAACAGCTTTGGGGTAAAGAGCTTTCCTATAATAATATCAACGATGCGAACGGCGCGTTGGAGCTCGTTAAAGAATTTGGCGACGAGCCTTGCGTAGTGGCTTGTAAGCACGCAAATCCTTGTGGCGTGGGCGTGGGTAAAAATATTTACGAAGCGTATATCAAGGCGTACGAGAGCGATCCCGTGTCCGTGTTCGGCGGTATTCTTGCAATCAACGGTATCGTGGACGAAGCAACCGCAACGGAGATAAATAAAATCTTTATCGAAATCGTGATAGCCGAGGGCTTCACCGACGGTGCGTTGGAAATTCTCAAAGCAAAGAAAAATATCCGACTTCTTGAATTGCCCGATATCAAGGCAAAACGCGAAAAGAGCGCGTACGATATGAAAAAGGTATACGGCGGCTTGCTCGTGCAGGATTACGACGAAACGCTGTTCGCTCCCGAAAACCTCAAAGTAGTGACCAAACGTGCTCCTACGGAAGAGGAAATGAAGGCGCTTATGTTCAACTGGAAGGTGGTCAAGCACACCAAATCCAACGCGATCGTGGTAGGTAAAGCGGACAGAACGACGGGTATCGGTATGGGACAGACCAACCGTATCTGGGCGGCACAACAGGCAATCGACCACGCGGGCGACGAGGTGAAAGGCTCGGTAATGGCGAGCGACGCGTTCTTCCCGTTCCCCGATTGCGTAGCGGAATGTGTAAAGGCGGGCATTACGGCGATTATTCAGCCGGGCGGCAGCATCAAAGACCAGCTTTCTATCGACGCTTGCGACGAAGCGGGTATTGCAATGCTCTTCGTCGGCGACAGACACTTTAAGCACTAAATCATCTAAAAAAACAGCCCCGCGTGGTCAAACCACGCGGGGCTATCGTTTCTTTTAATCGTTTGCGTCTTTCTTTGCTTTATAATCCGCAATCGCGCGGGAAAGCTGGTCGGGGCAAGAGGTGTTGTTTCTGCAACGGATACCCGCGAGCAACGTTTGGATTTCGTCGATATCCTTGCCTTCTACGAGCCGAGCAATGCCTTGCAGATTGCCACCGCAACCGCCGATAAAGCGCACGTTGTGCATTTTGTTGTTTGCGTCAACGTCAAAAAGAATTTGTCGGGAACAAGTTCCCGTAGGGGAGTAAGTAAACATAATAAAAACCTCGCTTATAATATTCTCGGTAAAAACCGTGTGTTACGCTTTTAATCTACCAACGTGTCGTAAATTGCCGAATACAGCTCGGACGCCTTGCTTTCCCAATTTTTATAAATGTTTTGCGCCGTTTTTTTGTCGGGAATAACGAATTTGAGTTCAAGCATAGGCTGCCCGGGGGAGAGTATTTTCAAAAACACGGTATAAGTTCCGTCCACGTTCTGGTAATAATCGGCTTTACATTCTTGACGGTTGCGAAGCTTGCCGCTGTTCTTTTTGATGAAAGCGGCAATCTCGTCGCGTATACTCTTGGGAATATTTATGTAAAAATTATTCAAACTCTCTCTGCCGTCGCTGGTGATGGTATATAAAGGTTCTTCGTCGGGGGAGGAGATACGGCAAATAAAACCGTCGTCCAAAAGACGCGGCAAAAGTTCAAGACAATCCATATAATTGAGCCAGTTGTTGCCAACGGTGCACATTTCCACAATCGTGCGTTGCGAAAGCGCGCTTTCCATTTTATCGAAAACGAAAAGCACGATTAGTTTATTAACGGACGTTTCTCCTTGAATTTGCATTGGTTCAGCTCCTACGCCGATAAGAATTTTGAACGAAAAAAGTCGCAACTGCGCGACCTTCTTTGGGAAAAAGCAAGCTTACGCTTCAAACTTTTTCAGCTTTGCCATCAAATCGTCGCAATCGTCGCTGTATGCTTCGACGGTGATGGGCTGGGATAAATCGAGCGAGAAAATACCGAGAATGGATTTCGCGTCAACGACGTATCTGCCGCTTTTGAGCAAAATTTCGTAAGGGTAATCTTGGGTTACGTTGACGAATTCCTTTACTCTTTGCGCCATTTCCAAAGAAATTTTAATCGATTTCATAAAAAGACCTCCTAAAATTCGATTGCCTATATTATACATAACTTTTTTGATAAAATCAAGGTATTTTGCAAAAAAATCTTGGCATTTTTTTTATTTTGTGCTATAATGATAACAAAAGCGCAAAATCTTATCTATTTTGTCTTATGAGGAAATTATGGACTATACGGAAAAAACGGTTAAAAAGAATTATATATACGAGGGCAAGGTTTTGACCTTGCGTAAAGACGACGCTTTATTGCCCGACGGTAAGCCGTGCATACGCGAAATTATCGAGCATAACGGCGGCGCGTGCGTGCTGTACGTGGAGGACGGCAAAGCGTTGTTCGTTCGACAGTACCGTTACGCTTACGGCGAGAGTGTGTTGGAGCTTCCCGCGGGGAAGTTAGAAAAGGGCGAAAATCCGCTTGTTGCGGCAAAAAGAGAGCTGGAAGAGGAAACGGGAATACGCGCAAAAGACTTCAAGCCTATCGCTACGATTTATCCCACGCCCGGTTATACCAACGAAAAAATTTATCTCTATCAAGCGTTTGAGGGGGAGAAAAAACAAACGCACCCCGACGAGGACGAATTCGTGGATGTCGTTTGGCTTCCTTTGAGCGAAGTGAAAGAGATGCTTAAAAAAGGGGAATTGCACGACGCCAAAACCTTGATAGGGCTTCAAGCCTATTTTTTGGCAAATAATCTTTAATTTTTTCACAAAATCGCGCTCGTTTGCTTGACGGCGCGATTTTCCTTTGTTATAATAAATGTAATAAAATTTTATGACATTCAAAGGAAAACAAGGAAAAATGAAGAAATATTACGTATTGTATAATCCGCACGCGGGCAACGGCACGGGCGAAGCAGAAGCGAAGAAATTAGAAGAAGCCTTGGGCGAAATCGCGCTTACGGACGTAACGACGATTGATGGCTACGACGATTTTTTTGCAAAGCTCGGTGAGGAAGACGAAATCGTTTTATGCGGCGGCGACGGTACGTTAAACCGTTTCGTCAACGAGGCGGGCGACGCGATAAAGGGACGCAACGTTTCCTATTACGCTTGCGGTTCGGGCAACGATTTTATGCGTGAGATTTGCCCCGCGGGTACGGATAAACCCGTTTCTCTCAACGAATACGTTGAAAACTTGCCCACGGTGGAGGTAAACGGCAAGAAATACGAATTTATCAACGGCGTGGGTTTTGGTATCGACGGCTATTGTTGCGAGGAGGGGGATAAGCTCCGTAGTAAATCGGATAAGCCCGTGGATTATACGGGGATTGCGATTAAGGGGCTGCTTTTCCACTATAAACCGACGAACGCGACGGTAATCGTAGATGGAAAGGAATATTCCTTCAAAAAAGTTTGGCTTGCGCCGACCATGAACGGCAAATATTACGGCGGCGGTATGATTCCCACGCCCAAGCAAAACCGCAAGGACGACACGCTGTCCGTTATGCTTTTCCACGGTAGCGGTAAATTAAAGACCTTGATGATATTCCCGTCCCTTTTCAAGGGCGAGCACGTGAAAAAGGAGAAAAACGTCACGGTGCTTACGGGTAAGACGATTACGGTGAAGTTCGACAGTCCCAGAGCCTTACAGGTTGACGGAGAAGTGATTACGGGCGTAACCGAATATACGGCACGGAAATAAAGAACACGCCGTCCCTCGCGAGGGACGGCGTGTTTTCGAGATTAAGGAGAAAAAGAAGAATTAGCGGCAGTCGCACGAGCAACCACAGTTGCAGGACGGCGTGAGCAGGGACGCGAGCGTTCCGTTTCTGTAAAGACAGAAGAGCAGGGCGATAAGGATAGGCAAGCCGCAACCGCTGAAAATGTTGGAGCAGAAAATACCGTCTTTCGAGCCGAGTACGAGCAAAGCAATGAGAATCCAGAGGGTAGTATTACCCGATAAACAACAATTCATAAAAAACCTCCTGTGTTTCGCCGCAGGGGATATGTAAAATCGACTTAAAAAGCGGATAAATACCTGCGGTTTTTTCTTTCTATTACATAATATTCCCCGTTTATGAATTTTGTGTAAAAAATACAGAAAAATAAAAAAGCTTCTTTTATTTTGTTGCGAAAATAAAAAAAATGCTGTATAATAGATAATATCCTTGGCGAGTACGCTTGTCGGCTCGACCGTTTATAAGGATAAATACTTATTTTTCTACGGGTATCTTGGTAAAAGAACTCGATGGAGGTTTTATTATGGAAAAGAAAGCTTTCTTTTCGTCAAAGAACATTACGGGTATTGCGGTATTGCTTGCGCTCGTAATCGTTTTACAGGCATTCGGCGGCACGATTTCAATTGGCGCGGTACAGTTGAATTTCACGCTTATTCCTATAGTCCTTGGCGCGATTTTGTTTGGACCGCTTGTCGGCGCGTTTTTGGGCTTTGCGTGCGGCGTGGTGGTGTTGATACAGGTAATTATGGGTATGGTACCCTTTTACGTGTTGATTTGGACGAACGATCCTATCGTTACCACGTTTACGTGTATCGTCAAGACGACGGCGGCGGGTTTTGTTTCGGGGCTACTTTTTAAGTGGCTTTCGGGTAAAAACGGGCTTGTGGCGGTATTCGTTGCTTCGGGGATAGTACCCGTCGTTAATACGCTTTTGTTTATCGTCGGTTGCTTGTTTATGAACGCCGTGGGCGAAATGGCGGGGGAGCAAAACGTGCTCGTTTTTATCCTCGTGGGTATCGTCACGTTTAACTTTTTTATCGAGCTTGCTATCAACCTTATCGTTGCCCCTGCAATTCACCGCGTTATAGGGATTATTGATAAACGCTTCAAGAGGAAATAAAGAATGATTATTTGTGTAGATATAGGCAATACGAATATAAAGTACGCCATTTACGACAAGGACGATTTGAAAATGTCCTTCCGTGTGGCAACCGATTTGAAAAAAACCTCGGACGAATACGGCGAACAGCTTACGGGCATGCTCGCTTCGCAAGGCGTGGAGGTGCAGGACGTCACGGGCGGTATTTTATCCTCCGTCGTGCCGTCGCTGGATTACACGATTGATAAAATGTGCTCCATTTACCTGCACATTAAGCCCTTGCACGTTGCGCCTGGCTTAAAATCGGGTTTGAATATCCGTTGCGACGACGCGAGAGAGGTAGGCGCGGACAGAATTGTCAACTGCGTATCTGCAATCGTCGGTTACGGCGAGGGAACGCCTATGATCGTCGTAGATTTCGGCACGGCGACCACCTTTAATATCATCAGCGAAAAGAACGAATTTATCGGCGGCGTAATCGCCCCCGGTATCAAAGGCTCGTTGGATTCGCTTGTCAACGGCACGGCAAAGCTTCCTCGCGTAGAGATTGAAGCCCCGTCGTCCATCATTGCGAAAAATACGGTGACGAATATGCAGGCGGGTATCGTGTTCGGTTTTGCGGGACTCGTGGAGTATATCGTGAAACGCATTAAAAAGGAGCTCAAAGCCCCCAAGGTCAAGACGATTGCAACGGGCGGGTTCAGCAACGTCATTTCCAAAGAGATTGACGGCATTGACGTCGTGGATAAGCTGCTCACCTTAAAGGGCTTGAAGTATCTGTACGACCTCAACGTAGAGTAAACGCAAACAAAGGTTTGAACAAGGAGATAGACATGGTTAAGAAAGTAGGCGTAGCAATTTTAGGTTTGGGTGTAGTCGGCGGCGGCACGTACGAAACACTCGTGGAGCATCACGATTTTTATCTGAAAACGCAGCAGGTGGATATCACCGTAGAGGCGGTTTTGGACCTCAACCTTGAAAGATTGAAAGCGTTGGGCGTTCCCGACGCGTGCATTGCAAAAAATATAGAAGAGGTCATTGCAAATCCCAACGTGGATATCGTAATCGAAACGATAGGCGGTATCGGCGTGGCAAAGACGTTCGTCACGGCGGCTTTGCAGGAGGGGAAAACGGTCGTAACCTCTAATAAGGAATTGATTTGTAAATTCTCGCACGAGCTGGAAAGGATTGCAAAGCGCAATCATTGCGGCTTGTACTACGAGGCGAGCTGTGTTGGCGGCGTGCCTATTATCCGCACGCTTTTGGACGGCGTTCAAGCCAACCATATCCGTAGTATGATGGGTATCGTCAACGGTACGACCAACTATATATTGACGAAAATGGCGCAAGAGGGAGCGGACTATCAAGAAACGCTCAAAGAAGCGCAAAAGCTCGGCTATGCGGAAGCAAATCCCACGGCAGACGTGGACGGCTTCGATTCTATGTACAAGCTTTCCATTCTTTCGTCCATGGCATTCCATACGAAAATTCCTTACACCAAAATCTTCCGCGAGGGTATTTCCAACGTCAGCGGTCGGGATATCGCATACGGTAAGGAGCTGGGGTACGTCCTTAAATTGCTTGCAATCGGTAAAAACACTGAAAAGGGCATAGAGGTACGCGTACACCCCACCTTTATACCGAAAGCACATCCTCTTGCGAGCGTCAACGATTCTTTCAACGCGGTATACTTAAACGGCGACGCGGTAGACGACGTTATGCTGTACGGCAGGGGCGCGGGCGCGCTACCCACGGCAAGCGCGGTCGTCAGCGACGTGCTGTACGCGGCTACCCATTCGGAAATCAAATATTCCACCTTCAAAAACAACGCAACGGCGGAAAGCAACGTCAAATTCATTTCCGATTTTGAAAGCGCGTACTATTTGCGCCTTTTGGTGGACGATAAAGCGGGCGTTCTTGCAAAAATCAGCGGTATTTGCGGGAAATACGGTATTTCCATTGTGGAAATTTCCCAAAAGAGCAAAGAGGGCGAGCAAGTGCCTTTGATTATCATCACGCATCGAACGACGGAAAACGCGGTGAAAAACGCCGTCGCCAAAATCAACGCTTCGGGCTTGGGCACGGTAGAAAGCGTTATTCGCGTAGAATAAAAAGATACGGGAAAGAGAGGCTTGCGCCTTTCTTTCATAATTTTAGGGATAATATGCTTACACAAGAAATACGCAGACAATATATTGATATTTTGCGGGAAGAACTCATACCTGCTATGGGCTGTACCGAGCCCATCTCTATCGCCTACGCAGTCGCGAAAGCACGCGCAACGCTGGGTGAAACGCCCCTTCGCGGTCAATTAGAGGTAAGCGGAAATATCGTTAAAAACGCAAAGAGCGTGACCGTACCGCATACGGGCGGACTTCGCGGCATCAAATCTGCTTTTGCGGCAGGGTTGGTCGCGGGGGATGCGGAAGCGCGCTTGGAAACGCTTTCCAAGGTCACGCCCGCACAAATCGAGGAAATTCGGCGCGTTCGCGACACGTTTCCTTTGGATATGCACACGCCCGACGATTCCCGCACCTTCGATATCGGTGTAACGTTGTATTCGGAAAACCGTCGCGCGTACGTACGCATTGCGGATACGCATACCAACGTCGTTTGCGTGAAGCTGAACGAGCAGGTTTTGTTTGAAAAAACGCTTGAAAAACAAGGCGTAAAGACCGACCGTAGCGTGCTCAACGTGGAGGATATTTTCTCGTTTGCACACACGGTGGACTTGGAAGAGGTGCGTGCGCTTTTAACGCGCCAAATCGATTACAATATGGCGATTGCCGAAGAGGGCTTGAACGGCGATTACGGTGCGAATATCGGTAAGGTTTTGTTGCGCTCCTACCAGCCCGATATCAAGATTACGGCAAAAGCGTACGCGGCGGCGGCAAGCGACGCGAGAATGAACGGCTGTGAGCTTCCCGTTATCATCAATTCGGGCAGCGGCAACCAAGGCATCACCTGCTCCGTACCCGTCGTGGTGTACGCGCGGGGCTTGCATTTATCCCAAGAAAAATTGCTTCGCGCGCTTTGCGTGTCCAACCTCGTCACCATTCACTTAAAGAGCGGTATCGGCACGCTTTCCGCGTATTGCGGCGTCGTGTCCGCGGGTGCGGGCGCGGCTTGCGGCGTGGCGTTTTTGCTCGGCGGCGGGATTGAAGAAATCACGCACACCCTCGTTAACGCTTTGGCAATCGATTCGGGTATCATTTGCGACGGCGCGAAAGCTAGCTGTGCTGCAAAGATTGCGACGGCGGTCGAAAGCGGGCTTTTGGGCTTGAATATGCACTATAACGGCAGCGAATTTTATGCGGGCGACGGAATCGTAAAACAGGGCGTGGAAAACACCATCAAGAGCGTTTCGCGGCTTGCACATAAGGGAATGCGGGAAACGGATAGGGAAATTATCCGCATTATGCTCGACGGGGAATAACCGCCCTTTTATCGGGATTTATAAGAGGGAACGGGGGATTTTTTACAAACCGTTTCCCTTTTTTCGTTTTTCACGTAAAATATAAGAGAAAATGTATAAATAATGTAATTTACCCCTTGAAAACCCTTGCCTTTTTTGCGCGAATTGTGGTAAAATATCTTCAATCAATATTTTTGATTAAAATGGCATTTTAGTTCGATTTTTCTGTTTGAAGGAGTGAAGAGAAATGGAAAGAGTATATAATTTTTCAGCAGGTCCGTCTATGTTACCCGAAGAGGTGTTGCAACGCGCCGCGGAGGAAATGATGAATTATCAAGACAGCGGTATGTCGGTGATGGAAATGAGCCACCGCTCGCCCGTCTATGAAAAAATCATTCAGGACGCGGAAGCGGGGCTTCGTAGGGTAATGAATATCCCCGACAATTACAAGGTTTTGTTTTTGCAGGGCGGTGCGTCCACGCAATTTGCCGCCGTACCCTTGAATTTGATGACAGGGAGTGGGAAAGCCGATTATATCCTTTCGGGGCAGTTTTCCACCAAGGCGTACAAGGAAGCGCAAAAATACGGCGACGTAAAAGCGGTCGCTTCGTCCAAGGACGCGAATTTCTCGTTCGTGCCCAAAACGCAAAAGCCTGATTTTCGCGCGGACGCGGACTACGTGCATATTTGTTTCAACAACACCATTTACGGCACGAAGTTTCCCTATATTCCCGATACGGGGGATATCCCGCTCGTTGCGGATATGTCCTCATGCATATTGAGCGAGCCGTTCGACGTTTCCCGCTTTGGAATGATTTACGCGGGCGCGCAAAAAAATATGTCCGCGGCGGGCTTGACGGTCGTAATCGTGCGGGAGGACTTGATAGGCAAAGCGAAAGCGGAAACGCCCACCATGCTCGATTATAAAGTAATGGCGGATAACGCTTCTATGTACAATACGCCGCCTTGCTGGTGTATCTATATCGCCAAGCTCGTTTACGATTGGATAGAGGGCTTGGGCGGCTTGGAAAAAATGAAAGAACGCAACGAAAGCAAAGCAAAGCTTTTGTACGATTATTTGGACGGACAGGATTATTATCACGCACCCGTGGAAAAGGAAAACCGTTCTATGATGAACGTAACCTTTGTGACGGGCGACGCGGAGCTGGATAAAAAATTCGCTTCGGAAGCTGCGAAATGCGGGCTTGTGAATTTGAAGGGTCACCGCTCTGTGGGCGGTATGCGCGCTTCTATTTACAACGCTATGCCCAAGGCGGGTGTGGAAAAGCTCGTGGCGTTTATGAAGGATTTTGCAAAAAACAATCCGAAGGAGTAAGGATATGCTGAAAGTAAAGTTAATGAATAAAATTGCAAAGGTGGGAACGGACGTCCTTTCCGCCACTAAATACGAAGTGAGCGACAAAATAGCAAACGAGGACGCGATTATGGTGCGTTCGGCGGCGTTGCACGATATGGAATTTTCCAAAAACTTACGCGCGATTGCCCGTTGCGGCGCGGGTGTGAACAATATCCCCGTGGAAAAATGCACGAAAGAGGGCGTCGTGGTGTTCAATACCCCGGGCGCGAACGCAAACGCGGTCAAAGAGCTTGCGATCGCCGCGCTCATTCTCGCTTCGCGCGATATCGTCGGCGGTATCGACTGGGTGAAAACGCTGGCGGGACAAACGAACGTAGCAAAGACGGTCGAGGCAGGAAAATCGGCGTTCGTCGGGCACGAGCTGGCGGGAAAAACGCTGGGCGTTATCGGGCTTGGCGCAATCGGCGGTATGGTCGCGAACGCGGCGATTTCGTTGGGTATGAAGGTTATGGGCTACGACCCGTATATCACGGCGAAAGCGGCTTGGAGCTTGGCTCCGTCCGTGTCACAAGCGGCGGATTACTCGGAAATTTTCAAAACCTGCGATTATATCACCTTGCACGTGCCCGCAACTCCGCAAACGAAAAATATGATTTGTGAAAAGAGCATTGCACAGATGAAGGACGGCGTGAGAATTCTCAATCTTGCAAGAGCCGACCTCGTCAGCGCGGAGGATATCAAAGCCGCGCTTGCCCGCAAAAAGGTGGCGGCGTACGTCACCGATTTTCCGACGGACGAAACGGCGGGAGCAGAGGGCGTAATCGCCATTCCGCACCTCGGTGCGTCCACGGTAGAATCGGAGGACCATTGCGCGGTTATGGCGGCGCAACAGCTCGACGAATTCTTGGCTTGCGGCAATATCCGCAACAGCGTCAATTTTCCGACGGTCGGCTTGCCCCGCTCGGAAAATCCGCGCGTGTGCATTATGAACGAAAACGTGCCGAATATGCTTTCGCAAATCACCTCGGCATTCTCGTCGCAAAACATCAACATTGAAAATCTTGCCAACGGCTCGAAGGGCGAAATTGCGTACACTATCGTAGAAACCAACGAACCCGCAAGCGCGGCTATCGTGGATACGCTCAAAGCGATTGACGGCGTATTCGGCGTACGGGTATTCGATTAAAAACAAGGAGAAACTGACAATGTCCGAAACGATTGTAAAAGAAGAAGAACGGGTAGCGTTCGCGCTCCGTTCGCTCTATCGTAAATACGGATATTTGCCGTATAAAATGAGCAAATTCGAAGCGTACGATTTGTACGTGGCGAACAAGGACTTTCTCGTCGGCGACGGCGTGATTACCTTCAACGACACGGACGGGAAATTGCTCGCGCTCAAACCCGACGTTACGCTTTCGATTATCAAAAACACCGCGGACGAGGACGGCGCGCGCAAGGTATACTATCACGAAAACGTATACCGTATTTCGGGCGGCAGTAAACAGTTCAAGGAAATCCCGCAGGTGGGCTTGGAGCGTATCGGCGAAATCGGCGCGTACGACGTGTTTGAAACGGTGAAGCTCGCTGCGGAAAGCCTTGCGGTAATTTCTCCGAATTTCGTTTTGGATATTTCACACATGGGCGTATTGACGGCTACGCTGGACGAGCTGAATATGGGCAAGGCGTTTGACCGTGAAGTTATGCGCCTGCTCGCGGAAAAGAACTTGCACGAAACGCGCGCGCTTTGTGAAAGCTACGGCGTGGAAGAAGCGAAAATGCAAAAGCTGCTTGCAATCGTCCGGGCCTACGGGGATACGGAAAACACTTTGAAGGTGCTTGCGCCGCTTTGCGAGAGCGAAGAAGCGAAGAAAGCGTACGACGAGTTAAAGACCCTTTGTACCCTTTTACAAGCTTGCGGCTACGGGGATAAAATCCGTTTGGATTTCTCCGTCATCAACGATATGAAATACTATAACGGTATCGTGTTTAAGGGCTTCGTGGACGGCGTATGCGAGGGCGTTCTTGCGGGCGGGCAATACGACAAGCTGATGTCGCGCATGGGCAGAAAAGCGGGCGCAATCGGTTTTGCGGTGTATCTTGACCTTTTGGAGGATTTTAATAAACGTAAGACGGAGTTTGATATCGATACGCTGGTGCTTTACGACGCGCAAACGGATTTGCAAACGCTTTCGGATACGGTCGATAGCTTAATCAAGGCGGGGAAGAGCGTTCGTGCCTTGAAAAACGCCTGCAAAGCGCGTTACGGCGAGGTGCTCGATTTGCGTAAAGGGGAAACGAAATGATCAATATTGCGTTGCCCAAGGGCAGACTTGGGGAAAAGATTTACGATATATTCGAACGCGCGGGCTACGAGTGTCCGTCTATCAAAGAGCCAAATCGCAAGCTCGTCTTTGAAAATGCGGAAAAGGGCGTGCGTTATTTTTGGGTGAAGCCCTCGGACGTATCCATTTACGTAGAGCGCGGCGCGGCGGACGTCGGAATTTGCGGAAAGGACATTTTAAACGAATACGCCCCCGACGTGTACGAGTTGGCGGATTTGAAAACGGGGATTTGCAAGATGGCAGTTGCGGCGAAAAAGGGCTTTTACGACGACGGTAGAACGACGTTGAAAGTAGCTACGAAATTC
>JAZNGH010000035.1:0-63994 GCA_045576335.1 Candidatus Scatosoma sp.
TCTACCACAAACTATCTTCTCTTGTCAAGCGTTTTTTCAAACTTTTTTTATCTTTTTCTAAAAAAGTTTTTATTTCTCTTGACTTTTTTCGGGCTTTTTGCCCACCGCCAGGCGACAGCTTGTCTATATTACCACTTTATATCGGCTTTGTCAACTGTTTTTTTATGTTTTTTTGAAAAAAATTAAAAATTTTCAAAATTTCTTAAAATCGGCGTTATTTCGCGGCTTTCGTCAGCGTCAGCGTAATCTTTTCGCCGTTGATATCCACCGTTTTGGTAAATCCGTCCGCTGTGCCCTCGGCAACCGATACCGCCAAAACGTCGGAAGCGAACGCACCCGCCGCAAGCACCGACTTCACTTTTCCCTCCGCCTGATAGTACACGGCGATACGGTCGGTGATTTGATAATCGGCTTCCTTTCTCATGGTTTGGATTTTGGAAACGAGCTCGCGTTCGATACCCTCGACGATCAAAGCGTCGGTAAGCGTCGTATTGAGCGCGACCGTCAAGCCCTTATCGCTTGCGGAAATGAAGCCCGCCTTGCTCTCGGTGAAAATCTGCAAATCCTCTTCTTTGAGCGTGACCTCGTTATCCGTTTCCATAACGTATTCCCCGCCGCCGCGTACCGCGTCCACGACCTTCTTCGCGTCGCACGAAGCCAAGAACGCCGTAATCGCGCCCAGCTTCTTGCCGTATTTAGGTCCAAGCGTTTTCAGTTGCGGTTTCAGCTTATAGGAAATAAACTCGTCGGCGTCCTCTGCCGTTTTGTATTCCTTAATATTCAGCTCGTCCAACGCAATCGCTTTCAAGCCCTCTGCAAGCTCGTCCGCGCGAGCGGTAACAACGTACATTTCGGAAAGCGGTTGACGGTTTTTCACGTTGCCCGTATTACGAGCGGCTCTGCCGAGGTTGACGATATCCAAAACGGTATCCATACCCTTTTCCAACGCTTCGTCTACCATATCCGCGTCGTAAACGGGGAAGTCGCAAAGGTGCACGGAAGCGGGCGCGTCTTTGAAGAACGCGGGAACGAGGTTGAGATACATTTCCTCGGCAATGAACGGCGTATACGGCGCGGTAAGCTTGGCAAAGGTCACGAGAACGTGCCAAAGCACGGTGTATGCCGCCGCCTTATCCTCCGTCATTTCGCTGCCCCAGTATCTGTCGCGGCCGCGACGCACGTACCAGTTGGACAGAATATCCGAAAAGTCTTGTAACGCGCGCGCGCTATCCGTAATATTATATACGTTGAGGTTTTTATCCACGAAATCGACGAGCGTGTTCAGCTTGGAAAGTATCCACTTATCCATAAGCGAAAGCTTGCATTGCTTCAAATCGTAGTTGGCGGGATTATATCCGTCGATATCCGCGTACAAGCAGAAGAACGCGTAGGTGTTCCAAAGCGTACCCATATACTTTCTCTGGGCTTCGCTGACCGCTTCGGGATAGAACCGCGAGGGCAGCCAAGGAGCGGACGAGGTATAGAAATACCAACGCACCGCGTCTGCACCCTGTTTATCGAGCACCGTCCAAGGGTCGACGACGTTGCCCTTATGCTTACTCATTTTGATACCGTTTTTATCGTTGACGTGACCGAGCACGATACAATTCTTAAACGGAGCTTTATCAAAGAGCAAGGTGGAAATCACGAGCAAGGTATAAAACCAGCCGCGCGTTTGGTCAACCGCTTCGGAGATGAAATCCGCAGGGAAGGTCTGATGGAACAGCTCTTTATTTTCAAACGGATAGTGATACTGTGCAAAAGGCATAGAACCCGAATCGAACCAGCAGTCGATAACCTCGGGCGTACGGCGCATTTTGCCGCCACACTTACCGCATTTGCAGGTAAGCTCGTCAAGGTAAGGACGGTGCAATTCGATATCCTTTTGCGCGCCGCATTTTTCAACGAGCTCTTCACGCGAGCCGATTACCTCGATCTCGCCGCAATCGGGACATACCCAAACGGGCAGGGGCGTACCCCAGTACCGATCGCGCGACAAGCCCCAGTCAATCACGTTTTCAAGGAAGTTGCCCATACGCCCTTCCTTGATGGTATCGGGCATCCAGTTTACCGAACGGTTTGCCGCAATCAGTCTGTCCTTAATTGCCGTAACCTTGATAAACCAGCTCGAACGCGCGTAATAAATAAGCGGCGTATCGCATCTCCAACAGAACGGATAGCTATGCGTGATTTCAAGCGGCTTCAACAATAAGCCGCGCGCTTTGAGGTCTTTAATAACGAGCGGGTCCGCCGCTTGCGCGCCGATACCCGTAAGCTCGCCGCAACCCGCGGGGAATTTCCCCTCTTCGTTGATAAGCTGCACGACGGGCAGGTTATAACGCTTACCCACTTTATAGTCGTCCTCACCGAACGCGGGCGCAATGTGTACGACGCCCGTACCGTCGGAAAGCGTAACGTAGGTGTCGCAAGTGACGTAATGCGCTTTTTCACGGTAATTGAATTTTTCTTTTCCGAAGGGATACAAGGGCTCGTAAGCGGTGTATTCGTATTCCGTTCCCTTTTTGGTGGAAAGAACCTGATACCCCTCCTCGCCGAGCACCGATTTGAGCAAGCCCTCCGCAAGCACGTATTTCTCGCCGCTCTCTTCCATTTGCACTTCCACGTAATCGTAGTCGGGGTGCATACAGAGCGCAACGTTGGAGGGAAGCGTCCACGGCGTGGTCGTCCAAGCAAGGATATATTTATTTTCCTCGCCGACCACCTTGAATTTCACAAACGCCGTCGTCTGCTTTACGTCCTTGTAGCCTTGTGCCACCTCGTGTGAGGAAAGCGCGGTCCCGCAACGGGGACAATAGGGCACGATTTTATGTCCCTTGTACAAAAGTCCCTTTTTGTGTATCTCTTTAAGAGCCCACCATTCGGACTCGATATAATCGTCGTGATAGGTCACGTAGGGGTTGTCCATATCGCACCAGTACCCTACGCGGTCGGACATTTGCTTCCACTCGTTGGTGTACTGCCAAACGGACTGCTTGCATTGCTTGATGAACGGCTCGATACCGTAGCTTTCAATGCCCGTTTTGCTTTCCAAGCCGAGCTTCTTTTCCACTTCAAGCTCTACGGGAAGCCCGTGCGTATCCCAACCCGCCTTTCTCAAAACGTGTTTACCTTTCATGGTTTTATAACGGGGCACGATATCCTTCATAACGCGCGTTAAGATATGCCCGATATGCGGTTTACCGTTCGCCGTAGGCGGACCGTCGTAGAAGGAAAACTCCTCGTTCCCCTCCGTTGCTTTCATACTCTCCTCGAAAATCTTTTTTTCGTTCCAGTATTCAACGATTTTCTTTTCCCTCTCCACGAAATTGAGGGAGGTGTCCACTTTCTTATACATAGACATATATTTTTCTCCTTATGGTAACCAAATGAATATACTGCAAGCCCGATACCGCTCTTATTACGGCGAAACGCGATTGATATCGCGGGGGAACATGGTCGCTTCGCGAACGTTCTTCGCACCGAGCAGGTGCATGGTCAAGCGTTCAAGCCCCAAGCCCAAACCGCCGTGGGGAGGCGCACCGTATTTATGCAGCATAAGATAGGTTGCAAATTCTTCGGGGTTCATACCGAGCTTTTTCATCTTTTCAACCTGCTCGTTGTAGTCGTGTACACGCTGACCGCCCGAGGTAATTTCCAAGCCCCTGAAAAGCAAATCGAACGAAAGCGTATATTCGGGGTCTTCGGGGTCGTCCATTGTATAGAAGGGACGCTTTTTGGAAGGATAGTGCGTAATGAAAATGAAATCGGAATTAAACTGCTTTTTCGCGTACTTTCCAAGGAGCTGTTCCTCTTCGGGGTCAAAGTCCTTCATATCCGAGGGCTGATACTTAAATTTCTTCATAAGTATCTCTTTCGCCTCCATAAATTTGAGGACGGGAATTTCCGTAATTTCGGGAATATCCACGTGCAAAAGATCGACCTCGTTTTTGTACTCCGTTTTCAAAAGCCGCATAATATATTTGAGCAAGCCCGTTTCCATATTCATAATATCTTCAAAGCCGTCGATAAAGCCCATTTCGAAGTCCATCGAAATATACTCGTTCAAATGGCGGGAGGTGTCGTGATGCTCCGCGCGGAATACGGGTGCCACCTCGAATACCCGTTCGTAAACGGCAACGAGTGCCTGCTTATAAAGCTGGGGCGATTGTGCAAGGTATACCTGCTTGCCAAAATAATCCAGCTTAAACACGTTCGTACCGCCTTCTGCACCCGCAAAATTGATTTTCGGGGAATGGATTTCGGTAAAGCCTTGCTGGGTTAAAAATTCACGGAAGCCGCGTTGAATACCCTCTTGCAGCTTGAAAATCGCGCGTTCCTTAGGGTTACGCAAGGTAACGGGGCGATAGTCAAGGTTGGTGGAAAGGTCGCAATTTACCTGTTTTTTGGTAATGACCACGGGCGGAATATCCGCGGGGTGGGACAAAAGCTCGATATTATGAATTTGCAGCTCGTAACGCTTCGAGCCGTCCTTTTGCACACCTGCAACAATTTTACCCGTGACCTTTGCCGCACATTCCTCTTTAACGTCCTCGCTCATTCGGTAATCGGAAAAGCTTTCCGCGTAAACGCATTGTATTGTTTCGCGCGCCGTACGCAAAATGACGAACGCGAAATCGGACATCATACGGATATTGTGAATGGTACCCTTTACGGTTACGATTTCGTTTTCGTATTTTTCAAAATCGGCATACGCAACGGTATTCGTTTTGATTTCACCTGTAATAGCCATAAAAATAAACCTCGTTTGAGAAAAATTAAAAATTTTTCCGCTTTTTATTTACTATACTATTTTAATATGTTTGACAAAAAAAATCAAGAATTTTATAATAGATTTATCAAATATTTTCAAACTTTGCTTAAAGGAAATCATTTTATGCGCGTACTTGCAATCAACGACATATCCTGTATAGGCAAATGCTCCCTTTCGGTATCATTGCCTATCCTCTCCGCGTGCGGCGTTACCTGTGATTTGCTCCCCACCGCCCTTTTATCCACACACACGGGCGGGTTCACGGGCTATACCTTCCGCGACCTCACCGAGGATATCCCCGCCATCTTGGCGCATTGGAAAACGCTCGGCGTAACGTTTGATTATATTTACAGCGGATACTTGGGGAGTATTCGTCAAATCACGCTGGTATCCCAAATCAAAAAGGAATTTCTTGCGCCAAACGGCAAATTTATCGTAGACCCCGTAATGGGCGACAGCGGTAAGCTGTACGCGGGCTTTTCGGAAGCTTACGTGGCTAAAATGCGGGAGCTCTGCCGCGAAGCGGATTTCATTTTGCCAAACGCCACCGAAGCGTGTTATCTCGCGGGCGTCGCTTATCCAAAAGCCGACGAGGCGTTCCCGATAAGCGAGGTTTTGCGCGGGCTTTATCGCGTTTGCCCCCGCCCTATCGTCACGGGTATCGTGCAAAAGGGCGAAAACGCCGTTTATTATCTGGACGAAAACGGAAATACGCAAAGATATTTTTCCAAAAACGTAGACGGATTTTTTTGCGGAGCGGGCGACGTATTCGCCTCCGCGTTCGTAGGCGCGCTCGCGAGCGGGAAAACGGAGGATAAGGCAATCACGCTCGCCGCCGATTTCACGACCGCCGCCATTCGCCGTTCGGCAAAAGAGGTCGACGACAAACGCTATGGCTTGAATTTTGAAAAGGAAATTTTTTCATTCCTCAAAAATCTCAACGCATAGCGTTGACAAACACCGATAAAGCGTGTATAATAATTACATAATCTGCGGTGTTCGGAGTTCGGTATAAAACGGAATCCACATTATGAAATAGGGAGCAAGTTATTCGTGGCGATAGGCAAGGTCTGTTTTACGGAAAGTCCGAGGCGTCAAGATACGGCACCCACCTGCTGAAAACGCGGGTTCACTTTTGCCGAGGTGCGGCACAGGCGGATTGTTTTGCGTACAAGCCCTTTGGGCATAAAAAACGGACGGTGAAAACCGTCCGTTTTTGCTTTATTTCTTTTTCGTGATTGCCGCTACAACGGCGTACAAGCCCCCGAACAGCACGCCCGCTACGGGCCAAATAATCCAAGTCTTATCCCAAAGGTTGGTCACGAAGCTCACGGCAAGATAGATTGCCGTAATCACGCACCAGTACACGCCCGAAAACAAACCCGTACGCTTCGCCTCGCGTTTATGCTCAACGGAATATTCCTTTTCCTGCAAAAGCTTGTCGTGCGCCTCTCGTATATTCCCAAAGCCAACGAACAGCCCTACGCCGCACGCAATCAAAACGAGCGTTCCCGATACGCAATATAAGCTCACGCTCTCCGACGTTTCCAACACCCCCGCCAACAGAGACGGGATCACCGCTAAAATACACAATATCACACCGAGCGTGATCGCCTTGGTATAATGGGGCGTATGCTTTTCCCGAAGCTCGCGCACTTGCTCAGATAACGCGGAAGAAAGCACGATTTCTTCTTTATCTAAATATTCGTACGGAGATAACGCGATACCGCCTCGTATCAACAAACCCACACCCAAAGCCACGAACAGCAATATCGCTCCGACGCCAAGCCCGCTCGCCAAGCCTTCCGTCATCACGCCGTTTTTTGCCAAGGCAAGCAATACGAGCAAACATACGGGAGATAGAATACAAAGCGCAACGCCGAGCGCAAACCACTTCGCATGCTTTTTTACGGTGAGAAGATACCGTTCACCCTCTTCGTCCTCTACCTTGCGCAAGGCTTGCTCTTCCGACTTTTGCTCGCAATCCCCTTGTTCCCCCGTTTCTTTCAGTAAATAATCGGTGGAACAGCCGAACAGTTCGCTCATTTTCAATACGTTCTCAATATCGGGTATAGAAGCGCCCATTTCCCATTTGGAAACCGCTTGTCTGGATACGTTTAAGCGAAATGCAAGTTCCTCTTGCGACCAACCGTTTTTCTTTCGCAACATTGCGATTTTTTCATCTAATTTCATAAGATACCTCCACAATTTCTTGTGCCTTTATTATATCAAACACGACGATTGCATACCACCGCATTTACTTATAATTTTGTCAACTAGCAGTTGCGTTTGACGAAATTCCAAGCTTAAATCACCGCCAACGGCACAAGCTCAAACGAATAACCCACCTTTACGGCGGGTTTCGTTTACTCGTAATCTTTTAATCCAAGCAAGGTTTTTCTATATTCGACCGTTTTGTTGGAACAGTTCTTTTACTCTTACTTCAAAGATTTTTATACGTTATCCGCGTTATGTACGATATAATTCAAGTGATCCCCGACGCGTTCGAGGTTGGAAACGAGATTGATAAACACCGTGTTGTTTTCGGGCTTGCATTTGCCTTGGGCAAGTCTTGTGATATGCTCGGAGACAAGCTCACGGCGCATAGTGTCGATTTTTTCTTCCAGCTCGTCCGAAGCCGCAACCAGCTCAACCTGTTTATCCAGCACGATTTTTTTGACAAGCTCGTATTGTTCGTGCAGCGTGTCGTGCATTGCTTCAAGCTTTGCGTTAATCCCCTCCGAGAACACAAGATTGTCGCGAACCTCTCTTCTCGTATATTTGGTCATATTGTCGGCAAGCTCCGCCACACGGGCAATATCGCCTATCGAATTATGCAGCGCGCTGACCTGTTTTTCATCCGCAAGGGAAACGTCGCTTGCAGAAACGTGAACGAGATAGTGGCTGATTTGCTCACCCAGCTTAACTACGTTTTCGTTGTTTTCATTTACCTTTTCCACGACCTCAATCTTTCTTTCGATAAAGCCGTTAAAGCCCATACGCAAGCTCGCCATTGCCATATCCGCCATACGAAAGGTTTCTTTTTTGAGCTGTCCAAGCGCGACCGCGGGCGTCGTCAAGAAACGCTTGTCCATAAACACGAATTCCCAAGGCTCTTTTTCTTTTTGCTTCTTTTCGCGCACGATTAAAGTGGAAAGCTTCACAAGCAGGTTGGTAAACGGCAGGAATAACAGCGTACACACCAAGTTGAAGAAGGTATGGAACATTGCGATTTGCGTACCCGCCGCCTCTTGACCGGGGAACCATTGCACGAAAGTCGCTTGATAGAAGTCCTGTCCCACGACGGGTTTGGACCAAATCAAAAGCATAATCATAAACAGCAAAGTACCCGTCACGTTGAACAAAAGGTGAATGATACTTGCTCGCCTTGCATTGACGGAAGTCCCGATAGAGGAAATGAGCGCGGTCACGCACGAGCCGATATTCGAGCCTAAAATGATATACAACACCGCGTTGCCGCCGTCTACGCCGCCGATAACCAAACCGACCTGCGCCATACCGATAATGACCGTCGTCACCGCGCTGGAAGATTGTAAAAGCGCGGTAAATACGATACCGAACACGAGCAAAAGCAACGGATTGGTCATAGAGGAGAGCAAATCCTGCACCTCTTTGACCGTCTTATATACGCTCATAGAGTTGGACATAATTTCCAGTCCGAAAAAGACCATACCCAAGCCCGCCAACGCAAGCCCGATAGATTTGACTTTATCGTTCTTGAAAAACATTTCCATCATAACGCCGACGAACAGTAAAAAGATAAAGAACGGAGCGATATCAAACGAGCCGAACGCCGCAAGCTGTGCGGTAATCGTCGTACCGATATTCGCGCCCATAATCACGCTTGCCGCTTGATATAAAGACATAATCCCCGCATTTACGAACCCGACAACCATAACCGTCGTAACGCCCGAGCTTTGCACCACCGCCGTAGACACTGCGCCGATCCCAACGCCCACTAATTTTTTGTTGGAGGTTTTGTTGAACAGCTTTTTTAAGCTGCTACCCGCAATCTTCTCCATATTGTCGCTCAACAGCTTAAAGCCAAGCAAAAAAGCACCGCAAGCCGCAAGCATCATTACGATATTCGCTATATGGTCAGGCAAGGATATATCGCTTAACGTCATAAAATTTTCCTCTCTTCGTTCTTTATCTTTGGAAAGTTTTTTGAAAAACGCGCCAATTTAACGCGCAATTCGCTTTTTTATTATATAACAGATTGAGAAAAAAGTCATCTACTTGACGGGAGATTTTGCAAAAAAATAAAAAATCTCCGCCGTTTTCTATTTTGCCGAGATTTTTTAAGTCTATTTTTCCTTTTTAGCCCCACAAGCGGTCGCCGACGATTACGGGCGTAAATTTATCTTTATTCACCACGAGATAGCAATAACTCCCGCCCTCGCCCACGGGAGAACGGAGCGTGCCGGGATTTATCAGCGTTACGCCATCTATTTCGCTTATATCCGCGCTATGCGTATGTCCGTACAACGCAACCGCGCAACCGCGTTTTTTCGTCTCGCGCGCCAACACGCCAAGCCCCGATTTCACACCGTAATTATGACCGTGCGTGTAAAAGATACTTACGCGTTCGACCTCTATAACCCCTTTGCTCGGAAAAGGCGAATTAAAATCACAATTGCCCGCGCAAACGTATACCTTATCGGGAAATTCCCCAAAGAGTGCGCGAACATCCCCCGCGCCGTCGCCAAGATGTATCAAATAATCGTTTTCGACGATTAGCGGACGTAATTTGTCTATACCCGCGCTTTTTCCGTGGGTATCCGAAACGACGATCAGCGTTTTCATAAGCCGTTTTTATCCATTTCCGCTCGAAGTGCCTGCAACGCACGAAAACGGTGCGAAACGGCGTTTTTCTCCTGTGGCGTTGCAAGCCCAAACGATTTTTTCAAATCGTCACTTTCAAAAATGCAATCGTAACCGAAACCGCCTTCGCCCTGCTCCTCGCATAAAATCCTACCGTGGGTTTTGCCCTCTACGACAAGCTCCTTGCCGTCGGGATAAACGAGCGCAATCGCGCTGGTGAAATGTGCCTTTCTATCGGCAATCCCCTGCAAATTTTCAAGCAAAAGCAAACGGTTTTTACGGTCGTCGCCGTGATACCCGCAATACCGCGCGCTATACACACCGGGCGCACCGCCAAGCGCGTCCACGCAAAGCCCGCTGTCGTCCGCAAGCGCGATACAACCAAGCGCTTTTGCCGCGGCGCGAGCCTTGATGAGTGCGTTTTCCGCAAAGGTTACGCCTGTTTCCTCTACGTCCTCATCAAAACCCATTTGCTTTTGGGATACGACCTCGTATTCCATGAATATCTCCGCAATTTCTTTGAGCTTATGTGCGTTTCCCGTCGCAACCACCATTCTTTTCTTTTCCATAATTATCTCCATTTGTCTATATTATAACACTTTTGCGTCAAAAAAACAATACTTTTTATGCTTTTCGAACGCGAAAGCTGTTGCCCACGGCGAGGAGCATTACCCCCACGTCCGCGAACACCGCAAGTGCAAGCGGCAACACACCCAACGCGCCCAAAACCATAAACGCCGTTTTCATCGCGATTGAAAACACGATATTCTGCATTACGATACGCCGCGTTTTCCGCGCGACACGCACCGCCTTTGCAAGCGCGGAAAGGTCGTCGGAAATCAGCACGAAATCGGACGCCTCCACAGCCGCCGCACTGCCCAGCTTGCCCATAGAAAAAGCGCAATCCGCCGCCCGCATTACGGGCGCGTCGTTGATGCCGTCGCCCACGTACGCCAAAACCCCGTATGTTTTCAATTTCTCCGCCTCTTGCAGCTTCCCGTCGGGCAAAAGCTCCGCTTTCACCTCGTACACGCCTACCTCGTTTGCGATTTTTTCCGCGCGCTTGCGATTATCGCCCGTCAGCATCACGCAACGCTCGATTCCCGCCCCCAACAGCGCGGAAACGGTCGCCTTGGCGTTTGCGCGCAAACGGTCGCCCACTTCAATCGTGCCGAGGTATTCGCCCCCTTTCGCTACATACACGAGCGTATACAAGCTTTCCTCCTCCGTCACCGCAATCCCCGCTTCTTGCATAAGCGCGAAATTCCCAACGAAAACCTCTTCCCCGTCGATTTTCGCCGATAAGCCCTTACCTGCCCGTTCGCATACCTCTTGCGCGGAAAAGTCCGTCGCAATATCGGCAAACGCCTTTGCAATCGGATGCGAGGAAGCTTTTTCCGCCGCCGCGGCAAGCGCGAGTAGGTATTCCTCACTTACGCCCGCCACGCTACGCACAGCGCAAACGGAGAAATCCCCCTCCGTCAGCGTACCCGTTTTATCAAACGCTACCGTTTTCGCCCGTGCAAGCGTATCCAAATACGTAGAGCCTTTGGCGAGTATGCCCTTCTTTGCACACACGCCAATCCCCGAAAAATAAGTAAGGGGTACGGAAATGATCAGCGCACACGGACAGGACACCACGAGGAAGGTGAGCGCGGATTGCACCCAACGCGTAAAATCCTTGAAATAGAGCGTTCCGCTCTCCACGAAACCGCTTATAAGGGGCGCGCCAAACGCCAAAAGCAACGCCGCCGCACATACGATAGGCGTATACCAACGAGCAAAGCGCGTAATGAATTTTTCGGGCTTGGCTTTGCCCGAAGCCGCGTTTTCGACAAGGTCGAGAATTTTCCCAACCGCGCTATCCTCGTAAAGCTTCGTCGCGCGCATGGTAAAGGCGTTACCCGCGTTGATACAGCCCGACAACAGCTCTTCGCCGCTCTTGCACACGCGAAGCTCCGCTTCGCCCGTCAAGGATTTGGTATCCAGCGAAGCCGACGCGTCGATAAGTACGCCGTCAACGGGGATTTTCTCCCCCGCCTTGATAAAGAGTATATTCCCAACCTCGATTTCCTCAGGGGATAATTCCAGCCGTTCTCTGCCCTTGAACACCGTCGTTTTGTCACTCTTTAACTGCATCAGTTCCACGACCGAACGCCGCGACGAGGACACCGCCATTGCTTGCAGCGTTTCGCCGATTTGATAAAGCAGCATTACGAGCACGCCCTCGCTAAACTCGCCCAAGGCGAACGCGCCAACCGAAGCGATCGCCATCAAGAAATTTTCGTCGAAAATTTTGCCCTTGGCAACGTTTTTCACCGTTGCTATCCACACCGAATACCCCACCGTGCAATAGGCAACCCCGTAAAAAAGGTACGCGCCGATCAACGCCGCGCCGCCTACCGCGTTTTCAAATACCACGCCCAAAGCGAACGCCACCGCCGAAACGCAAATCAACAGCCATTGTAAACGGCGTTTTTTGCGTTCCTCCAATTCCGCATTGTCCTTTTTCGGCTCGTACCTGTCCCCCTCGTTTGGCGTTTCTACCACGCGCACCTCCTCAAAATGGTTTGCCGTAAAAACGACCTTTTCCAAAACCGCTTCACTCTCGTATTCTACCGTCAGTTTCTGACTGACGAACGCAAGAGAGGCGAAAGTCACGCCGTCGATTAAAGAAATTTCTTTTTCCAGCTCTGCCGCGCAATTCGCGCAATCCAAGCCCTGCAACTGCAATACCTTTTTCATATCTCTCCTCCTACCGTGCAGCCCAAATGCGCCACGCATGTTTCTACAATCTCACGAATATGCCCGTCCGCAAGAGAATATTCCACGTTTTTTCCCGTTTTTTTAGCCGTGACGAGCTTATTGTCACGAAGCAAACGAAGCTGGTGACTGACCGCGCTCGTCGTACCTCCGCAAATCTCCGTCAAATGATATACGCAAAGCGAACCGCTCAACAACGCCAACACGATTTTTAATCGGCTCGGCTCGGATAAAAGAAAAAATATCCGTCCCACTCTTTCTAAATCTTCGCACGATAAAAGGTTATCTTTCGCCCGTTTTACCGCCGTCTCGTGCTCGTGCTCACAACAAATATGCGCCATTGCTTTATCTCTCCGTTTTTTAGTTGAACAATTGTTCAATTGTTCAATGATAGTATACGCTTTTAAGAGTGCATTGTCAAGCATTTGCGTATAAAAAAATACGGCGAATTGCCGTATTTTTCGTTAAAAATGAAAGCGGGAATGAAATTTTTTACCGTTTAGGTAGGATAACGCGCCGTCAAAGATGAAGGATAGCGATTTTGCAATCAAGCATTGACGGGAGGCGTTACGCTCGTGATTTTTTTCGCTGTCACCGTATTTCATATCTCCGACGACGGGGTGATGAACGTGCGCCAAGTGCGCGCGGATTTGATGCGTTTTGCCCGTATGCAGAGTGACCTCGACCTTGCTCACACCTTCTTTTTCCTCCAAGACTCGATAAGCCGTCACGATTTTCTCCGTATGCGCGGCGGGTCTGTCGAATACCTGCACGCGTAATTTTTCCTCGTCTTTTTTCAAATACGCGGTCAGCGCAGCTTCCTTGTCTTCAAAAATACCGAAGCATAACGCGTGATAGATTTTTTCCACCCGTCTTTCCTTGAATGCTGACAGCAATTCTTTTTCCGTTTCGGGATTTCGAGCAAAGACCATAAGTCCCTTGGTGTTGCGGTCTAATCGGTGGATAAACGCACACCTGCCCCCCGTCTTTCGGGAAAGCTCGGCAAAAACCGCTTCGGAATTTACTCCGCTTTCTTTATCGACGATTATCAGGTTTTCATCCTCGTAAACGGGATAAAAAGCGGGCATATCCAGCTGCTTTTGCGTAAGAAAATAACAAACGACGTCGCCCTTGGAAAGATAAACGCCTTTGTTCACCCGTTTACCGTTGACTTTGATTTCTCTGTTTTTCAACAGATACGACCAGCAAAAGGAAGCTTGGGCGTAATTCTCGTCGGTAAATTGTTTTAAGGTTTGTTCTTTATCGCAAATAAGCTGTAACACGCTTTTCCTCTCTTTTGAAAAACCGCCGCCCGTTACCGAGCGGCGGTTTGATTTTTATTCTTCGTCTTTCTTGGTCTTTTTCGTTTTCGCCGCTTGTGCGTCTACGTCCTCCAACGTTTCGTCGGAAGGCTTCACGAGAAGCAGGATAACGATCAAGATGAGCATTACGCCCGCAATCGCAAACAAGATTACGGAAACGAGATTTTGCTGTACCCATTCGCCGAAGTTGCTATCGCCTTCGATCACCGCCGTCTTGGACTCTACGATAACGACCATATAAGCAGCGGCACGCGTCGCCAAAGCCGTATCCTTTTCCCAGTAATCGGCAAGAATGAGATATTCGCCCTCTTCCACCGTCTTGAAGCTTTGCGAGGAAACGTTCCATTCGTACTTTTCAAATTCGTCCGTCGCGTTGTTTACGTTGTCGCCCTCTTCGCCGATTTTCGTGAACATTTGCGTTACGATTTCGTTTGCCATTTCGGAAACGTTCGCAGCGTTCTTACGCTCCGCCAAAAGCTCCGCGTACGCTTGCAAATACAGTTTGAAATAATCGCCGTTTTCCACGGTGGAAAGCTTGCCGCTAATCTTGTCAGCAATCGCTTTGTAGGTAATCGCGCTCAAATCGTTTCTTTGGATTTGTTTTGCGGATTCCTTACCCGTGTTGTAAGCGGAAAGGTTGACCTTGTAAAGGGAATAGTTTTCCTGCAAGTTGGTCGCGCCTACGACCTTGATATCGTCAAGCGTATAGGTCTTGTCCAAAACTTCCGTGTCCTTTCTACCGCTTTGCGAGGTGGGGTCCTCTACCTTCAAGCCCTTGTTCGCGATTTCAAACGTGAAATACGGGATTGCGTCTATTTTCCAAACGTTGCTCGTCGAAACCTCGACTTCCTTGCCGTCAAGGTAATATTTCATTGCGTTACCCGCGGGGTCTACCGCAAAAATCTTAAACTCGTATTTACCCTCTTTGGCGACCGCAAGCTTGACCGAGTTATATGCAAGGTTAGAAGAAGTGCTTTCGCTGTCCGAACCGGTCACTCTGTAACTAATCGTAAACTTCAAATTACGGTATCCGTTATTATCGTCGATCAACCATTTGAACGAGGGGAAATTGATATACGAGTTGCTACCCGCGTAAATATCCTCGTCTGCAATGATTTCGGCAAGGCGGGCGTTGAAATTTGCAACAGCTGCGTCTTGCGAATCCGATTTCACGCTCTTCTTTTCGCCTGCTTCTTCTACGGTTTCCACATATTCTTTATACGTTGCGCCGCTTTCGTTACGGTCGATAGCGATATAGTACAAATCGCTATCGGGCATACCGATATCCGTTTTGCCTTTAACCTGTACGGGCGAGTTCGCATACCAAGCAAGGTCGAACACCGCTTCGTCTACCGAGCTTGCGTCGCCAAGCTTCACGCGCGCCGCCAAATATTCCGCGCCACTCTGCTTGAATACCGTCGTCTTTACGGCTTCACTCGCACCCGTGGGCGTATATTCGTATTCGGTGGGTTGGAAGAAAATGGAGTTCGTCAAGCTCTTATTGCTCTTATATTTCGAAAACTCGTCTTCCTCTGCCGATACCGCCTCATTCGCGGGGTTATACTGATAAAATTCCCACGTTGCGTCGCTTGCCGTTACGTCGTCGTCCAAAACGTCAACGTAATCGTAATCCAACGCAAACGCCGTACCGAGCAGGAAGGAATGGATATTTTCGTGAATGACCAACACGGGAGCCGCGTTGTCCACGATTTTACCGTCGGTAAGCTTGAAGGACTGACCGTTGATTTCGTTGAGAACGACCGTCGTTTTCGCGTCCTTCGTCGCGTCCTCGTCGTCCTTGCCAAGGTCTGCCGAAACGGTCAAGGGGTGCATACTGTTATACGCATATTCCGCGCTGTTCGCACCTACGTTTTCGAATTTACCGATTGTATTGCTAACGGAAGAGAGGGTAACCTCAAACTCACCGTCCGCCGCGTCTGCCGCTTGGGAGATAGCCAGCGTAAGCGTTTCGTTTGCCGTAACGGTAAATTCTTGCGCGTTTGCAAGCCATTCCTGTTCTTTCGTCTTAAATTCTTTTTGCTCCTCCGTAAGCGTATCGTCCGCCGCCGTTTCGTCGTATTTTACCACGCCGCCGTATGCCACGTACGCTTTCACGCCCGTAGCCGTCTTTTTGAAACGAACGGTATTGATTGCCTTGCTCCCCTCGGTCGCCCAAGCGGAAGGGCTTTCAAAGGTAAAATCAACGGTGTTGAACGCCGTGTCGCTGAACGCGAATTTCAACGTCAAATACGTTGCCTTGCCCTTTTTGACCTTTGCGGTATCCGTTTCGTCTTGCGTGTACCATTTATACGCCAAATGACGCTTCATTCTCACCGAAGATTCGTCCGTAAGCTCAAAAGCCGTAAACGTATCCTCGCCGACGGTCGCCGTTTTCACGTCCGAGCCGTCTACTTCCGCGAATACGCCGTCAAGGTCGTAATTGTCCGTAGCGGCGGAAGCCGTGAGAGTCGTATTCAAAAATACACCGCCAAACGCCGCCGAAAGTGCCGCGCTTGCAAGTATAAGAGATGTTGCCGTAATTTTCTTCCTTTTCATGAAAAAATGCCTCGTCTTTTTTTGTAGACTTTCGCCTATACATTATCGTACTTATTTATTTTACACTTAATTGTGCGTTTTGTCAATCGCATTTTAAGGGGATTTTCATTGTTTTTCCGATTTTATCGGATTTTCACTTAATTTCCACCGCTTTTGCGATATCAAACGTTCTCCACGGCGTTTCCGTTTCGGGCGGATATGCCATAAAACGCAACCGTTCTTTCGTAATCGGGTGCGAAAACGAAAGACAATACGCCCAAAGCGCAAGCTTGCCCTTCTGTGCCAAAGCCCCGCCGTAGCGCATATCTCCGTACACGGGATGGGAAATCCCCGCCGTTTGTACGCGTATCTGGTGCGTTCTGCCCGTATGCAAGCGCACCTCTACGAGCGAATACTTCCCTTTGCTTTCCACGACCTTATAATCCAGCTCCGCGTATTTTGCGCCCTCTTCGCTCGGCGTGCAGATGTATACCATATTATTGACGGTATTTTTACGTAAATAATTACACAGCGTACCGCGTTCTTCGTCAGGCGTTCCGCAAAGCACGGTGAGGTATTTCTTTTCAAAATCCCCCGATTGCAGCCCCGCCGTCAAACGCGCCGCCGCCTTGCTCGTCTTGGCGTATACCATCACGCCGCCCGTGGGACGGTCAAGTCGGTGCACCAAGCCCACGTACACGTTCCCGGGCTTGTTATACGCGATTTTTAAGTATTTTTTGACCTGATCGAGCAGATTATCGTCCTTGCTCTCGTCGGGACAGCAAGCCGTCATTTGCGGCTTTAATACCACGATAATATGGTTGTCCTCGTATAAAATATCAAACTCGGGACGATATTCGCCGTTTTGTATTTCCATTTCTTTATTTTCCGTCATTGACAAATATACCTCCCGCGCCGCACGGAAGCGTGATACCCTCTTCCGTGGCAATACCCACTTCGTACGCCTCCACGCGTCCTTTGAAATCTTTGAGCGTAAGCTTTAATATATTCTGTAACACCATAGGCTGCAAACCCGTGGTATAGCTGTTGATAAGCACGAACAAAGGCTCGTCGCAAAGCACCTTGGAGCAAAGCTCCACGAATTTGAATAAATCGTTTTCAATCTTCCACGTTTCGCCGTTCGGGCCTCTGCCGTACGAAGGCGGGTCCATGATGATTGCGTCGTATTTATTGCCTCGACGGATTTCCCTTTGCACGAATTTCAAGCAGTCGTCGATAATATAACGAATACCCGTATCGATTCCCGAAAGCCGCACGTTTTCGCCCGCACGCTCTACCATGCCTTTCGCCGCGTCCACGTGCGTTACCTGTGCGCCCGCTTTCGCGCAAGCCACCGTCGCGCCGCCCGTGTAAGCGAAAAGGTTGAGCACCTTAATAGGTCTGTTCGCCGCTTTAATCAACTCGGTCATATACTCCCAGTTGACCGCTTGCTCGGGGAATAAACCCGTATGCTTAAAGCCCATAGGCTTGATTTTGAAGGAAAGGTCGAGTGTGGAATAGGCAATATTCCATTCGTCGGGCATAGGCTTTATTATTTTCCAGCCCCCGCCGCCCTTGTCGCTTCGCTTATAATAGGCGTTGAGCTTGGGAAACGAAAACAAATCCCATTGCATAGGCCAAATCACTTGCGGGTCGGGACGAAGCAGATATACGTCCTTCCAACGTTCCAGCTTGTACCCGTCGCCCGTGGCTATAATCGAATAATCCGTCCAGTTTTTCGAAATTTTCATGAAAAATTTTCCTTTGAAGGCGTAATGCGACATTCTGACCTATTTATTATAACGCAAAAAAATTTGCTTGTAAAGTGTTTTTTCCACTTTATAGGCAACAAAACGGGCAAATAACGCGAATTTTTTACAAAGTCAGTCTTATTTTCTTATTATATATAAGGAAATAGCGCGCGTTTCCCCACGAGCAAAAAACTTTTTTTGGATTTTTTAATTTTTTTTGAAAAAAGTGCAAAAAAACAGTTGACAAAAGCTTTCGTTTTTAGTATTATGATTAAGCTGTTTTGAGTGGCGAGCGAATTTGCCGTTTGAAACAACGAAATATATCGCGGGGTGGAGCAGCTAGGTAGCTCGCCGGGCTCATAACCCGGAGGTCGCAAGTTCGAATCCTGCCCCCGCAACCAAAATGGCGGCGTAGCTTAGTTGGTTAGAGCGATCGGTTCATACCCGATAGGTCATAAGTTCGAATCTCATCGCCGCTACCATAGAAAATAACACAAACAATGTTTATATAGATGGCCCCATGGTCAAGCGGTTAAGACACCACCCTTTCACGGTGGTAACATGGGTTCGAGTCCCGTTGGGGTCACCAGATGAATGAAGTTCGCAAAATGAACCATTAATGTTCAATTTGCGGACTTTTTCATTGCAAAAAATCCCTGAAAGCCTTTTGTTTTCAGGGATTTATCGTTTTATAATTTGTTCTTTGATTTTGAATAATCAAAATCAAAACGTAAAAATATAACAACTAAAACACCAAAGTCGATGTATTTGAACCATAAAAACTGCACTGTTTTTTAGTAAACAGTGCAGTTTTTAATTACGTTTCCTTTCGTGAATTGAGAAATACGTCGGCAGCCTCTACGATATACGCCCCACCCGATCATCAAAACAAGCCCGCATTATTTATTCACTTTTTCCGGAAAGCTTGTTATCATTCCACCGTGAAATCAAAATTTCAACCAATGTTTCAAGCAAACTTTTTTCAAAAAATCAAAGTTGGTCATTATCATTTTCCTTTACTTTGAAAATCGTTAACTCTATCTTATCGTTCTTAGAGAGCATTTCTGCGATTTCAAATATATAATCGTCGTTTTTTTCATCAACAAAAGACGATAATTCTACCCCTGCTGTTGTAAGAAAATAAACACCTAATTCCAAGATTTCACTTTGTTTGGATTTACTCAAGGCCCCAATCAAAGTTTTATGGTATTCCAAAAAAATTTGAGTTTGGTTCTTAGGAATATTCATATTAATTTTTGATTTTTGTAAACACAACAAACCACACTCTTCTAATCGCAATAAATCCTCATATGTAACCCCATATTTCTCCAATGTATTCAAATTAGATACCACAAAGCGCTTCGACCTTCTAGATAATATCAATGGTTGCAATTTATTAAAGGTTAAAGCTTCTTCTTTGCTTAAATTTCTCAATGTATTCAATGTTCGCAAGGAATAACTTTTAGGCTTTTTTATCTCCCCTGCTAAAATTGAGGCCCATAAAGCTTGCATATCTTCATCGGAAACCTCTTCTGCGTAGGAAAAAAAGCGCAAAATCCAATCTTGCTCAACAGGCTCTTCGGAAATCATTTCTTCGTCTTCTAGTTCCGTATACGATTTTCCTATAACCGACTCAATATTTCTTTGCTTTATCATTTTGAAATATAAATCTCTACCCATTGCGCGTTCGCATAATGCTTGAACTTCTTTTGTTTCCAATTCAGTTGCAAATGAATCATCCTTAAACTTGATTTTCATTGGAACATCATTAGTATTTCTCGCCGCTTCCGCTATTATCTCCATACTTTTTGCTCGAGCCTTCGCCATTCGAACTAAATGAATAGGCTCATAAATCTTGCCGACTCCTTTGCCACATACTTCAATAAACTTAGCTAAACCTTTTTCATTCTTCATCTCATTTTTCCCCTTTATCTTTTGCCTCTTTACCATATATTTTTAATATTTTTGAAATATCATAATTCCCGTGTAAACAGTGCAATTTTTTAATTACGTTTCCTTTCGTGCGTTGATAAATATGTCGATATCTTCTACGATATACGCCCTGCCCGTCTTCTTGCAAGAACGTCAAGACAAATCCTATTGCTCTATGCCGTTTGACGAGCTTTGATATATAAATCTATATCGTTAACCATATATCTCGTCCCCGTAGTATGCAATACTTCATAGAACTCTTGAATATATTCGCATACCGAATATTGATTAAACAAATCAACAACTTCTTTACCCGACATTCCTTTTTGATTCTTATATTCTTCTATACAAAGTACGATAAACGGCAATTCTTTACTCATAATTCACTCCTCCGGGAACACTATTTCCCCTGTTTCTTTTTCCTTTTTCCACATCATATAAATAGCCATCGGACTATAATGCCACATTTTGGTTTCTTCCTTTGACAATAAATCATAAACTTTCGATTGATAAAACTCGTTTATGGCAGTTATATCGTCTACCCCGTCTTTTTCCACGATTAAAGCAACCGTTTGCGGTATCAGCGCAATACTCAATATCGAGTCGAATTTTTTATCCATAATTAAATCTCCCTCACTTCTACAAATTTCAAGAGATTCAGCGCTTCATTGCTCGCAAACACATATTGATTAAATAACTTTTTTACTTTCAATGCCATCAATGCTTGTTCTTTGGTTAATAATCCAGTTGAATAAATTTGAAGCGTCCTATACACGTCGTCATTTGCAACCGCGCCAATAATAACGTCATATTTCTCGCCCACATACGTGCCGTTTCTATGCGCGGAAACAAAATCCAACCATTCTTCGTCCGGAGCAGAAAACCTCTTAATTTTCAAGTTAGTGTACGCATTTTCGTCATACTCATACACGTTTACAATAGGTTTACCTCCTCGGCGAACCACAACTTTGTTTGCAAAGTTTTCCGCCTGCCCCACATTTGTCGTAGTATAGAAACCATAACCAAAATCCAAAAATCGATTTTGTTCAATCAGTTTTGGCTTTTCAACAATCATATTGCTACCGTGATATAAAATCATAACATAGCCTCCAATTTCTTAATTTGAACCTTTTCTTCTTTGAGCTTTTGTAACATACGCTCTAATTGTTTCCTTCGTGCGAGTTGTTCCTTTATAATATTTAACGACTCTTCGTTTTTGCCCAAATATTTAGTGATAACCTTATCCCCCTCTCTAAAAAGAAGATAATAATAAATATTGTCTTTCACTTTCTTTTCTTTTATCGTTCCTTTGGGGAGAATATTCAACTCACGAGTATATTCTATAATCATACTCTCGTTTCTATTTTTTTCTTTGTTAAGCAACGTGGAAATTATACTCATTGTTTTCACCTATAATTATTATACCCTACAAAAAGGAAAATGTCAACCATTTTTGTAGGGTATTCAAAATCGTCTTGCTTATTTTGATTTTTCAATTAAGATACATTACGCTTCGTTGATATGTGAAACCAAATAATCCTCTTCCATTTTATTCGGTGTTTTATAATTCAAGCTTACATGTGGCCGTTGATTGTTATAAAAATCAATATATTTTTTGATAGATAATAAAAACTCATGCTCCGAGTTATAAATATGTCGATATATTTCCTCTTGCTTTAAGTTTGCAAAAAAAGATTCGCATACAGCATTATCCAAAGGATTATGGCTCTGCGAATACGATGGACGTATAGAAAGTTCTTGCAAGTAGCTAACAAACGTCTTTGAAATATAGTTCGCCCCATTATCGGAGTGAAAAATGATTTCTCCTTTGGGCGCGCGAACTTGATGTGCTTTCTTTAATGTTCTTTTGGTAAGTTGCGTACTGTTCTTTAATGAGATATGAAAACTTATTACTTTACGAGAATAGAGGTCAATAATTACACACAAATAATATTTTCTATTTTTATATGTGCAAATAGTCACGTCGCTTACCCATATTTCATTTATCTTGCTCGCTTGAAAGTTTTGTTTAATTAAATTCTCTCGTTTTTTTTGGCTTTGCATATATAATGTCTTTGCTCCTTTTCTCATACTAAACCACCCGTTCTCATGCATAATTTTACAAACGTATCGTTCCGAAACTCGATATCCTCTATCTTTCATTATAGCAGCTATTTTCCCTGCCCCAAATATTTGATGATTCTTGTTATATATTTCTTCTATCACTGCCGTTAACTCCTTTTTCCGTATTGCCTGTTGACTATTTTCACCTTTTGAACGGAGCGCATGATTATAATAAGTTCCTTTGGAAACTTGAAGTGCCGCACAAAGCATATTTACATTATAATCTTTTTTCATTTCACTTATTGCACGCAACTTATCTTGCAAAGAAAACTTTTCAAAATTGCGAGTACTTTGCAAAATTTTTATCATTTTCTCTCGACGCTCAAATTTGGCTTGAAGCATATTATAATCTTTTATACTAATTTGCTTCGCTTGCGACTTTTTGTATACGCCTTTTCGTATCCAACTGTAAATCGTCGTTCGCGAAATACCACTCTGCCTACTAATCGCAGATACCGTTTCTCCACAATAGTATTTTTTTACTATTGCTTTCTTCAAATCTTCCGATGTTCTTTTCATACTTTTTGTTCTCCTTTGTTTTAATATAAAATAAAAGCCGTGGGACAATCCCATGGCTTATTATTTTTACAATTAATCTTGAATACTTGTTTCTTCAAAAAATAACAACTAAATAGTTTTTGTTCTTTATTGCAATTTACAGCATCTATAAAATTTTCGCTACACGAAAGCGATTCATTTAAAGAACAAATCATTTGCTTTAATATTAAACTGCCTAGATCAATTTTGCACAAAAAGAGCCCATGATTCGAATAAAATAATTCCATCCGTTATCCCAAACACATCTCCTTACTTTTCAATAAAATAAATTCCCTTTAAAAATTCAATTTAGTATAAGAATTGCTCTTTAACTAATTATATCATATTTTTCTCAAATATGCAAGTCGATCTCTTAAAACGCTATTATTTTTTAATTTTTTCCCATTCCCACAAACAGAACAATCAACTATTTTTCAGAATTTTTCTCTACACTAAAACATATAAATCGCCTGAACCATTCAGGTCTTTCGGGTGGTTCGGCTCGATTTCCGTCAAGTTCACCAACAAAACGCACACCTTTCAGAGTGTGCGTTTTTGTTGTTCGCCCTATCGAGAAGAACGAAAAAACCATCGGTTCGCGCGTTCAGCTTGCTATGACGCCCTGCCACCTTGCGCGGCAGATACCCGTTGGAGCGTCAAAAAGTTCTATCCAAAACCTTTATAAAGTTTTGTATAGAACTTTTTTTACCCTATTTTCCTGCAATTCAAGCTCTTGTCCATATTCATTCATACGCCGCTTATACAGTCAATAACGTTCATAAACAATGGCTGCAATTTTCACAATTCGGAAATTGCGTTTTATCGTATTCTATCCCGTTTTTCTCGTAATAATCCTGAATAGCCTTTTTGATTGCCTCTTCCGCAAGAACGGAACAATGCAATTTATGCGTGGGCAGTCCGTCAAGGGCTTCGGCTACCGCCTTATTCGTCAAAGCCAAAGCCCGTGAAACGGGTTTCCCCTTAATAAGCTCCGTTGCCATCGAGCTTGATGCGATTGCACTCCCGCAACCGAACGTTTCAAATTTTACGTCCACAATAATATTGTTTTCGATTTTCAGATATATTTTCATAATATCTCCGCATTTGGCGTTACCGACCTCGCCCACCCCGTCCGCATTTTCTATAATACCAACGTTTCGAGGATTGCGGAAATGCTCCATCACTTTTTCGCTATATAATGCCATAATTTTTCCTCACTTGATAATAAATTCCTTCTTACCGCTTATAAGCTCTCGCCAAATAGGAGACATACCGCGAAGATACGCTACAACCTCTTTCACCGCTTCGATCGTATAACGAACGTCCTCTTCCGTATTTTCTTCCGAAAGCGTGAGCCGAAGCGAGCCGTGTGCAATATCGTGAACTCTGCCGATTGCAAGCAGCACGTGAGAAGGGTCGAGAGAGCCCGAAGTACACGCCGAACCCGACGACGCGCAAACGCCTTTGTCGTCGAGAAGCAATAGCAGGGATTCCCCTTCTATCCCTTCAAAGCAAAAGCTTACGTTTGCAGGTAACCGTTTCTCACGGTCACCGTTTAATACGGAATGGGGAATAGCGGAAAGTCCGTCAATAAGCATATTGCGTAATCCCGTCAGCTTTTGTGCATTTTTTTCCATATTCTCACACGCTTCGTCGAGGGCGACCGCCATACCGACGATAGCCGGGATATTTTCCGTTCCCGCGCGTTTTCCCCTTTCCTGTGCACCACCTTCCATTAAGCTTGTAAGCGGTATTCCTTTACGGACGTACAATGCGCCTACGCCTTTCGGTCCGTGGAATTTATGCGCGGAAAGAGAGAGCATATCTATACACTCCTTTTGAACGTCAACGCGTACATGCCCCACCGCTTGGACCGCATCCGTATGAAAAATTACGTTTTTTTCACGACAAATTTCCCCAATTTCGGCAATCGGTTGAATCGTTCCGATTTCGTTATTCGCATACATCACGCTGACAAGACAAGTATCGGAGCGAATAGCGTTTTGCACTTGCTTTGCCGTGATAAGTCCGTTTTGATCTACGGGCAAAAGCGTGATTTCAAAACCCTGCCGTTTGAGTTTTTCAAGCGTATGCAAGACGGCGTGATGTTCAAACGCCGTGGAAACGATATGCTTTTTACCCTTCCTTTCTCCAATCGCCGCCGCCGAAAGAATCGCCTGATTATCCGATTCGCTACCGCCCGACGTAAAGAAAATTTCCTTTTCCGTACAGCCCAAACGTTTTGCAATACGACGTCTTGCGTCTAAAAGAGCTTCCGCCGCCCGTTGTCCCACGGAGTGTAAGCTGGACGGATGGCCGTATATTTCGCCCATATACGGCAACATCGCCCTTATAACCGCTTGGCTCGTTTTCGTCGTAGCGGCGTTGTCTAAATATATTTGTTTCATTTTTACTCCAAATACTCTCCAATCATACGAATCAAATTCGGCAAAGCCGTTTCGAATTTTACGCCGTACCAATGTGCAGAGTCGTCTTTCGTGTTCTCGATACAAAGTACGGTATAATCGGCGGCGATCTTTGCCGCATCAAAAAGCGTTTTCCCTTTTAATAACGCGCCCGTAAAAGCAGATGCGTACACGTCGCCCGTGCCGTGACAGCCTTTTTCAATACGTTTATGCTCGTAATAATCAAGTTTCCCGTTTTGATAAACGACTACGCCCGTTTTATCGGGGGCATACCCAACACCCGTCAAAACAATTGTAGAGCAACCTAATCTGCTTAAAGCCGCGAGTAGTTCCTTGATATAATTTTCGTCATAAACCTCTTTATATTGCACGCCCGCAAGAAAGCAAGCCTCGGTAATATTCGGAAGTAAAATATCCGCGGACGAACAAAGCGTTTTCATTGCTTGCACGTACGGCTCGTCGAAAATGGGATACAGCTTCCCGTTATCCGCAAAAGCGGGATCGACGATTTTTACGGCGTTTTCCTTGCCCATCGTATCCAAAATATTCTTAACGTAGGCAACCTGTTTCCTGCTACCCAGATATCCCGTATAAATACCGTCGAATTTGATATTTTCTTTATTCCAATGCGCTTGGATAGAAGGAATATCGTCCGTAAGATCACGGAAAGTAAAACCGCTAAATCCCGCCGTATGCGTAGATAAAACCGCCGACGGCAAAATACACGTTTCGTGACCGCATGCCGACAAAATCGGTAAAGCAACCGTCAGTGAGCATTGTCCCACACAGGAAATATCCTGTATTGTTAAAATTCTTTTATATTCCATAGCTTTCTCCTGATTTCTCAAACAAAGACACCTGCTGAAAACAGGTGCCTTTGTTCATCTGTTTTAATCCGCAAAAAGCGGTGTAGACAAATACCTGTCCCCTGTATCGGGGAATAAAACGACGATATTTTTTCCTTCGTTTTCAGGGCGTTTCGCCAGCTCGATTGCCGCGTGAAGTGCCGCACCCGAGGAAATACCGACAAGTATTCCTTCATTCTTACCAATAAGCTTTCCCGTCGCAAAAGCATCCTCGTTCGTAACGGTTATAATCTCGTCGTAAATTGCGGTATTGAGAATTTCGGGAACGAAACCCGCGCCGATACCTTGAATCTTATGTGCACCCGCAACGCCCGTCGAAAGTACAGCCGAAGTTGCAGGCTCGACGGCAACCACTTTGACGTTCGGTTTTTTGGATTTCAAATATTCCCCGACACCCGTTACCGTGCCGCCCGTGCCGACGCCCGCGACGAAAATATCCACGTTTCCGTCCGTGTCCCCGTAAATTTCGGAACCCGTCGTATTGAAATGTATTTTGGGATTGGCAGAGTTGGTAAACTGGCTCGGTATAAAGCTGTACGGGATTTCCGCCGCAAGCTCCTTCGCTTTTGCGATTGCGCCTTTCATCCCTTTACTTCCTTCCGTCAAGACGAGTTCCGCGCCGTAGGCTTTCATAAACTGTCGACGTTCCACCGACATCGTTTCGGGCATAACGAGAATAACGCGATATCCTCTTGCGCTTGCAACGGAAGCAAGACCGATACCCGTATTCCCCGAAGTCGGCTCAATAATAACCGAAGCAGGGCAAAGCTTTCCGCTTTCTTCCGCGTCGTCGAGCATCGCTTTTGCAATCCTGTCTTTAACCGAACCTGCCGGGTTAAAATATTCCAGCTTGGCAATAATTTTCGCTTTCAAAGCGTATTTCTTTTCTATATTTGTAAGTTCTAATAAAGGTGTTTTCCCAATGAGTTCACTTGCCGATTGATAAATTTTAGCCATTTTTTTAATTCTCCTCTACGGCTTTGAAACCGTTTTCTAAATCTTGAATAATATCGTCGATATGCTCCGTTCCAATAGAAAGACGGATTGTATTCGGCTTGATATCTTGTTCTTTAAACTCACTTTCCGACAGTTGACTATGCGTAGTGGTTGCAGGGTGTATTACGAGGCTCTTTACGTCCGCAACGTTAGCAAGAAGCGAGAAAATTTTTAAGCTGTCGATAAATTTATGCGCCTCTTTTTGCCCGCCCTTGATTTCAAAGGTAAAAATGGACGCGCCGCCGCTTTGAAAATACTTTTCGTACAGGGCATGGTTGGGATGAGTAGACAAAGACGGGTGATTGACCTTTTCCACCTGCGGGTGATTTGCCAAAAATTCTACGACTTTTTTCGTATTTTCAGCGTGTCTTTCAAGACGCAAGGAAAGCGTTTCCGTCCCCTGCAACAAAAGGAAAGCCGCAAACGGGGAAATCGTTGCGCCCGTATCACGGAGCAAAATCGCACGAACGTAAGTAACAAACGCCGCCTTGCCTACCGCTTTCGTAAACGATACGCCGTGATAGCTGGGATTTGGCGCGGAGATCTGCGGATATGCCCCCGATTTTTCCCAATCAAAATTGCCCGAATCGACAATCACACCGCCGAGCGTAGTGCCGTGTCCGCCGATAAATTTCGTTGCGGAATGTACCACGATATCCGCGCCGTGTTCAATCGGACGAAGAAGATAGGGCGTAGCAAAGGTGTTATCTACCACAAGCGGCAAACCGTGCTTATGCGCGAGCGTTGCCAAAGCGTCGATATCGGGGATATCGCTGTTAGGGTTGCCGAGCGTTTCAATATAAATAGCCCGCGTATTCGGTTGTATCGCTTTTTCCACTTCCGTCAAATCGTGGATATTGACGAAGCTTGCGGTAATGCCGAAGTTCGGCAACGTATGTGCAAGCAGATTATAGCTACCGCCGTAAATAGTCTTTTGTGCGACGATATGCCCACCGTTTTGTGCAAGTGCTTGAATGGTATAAGTAATAGCCGCCGCTCCGGAAGCAAGTGCCAAAGCCGCCACGCCGCCTTCCAACGCCGCTATACGTTTCTCAAAAACGTCCTGCGTAGTGTTGGTAAGTCTGCCGTAAATATTCCCTGCGTCGGCAAGCCCAAAGCGGGCAGCCGCGTGTTCGCTGTTATGAAATACGTAAGAGGTGGTTGCATAGATAGATACTGCGCGAGAATCCGTCGCAGGATCGGGCGTTTCCTGCCCTACGTGAAGTTGCAAAGTTTCAAATTTATATTCAGACATAATTGTATTCTCCTTATTTTTATTTTTTCGTCTTACTTTTATATATGATCTTTTGCAACATCGACGCATTCGACCGAATCTGAAATTGTGGCGCACGAGAATTTCAAAGAAATTGACCATATATTCAACCTACCTTTTTGATATGTTGAACGTATTATACCACTTTTAACCTACTTTTTCAATAGGTTTTAGGGGTATTTTGCTTGATTTTTCCAAAAATTTTTGTTATAATAGAAAAAACAAAGGTTTGGAGGATAAAAATGATTTCAACAAGAGGAAGATACGCGCTCCGCGTGATGATTGATATTGCTGAAAACAGCAACGGTAATTATATCCGTTTAGACGAAATAGCCGCAAGGCAAAAAATTTCCGAAAAGTATTTAGAAAGTATTCTCGTAATCTTAACGCGAGGCAACCTTTTAATCGGACTTCGCGGCAAGGGAGGCGGCTATAAACTCACGAAATCCCCCGAAAATTATACAATCGGGAGCATTTTACGCTTGACGGAAGGCTCGCTTGCACCCGTAGCGTGTTTGAAAGAAAACGCTGAAACCTGTCAAAAACAAGGGAAATGCAAAACCCTTCCCGTGTGGAAAGGGTTAAATCAAGCCATAACCGATTATTTAGAGGGTGTTACTCTTGCCGATATTATGGAAATGCCTGATAATTATTCCATTTAACGAAAACAGCGATAGCCGCTATCGACTTTTTCTACATTTATACTGTAAAGAAGCAAAAACCCCACAGCGTAAAAGCTGTGGGGTTTTCATTCTACCGCTCTAATCAATCGTTATTCGTCCAAGCCCTCAAATTTCCAACCGGACAAGTAGCTACCTTCACTATCGTTTTCCGCAACCGCCGACTGCAAGTGCAAATAATGCAAGCCGTGAGGAAGCTCGCCGTTAAGGGCAAAGGTCAAATGCAAGTATTCCCCCGCGCGCACGCACGCCTCCTTTTTATCGCAGTCAAAGGTAATTTCAAAAGTCGTAAACAGCTCTTCGTTTTGCATATCCCCACGCAACACGACAGAAAAGGGCGCGAAATACTGCACCGTATCGTCCGTGGGATTCATCCAGTAATCAAGCAAGGAAACCCTCAACCCCTTACCCGGCAAGTAGGCGCGTAAGGTAAGCCTTCCTTTCCTGCTGGCAGGAAAATTCCACACGGCACCGCTATATCCGTTCAGCATCCGCTTATCTTCCAAAGGCGCGAGATGCAACGCCTCTTTCCCGTTGTTTTCGGGGCTGGGCATCAACAACGCGCTGGGCAATCGGTTATAAGCGCAATGCCCAACCGTTCCCTTTCCTTTCCAACCGCCTACGATACTTTTCACGTAGCCTTGCGTGGACAACCCCGTCAAACCGTTCAAGAAATCCTCTTCTCGTTCGGTTTCATACAGCCAATCCAAATCCACAATCATAATATTACAGCAAACTTTGTGTTGACCGTTGGCAATCAGGGCTTTATTAAAGGGTAATTCCAAAATTTCAAATTGATGAATACTCTTATCCAGCGTACTCCAACCGCCTATGGTACGGAAATCCGTGTTATGTCTTAACGGATTTAAGCGAAGCTCTCTAAACCCTTTCCAAGTCACGCCGTCGTCCTCGCTAATCGCCAAATGGGAAGCGTCGCGGTTGGTAAACACGTCCTCCCAAACGCCGTCTGCCCCTTTGAGTTCGGGCAACGGACGGGTGTTGCAAAACGCAAAGAGAATTCTTCCGTCGCTCAATTTTTTCATACACGGGAACGTGCCCGTACTTTGAAAAGCGGTGGGTGTAAATTCCGACCAAGTTTCCCCGCCGTCCTTGGACGTCGCCGTATAGTGAACGTCCATAGACGTACGCGAAATACATTGTAAAGTCCCGTCATCTTTTTCGATAATCGTCAATTCCCTGTTATTTTGTTGCCAACGGTAGCCCTTGTGCGGCCACTTTACCTCAAAATACGGTGCTTCGCCCAAATGTACGGTATGCCACGTTTTCCCGTCGTCGGAATAATGCAGAACGGGGTAAAATGCAGGCAAAGAATAACGGTTCTCTCTACGTTCCCCGTGCCATAAAAGAATTCTGTTTCGGCTCTTCATTATCAAGGGCGCGGCAAACAAATCGGCAACCTCTTCCTCGACGAGCACCTGCTCGTATTCGGTAGAATCGGGATTATCCCCTATGCGTACCCAAAAACCTTTTCCAAGCTCCACTTTCGTCGAAAGATATTTATCCAAATAGGGCACGTAGACGGATTTCCCCAACGCGTTTTCGGGATAGATATGCCGTTTCCAAGACAGACCGCAATCCTTGGACTCTATATAGCACGGAGGAAAGGACGAAACGTTGTCGGGTTCGGCAAACGTTCTGTTATAATCCCCGTAAAAACGGATAGCCCCGTCACGCGTCACGCATAAACCGTAAAACGGATTGTCGTCGGGCACGGCGACTTGCGTCGGCTCGTAAATGTCTTTTAACTGACGTATATCGTCTTGTGTTAAATTGCTTTGCATTTGTTTTAAGACGTCCATAGTTTTATCCTCCGTTCTTATAAATACTTTTTAATTTCCCAATTGATTTTTTCCCGAAACTGCAAAAGCGATAAAGCGTCTTTTTCATAGGTATTGTACCCTTTTAACCCCCATTGACGCAAAAATTCCACTGCTTTCTCTCTGCCTATAAAGCGCTCTAATAAAAGCATTGCCAAGTAATCTTGTACGCTTTCTTTGCTGACCATACAGCGAATAGACGGGCATGCGCCGTCCTTTATCGGATAAACCATAAATCCGTCGCCGCTTGGAAATAATCCAGCGGAATCGGTAGTTGCCCAAGGGTCAATCAAGGTAATAGACCGCCAAGAATTATAAAAATTATATCCCCAATGCAAATACCCTTGCGCCCCCGTTTCATACAGTTGAAAGCCCAAAATCCTCATTCTTTGAGAAGGGGAATAAATAAAACGGTTGGAATAATATTCCGTGGCGGGAATACAACAGTTATACACCATAATATCCTTTAAGCCGTGGGGCTGAAATTCCGCATAGGAGGGAGTATAGACCACGGGAATATCCAAAAGCCCCTGCTTATAAAAATCATAGTGGCTCAAAGCGTCCATAACGGGCATATCCCCTATATATTCCCTTACCACCTCACGGCATTTTTTATAGGTGGGCAAATGCTCCTCGTGCGGCTCGTCCGTCAAGTGAAAATAACAACGGCTACGCAAGCCCTCTTTATCGATAAAAGCCACTAATTCCTTCAAAAATGCGCGCAAAAATTGCACGTACCGTTCGTCGTCGGAAGGCGTTTCCCACCCGAAAATACGCTTCGTTCTTCCGTTTACCTTTGCCATGATTTTGGGGCAAGCCTTTCCTCCCCATTGCGTAAACAGATGTGAAAATTCAATATATTCAATTCCTCTTGCAAGCACAAAATCCAAAAAGTATTTTAGCTTGGAAAAATCAAAAGAATACCCGTTTTCTTCCACCGTGACCCCCACGAGCTGTGCCGTCGTGCGCTCGTGGTCGATTTCCGTGTCTAACGGGGGCGTAAACAAGGGCGTTAAAAGCATATTAAAGCCGCTTTCCGTATACACCCTTAAATAGCTTTCAAAGACCTTGTAATATGCCTTTGAAAAGGCTTTTACGCGGTGCTCGTGCTCTATGCAATCATAGTGCATCCAGTTTGAAAGACGCAAAGGATTTTTGGGCAAATTTGCTTTTATTACCTCTAACATAAAGGGAAGCTTTACCACCACCTCTCCGTCGCTTTTGCAAAGGGAAAAAGACGTTTCGTATATCCCCGCTTGAAAAGTTTGAGGCAATTTTATACTTACCCAAACGGCGCGCCATTGTTTTGCTGGCAAGCAATAAGACATAGCGTCAAAATCCAAAAGCGCGTCGGGAATCAAGCAAGGCTCGCTTGACACGTAATAATCGTCACAAGGCCGCCACACCACCGTGGAAGGATTTAAGTGCTGCTTGTAGCAATGTACGCAAGCGGAAAGCTCGCCGTCCACCTTTACGGAAAGAGGGAATAACCCCATATCCTCACTGTCACAATAATAGGCAAGCTGTAAATGATACTCTTCATTCAAAAACATACTGCCGTTTTTTATTTCTAACGTGGGCTCTTTTTGAGGCAAGACCTTTTCCAAAGAGCTTATAATTTTACCGTATACTTTTTTTTCCATTTCTACTCTCGCGTAAAAGCAAGGAAGCGGAACAAAGAAACTGTATAATTGAAATCATCGATATAGCACTTGTTTATCTCTTTTTTCTATACCCAGTTTAATCGTTCCACTCCCAAGCCTTTCATATTTAGTTCTTTTTTCTTACGTTAGTTAGCAAAAGGATTGCCAACCAAATAGGTCGGGTTCTTAATATACATAACGGGTGCTTCTTGGCTATTATCAGTTTCGCGCAAATTGATATACACCCCAGCAGACGCGCTTCCCTCCGCATCTTTTTCGGGCTTGATGACCAACGTATACCACGCACCCGCCGTCAACGTAGTCACCTTGTTTCCGTCCGCGTCATAAATCGTGAATATATCACCGTTATTTTGTTCGCACGCCTTTCCGTCCGTATAATATCTATCCGTCTTATTTCCGTGACGCAAATCTATCGAATCCACGGTAGAAGTTGCCACGTAGAACTGCAAGGAAATATACTGATAACCGTTATCAAAGAAGGTCGTTATTCTCGTACCGTTACTTTGTTGAAGTTGGTCAAACATAAATCCGCATTGCGTTTCCGTGGTATAATTCCCATTGGTAAACTTCCAACAACCCGCGAAATCGCCTTCCGTTTGATAGGCAACGCTATGGTTCGATCCCTTGTCGGTACGGATATACAGGTTCGCGCTCTCTTGCGTTTTTGCAAAAGGATGTACCGTTCTATAAGCAAGATTCTTAATATACATAACAGGAGCTTCCGAGGTAGAGCTTTCCGCGTTCGTTTGCAAAAACAACATTGCTCCTTGTGTCGGTTTAATGACCAAGGTGTACCATTCGCCCGCCGTCCATTTGTTTACTTTCTCTCCGTTTTTGTCGTAAATTTCAAACACACTGTTAGAAGAAAAAGTCGAATCCGCTTTTAATTCTTGCAACCAACCTTCCGACGTGCTACTTCCGTGACGGAAATCAAAAGAATACACGGAAGATTCCGCATAGAAATCTAATTTCACGTATTGATATTTTTTGTCAAAGAAGGTCTGGTGTTCCGCATCTATATAACCTTCGTTTGCGTTATAAATCTCGTTAAATGCAACACCGAGTTCGCCCCAACGATCTTTGTACGTACCAGCTCTACCAAGCTGCCCGTTGACGTATTTGTACGCTCCCGCGAAATCGCCTTCCGTTTCCTTTTCAAGGCTCATACCCGTTATAATCGCGTTGTTTTCTTGGCGCAAGTGCGGTTCTATCGTGCTATCGAGTTTGTAATACATTTTCAACGCCGTACGGTTGTTTGCGTAGATGATATCCGAAGCCGTAGAAAGACTTTCGTCGTAGGTATAATCGATATATTCGTTTGCTTCTACGGAAACCGTCGTACCGAGGGTCTTTTTTTCGCCCGTCGTAGATTCAAATACTTCTAACACGTTGCCTTTGCTGTCAAGCGCGATATGCTCCACCGTATACGAATACTCTTTACTTGCAATATCCACGGTATCGTCTTTATAGTTCAAGTACTTTTCAGTTAAATACTTTTCTTCGTCGTCCGTTAAAATGCCGCTTTGAATACCCAGCTGCGCTACGTGTATCATGGAACGGGAATCGTTATAGCTTGCAACGTGATATTCCTTTACGCCGTTATCGGTGATACAAATATAGGGAACGCCCACAAACTCACGCGTCAGCTGACTGGTCGCAATATTCAACAAAGAGCCCGAAAGAAGCATTTTGGTGCTATCCGTTTCGTGCGGGCGCAAGGTTTTCACGTAACCGCCGCCTAATTTTACAAGCCCGCTCGCCGCTTCCGTCACGCCGTCGATATAGTAGACTCTCTTTTGCTCGTCAAACAAATTGTCTTTTGTGAAATCGCCGTGCTCCGTTTTGTAATCCAAAGGAACGACGACCATACCGTAATCTACCGTGCGCGTTGCCGTTTCCGAGTCTTCCAACGTTTTATAAACGCTTGCATCTACGGTTGCATTAAAACGAATACCGTTATTATACGCCGTGTCCGTATCCACGCGAACGTTCGCGCCCGCCACGGCGGCAATCGCGCTGGTATAATCCTCGCCTTTGGCATTTACGATTTGCATTCCTGCACCGATACAACAAGCAATAGAACAAACCGCCAACATAGAAATCAATTTTTTCTTCATGTCTTTGCCCCTCCCTTAATCCTCTGTCCAACCATCGCCGCCGTAAATGGCGTTACCATCTACCTCGATGTTTGACGTGCGAACTATATCTTTATCACAATAAAGAATATAATTCAGTTCTAAAGCTACATATTGTTTTTTCATACTATCGCCTCCTTAAACGATATAATTACCTATACTCCCTCAAAAAAATTTTTGAAGGAGTATAAAATTTTACATTTTTTTATTAGTTCTCCGCATAGGGTGCGTCCACGGAATAGGTTGCATTCTTGATATACATAACGGGTGCTTCTTGGCTATTATCGGTTTCGCGTAAATTGATATACACCCCGGACGCGTTTCCATCCGTATATTTTTCGGGCTTGATGACCAACGTATACCACGCACCCGCCGTCAACGTAGTCACCTTGTTTCCGTCCGCGTCATAAATCGTGAATATATCACCGTTATTTTGTTCGCGCGCCGTTCCGTCCGTAAAATATCTATCCGTCTTATCTCCGTGACGCAAATCTATCGAATCCACGGTAGAAATTGCCACGTAGAACTGCAACGAAATATACTGATAACCGTTATCAAAGAAGGTCGTTATTCTCGTACCGTTACTTTGTTGAAGTTGGTCAAACATAAATCCGCATTGCGTTTCCGTGGTATAATTCCCATTGGTAAACTTCCAACAACCCGCAAAATCGCCTTCCGTTTGATAGACAACGCTATGGCTTGCCCCCTTGTCGGTACGGATATACAGGTTTGCACTTTGTGTTTCAAAAGAGCTTTCCACTTCGTAAGCAAGATTTTTTACGTACATAACGGGAGCGGAAGAGGAGCTATTCTCTGCATTCGTTTGAATACACAGTTTTTCACCCTCCACAGGCTTGATCACCAAGGTATACCACGCGCCCGCCGTCCATTTGTTCACTTTATTACCGTTTGCGTCATAGATAGCAAACACGTCGGAGGTAAAGCTCGTATCAGCCTTTAATTCCTGTATCCAGCCCTTTGCAACGCTATCGCCATGGCGGAAATCAAAGGAATATACGCTATTTTCCGCATAGAAATCCAAGCTTACGTATTTATAACCCATTTCAAAGAAGGGTTGATTCGCAGCGTTATAGCCCAAATTCGCATTATAAATTTCATTAAAGAATATGCCTAATTCGCCGAACCTGCTGCTATGCGTACCTGCTCGGCCCAGTTGTCCGTTCGTGTACTTATAAGCGTCTGCAAAATCACCGCTCGTTTGCTTTTCAAGGCTCATACCCGTTATAAGCTCGCCCTCATCCTGCCGTAAATGAACGCTTACGTTGATCGGGCTCGTAGGCGCGGCGGGATATTCGGGAATCTCGTAACTCGTTAAATACTCGATATTCTTTACGTAAGCAACGGAAGGATTTGCCTCGCTGCCGCCGTTCGTATACACGCTTACCATGTAATAATTATCATCCGTACTTAACACGTCTACGGGGATATATAAGCTAAACCATTCGTTCGTAGGGATAACGTTCCAACGGTTGCCGTCCAAATCGGTCACGTATATATTCTTCGCTATCAAGGAATTGAAAGCGATATTTTGTATCCAGTAGGCGTTATTCTTGCCCGCGCTAAAACGAATGGAGAACGTTGATACGCTATCCGTCATATAGAAGTCGGCCTTTACCCATTTATAGCCTTCCTTAAAGAATGCGCTCGGTTTGTTGGTGGACGCGTCGTGTACTCGGCTGAAATGAACGCCGCTTTCACCCCAGTTCTTCGTCGCGCTTTCCTCGCCGCCGCTCGACTTATTTACGTATTCCCAAGAGCCTGCAAACTCGCCGCTCTTCTGGTATTCCAAGGATACCAAATGCGAAACCGTCGAAGAGGTATTCAACGTGGGAACGTTGACCGCATATTCGAACGTAACGTACTTGATATACGCCTTTGCGGGATTCGTTTGCGTTCCGCCGTTGACACTAAACCATACCTCGGGCGTTCCCACGTCCGTTGCCGAATAGGTCACGGGAATATACATCGTGTACCATTTGCCCATTTCAAGAACCGTTGCTTTCGTTTCATCTGTATTGAACAGATAAATTCCGCTGCCCACAACGCTCTCCCCAACGGTCAACGTTACGTTGAAATCCGTGAAATTCTTTTCGCCCGTTGCGTTTACGGTTATCGATTGCACGTCGTTTGCGAGATATACGTGATATTTCACAAAATTATATCCGTCTTCAAAGAACTTATCGGCGGTATTTTCTGCCGTCTTTATGCCTTTGAAGCTTAACGCGCCGTCGCTATTGCTTGCGTTGGCGTATTCATACGCACCCTTGAAGCTTCCCGTTTCCACTCTGTTCAAGGATACGCTTGCACTACTATCCAAAATATAGGGCGCATACTTTTCTTCCTCGTATGCCGTAGGAATAAAGCTATTATCCTTATAGTACCGAACGTTGCTTACGTACGTCGTTACGTTGGCTTCGTATACGCTAAACGTAATATTAGAAGCCGCACAGCTTTCGTCGTAATTATCCATAAAAGCGATAACTACCGTTTGCCATTCATTCGCCGTCAAAACGCTTTGCTTTACGCCGTCCTTGATAACCGTAAACCAACTTTCTTCTTCAAATACGTTGGTTTCCCCTACCTTTACCGCAAAGCTTTTCTTCATACCGTTCATCGTGAACGTAATCGTCGAATTTGCTTGCGGATAGATATCCCAAGCAAGGTACGAGCCCTTTTGCGACATTCTCCACATACCGTCTGCATAGGTCGCGTTTAGCGACGTGGAAACGACCAGCGCATTCGTGTCTTTTCCGACCTTTTGCGTATAATACCGATATGCGTCCGTTCTTCCGCCCACCGAAGTATTATAAGCCGTATAGAAGGGTACGCTATCCTCCGTCACCACGATAGCAGGCTCGCCCGTCGTCAAGCTGTAAGACTTGGAAACGGGTACGGCAATATCAAACTCGTCGTTCGTTGCCTGTACGTAACTGCCTTCATCCTCATACGTTCGATTGTCGTCGGGAATAAATTTATCGTCCAAGTAATAACGAACGTTCATAAGATAGGAGGTTGCCGTTTTGTCGTTTACAAAGTAGAAAATGTTTGCGGGAAGCCCGTAAGAGATTTCCCAAATCGCCTTCAAATCATAACAAAGCGTAATCCATTTATCCTTTACCAAACAATTTGTAACTTCCCCGTCCGAAATAATCGTTAAATAATCCAAACGGAATAAATTGCCTACGCCCAGCCAGTACGTATAATTATGACAACCGACCATTAAGTTTTCATTGCTCGTATAGTACACGTCAAAGGTAAAATACCGATACCCTTTTCTATACAAATCCATAACCTTTACGTCTACGTCTTTATTCGCAACGCGGTGGTCGAAGCAGTTGGAGGAAGTGACCGTATCTCCCGCGCGATAAGCGTACATATCGTCCGCTTGTCTGCCGCCTACGCTTCCTTCGTGTTTTTTATAGGTTATTTGATAAGGCGTCGCGGGTTTTACCATATAGGCTTGCAAGTAATTGGGCAAAACGGTAACCTGCACGCTTGCAGTTGCATTTATCCCGTATTTGGAATAGCTTGCCATAATCTCGGCTTGCCCCTCCGCTTTTGCGTAAACCGTTCCGTTTTCAACGCGAACGCAATCTTCCCCGCTTACGATTTCGTATTCAATGAGCTCGGATATTTCTTCCTCTAATTCAAACAAATGTATGCCTAATGCGGCTTTACCTAATTTAGAATCGACGTTGTGGATTTCAATGGTATCGCTTTCCTTCGTCATGTACACGCTTTCGTAAATCTTGAAGGTGATTTGTTTAGAAAGCTTCAAGTCCTTCCAATCAGCGGAAAGCGTGCCTTTGACTTCCCCTAATTTCAAGCCTTCGACCGTGTTTCCGTCAACGCGCAAATAGCTATCGTCTTCTAAATCCAAGGAATACGCTATGTCCGTATACATATCCTTTCCGGCATAATTCAAAAGCCCCGGGATTTCCGTTTCTACGCCCATATATGCGTTTAATTCGGTAAAGCCGATTTTGGGCTTTACGCCCGAATTACGGACGGTGACCGTTAATTCTTCCGTCTTTTGTCCGTCCGTTACGGATACCGTCGTTTTTCCTTTCCCTTGTGCAATCAATTTCCCGTCTTCTACGGTGACGATAGCCGTATCGTTCGAAGTCCAAGTTAAAGCGGAGCTATCCCCTTTCGCCAGCTCAACGACCGTTTCTTCGTATCTGTCTAACCAGTATTCCGTTTGCTTTAACGCAAAGGAATCCGTCTTGACGCAAGAAAACGCAAAGAAAGTAACGAGAGATAATACTATTATTGAAAATAATTTTAATATTTTATTTTTCATCATTTTTATTGATAATACCCGTGTATTTAGCCATTGTCTATGGCATTATCCCTTAAAATTTGCACGTGCTTTGTACACGTAGCTCGACCTCTTAACCGTTACTTAAAGGCATCACGCCGATCGCGCCGTAATACGAATGGTTGGAAAGCGCGTTGCCCAAGAAATCGTATTTCAATACGATTTCGCATTGCGCCGCATTTTTATAAAGCTCCGCATTCGTAGGCACAAATTTATTCGCGTATTCAAAGCCGTTGCCAGCCTCCAAGGAATTGAATTTAGGGTCGATTTTTCTAAAATTCGTTTCGCCCATTTCTTTCAACGTAGTTTCTAACTCGTCGGAAAATCCGTAATAAATATTATTTTCAACGGTGTAGCCGCCGGCACCGTCCCGACAATACGACAAATCGAATTTGTACTCTTTACCTTCTCTTACTTTTCTCGAATAGAAAATATTATTGCGAATCGTCCAGTCCGTTCCGCCAATACCTATTGCAAAGTCTTTGGATTCAAAAATCCAGCCTTGGTCCAAGGTTTCGGGCGTCATTCCGTCGCTCTTGTACGTTCCGCCCGTTTTTACGATGGTATTGTTTTCAAATAGAATACTATCCACCTTTCCAGCAAACTGAACATCCGCCCAACCGTTATCAACAAAAATATTATTTTTTATAACGACGTCACGCCAGTCCCCCGCGAGGTTCTTTTGTACGGGGCAACCGTCTTCGTCTACGAGATAATTCCCCTCCGCGTCGTATTGAACGGTGTATTCGTCGGTATTACACAAAAGCAAACCGCCACCATAATTGTGGTGCGAATAATTGTATTGAAACAAAATATTCCTACAAGCAATATCGATATCAAAGCCTTCACCGTCATATCTATAATGGGTATAGGCAGCCTCGTTGAATTGCATTACCGTATCTACGCAAGATTGCAGCCATATTCCCGCGTTAGGCTTTCCCGAACGACCAAGCACAGCCGCGTGAAAGCATTTATTGTATTCCACAACGGAATTTCTACAAGCGATAAGCACCATTGCGTCCCCACCCGTATAGAGCATTTCATTGCCCCTTACGTATACGTTTTTGTTGGGATAGTAGCCTGTGTCATCGTCGTAATAAGGATTATAGCCCCAAGTTACGCCCGGTCTATATACCCAGTAGGAATTTACCCAAATTCCCTCACGGGACACTCTTTCTATCTTGTTATCGTCAATCCACAAGCCCTCAAACCAAGAAGGTCCTACGGCTTTGGGCGTTACGGCTTCCATAATAATACCGCCGCAATCACGGCTAAACCCCGGAGAAATCGTGGTTACTTCCAGCTCCGTTAAACCGTACATTCCCGTAGGCAATTCGTAATCCCCTAAACGGAAATTGAAATCGTGAATATAATTGTTTTTTATGACGATATTTTTCGCCGCGCCCTTTCTGCTCGTAACCGCATAAATACCGCGCTTGCCCTCGCCGCCGTTTGAGGTACATTCAAAATTGCTGATACGAACGTTGTCGCCCTTTAAGTAAATAGAACAGCCGTCGTCGGGGGCTATGATTTTTGCATAAGGAGTAGCTTCCGTTTCCCCGTACGTGCTTACAATCAAAGGGGATTCCTCTTTCGCGTAATAGGATTCCAGCTCCAACGTGCCTTCATACGTCGTTCCCGCCTTGAACAACACCTTTGTAGGTACGTCCGCCTCTATCGCCTCTACTATGACGTTAGCGGCATTTAACGTCTTTTTTGCCGCATCCATAGAAAGACCGTTATTACTGTCCGACCCGTTTTCCGCGTCTATATAATACGTCGTATATTTTATATCCTCGGAAATGTCTGCATAGTCAGTAGATTGCACGGCGTCCACGTACACCGTTTCCGTAGGATGTATGGGAGAAACGACGCTGCTATCCTGTGAAGAAGTGCTACTCTCGGACGAGGAATTTGAGGTTTGTGTAGTGTTCAAGTTGCACCCCACAAAACAACTGATGGACACGGCCGCAAGCGTCAACGCTAAAATTTTTACTATTCGTTTCATGGTTTTCTCCTAAATTCCGTTTGATAATTCTTCTTGTTTCGATTGATAAAAAACATAATGAAAGGAATGGGTATGAGCAAAATACATACTAAATTCTCGCATTTGAACTCTACCCTAAAGCCAAACATCAACGTTAACGTAGAGGACACCAAAGCCACCCAAAAGATAATAAAGCATATACTGATGGGCACGAGCATAAGCTGGGTGATCGGTACGATTTCCTTTTCAGGCAAGCTGTTAATGCCCCATTGCATATACAAATACGAAGCAAGAGAAACGAGAACGAGCGTAACGACTAATTTTCCCAAGCTGTTGATTTTTATCGATAAAGCAGTAAACCCGTTGGGCAAAATTTTATCCACGTAAAAGAACGCCACAAAGGGAATGAGACAAAGCCCGTAATTTTTCATTTGACTGTTTTTTGCCAAAATCGTCATTCCCACCGCATACAGCTCTATAAATACGGCAAATACTATCCAGCCCCACATCGATTATTCTCCCCTCGAAGATTTCATATTGTTATATTGCGTAGTAAAGTCAACCTGAATGCTGCTTACCTTTTGATTGTAGGTAGCAATAATGGATTGAAAAAACGTCTTGCTTGCGTCTTCCGCCGCGGGAGCTTTCGGGTTTGTTCTGCCTTGCCATGCCGGAAGCGCCAAGCTTTGATATACGCCCGTCATTGCGCTTGCCATCGTAAGGTTATAGTCATCCGTTGACGTAAACAAATAATCCATTACGTCATTTTTTACGTAGTTTTCCGCGTTGCCTGCAACGTCGTTTATCCATCTCTTTTCTTCTGCCGTATATCCGTCGTAAACGAGATTGGACATTCTTTGATTTTCCACAAGCGTTAAAATACCAGAATATGCAGGCTTGGTAATGCTGTATTCAGAATTTGCGGGGTAGGAATACGTCCCGTCGCCGTTATCTACCCAATGCGTTCCCTCAATTCCAAAACGGCATAAATTGTAGTTGTCTTCCGATTCGTATGCCCAGTTCAGGAAAGCCATAATTTCATTGACGTTTTCACTTTCCTTCATAATTGCCGCGCCAAAGGTCGCCTCGGGGTTACGCATAAAGCCTTTCTTGGTCGAATTCTCGTCCTTCGTCAATGCGCCCAAAACGGTAAATTCCGCATTAGGATTTACCTCTTTCGTCATACGAGCCACTTTGATTAAGTGTTGAATGGTAGGGTCAAGCACGAACACACCCGTTTTTCCCGACACAAAGTTTTGCTCCCCTTGGTCTATCAACCAGTCGCCTTCCGCGGGGCTGGTTACACCCTCCGTTGCCCATTTGTATTCTAACGACAACACTTCCTCGTATTCAGGGGTCGCAAAGCCCGCCATAACCAAGTCCGTTCCCGTGCAATTAGATACCGCGCTGGAAAAATAGCCCGCTTCCGTGAACGCGCCCATGGTGACTACCTTTTCCAAGTCCCAAGGCGCACCCGTTACGGCGTGCGTGTTGCCCGTTATTGCATTCATTGCCTTACACATAGCTTCAAAGGTCACGAGGTTGTCTACTAATTCATAGTCACCCGTAGCCGCCTTTGTCGGGTCGTCCGTATACCCGCATTGCTCCATATAATCCTTTCTGACCAAAATACCGAATTTATAAGGACTGATCACGGAAGGAATGGCAATAACGTCATTTTGCGCCGTCGTTAAGCAATCCAAAGGCGCGCCTTTAATCGCCTCATAGAGGTTGGGCGCATAATCTAACGCGTCGTATAAATTATAATGCGACGTACTCCCTTTTCTCTTATCGTCAATACCCTGCCCGCCGCGCGTATGAGAAATGGCAATATCGATTTGCGAGCCGCCTTGCAATTCGTTATCCAGCTTGGTATGCATATCCGCACCGTAGAAATATACTTGAAAATCTAAAAGCGTACCCGTTTCTTCATAATACTGTTGTTCAATATAATCAATAACCTCTGCTTCCGCACTGCCCTTTACCCACGCAAAGTCACTCGAACCGCCTGCATAGATAACAATGGGCGTTGCCGTTGGTTGATTGCCGCTATTTGAAGAGCTCTCGGGGCTACCGCAAGCCGAAAAACAACAAGAGCATGCAATCGCCAAACTTACTACACTTAATACTTTTTTTCTCATAATTTTACTCCTTGATAAGATTTTTTATTGCCGTGTGAGAATTACACGGCAATAAAGGCACGTGCCTTTATTTTTTTCGTTTTTATTAACCTTTTACGGCACCCATCGTCAAGCCCGCTGAAAAATATCTATGTAAGATGGGCGACAACAAAATCATGGGAAGCACCACCACGACGATTGCGGCGTTTTGCGCCGCAACCGTAGGCGCGTTCGCTATATTCGAGCCAACCAAAACCCGCATATCGTACAGCATTTGCCGAAGCACGTACTGTACCGTCCACAAATGCTCTTTGCTTGCCCCTAAATACAATAAAGAAGGCAACCAAGAATTCCATTGTCCTACGAAGCGCATACACCCGATTGCACACATAATGGGAATGGATAAAGGCATATATACGTACCAAAGAATGTGCATATCGTTTGCGCCGTCTAATTGCGCCGCCTCTTCCAAGCTTTCGTTAATGCCATAAAAGAAATTGCGAACCAAAACGATATAATAGGTAGACACCACTCCGGGTAAAATCAACGCCCACACCGTATTGTACAAGCCGATACCGCGAATAACCAAATACAAAGGCACCGTGCCGCCGCTGAAAAACATAGGGATAAGCACCAAGAAATTTAATACGTTTCTTCCCACTAAATATTTTTTAGACAAGGCGTACGCACAAAGCGTACAAACGATAACGGAAAAAATTGCCGCCAGCAAGGACGTGTATATCGACACCCAAATAGATTGAAGGAATTTATCGTTCAATCCAAACAGCAATTCATACCCTGCAAAACTAAAACCTTGAAACCATACCGAAATTCCATTCGTAATTAATTGTAGGTTATCGCTCAATGAAGATACCAAGATGATCCAGAATGGAAGCAAGAAGATAAGGGAAACCAAAATCATTACAAGGGCAAGCACGATATCAAAGCCATGAATCTTTTTTCTATCCATTACATTATTCCCTCATTACCAGAATTTTTCGCTATTTTATTCGTAACGAAAACGAGTATTAAGCCGATAAACCCTCTCAATAAGCCGTATGCCGTTGCCGTTGATTGCCCGCTGCTACCGCTTACGGCGGCAAACTCAATGGAGCCTATTACTTTCGTCGTTTCCATAAGCGCGTCCGCCTTGTTGATCATTGCCATTACTTGGTCGTAGTTATCCGATAAGACACTCGCGATATCCATAATCAATTGCAGCATAATTACGTTCATGATGCCCGGAATCGTTACCGAACGCATTTTTGTAAATCTTCCGCCGCCGTCTATCTCGCAAGCGTCATACAGTTCCATATCGATAGAGCTTAACGCCGATAAATAGATGAGCGTAGACCAGCCCATTCCCTTCCATAAGGAAGAAATTGCAAGTATCCACCACCAGTAATCTACTTTCGTATACCAGTCAAACGCCTCTCCGCCAAAAAACACTATGATTTGGTTAAATATACCCCCGTCTAACTTAAACAGGTTATACGCCATACCGCCAACCGATATCCACGAAATGTAATAAGGGATATAGGAAATCGCTTGCACCACGCTTTTCGCGGGCTTGCATTTGATTTCGTTCACCATTAACGTAAAAAGCAAAATAATGGGAAAGTTCGTGGCAATTCTTATGATAGAGATGTATACCGTATTTCTTATTTCTCTATATGAAACAGTCAACGGATTAAACAGTATGTCGTAAAAATTTTTGAAGCCTACGAATTCGCTTCCTGCCACACCCTCCGCGCTTACGTAATCTTGAAAGGCAATAACGATTCCAAACATAGGCGCGTAGGAAAATATTATCAAGGCAATTATTGCGGGTAACGTCAATAAATATAAAAATTTATGTTTTTTTATACCGCGCCAAGAAGGTCCTTGACAAAAATCCTTAAACCCTTTTGCTATCAAGGATTTCCCTTTTGGAGGTTTATTCTTGCATACTTTTTCTTCCATTCTCAACCTCTTTTTCTTCGTCTTCTTTAAGTTGCAGCTTTTTTCCTCTTTGATAGAAATAAGCAAGTACAAATACGACCAAGCCCACGACCAACAAACAAGCAATGATAATCATAACGATTTCAAAGGGACTTATGCTCTTTTGAAACGCAACGTATCCTACGAATATGTTAATTTCCTCGTTTGTTACTATGGCCTCATAATTATTTACGTCGTTCCTCGTTACTTCCGCTTGTACGGTAGTCGGCGTCATTTCAAAGGTACTTTCATTGATTATCTTGATATCGCCGCCGTAATAGGTTATCGTTCCGGGCAGAGATATTTGTATCTTTTGTACCCCAAGCGTATCTAACAGCTGAAACGCCAAAATTTGATTTTCCGCTGCAACGCTCTCTGCAAAATTCTTAACGGATAATTGCTTCCCCGATACGGAACGGGGTTTTATGACGACCGTAGGTCCGTCATCTCTCGGTTTTTTGATTTGAACCGAGCCGCGCAACCGCTCGTAAAACACGTAGGACGTACAGTTAATATCTCCGAGCTCCCACCGCTGTAAACGGTCCAATTCTTCACTTTGCTTGACCTTTAAGCTTTCGGCTTTGTGCAAATAAAAATCCCCGCGAGGATGTACTTTGTCAATTCTGCGAAAAGAAACGCTGACTTCGTAAATACCGTTCTTTTTCTGAATGCCTTTCAGCGTGACCATATCGTTACTACCCGAAGCGACGTTAAAATCTTCAATCGTTTCCTTTATATCCTTTTGAAAATCCGCTTCCGACGCCGTATCTTCCACAAAAAAGATTGCTTCGCCCTTTCCGTCGTGCGTGACGTTTATTTGTCCGCTGGCTGTAAAGCCGAACAACGGCAAACAAAATATGGGTATACATATCGCCAAAAGCACGTAACTGATTAGTTTTTTTAACTTCATTATTCTTTAATGCCTCCAACCTTGCAAAAACGAATTGCTGTGAAAAGTTGCTCTTTTTTCACCTAAAATCTAAAAACGAAAAACCTCATTATTTTCACTTTTTTGCCCATTCCTTACTTAATATATCATAAAAAAAACAAAAAATCTATATAAATATTTTTTTACTTTTTGCAAATATTTGATATTCTCAAAAAAAGCCTTGTTTTTTCTTTTAAGATGCGTTATACTATAAAAAAAGGATAAGAGGAAAAAATAATGATTATTTACGACCATGAAACCATACAAAAAAATTTTTATACGTCAAAATTATTAAATCGAAACATTGAACATCATTCTCATTTCTTTTGGGAATTTACTTACTGTATAGACGGGGGAATTACCCATTGGATCAACGGAACCCCCATAAAAACCCACGTTTTTTCCGAAATCCTTTTGATAAAGCCGGGCGATACGCACAGGCTCACGCAAGACGAGGACGACGCTTTAAGTCAAACCCCTACCTTTCACCGCGATATCTACGTCACGCCGGAAAAAATGAGGCGGTGTTGCGAATTTTTATCCCCTACGTTATATAAGGAGCTTTTACAAAAGGACCTCATTATTCTCGACGGCAAGCACGAGCATTTAGAAACGTTGGAATATTCCTTAAAGCTGTTTGAAAATCACAGTACTTATCTTAAAAACGATATTGACGTGTTGGAAAAAATCCACACCACCGTTATTTTTCAAATTTTGTCTATTTACTTTAAGAAGCTCCTGCAAAAAACCACCTATCCTGCTTGGATCAACTCCTTCTTTATCAAGCTTAAAAGCGAAAGCTTCCTTTGCCAAAGCATTGAGGATATCACCAAAGACTTTAATTATAGCCATCCTTATCTCTGTCGGGAATTCAAAAAATACACGGGAAAAACGATGGTGCAATGCTTAAATGAAAGCCGCGTCATCTATTCCACGCTCCTCTTGCTTGACCCTAAAAATTCCATTTTAGAGATTGCAATGCGATTAAATTACAGCTCGCAAAGCGCGTATTGCAACGCCTTCAAAAATATGTATCATATGTCCCCAAGGGAATGGCAAAAAGTTCAATTTGATAGTTAAAAAAGATAACGGGTTTCCTTTTTCGCATAAACCTTATTGATCGCCACGGCTTTTCCGTCGTTAAACACAGGCATTTTTTGTAAATACACCTTTTTGTTTTCATACAGGGGATATATTCTTGCACAAACCGTTTTAGGGAAATCGTGATAACGAAGCCCCACTTCAAAGTCTACCCCCATATAATAATAGTCGTTGACCTTTTCGCCGTCAATGAGCAGCTCCAAAGTATCGCCGTCAAAATCGATATACAAAAAGCCGTTTTCCGCCTTGCCTTTGCCGTAACGGATAGCTATTTCAAAGTCTACGTATTTTTCGTGGACTTTTTTGTTTATTACCTCCGCCGTCCATTCTTCCGCTTCAAAGGGTGCCGTATATATGCCGAAATCGCCCTCTCTTCCTATTTCTTCCAGCCCTTTCACCTTTTCTTCCAAAGCGGGATAAATTCTAATTTCAGGCTTTTCAAAGGTATTCAAATGCAAGCCCTCTTCCGTTTGATACAGCTCTCCGTTCGCGATAAATATACGCTCTTTCCCCTGATAGGAAAATTTGAAGGCTTTTAACGCTTGTTCCTTGCTCAAAACAATGATTTTCCCTTGGAAATCACCCTCTATCTCGTAATCCGCCTTCCCATCTTGCGACCAGAATACGTAATCCTTTCCGTTCAGCACGCAAAAAGGAGTAGCCGTGGCGTATTTTAAGACGGCATTGCCTATGGGCATATTTAAGGGGTATACGCAATATTCTTTATTTTCCAAGTGCAGCGTGGGTATGGTAATCGTTTCCCCCTCTAATTCCACTTGAAAATTGGTATAGTCCCTACGGGGTAAATCGTAATGACGGATATAATTATTCAAGAATAAAAATCCTTGATTTCCTTTGGAGCGCAAAGTGTAACGCAAGCTCGTCAAATCAACGGGGTCGGTGGCGTTGTCGGCAAAAAACTTTACGCGCATTTGCTCCACGCCAAATTCACGGGCAAAATAATTGCATAATTTTAATTCCCCTGCCTTTTCTCGAACTTTCGAATATTGACTAATCGGGGCTTGGAAGTCGTAATTGATTTCCAGCAAATCGCTGCAAAATCCCGGTACAAGCGGACCTTCTCTGTAATATTCTTGCATCGTGGTCAACGCCCCCACGGGGTTCATACCGCCGTGGAATACGTAATATCCCAACGTGGAAGCCTCGCTGCCCACGCGGCACATCGTGACGGCGCCGTGTTCCGTCCCGCCAAGAACGGGTCTTCTATGGTCCGTCACCTGTCCGCCGCCGCTAATCTCTACCGTAGAATAAGGGAATTTTAATTTCCCTATATCGGCGTCCATTTTCTTTTTTCCCGTATCGCTGCCTATATTTTCGTCGTTGGGATTTGGGGAGAACAAAAAGGGCGGTAACGGCGGCAGTTCCCCTTCGTCCCTTGCCCAAGGCTGTTCCACGTACGCGCCCCAAACGGCAATGGCGTCACCGATAGCCGCCTGCCCCCAACCCGTGGCATAATACACGGGCACATCAAAGCCTATATCCTTTAACATTTTGATAAGGGCGTTGATATGAACGTCGCCTACGTCCTCGCCTTGTACGCCCCATTGACTGTACTCGTTTTCCACCTGAATTGCGTAAAGAGGCCCGCCTTGCGAATACATATAGCCGTCGCATTGCTTGTAAAGCTCCTTAAAATATCGTTCCACGTACGACATATACACGGGGTCGTTGGATCTCGTTTTGCAATTTTCCTTGTATATCCAGTCGGGAAAACCGCCGTTTCTTGCTTCCGCGTGTACCCAAGGACCTATCCGCAAACACATTAACATACCCGCGTCTTTGATTTCGTGCAAAAATCTTCTTAAATTCCGATTGCCCCGAAAATCAAAATGCCCCTTGATTTCTTCGTGATGCAGCCAAAACGCATAGCTTGCCACCACGTCAATCCCCGTGGCTTTCATCTTTGCTATGCCCTCTCTCCAATAGCTTGCGTTTGCACGGGAATATTGATATTCTCCCGAAACGGGAAACCAAGGCTTTCCGTCCTTTACGTAATATAAATCATTATAGCTTATCATAACAGACCTCCGTGTTTGCAAATTTTTATATCTCTTCTACCGTATATCCCTCGGGATAGGTACGCGTCGTCTTTCCGTCTTTCCGCTCAAAGCTTAAAAATCCGTTATCCAAAGGCAAACGCAAGCTGCAATCCATATCCACCGCGGGCTTTGAGAACAGCAATTTCTTGCCGTGCCGTCCTCTGTATCCCGTCAAATAATCCACGAGCAAATTCGCGGCATACGAAGCAAATCCGTGATTCAAGCTGGCATAGGGGTCGTCCTTTTCCCATAACGTTCCCGTCGCTTGTGCCATGTAATAAAAATAATCCTCACATTCCTCGGCAATTCTGTTTTTATCACCGTTTTCAATCAACATAATCAACCGTAAATAGTTGCCGATAAAAGCATTCGATTTGTCCACTTTGGGATATACCTTTGCCTGCTCTCTTTTCGCCCCAAAATGCTTTACCAAATTTTCATACAGCCGTGGATAACGTTCCTTCGTCGCTACCCCCGTAAAAAAGGCGTAATATTGACAGCTTTCCGAGCAATGTCCTTTAAGGACCAGTTCTCCGTTTTCGCGAATACGGTTATCCTCAAAAAATTCGCCGTTAAAGCTATCCCTTCTGATAATTTCTTTAATCATTTCGGCTTTTTGATGATATTCTTCTATCCCATACATTGTTGCCACACGCTCCAACGCCATTGCGTACAGCATATTAGAGGGATAATTTACCCCCTTCACAAACTCGGCATCATTCGCCTTGCTCCATTCGATAAACACCCAATTTTCCAAGTTTTCCAAAAGTCCTTGTTCGTTTAAGTACTTATCAAAAAACGTAAGAATACGCAAAACTCTATCCTTGCTTTCTTGTAAAATGATATTATCGTTGACTCGGAGATAATAATCGTATTGCTCGATAATATAAAACAATGACCAATTTGGAATATAGCTGCCATCTGTGAAATCAGCAGGATAACACATAGGCACTACGTCCTTGGGTATTCCTTGCGTTTTCGCATAAAGATAATTTTGCAAGAAATTACGTTCTACCTTATTTTTTCCCGTAAAAAGCTGTTCAGCTTGCCCTGAAAAATAAGAATCACAGAGCCAACCCGCACGCTCTCTTGAAGGGCAATCGGTCAAAATATCCAATGCGTTTTGCTTAAACGTTCTGCGTGCCGATTCTACAATTGCATTTAATTTTTTATTTTCAGACAAAAATACAAATTCTTCCGCGTCGGGATTTTCATAGGTATGCACGCCTACGGATACGTTTTCCAGCTTTCCGCTTGTTACAACCACCTTGATATATTTAGCCGTATAAGGTTCAATGCTCGTATGAGCATACGTTTGTTTGCCTTTTAAGCGATATTCAATCACTTGAACAGAGCCCATACGCTCACTTCTGACGTCAGCCGATTTTTCCCTGTCGGTGTTTAAGTCTATTTCATCAAAATACACTAATACTACGCTATCCTCCAAGGCGGTACATGCCAGCTTCAAAAATCCCGTAAGTGCAAAGTCAAAATTGTATAAAGTATATTCCCCTTTCCCGATGGTGTTGCCCAAAGGCTTTTTTCTATATTCCAAACGCTGCAAAAACAAAAAGGCGTCGCTTTCCCAAACCTTTTCAGGGAAAATACGCAATCTTTCCTCCACAAGCCATTTACTAGGCTTTTGCGGGCTTTTTGCAATGAAATATTCCCCCGTTTCCATGTTTTGCCCTTGGAAAAATTCGTAAGAGGGATAGGAAACGTTGCGTTCCTCAAAAAGCTTATCCTCCACTTGTACGGGATATTCCTTTTCCACTTCCTCGCCGTCCGCTGAAAAATCCATATACGTATCTTGCGGGGGACGGTCAAAGGCGTACAGCTCCGTAAAGGGGCGTTGATAACTGAATTTGCATACCTTTTGTTTCTTTTCCACGTATTCACGAACGATAAAATCACGTCCCGTCCACACAATAGGGCTGGCGTTTCTCACAATCTCGGCGCATAAAAAGGCAGGTTGATACAAGTGGCAATAATTATAACTGTTATACGCCACCGCTTCAATGAAAATCACGTTTTTCTCTTTTAAGTTCTTTAAGGGCAATTCGTCTACCCGAAAACGACCGTGCGCCGAACGGGCAGGTCCAACCCCTAACATATTGCCATTGACAAAAACTCTGTATATATTACTTGCCGTAATCGTCAAAGTCGCGTCTTCCTTGCCTTCAAACGTAGCAAAAAAAACACATCTTGTATGTAATTCGTTTTCTTTTCCCTTTTGCCAAACCGGAACGGCTTTCTTAAAAAATTTGTCTTTCACTTTATTATCCTTATTATAATCCTTTTATAATACCACAATTATATCACACCCCCTTTTCTTTGTCTTTTAATTATTTTTCTTTTATTTGCATTTTTTTAACCATATTTCCTCTCATTATTGCAGGAAATAAAAAAATATGTTATACTCAATAGACTTTTATAAAATGTTGAATTTGGAAAATATCGCTTATGAAAAGGAAATTGATTTTGGTTGCTTCCCCACCCGCCTGTGGAAAAACATTCGTTTCAGAGCTACTCGCTAACGCACTCAAACCTTGCACCTACCTTGACAAAGACGACCTCGCACCCTTGCTCCGTCGCTCTTTTGAGCTACAAGGTCAAGAGCTTAATATGGACGGTACGTTTTATTTGGAAAATTTACATTTTGCCGAATACGATACCATATTGCGTATCGCACTTTCCTCGCTTCGATTTGAAAATACGGTGATTTTGAACGCCCCTTTTTGTAAAGAAGTTCGTGATAGCGATTATATGCGCCGTCTTAAAGAACAGATAAACGCCTATAACGCCGATTTGGTCTTGATATGGGTTATCGCGCCCGTAGAGATTTGTTATCAGCGAATGAAGCAACGGAATTCAGACAGAGACGCATTAAAGCTTGCGAACTGGAACGAATATATAAAAACCGTCGATTACCAAGAAATCACCCGTCGTGCAAAGCTTTTTACCAACCAACTTTATTAACAAAAAACATCTAAATCCACAAACACACCTATAAGTTCTTTTTCGTTTCGCTTCGAAAACAAAAAAGTCTTTTATCGCATATAATGGATACGAACCGTTTACAACGGAAATATGAAATTATGGATAAAATATTATGGGTGTAACGAACTGTAATAAAGAATACTTGCCAACTATATCGACAACGATTTTGAATGTTGCGAATAAAATTATAAAAGGCTAACGGAAAATCCGTTAGCCTTTGAACGTTTATGAAGCTAAAATCATTAAACCAAGCTGGTCTTTTTGAGGACTTGATTGCTGATTGCACCCAGCCCCACGGCAAACGCCGCGCCGCCGACGATACACAGCAATACGTTGATAAACGTAGAATCCAACGGCGTGACCATCGGGATCATAGTAAAAAACAACATTCCTACGCCGCAAGCGACCAAAATGGAAAGCCAAGCCCTCTGTTTACCGATTACCCCCGCAAGCACGCAAACCGCCACGAATACCAAAGAAATAAATATTTTCGCTATTATACAAGCAACGATATTCCCCGCGTCAAAGCCTACCGTTTCAAAGGGCAGGCTCGACACCGCGCCGCCGATCATTGCACCGATAAAAAACGCTACGAAGATAGCCGCCGCTCCTACGAAGCCCACCAAGGTTTTGGAAATGACGTAATCGGTCTTTTTCGCGCGGACAGTGAACAGATTTTTCGCATAACCGCTCGTGAAATCGTCCGAAACGAACAAGCAAACGAGTACGGCAACAGCAAAGTACATCATATTGATATTGCACATACTCACAAGGTCCATTTCCATTCCCGTACTCGCGCCGCTCACCGAGCCGAATATCTGCCAAACATTATCAAAGCCCTCTATCACCGTTTCCACGCCCGTTTGCGGATTGACGGACACACTGCCGTCCATCATAGTCGTCATAACGAGTATTAAAACGGGTATAGCAAACGCAATCCCCACCATAATATAAAACAAGGGAATGGTGAACATTCTTCTGAAATCCACTTTCGGCATACTTTTTATTCTTTTCGCAAAGCCGTTTTTCATATCACTTATTCCCCCTTTCGTTCATAAGGTCAATATAATATTCTTCCAAGCCGATTTTATCCGTTTTAAGTTCATTTACCAAAATGCCGTTTTCGTACAAATACGTCACGATATTTTCAGGCTTTTCCGCGTCGTATACGCGAAGATATCCCCGCTCGTCCTCTTCCACGCGGGAATATTTCGACAAAAGCAACCGCTTGGTGGTGGCGTTGTCCTTGGTTTGCAAGGCGACGAACGTACGACAGCTAGCATTAAGCTCCTCCGCCGTCATTTCCTTAATCATTTTTCCACCGCGCACAATACCGTAGTGCGTGGCGATTTTTTCAAGCTCCCCTAAAATATGCGAGGACACCACGACGGTACAACCGTGATTTTGCGTAACGTCTAAAAGCACCTCGCGCATAATACGCATACCGTCCGCGTCCAAGCCGTTAATCGGTTCGTCCAAAACGAGTAAGGTGGGATTACCCAACAGAGCCATAGCAATACCGATACGCTGCTTCATACCCAGCGAACAGTTTTTATATTTATTCCCCGCCGCTCCTTCCATTCTCACAAGTTGGAGCACCTTACGCACCTCGTCCGCCGCGTTTTCAATGCTCAAATTTGCGGCTTGGAGCATAAGGTTATTCCAAACGCTGTAATTGGGATAACAGCCGGGGGCTTCAATCAGCACGCCGATTTTTGCGCGCACGTCCTCGTCCGTATGCGCCCGCCCGAACAGCTTGATTTCCCCGCCGCTTTGATGGATAAGCCCGCAAATGATTTTTTCCGTAGTGGACTTACCGCTTCCGTTTTCCCCGATAAAGCCGTAAATACTGCCTACGGGCACGGTCATATTCAAGCCTTTCAGAGCCTGCTTTTCGCCAAAATTTTTCGTCAGATTTCTGATTTCTATCGCGTTCATTTTTCTCTCCTTTTAATACACGTCGCTGTTTTCAAGGATATGCGTACCGAGCACGTTATAAATCCCCGTCCAAGCCACGGAAACGACCAAGCATACGACAATCGTCCAGATATTGCTCGAAAGACAAGCGTATACGGACGAGCCGTACAAAAACACGTTCAGAAGCGGGGTGTTGCCTGCAATCGCGCCTACGCCCAAAATCAAAATGCCCGTACCGAAGAAAAAGGACGAAACGATGGATATCCCGAAATATTTTCTGAAAATGATATTTAAGAAGGTGTACAAGCTTGCCCAACCCAAGCTCATAATCATTTTGCCGAGTATCGCGCAAATGAGCGATCCTACGTTGACGGCAAAGGACGCACGAACAAGCAAGCCTGCAATCACCGTTCCCAATAAGTAGGTAATGCACATACACGCCATAGAAAACGCGCCGATTGCCGTTTTGGAAATCATATAATCCTGCTTTTTGGCGTGCGTGGTGAACAACTGCTTTACGTAGCCGCTCTTATAATCGTGACCGATAAAAATGGAAACCATAATACCGCCGAAAATGAAAACCATATTCATATTCGCATAATCGGCAATATCGCGTACGGCGTACAAGGGCGTCGTCGCCGCGACCACTTGCCACGTGTTATCGTACAGGGGCTGCACGACCCCCTCTGCCGTTTCCATACTCGTCATACCGAGAATCATTGCGGGAATAATTGCCGCAATCGCAAGGAATATATAGAAAAGCGGCGTATGAAACAAACGGTAAAAGTCCACGCCGAGCATACCCTTTATTCTTTGAGTAAAGGTCGGGGATTCAAACGTCAATTCACGGGATTTTTCCATATTATTCGTTCTCCTTTTGGCTCATCAGCTCTATATAATATTCTTCCAAGCCGACTTTGTTTTTCTTGATTTCGCTTACCGCGTGTCCGTTTTTGAGCAACGTTTCCACGATTGCCTCGGTGTCGTTTACGTCGTATACGCGCAAATACTCGTCTTCCTTGCGTACGTTGGCAAAATTCGTTTTTAAGACACGTTCCGTTCCCTCCATATCCGCCGTTTTAAGAGAAACGAACACGCGCGAGCGCGCCTCCATTTCCTTTGCGGTAAGCTCCTGTATCATCTTACCTTGGCGAATAATGCCGTAATGGGTAGCGATTTTTTCCAGCTCGCCCAAAATATGCGACGAAATCAAGACGGTACAACCGTACGTCTTTGTGATATCCACGAGAATTTCCCGCATGATCCGCATACCGTCCGTGTCCAGCCCGTTGATCGGCTCGTCTAAAATGAGCAAAGCAGGCTCGCCTAAAAGTGCCATAGCAATACCGATACGCTGCTTCATACCCAGCGAACAGCTTTTGAACTTGATATGCGCCGAGTCCTCCATACGTACGATTTTCAACACCCGCTCGATTTCCGCGTCGGCGTCTTGAATACCCAGATTGATTGCCTGCATCATCAAATTTTGATACACGCTCGCCCCTGGGAAACAGCCCGCGTTTTCAATCAGCGCGCCCACTCTCACGCGCACGCCCGCGTCACGGTAATCTCTGCCGAAAAGCTTGATTTCGCCGCCGTTTGGCACAAGATGCCCGCAAATCAATTTTTCCGTCGTGGATTTGCCGCTCCCGTTTTCCCCGATAAAGCCGTAAATACTGCCCACGGGTACGGTCATATTCAAACCGTTGAGTGCGTACATTCCACGAAAACTCTTGGATAGATTTCTAATCTCAATAGCGTTCATATAAAACTCCTTTTTTTCGTTTGCCCTGCTATTATACGAAATAAATGTTTTCAAAACGCAAAGCTTACGTTTCCAAAATGTTTTTTATTTGTTAAAGAATTGTAAAAGCGGGAACAATAAACCGTTCCCGCTTCCTATCAATCGTGTTTTTCGTTGAGTAATTCCTCGGACAAGCTCAAAATTTCCGCGCCGTACTTTTTCTTGTTCCTATCCAAAATCAACGCGTATACGGGATACGCAAGTCCCATAGGGAAGCTACCCACAACCGCGACGATAATGCCCGCAACAATCCGTTCCCATTCCAAAATCATAGTTAGACCCAAGCCGAACACAAGACACCCAACTACGCCGAGTACGAGGGATACGGTTATTGCTGAATTTTTCACCAAAGCGTCCAAACGGCGCAATTTATCCAGCTTGCTCTCCTCCGCTTTTTCCCGCGGCTGGTATTGCCGTCTTATACTGTCGATTTCCTTGCGCTCCTCTTCCGTCGGCGCGGTATACTTATAATAAAATTGATTGTTACTCATTCGTTTTTTCCTCTCGTAAATTTTTTATCCGTTTCGTTCCCGAAATTATCATATATATCCCCATACCGACGGAGAATACGCTGACTACGATTCCCGTGAGCGTGTTCATATACGATATATTTATCGTCCCGTCCGTAAAAGTATTCAAAAGTGCGGTTTGCAAGGCAAGGATAGACACCGCCGCGTCCGTCAAATTGATGTTACGAATGGCTTGGACGGTCAAATCGGACTGCTTATGCGCGCGGACGAGATTGATAATCGACATTGTGATTTTATAAAACGCATACGCCGCGTAGGCAAAAATCGTCCAGCCCGCGTAAGAAAAGTGCCCATCCGAAAATATCATTTGTGCAATCGCCGACGACAGCGCGATATTGAGTAATAACAGCACGCCGCCGCTCGCTCGGTACGTTTTCGCCGTCACCAGCTCCCGTTTATGCAAATTGTCCGTCTTGCCTTTACGCGAGTGCGTAACCAAAAGCCCGCCTCGAAGCAACGCAAGCGCGATATAGTACGCTGCCAAAGCTCCGTACCAAATAGAGAGATTGACAATACCCATGTACGCGTTGAACGCGCTGAATATAAGGCTCATCAAGAAAGAGCCGAAGGAAAACACAACCGTACGAAACCCGAAGTTGCGAAGCAATCGGTTGGTAAATTCACGCTTTTCCATAAAAGCAAGTATATTATGTTTGAGCTTTGGTACGACGGGGATAAACAAATACACCGCGTACGCAAGCGACGTGCCTGCTATCCCGAACAGCGTATACGCCAAAATCGCCAACGCACTCGCTTCAAAGTCCACCAAGAGCATACAAAGCGAACCTATCGAGCTCAAAAACGCGATTACGAAAGTGAGTACTTTTGCCCAAGTAGGCGGCTTTTTGAATTTTTCCCAGATTTTTTGCCAAGCTTTATTCATCTACGACTTCCTTTAATAAAATGGTAAACGTGCTCCCTACGCCCACCTCGCTACAAACGGAAATTTCTCCGCCTAAAAGCTCGATTACCCGTTTGACGAGTGCAAGCCCCAGCCCGTTCCCCTCCCCGCTGTGGGAAGTATCGCCTTGGTAAAATTTCTCAAAAATCTTCGCGCCGATTTCCGAAGATATCCCGCAACCTGTGTCCGAAACGCTCGTTTCCACGTCGCGGCCTTTGCGTTTGAGTGTCACGGTAATTTTACCGCCGCTCGGCGTAAATTTGACGGCGTTGGAAAGGAGATTGTTCCAAACGATTTCGAGCAGACTTTTGGAAGAACGGATAAACACGTCGTCCAAATCGCAATCCAGCTCGATATTTTTGTTCTCGATTAGCGTTTCGTATTCCAAAACAATCTCCGCAAGCGATTGCGTAAGGTCAAAACGAGCGATTTCTTCCTTGATTTCTTGATTTTCAAGCTTGTTGAGCTTCAAGATGTTCGTAATGAGGTCGGTAATTCGCTTGGACGCAGCTATCAGCGTTTTCGAATACGCCTTGCGCGTTTCGCTATCCAGCGTTTCGTCCTGTAAAAGCGTAGCGTAATTTTGAATGATCGCAAGCGGTGTTTTCACCTCGTGCGAAACGTTGGAAATGAAATCGGTTTTGAGGATTTCCGTCTTTTGCAGCTCCGCGACCATTACGTTGAGGTTTTCCATAATAAGGTCGTATTCGTTGTATTTGCCGTACTCGTGCGTAATCGGCAAGCGTACGGTAAAATCCCCTTGTGCAATCTGCTCCGTGGCGTATAAAATCTTTTTCGTGGGGCGTTCCACCGTCAGCTTTCGCCGCACCAAATCGAATATCGTACAAAAAACGGATAAAATCACGATTACAATCAATATCAGCACCGCAATCAACGCCTTATCGTCCGTTCTCTCGCGGATATAATCGTATACGAGGATTGCAATTTGCATTAAAAGCGCAACGAGTGCGAAGAAAATCAACGCGCCGACAATAGTAAACCCCGCGTTTTTGGATTTACGCGTTTTCATTTCAGCACCGCCTTATACCCAAGCCCGTGCACCGTCACGATTTCAAACCCGTTGCACGCCGCCGTCTTTTCGCGAAGCTTCGCCATATACACGTCCACCGTTCGGCTGGTTGCCGACGAATCGTAATCCCAAAACTCGGACATTAAAGCCGAGCGGGTAAACGTCTTTTTCGGGTAGGAAAGCAAACGGAATAAAATATCAAACTCTCTGACCGTGAGCGCGATTTCCTCCCCGTCGACGATTGTGCTCCGCTCCTCGCTGTTCATTGTAAGATTGCCGATTGCAATTTCCTTTTCCGCTTCGATTTTAGCACGGCGTAAAATCGCCTTTATCGTCATAAGCAGGATATCCATATCAAAGGGCTTGGTAACGTATTCGTCTATGCCGATATTGTATCCCAGCATTTTGGAATTTTTATCGTCCTTCGCCGTCATAAAAATAATGGGCGTCGTCTTGTCCGTCGCGCGCACGCTTTCGGCAAGCTCAAAGCCGTTCATTCTCGGCATCATAATATCGGTGAGGAGTAAATCGCATTTCCACTCCTCCATTTTTTCGATTGCTTCCACTCCGTCGAAGCACGAGGTCACCTCGTAACCGTTGTTCCGCAAGCTCGTGGAAACAAAGCGGTTCAAATCTAAATCGTCCTCAACGACCAAAATTTTAATCATACCCACACTCCTTACGCTTTATTATACACGTATTATTATAACAAATTGTTTACGAAATGTTAAGGAATTGTAAAAGTTATCGAAAAAAATCGGGCGATTTGCCCGATTTTTATAAATTTTTCTAAATTAAGCGTCTACTTTTTTGTGATTGCGTTTTCGTTTTTGTTCTTTTAATACGGTGCGTACTGCCTCACATTCGTCCGCGCCCCACTCCCCAAAGGGTACGCCAAGCTGTTTTTCATACCATTTTACCGTTTTATCCACGTCCTGCACGTTCCATTTTTCCCGCAATTCGCGCTCCGTAATCGGTTCGAAATTTTTGGGCATTTCAGGCAAATCCTCGCCCGCGTAAATATACAGTCCCAAGCCGAACATAGCAAGATTTTTGGTCAAGCAACGCATAATCGTTTTATTCACGTCCGTCATCTTCGGTTGCAAAACGGCGTTGTTCCGCATATCCATCACAGGCAGCCACATTTCGTGCGTTTGCTCGCCCGCCGTGACCTCCGTTTGCACCATATACCCCATTTTTTCGTTTCCCGAGCAGAAGCTCCCGTCAAACTCGTTGACCTTGTAGCTCGCTTCGGGGTATATTTTCTTGAACTCTGCCCACGCAAACGCCCACGAAAGATAGGTTAAATTGCCCTTTTTCTCCGTTTTATCGTTTACGTTTATGGCGTAAACCTCTTCGAATTTTCCCATTTTTATTCCTCAATATACAGTTTAACCGTTTAGAGTTTTTTTATACGCACGGGAAAAAATCACGATTGTTTTCAGCAAACGCACTATTTTTCTCTATCGAACAAGCGAAACGGCGTTTTATTAGTGACCTTACTAGGTATCTGCCGTTTCCGCTTTGCAAAGCTTCGGCAGGGCGTCGCAAATCAAGCGTTGCTCGCGCAAAGAGCGATCAAAAAGAGAAAACAGCCACAAGGGCTGTTTTCTCTTTTTGGTGACCCTTAACCAACCTAAATCGAACCTTTTATTTTAACTTGCTTATTTTTGAAGTGTTTGTAATAACTACAAGTTGCATATTCTTCGCCAACTTTATAGTGGGATCAATATTGATTTCTAAATTATTTTCTTGTCGAATTGCAATTACGTTGATAGAATATTTTTTACGCAAATTTAATTCAATAAGCGTTTTATCTACCCATTCGGACTTAACTTCAAGCTCTATCAAAGATACGTCGTTGGATAATTCGATAACATCAACAAAGCCTGAACTCAAAAGATTTTTTGCGAGGCGTATTCCTGATTCACATTCAGGAAATACCACTTTATCCGCTCCTACCTTACTTAAAATCTTTTTATGTACTTCATTTGCACATTTTGCGATTACTGTATTTACACCGACTTCTTTACACAGCATTACCGCCATAACGCTTGCCTCAAGGTTATTTGCCATAGCAATAATAACAACGTCCATATTGGCGATACCAAGTTGTTTAATTACTTCTAAATTAGTTACGTCTGCACATTTGCAGAAAGGAATATCCGCAATAGCGGAATTGACAATAGATTCATCTAAATCCACAGCCAAAACTTCAACTCCATTATTCACAAGTTCTTTTGCTACGGCTAAACCATAGCGTCCAAGACCAAATACGGCATAAGATTTATGGATACTCATATCATACTCCTTTTCAACCTACACTTATTTCCTCGGTAGGATTTTTAACAATATTTCCTGTTTCTTCCTTTGAATTAAATGCAATAGCCAAAGAAATAGGTCCAATTCTCCCCAAATACATTGTAACGATAATGATAAGCTTCCCTAAAAGACCTAAATACGGTGTGAGATTTCTTGACAATCCAACCGTTGCCGTTGCGCTTACGGTTTCATAAATTATATCAAGAGCTGGTGCGTTGGTGACAGCAGCAAGCAAAACAGTTGATATAAAAACAATCGAAAAGGACATACTTGCAACCGCAACCGCTTTCTTTGTGATTTGTCTTGATAAATTTCTATTAAACAACACTACTTCATTCTTGTTTTTAATTGCCGAATATGCAGTAGCAAATAATACGACGATTGTAACTGTTTTTATACCGCCAGCCGTTCCCACAGGCGAACCGCCGATAAACATTAAAAATAAGCAAAGAATTGCAGTGGCATTTGTTAAATTTTCTTGCGGTATTGTTGCAAAACCTGCTGTTCTTGTTGTGATAGATTGAAAAAACGATATTTGAATTTTATCAAAGAGCGAATAATTTGCTATAGTTAAGGGGTTATTATACTCTAATATAAAAATTGCAACAGCTCCCCCAAAAATAAGAATCAGCGTTGCCGATAATGCAATTTTACTATGTAATGTCAACCGTTTCAAGCATTTTACTTTTTCTTTTCTAACATTTTTTAATACGCGTATTATATCCCACCAAACGATATAGCCAATACCTCCCAAAATAATTAAAAGACTTGTAACGGTATTGATTAAAGGATTTAGCGCATAATTGCACAAGCTGTTTTCGGCTATTATATCAATACCTGCATTGCAAAAAGCGGAAATTGAATTGAATATTGAAAGCCAAATTCCTTTTACCCCAAAGTCGGGGATAAATACAATCATATAAAGCACCGCTCCAACCCCTTCAATAATAAGCGTGCCAAGAATAACTTTTTTAACAAAAGCTGCAAGCCCTGATAAAGAAGTAAGATTGAATGAATCACTAATCAATCTACTATCTTTTAATCCTATTTTACGGTGCAACGCCACCGTTAACCCAGTAATTACGGTAATAATACCAAGTCCGCCTACTTGTATTAAAAGCAAAATGACGATTTGTCCAAAAACACTCCAAGTCGTAACAGTCGGCAATGTAACCAATCCAGTCACGCAAGTTGAAGTGGTTGCCGTAAATAATGCGTCGATATACGGAACAGCTTTTCCATTTTTTGAACTGATAGGCAAAGCAAGCAATAGACTACCTATCAATATTACAAATAGAAAACTTAACATAATGACTTGGGTTGTTGAAAGTTTTAATTTATACTTTTTCATAATCGATTTTCTAAAAGGTGGGATTTATTATTTTTATTATAACACAATTCAATATATATTTCAAGCTTTTATATAGAGTAAAACTTCAATTCGTAAAGTAAAATATTTTTTTATTAATCTCAGATATTTTCAACTGTATCTGAGGTTTTATTTAAAGAATTCGAGAAGATATTTTTTCACCTCATCAGAACAATTATCTCTAAATTCAAAGAACTCAATCATGCTCATACAGCAAAAGTATTTATCACTGTACAATACGAGATGATTCAGTGTATGCTCATTATAATTCTTTAAAATGACGGGTAAACTTTTACCCAAATATTTACTACCATCTACACTGTTAATATAAAGTTGGTAAAATAAATATCCCAACAACACACAAACAATGTGGAAAGCTATTAAATTGTATTTTGTCGTTTTAAAATCTTCTATCTTCCAAAAATCTTTCAACTGCCTAAAATCTTCTTCAATTTCAGGTCTTAATTCATATGTGGAAACAATCTCTTTTGCAGATGCATTTGTATTTGTTGTTACAATAACAATGTATTTATCAGTGTCAACATCCCAAACAACACAAGCGTTAATAGGCACATCTCTATGTATATCAAAGGTATCCCAACCAACAATATTAGGAACAAAGGCTATTCTCTGATTTATTCTATGAATATTAGGGTGTGCCAACCAATTGTTTTCTCTTTTTGCAATTTCAACCGTATCATAGAAAGCCGTCATATTATTTCTTAAAGGAACATAAGAATCGACACCTCTTTCAATTTTTAAATAATTGATAAGTTCTCTTGAAAGAAAACCTCTATCGTTAATCAGTATATCCCCGTAATTGAAACATTTTGTCATCTTAATCATTTCTTCGGACAATGCTAAATCGTGCGTCGAAGCAGTCCCAAATCTTATTTCTTCAATAATGCCAGTATCATTATAGATGCCTCTCAAAGAAGACAATTTATAACCACGCATTACTTCACCTTTTCGGTCTCTTGCTATGGAGGAATTCTCATAATTTTCATTATCTAAATTTACCTCTATCTTCGTACAGTCCAATATATGGATATTAGGTTTAATATCTTGTAAGGGCATAATATGATTTTTAACAACACTATTATAGTAAGCTATTAAATCCTCATTAGAATACTTACTCAACAAATATCTAATTGTGCCTTCAGTAAAGAAATCTTCTTTCTTATCGCTAAGCAGGTTATAGCCAATTTCAGCTAATACTCTATGGTCTTGAATAGCAGTAGGAATATCGGTTAGACTAGTATGTATTTTCATTTTTGCTGCAATCGACATCGCAATAATCAACTTAAAAGGAACATACGAATTGTGTCTTCTTTTATCAGAGAATCCATTTGCTAAACAATCAATAACGCCACCCTTACACATTGCCAAAATAATATCGTCTATTAAATCACTATTGCTTATAACGATACTTCTTAAACTCTTGTTTTCAATTAACTTTTTAATTTCTTCTTTGTTATTTTTACAGATAGTCAACATATAGTACACCTCCTTTCCACTAATAGTGTACTACATTTTAAAGAATTTGTCAACTATTTGTGGAAATTTTTTCAAAATTTGTTGACATTTTTTTCAAAATACTGTATAATGTTAGCACTTGGAGGTACATTTTATGGGGTTATCTATGGGAACAAAAATTAAAGACTTGCGAGAAAAGGCTGGAATGACCCAAACTGAGCTTGCTGATAAACTTGGTTTAAGTAAATCTGTTGTTTCCGCATACGAAAAGGGAATTAGAAATCCTTCTTTTAAAGTTTTACCTTTGTTGGCTAAAATATTTAATGTGACTGAACTCTACTTTTTTGAAAAGGGTGAATGGCAAAATCAACCCGTTACCGTTGATATTTCTGATTTAAACCTTAACCAACAAAGAATGGTTATATCATTGGTTAATGAGTTTAGAGAAAGTAATAAAAATCAATAATAGAGGTTTTATATGATTAAACTTTCTGATATTTATTATTGCCCTAAGTGTCGTCACAAAATGAATTGGGAACAAGTTTTAAATACTAGAAGTCGTGATGGTATACCATATTCAATGCTCGTAGATACATATAAGCCAGAAATACTTGAATTCAATGGTCAAATAGCAAAATTACGATTTACTTGTAGAAAATGCAAGAATGT
>JAZNGH010000036.1:0-71469 GCA_045576335.1 Candidatus Scatosoma sp.
AAGAAACGTGCGCCGTGGCGGGACGCGCCGCTGGTCGTTTTCTATATTCGCTTTACTTATTTTGCACAATTAGCTTTGAGGATGGCGAGGTTATCCATAATTTCCTTGGGCATCTTATCGCCGAAGTTCTCCGCATAGTACGTCGTGATTTCTTCTGCTTCTGCCGCCCAACGCTGTTTGTCAACCTCCAACAGCTTATCGAGCGTTGCCGCGTCGATATCGCAGTTTTCAATGTTGATATCCTTTGCGTAAGGAAGGTAACCGATTGCCGTTTCGCGAGCTTCCACTTTGTTCTCGCAACGATCCAAAATCCAGTCAAGTACGCGCATATTGTCGCCAAATCCGGGCCACATAAAGTTGCCGTTTTCGTCCTGACGGAACCAGTTTACGTTGAAGATCTTGGGTTGCTTGCTCTCTTCTATCTTTGCGCCCATATTGATCCAGTGCTGGAAGTACTGGTCAACGGAGTAGCCCATAAACGGCTTCATTGCCATAGGGTCGTGACGAAGCACGCCGACTGCACCCGTAGCCGCCGCCGTCGTTTCGGAGGACATAATCGTACCTACGAACGTACCGTGGTTCCAGTCGCGGGACTGATAAACAAGCGGGGTCGTCGTTGCTCTTCTGCCGCCGAAGATGATCGCGGAAAGAGGCACGCCTGCTTTGGAATTGAACTCGGGCGAGATGCAAGGGCAGTTCTCCGCGGGAGCGGTGAAACGGGAGTTGGGATGCGCCGCGTTGCGTCCGCAATCGGGCGTCCAAGGCTTACCCGTCCAGTCGATAAGTTCAGCGGGAGCTTCTTTCGTAAGCTTTTCCCACCAAACGGTGTTATCCTTGGGGTTAAGCGCAACGTTGGTGAAAATCGTACCCTTCATCGTCGCTGCAAGCGCGTTGGGGTTGGATTTTGCGTTCGTACCAGGAGCAACGCCGAAGAAACCGTTTTCGGGGTTACAAGCCCAAAGTCTGCCGTCTTCGCCAACGCGAATCCAAGCGATATCGTCGCCTACGCATTGTACTTCGTAGCCAGCGTCCAAATACTGCTTGGGAGGAATAAGCATTGCAAGGTTGGTCTTACCGCAAGCGGAGGGGAATGCCGCCGCCACGTATTTCATTTCCTTGTCCTGAGGGCGTTTTACGCCGAGAATGAGCATATGCTCTGCCATCCAGCCCTCTTTCTTACCAAGGTTGGTCGCGATACGGAGTGCGAAGCACTTTTTACCCAAAAGCACGTTGCCGCCGTAAGCGGAGTTCACGGAAATAATCGTGTTGTCCTCGGGGAAGTGCATAATATATCTCTTTTCGGGGTCTACGTTGCATTTTGCGTGGAAGCCCTTTACGAAATCGCCGTTTTCGCCGAGCTGGTCAAGGCACATTTTGCCTACTCTCGTCATAATCATCATATTCAAAACGACGTAGATGGAGTCGGTGATTTCGATACCGATCTTGGAGAACGGCGAGCCTACGACGCCCATAGAATAAGGGATAACGTACATCGTTCTGCCCTTATACGCGCCTTTTGCGATCTCGTTTACCATAGCGTACGCTTCTTTGGGAGCTTTCCATTTTACGATGGAATGAGGAAGCGCATCCGCTTCGTTTTGACAGCAGATGAACGTTCTGTCTTCTACGCGGGCAACGTCGTTTTCCGCCGTTCTGTGATAATAGCAATCGGGAAGCAGCTCTTGGTTGAGCTTGATCATTTCGCCCGTAGCGCAAGCTTCTTCTCTCAAAGCGTCGCGCTGTTTGTCGCTTCCGTCAATCCATACCACTTTGTCGGGCTGTGCAAAAGCCTGACAGTCCGCAACGAATTGAAGCACTTTCTTGTTGTTTGTCATTTTTTTATCTCCTTCAAATGATATTTTTTCTATTCGTTATTTTCGGCGAAGATAGGAAAATTTATGCTTTTTTCTCACAAATTCCCTCTCTCCACCGATTATCATTATATCATAAATTTTCTTAATTGTAAACAGTTTTGCAATACATTTTTCGAATAATGGTAAATTTTCGGAAATTGCACACAATGTTTTCGTATGCTGGACAAATATACCGACAACAAGCTCGCCGAAGAGCTTGACCTTATCGTTTTAACGCGCGAAAGCAGCGGCTTCCCCTCGGGCACGCTGGGTATGCTTACGCGCTCGTACACGCGGAGCGATTTGCCCCTTTACGGCGAATTTGCCTGTGCGGACGGCTCGCGAAAGGAAGAAGCTCTTGCCTTGGACGCGTTTCGCGTGCTCAACGTGCGAAACGCGGCAGACCGCTCCGTGCTCGTGCGGTATATGCAGGAAAGGAAAAGAGCGGCATTATAACCGCTCTTTACGTTCTCATTTTTGCGGGGCGGGTACATTTGCCACCAGCAATACCACGGGCGTCAACGCACAGCACCCGACGAGGAAAATCGTGGGCAGCAGCGAAAAATAGGTGCAATAGGTAAGCACCCCTATCACTACCGCGAAAATCAACGAATCGTACGAGCCGAGTAAGGCGTCTTTGAGGGTGATTTTGCGTTCCTCTTTGGGGGTTACGATAAATTTTGCCTTCTTACCGCACAGCGCGCAAACGACGGTCGCTATCATCATAGGCACGAGCGAAGCGTACACTACGAAATTGAGCGCGGCGTAGCCAAACAGGCGCAAGATATTCCCCTTTTTGCCGTGCACGAAAAAATCGGGAATGAGCGGCGATATCAAAAACAGTACCATCAGCGCCACAAGCGCGACGGAATAACCGCCCACGTCAAAGCCGAGCGCACCGATTAAAATGGTGTTTAAGATTATCAAAATGGACAGCATAGGGATAATGGGCAGGTTATAGTGCGAAAGCTTGATATCCAGCTTTTCGTACCAGCTCATTTTGGAGCTCGTAATACTTTGATTGTATTTTTTCATAAACTCCACGTTGCCCTGCACCCACTTTGCCTGCCGTTTTTTCAGGCAAAGATAATCGACGGGAAACTCTTCTTTACATAAAATATCAGGCGCGTACAACACGCGGTAACCGCTGTTTTTTACGTCGATTGCAAAGGAAATATCCTCGGCAACCACTTTCGGAAAGCCGTGCGTCGCTTCGTAGCACTTACGACTGATTGCCATACCGTGCCCGATAAGCGCGTTACTGCCGTAAAAGTTCTTCATCACCTGACAAATTTTGCCGTTGCTCCGTACCGAAAAGCCCATAAGGCTTTGGAACATATTTTTGCCGCTCGTCGCCTCGTGCGCCGCTTGTACGACGCCCACCTCGTCCGAGTACGCATAGTATTTGAGCATTTTACGGATATAATCGGCGGGAATACGCTCGTCACTGTCCAAAACGACGAAATAATCGTAGTCCGTTCTGCCTTGCAGATAATTATTCAAATTCCCCGCCTTAAAGCCTTCGCGGTTTTCGCGACGGACGACCTCCGCGCCCGTTTCCCACGCAAAAGCGTCTATCGCCGCGCGGTAGTCCTTTTTGGAGCTGTCGTCGAGAATGACCGTCTTAAAATTGTCGTAGTCTTGTGCCATACATTCTTTCAACGCTTCGGCATTGAAATCGTTGCATGTGCAATATAAAAGTAATATTTTGGGATTTTTGCCGTCGGACGAGAGCTTGGTTATATCGGGGTCGGAATTTACGATTGCGTCATAGCGTTTCATAATCCGTTTCTGCCGACATAAAAACACGAACGAAAACAAAAAATCTTTGACGCTCCCCAGCCACATATACGCGAGCATACCCGCGTTAGCAGCAAGGAGCAGAGCAGCCGTTACGCTGCCAAAGGTGAAGCCCTTTGCTTCAAATAAATCGTAGAGGATAAAGCCGCACGCCGTAAAAAGTGCCGCCGCGCATATCCCCCACGCGCATAAAATGGCGATATACACCGTAGGTTTCTTTTGCATTTTGGGTTCTTTCTCCGTTTACGAATATTTCACCCTTTTCCCCTGTATCGGATAGGGCTGAAAAGCCTTTTCCGTATATTTAACAACTGTTTTTTTGTTTTTACTCGCTTTTCGCGCTTGACAAATACTGTCAAATCCGTTATACTGTTATAAAATCGAAAAAATCTTTTATTCGCCTCGTTAAAATCGGGAAAAGGAATTGTTGAAATGAGATTAGTCGTCAAAGTGGGCACTTCGACGCTCGCGCACGCAACGGGAAAACTGAATATTAGGAGGACGAGCGAGCTTTGCCGCGTATTGAGCGATTTGAAAAACGCGGGTCACGAGGTCATTTTGGTTTCCTCGGGCGCAATCGGTATGGGCGTGGGCAAGCTCGCGCTTTCACAAAAGCCCACGGATATCCCCACCAAGCAGGCGGCGGCGGCAGTCGGGCAATGCGAGCTTATGTACACCTACGACAGACTGTTTACGGAATACAACCACACCGTGGCGCAAATTCTCTTGACGGGGTCGGACTTTTCCGCGAGCGATAGACACGAAAATTTTAACAATACGCTGGAAAGATTGTTGGAGCTTGGCGTATTGCCCGTTATCAACGAAAACGACACCATTGCCACCGAAGAAATCAAGGTCGGCGACAACGATACCCTCTCCGCGCTCGTCGCGGTCAGCGTGGGGGCAGAGCTGCTCGTAATCCTTTCCGACGTGGACGGTTTATACTCGGCTGACCCGCATAAAAACGCGAGCGCAACGCTCATTCAACGCGTACACGGTATGCCCCAAGAGATACTCGCGCTTGCAGGAGGAGAAGGCTCGGTATTGGGTACGGGGGGCATGAAAACCAAGCTCAAAGCCGCGCAAATTTGCGGAAAAGCGGGTTGCGACACGGTGATTGCCAACGGCGAAAAGCCCGATATCCTGTACGAAATCGTAAGCGGGAACGCGGGCAGCTACACGCGATTTTTCGCGGCGGAGAAATGATATGAAAACGACGAAAGAAATTTTAATCGCCGCAAAAGCGGCGGCGCGAAAAGCCGCGGCGTTGACTACGGCGAAAAAGAACGAGGCGTTATTGCAAATGGCGGACGCGTTGGAAGCGAACGCGGACGAGATTTTGCAGGCGAACGAAAAGGATATCCAAAACGCGACGGGCGTGCTTCCTACCGTTATGCTCGACAGGCTTCGTCTTGATAATAAGCGGATAGCAGGTATGGCGCAAGGCATACGCGAGGTCGCGCTTTTGCCCGACCCCGTGGGCGTGAAGCTGGAAGAAAATTGCTTGAAAAACGGGCTTTTAGTCACGAAAATCCGCGTGCCGCTCGGCGTGGTGGGCATTATTTACGAAAGCCGTCCCAACGTCACTTCGGATGCTGCGGCGTTGTGTTTTAAGAGCGGCAACGTCTGTATTCTTCGCGGCGGTAAGGACGCGTACTTGTCCTCGGCGGCAATCGTGCGGACGTTGAGAAAGGCGTTAAGTCAGTTACAAATTGACGAGAATTTTATCAATATCGTAGAGGACGTTTCCCGCCAAAGCGCGAACGAAATGATGACGGCGGTCGGGTATATCGACGCGCTTATCCCCCGCGGCGGCGCGGGACTTATCCGCTCGTGCGTGGAGAACGCGAAAGTCCCCTGCATTCAAACGGGCACGGGCATTTGTCATATTTTCGTAGACGAAAGCGCGGATTTTGCCAAGGCACTCGACATTATCGACAACGCAAAAACCTCCCGCCCCTCCGTTTGCAACGCGGCGGAGGTGTGTCTCGTTCACGAAAAAATTGCGGCAACGTTTTTGCCTCTCTTGAAAGCACGGCTGGGCGAACGCGTGGAGCTTCGCACGGACGAACGTGCGTATTCGTTAATCGGCGGTGTGAAAGCGAACGAGCAGGATTTTGATACTGAATTTTTGGATTATATCCTCGCCGTGAAGGTGGTGAGCGGCGTGGATGAGGCAATCGCGCATATCGCGGATCATTCCACGGGGCATAGCGATTGTATCGTGACGGAAACTATGGTGACGGCAGACGCGTTTACCGCGCAAGTGGACAGCGCGGCGGTGTACGTCAACGCTTCGACGCGGTTTACCGACGGCGGTGAGTTTGGAAAGGGCTGTGAAATCGGCATTTCCACGCAAAAGCTGCACGCGCGCGGACCTATGGGCTTGGAAGAGCTTTGCTCGTATAAATATATCGTCAAAGGCGACGGGCAAGTGAGAAAATAAATACGAAAGGAGAAAAATTATGAGTTATCTGCTTGGTTTTATCGGTTGCGGCAATATGGGCGGCGCGCTCGTGCGCGCGGCAGCAAAAGCGGTCGGCGGGAACGAAATCGCGGTATGCGATTACGACAAGAAAAAAATGCAAACGCTGACGAGCGATTGCGGCGTTTGGGCGGTGGATATTCAGGAAATTGCGGCGACCTGCCGTTTCGTCGTGCTCGGCGTGAAGCCCCAGAATATCAAGGAAACTTTGGCAAGCGTCGCCGAAACGCTGAAAACGCGTAAGGATATGACCGTGATTTCTATGGCGGCGGGCGTGTCGATTGCGGCGATCCGTAGCTTTATCGGCGCGGACGTGCCCGTTATCCGTATTATGCCCAACACCCCCGCGCTTTTGGGCGAGGGTATGGTTTTGTACACGACGGCGGGTGTGAATATTTTGGTGGAAAACGATTTCCTCGATTGCTTTGCAAAAGCGGGTAAATTCGACAAAATCCCCGAAGATAAAATGGACGCGGCAAGCGCGCTTTCGGGCTGTGGACCGGCTTACGCGTACGCGTTCGCCGAAGCGTTGGCGGACGGCGCGGTGGAATGCGGCGTGCCGCGCGATAAAGCGGCTTTGTACGCGGCGCAAACCCTGCTCGGCGCGGCAAAAATGCTGCTCGAATACGGACACCCCGCCGATTTGAAAGACGCGGTTTGCTCCCCCGGGGGCACGACGATTGCAGGTATGCACGCGCTGGAAAAAGGCGGCTTGCGAGCGGCAACGATGGACGCGGTGACCGCGGCGTATAAACGAACGTTAGAGCTGAAAAAATAATCATTTAGACAATTCCCGCCCTTGCGAATGTTCGCAAGGGCGGCGATTTTTCTTTATTCTATTTTAACGTTTAATTTTTGGCAAAGGATTTCCCAGTCCTCTGCCTTTTCTTTTTCTAACCGTTCGTCTTGTTCTTTCGTAAAGAATTCCTTTAATGTCAATTTGGTTTTGGTTGTATTCTTTTTTCTTGGTTTTTCATACTAACTAATACCCCTTTTTGTAATTATACTATAAACAAGTTTATAGGTCAAGCATTCTTATTAACTTTTTTATAAAATAGAATAAAAAAGGGAAAAGACTATGAAAGAATGGGCAGAAGCAATTAAATATTATAGAGAAATCAACGGATTATCACAATCGGAATTGGCGCGGAAAACAAATATTTCTCAACCAAAAATCAGTTATTATGAAAGCGGTATTCATCAACCACCGATAGAAGATTGTATTACGCTTGCCGATTTCTACGGTATTACGTTAGACGAGCTTGTCGGGCGTGACCACGGCAGAATAAAAAGACAGTGAAGTCGCTCTTCTTATAGAAATTTTTGACAGCATAAAAGACTAACGAATTTTTCGTCAGTCTTTTCTTTTTTGCGTTACAAATCAAACGGCTTAATTTCGTTAAATTAGTGCGCCATATTTTAATTAAGCTTTCTTAAACACGAACAGATACTCGTGGGCAAGGAGTAAAAAGTTGTGTTTTATACTGTTTGTTTTCCAAAAACCCGTTGCTTTGCAATTGTGTTGTTCTTTAATTATAATTTCTTTCGTCTTAAAGCCAGCAAGTTCAAAAACTCGCATAGTTTCAAAAGCAAGTGGTTGTACCATACCATTTTTACGGGTATCGCCCATCAGTATTGCACAGAATTTTCCTTTTTTCAACACCCTATAACATTCTTCGGCAACTTTATATATTTCAGCTAAAAAGTCTGTCATTTCAAAGTGGGATAGGTCATTTTTAATATCTTCGCTATATTGAATAATATTTGCATAGGGTGGATGTGTACAAATTAAATCTACGGATTCACTCTCAATAAAATCAAGGTTACGCGCGTCACCGAGCCTTATATCGACTTTTCCCGTTTTTTCCCGTTCAAACGAACATTTTTCGATACAACGCTCTAAAGCAATAGGATTAACGTCCACGCCGATAATATTTCTATTTAAGAGTTTTGCCTCTACAAGAGTAGTTCCGCCGCCTGCAAATTGGTCAAGAATTAAATCGCCTTCTTGAGAATAACGCAAGATAACATTACGTGGAATATAAGGCGACCAATTCCCACGCCATTTTGCGTCGTGCGTTGCCCATTTGCCACGTTCGGGAAAAGTCCAAACGGTATTCGTTTCAAGCTCGAAATTGTCAGGCTCCCATTTAATTGTTTTATGTTTTGTTGTCATATTATTATATAAGATTTTCAATAATACCGTTTTCCAAATCCGTTATGTTGTAAATATTATCCAACACGTCAAACGTTTCTTTTAAGTTGTTTTTTGCTGATTTCCAACCAATACCGTCAGTAAACCACACAAAAGCAAACCCGTCAATAGCCTTTGATTCGTGGGCAAGCATTTTATAACTACGAGCTGTCTCATTTAATTTCGAGCCCGAAGAAGCATAGAAATTAGTCTCAATAGCGTAAACAACGTTGTTTGTTTTAATTACAAAGTCAAATCTTTTCTTTGCCTCGCCGTTATTAGATAGAGAAGAAAGGTCAAGATTCCATTTACGCTCAATGTCGGCCAAATACATTTCCTTGAAATAGGTTTCGCCTTTTATAAGTCCAGCTTTCTTTATGTAGGATTCAACCAAATCTTCCATAAGATGTCCGCCACGATTTTTACGTCCGTTGCTATCAAGACCAACTTCAACTCCCGTAGCATAATCTACAAGATTGTTGATAATATGCTTGCTTATTAAATCAAATAAGCCTGTTTTTCTCATAAATGACTTGTATTGTTCGACGGTGTAATTTTGCCTGTTAAAATTATAGATAAACTCACCGTCACTATCCATAGCGTGAATTTCGTTTTCTCTTACAGCTAAAAGAAGTGGAATACACTTCAATATTTCGGGATATTTGACAAGAAGTCTATCAAAATCATTTTCTATATCCGTTGAACCAATAAGGGAATTTAAGATATTTAATTCTACCTTAATTGATTCAACTTTTCCGTAAACCTTTTGAAAGTCAACGTAATAACCATAATCCGAAATGCTGCTCTTAAATTGACCGAGCCAAGTATTAAAATCTCTCATTTGTAAATCTCCTTTAGTAATTCTTGATCAAAAGCTCTGTAACATTGCCGCGTTTTTCTGCTTTACTGTTTATCATTCTAACCGCGGTAATGCGTTGTATATCAAATTCGGCATATAAATCATCAAAAAAATTATCTTCAAAATTTACGTTGTGTGGATCTGAATTGTTTAACATAACCTTAACGCCGTTATCGGACAATTTCTTATAAAAACTTGCGAGTTCTAATTGGTCCTTATCATTAAATTGGTTTTCAGTATAAGACGTAAAAGCAGAAGTAATATTCAAAGGTCGATAAGGGGGGTCGAAGTAAACCAAAGTGTTTTCGTCTGCAAAATTTTCCACGTCGTGATAATCGCAAGAGCGCATAATAACGTTTTGCAGTCTTTTAGAAATGTTCATTAAATTTTCTTTATCACAAATAAGGGGATTTTTATATTTTCCTGCTGGAACATTAAATTTGCCCGACTTATTAACTCTATATAAACCGTTAAAGCAAGTTTTATTAAGGAATATAAATAAAGCTGCTTTAATTATAGACGTTTCTTCGTTTAATACTAATTCGTTAAACTTATCCCGTTTGGTGTAATAATATTCTTGTTGAGCATTCATATCAAGTTTTTTATATTCCTCTTGAAGAAATTGCAACTCTCTCAATAATACTTCACAATTTTCTTTTATAACATTAAAGGCATTTATAAGTTCTTTATTGTTGTCGTTTATATAAACTTCTTCAAAAGAATATTCATTTAAGAGCGCAAACAAAAGAGCACCACCACCAACAAACGGCTCGGCATATTTTGTAATCGTTGTTCCCATTCCTTCGGGGAGATTTGCTTTAAGAACGTCTAACAGTTGTCCTTTTCCACCTGCCCATTTAACAAATGGGTGGGTGTTTCCTTTTTCGGTAACAGCATTTCGCTTCATTCTCGCATCAACGGGTTTTTCTGCATTGCGAGGAATAATCCACATATTGCCGAGCATCGCAACGTTGGGGATTCTACTTTCCGAGCAAAGGATAGACACTCGTCTTTGAGATATATTCCATTTTTCGGCGGCTTCTCTTGCTGACATATACTGAATCATATCAAACCTCCTATTAAAAACAGTTATAGTTATATTATATTCTATATCTCGAATAATATCAAGTAGTTTTATGGGTTTACAAGAAAAATTAAACAAAAAAAAGAGAATTATACTTTTCAAAGTGTCAATTCTCTTTAATCTCAATTAAAATCTTTATGGGAAAAGCGGTAACGCCGTCTTTTCTTTTTTATAATTGTATCCCTAAAAAATCGGGTTTACCGCTGACAAGCTCGGCGAGCAATAGCTCTGCCACGAACGCGCGGCGTTCGTCGATACTCGCCTTTTTGAAAAGGTGCTTTACCTTGAACGCGCGGTATTGCTTGGGGTACAGCGTTTTGAGCGAGGGGAAACGGTATTCGCCGTTTACGCTCACGACGATATTGATATCATTGCCGCCCGACACCTCGCGCCAGTCGAAAAAATCCCTGCCCTTTTTATAACGGCAAATATACACGCAACTGCTATCCCCGCCCTTTTGGTAAAAGTATTCAAAAGCAAAGCCCTTTTCCAAAAACGGCGCGGTGAGCGTTTTTATCCTTTCTGCCGATTGAATTTCGTTCATTGCAAAACTGCCTTAATGCGGCGAAGCCCGCTTCCGCAGCTTTGCTCCTTTTGGATTTTGAATTTGCCAAGCTTGCCCGTCGATTCTACGTGCGGACCGCCGCAAATTTCCTTGGAGAAATCGCCGATTGTGTACGTCTTGACTACCTCGCCGTACTTGCTCTCGAAAAGCCCCGTAAAGCCCTCCGCTTTCGCTTCTTCCAGCGAAATTTCTTTCATCACCACGGGGATATCCTTGGCAATCACTTCGTTGACCATATCCTCCACCGCTTTGATTTGCTCCGCCGTCATAGGCTGGGGCAAATTAAAGTCAAAGCGCAATCTTTCCTCGGTGATATTCGAGCCCTTTTGATTGACGTCGGGCGAGCATACCTTTTTGAGCGCGGCGTGCAAAAGGTGCGTCGCCGTGTGCAGCGCGGTCGTCGCTTCCTTGTGGTCGGCAAGACCGCATGCAAATTTCTGTTCGCTACCCGCTTTACTCTTGTTTTGGTGCTCCTCGAACGCCGCTTTATAGCCCTCTAAATCCACGCCGAAGCCGCGTTCCTTCGCCATTTCGTCGGTAATCTCTACGGGGAAGCCGTAGGTGTCGTACAAATGGAACGCCTGCTTGCCGCCGATCACCTTTTCAGGCACGTACGCGGGGTCTTTTTGGGACATAAACGCGTTTTTGCGTTCGATACCGTTGATACATTTTTCAAACTCTTTCAAGCCCTGCTGCAAGGTCTTGGTGAATTTTGCTTCCTCTTTATTCAGCTCCTCGGCAATTTTCTCGCGATTGATTTTCAGCTCGGGATATACGCCCTCGTAATACGCGATAAACGCCTCGGAAATCTTGGCAAGACTGCCCTCGGGCAAGTCGATTTTACGCCCGAAACGGACGGCGCGGCGGATAATTCTACGCAAAATATAGCCTTGGTCGGTATTCGACGGCACGATACCCTTTTCGTCGCCAAGCATAAAGGTTGCCGTACGCGTATGGTCAAGCAACACGCGGAAAGCCTTGGTCGTGTCCTCGTCCTCGCCATAGGTTTTGCCCGTTAAATCGGAAATGACTTTAATCGCGCCCTCAAAAATATCCGTTTCGTACACGCTGGATTTGCCGTTGAGTACGCACAGCGCACGCTCCAAGCCCATACCCGTATCCACGTTCTTTTGCGAAAGCTCGACGTAGCTTCCGTCCGCTTGCTTATTAAAGCGCATAAATACGTCGTTCCAAATCTCCAAAAACGCGCCGCAATTACAGTCGGGGTTGCAGGTCGGCGAGCATTTGGGTTTGCGAATGACGAACATTTCGGTATCCGTTCCGCACGGACCCGTCAAGCCCGCAGGACCCCACCAGTTATTCTCGCGGGGCATAAAATAGATGTTTTCCTTTTTAATACCCGCTTTTTCCCAAAGCGCGGCGGCTTCCGTGTCACGGGGCAGCGTATCGTCGCCGCCGAATACCGTCACGGCAAGCTTGTCCGAAGGAATACCCAAATAGTCCTTGCCCGTCAAAAACTCGTAGCTCCAAGGAATCATTTCTTCCTTGAAATAGTCGCCAAGCGACCAGTTTCCAAGCATTTCAAAAAAGGTACAATGTCTTTCGTCGCCTACGTCCTCGATATCTCCCGTACGCACGCATTTCTGCACGTCGGTAAGGCGTTTGCCCGCGGGATGCTTTTCGCCCAACAGATAGGGCACGAGCGGGTGCATACCCGCCGTCGTGAACAAAACGGTGGGATCGTTTTCGGGAATGAGCGAAGCGGACGGGATAATTTTATGCCCGCGCTTTTCGAAAAAGCCCAAATACATTTCTCTTAATGATTGTCCTGTATACGTCTTCATAGTATCGTCCTCTATATCGTTTTTCTTATACATTATATACGCACCGCGCGTTTTTGTCAAGCGATACGCGCTTTCTTTACAAAATTGTGATGAGCAGCCAGTACAAAAGGGGTATGGTTGCCACCGAAAGCAAGGTCGTGCCCAGCGTGAAGGAAACGGCGTTTTCGGTGTCGCCGTCGTACCCGTCCGCAAAGGTCGTCGCGAGCGCGGCGGTCGGCAGAGCAAAGGACACGAAAAGACCGAGAATAATCTCCTCGCTCACCGCCGTCCAGAAGCTATGCAACAAAAACGCAAGCGCAATCACGACCGCGGGCACGGCAACGAGCTTGATTGCAGAAACGTAGTACGTTTTCCAGTTTCCGAACATAGGCTTTAAGGACACGCCGCCGAGCTTGATGCCCAAAATCAGCATGGAAAGCGGCGTAACGACGTTGCCCAAATACCCCGCGTAGGTGGAAATTTCGGGCACGTACCCCTTCACGCCCAAAAGATTGCACACAAGTCCCACCGCAAACGCAATTAAAACGGGGTTGAGAAAGGCTTTTTTCAGGCTAATCGTCGATTTGTCGCCCGAAATCAGGAAAATGCCCAGCGTGTACATCAACGCGTTGGTGATGATATTGATAATAATTACGCAAGTCAACACGAGCGGTTGCGAGGCGAAAACCGCGCTTGCAAGGGGAATACCCAAGAAGCCGTTGTTGGTGAAAATGGAGCAAAAACGCATCATTCCACGCGTTTTTTCTTCCTTTTCCATTGCCGTAAAGGGCTTGGACAAGAAGAAGCAGACCATAGTATACCCGACTCCAAAGGCCGCGGAAATAAGCACGGTCGTCAAAAGCTCGCCGTCAAAGGAAACGTTGAGGGTGCTGTTCAAAATCAAGAACGGCATACCGATATACATAAGCACCTTGGACAGCACGCCCGATTGCTCCGTTTTCAAGATTTTCGTCTTAACGAGCACTACGCCCGGCACGGCAAGCAACACGAACACGATCACGTTGCGAAGCATAATTTCTAATGCAGTCATTTTTTTCTCTCCCGTTAATTTTTAATAAGCTCGTAGCCCGTTTTGCTATCCTTTACCGAATAGCCCATTTCCGCAAGCTTGGCGCGGAGCTCGTCGCTCTTTGCCCAGTCGCGCGCCGTTCTTGCCGCCCATCTCTCTTCGGCAACCGCCTTGACCTCGGCAGGCACGCTATCCTCTTGCTTGTGTTCTGCCACGTACGCTTTCGCGTTCTTTTTGAACAAGCCGAGCAAACCGTACGTTTCGCGGATTTGCGCCGCGTACGCCGCTGCTTTCGCGTCTTTTGCGGCGAGATATTTTTTCATTTCCTTGAAATAGCCGAACAGATTAGAGAGCGCGAGCGCGGTGTTGAAATCGTCGCTCATGCAGGCGTTGAACTCGTCGTCTACGCGTTTCGCCTCAACCCTGCCCCCCTCGTCTACGGTGAAATTCGCTTCGTCCACCGCCGCCAAAGCCGTGTAAAAATCAAGGATATGCTTCTCCGCTTCGGGGAAAAGCTCGTTTGTTATATTGATGTCGTTGCGGTAATTCGTTTGGAGAAGCGCGAACTTGATTGCCTCGTCCGAATATTTCTCCAAAAGCTCGGCAAGGAGCAGGCTGTTCCCCAGCGATTTGCTCATTTTCTGACCGTTGACCTTGATAAGCCCGTTATGCGTCCAGTATCGGACGAATTGCTTGCCCGTGAGGGCTTCCGTTTGTGCAATCTCGTTTTCGTGGTGGGGGAAAATCAAATCCCTGCCGCCGCCGTGAATGTCGATTTGGTCGCCAAAAGCGGTGCGGTTCATTGCCGAACATTCGATATGCCAGCCCGGTCTGCCCTTGCCCCAAGGCGATTCCCAGAAAATCTCGCCCTCCTTCGCGCTCTTCCAAAGTGCGAAATCGTACGCGTTCTTTTTCTCGTCGTCGTTATCCACGCGCACGCCGTCGAGCGCGTCCTCTACGTTGCGGTTGGAAAGCTTGCCGTAGCCCTTAAAGCTCGCCACGTCGAAGTATACATCGCCGTTTTTGGTGGGGTATGCGTGACCCTTGTCAATGAGCGTTTGCACGAAATCGATTATATTTTGGATATTTTCGGTGGCTTTGAGCCAAATATCGGGGTCGTCCACACAGAATTTGTCCATAATTTGATTGATATTTTCAATCATTTTTTCGGCGTATTCGTCGGCGGGGATACCCGTTTCGTGGGATTTGGCGATAATTTTATCGTCCACGTCCGTATAGTTGCGCGCGTACGTTACGTCGTAGCCCGCTTTTTTAAGGTATTTCCGCATAATGTCGTAAATGAGTGCTTGATACCCGTGCCCGATATGCGCTTCGCCCGAAACGGTGATGCCGCAAGCGTACATCTTGACCTTGCCCTCCTCCAAGGGGATAAATTCTTCCTTTCTTTTCGTGAGCGAATTATAAATTTTCATTATTCGTTTCTCCTTTTTCCTCGTTTTCTGCTTGGATTTCCTGTTTCGCCGTTTTTTTCTTGCTTCGTTTTTCCTCGGCGATCCGCGCGGCTTTCTTTGCTTCTTCCTCTTTTCTTTCCGCTTCTTCGGCGCTGATTTCCGCGTTCAGCGCGGCGACCGCGATAATGCCCGAATGGGCGGTATCCTCCGTTTCAGGCGTGCGTATACGCACGATACGCCCCGGCACGCCTACGACCGTCGCATACGGCGGCACTTCCTTTAACACCACCGCGCCCGCGCCGATTTTCGCGCCCTTGCCGACGGTAAACCCGCCGAGTACCTTTGCACCCGCCGAAAGCGTCACGTTTTCCATAATCGTCGGGTGGCGTTTGCCGCGTTCCTTGCCCGTTCCGCCGAGCGTCACGCCCTGATAGATAACCGTGCCTCTATGCACCTCCGCCGTTTCGCCGATTACCACGCCCGAACCGTGGTCGATAAACACGCCGCCCTCGATTTTTGCCGCGGGGTGGATTTCCACGCCCGTAAAAAACCGCGTCAGTTGGCTGATAATTCTCGCCACGAGCTTCAATTTCATTTTGACGTGAAAAAAGTACGCCACTCTGTGCCACGACAGCGCGTGAACGCCTGCATAGGTCAGGAAAATTTCAAACGAATTTCTTGCGGCGGGGTCGTTGATTTTTGCCGCTTTGATATCGTCCCGAAGGTTTTGAAACCACATAATGACCTCCTTAACCAATTCAATATAATCCGAACCCGATTTTGAGTGGCGAATTTTGCCGCATATTGCGTTAAAACCCTTGTCAAACCGTTAAGGTTTGCCTTCGGCTTTCGCCTTATATCCGCCTAAAATTCGCCTACTGAAAATTGCTCGCACGCAAAAGAGCGTATTTTTAGATGGATTTTGTCAAAGGCGACCGCAATCGTACAAATGTACTATAAGGGCGCATTTGGCGTAAGACGCTAAAAAGACGCCTTTTGCGCGGGTTCGGATTATATTGAATTGGTTAGATAAAAAAACCTTTATATTACGTAATAGTCCGTATTACATAATATAAAGGCGGTTTGGTTCGCTGTTCCACTTTATTTCAGAAAACTCTAAAAAGTTTTCCCTCGTTAGCCGATAACGGCGGCAGCCGCGGGGGATTAGCCCGTCCATCACGGAAACGCACTTTCACCCCCTTTCCCACGCAACGCGCTTTCAGCCTACGGCACGTTTCTCTGTTTATGGTAAACCAAGGTTACTCTTTTTCCGCATCGGAATATTAAATTTTTATCATTATAACACTTCTAAACGTAAAAATCAACTGTTTTTACGCCAAAAATAAGTTTTCGATTTTATATTCCGCGAGCGCGTCGTCAATCATAGGCCTATTAAAGACCTTCGTGCCTACCAGATACGCGATCACCACGTCCTTGGGCTGGGTATAATCCATTTCGTAGCCGTTGATTGCAAGCAGGTTTTTCATATCCTCCATAGGGATATGGTTTGCGAGCGCAAACGAAAAAATCAAATTTTTGGTGGGCGCGTATTTACCCTTGTAAATCCCCGTCCAAATCTCTTTCTCTATCGCCAAGCCCTCGCCCGCGTTCGCTTCCGTAAGGTTGTATTTCTCCATCACCGCGCGCAACCATTTATGCGGCGCGTAACGGGAAAACACGTTCTTTATCCTGGTAAAAAAGCCAAGCGGCAAAAAGGAAAAGGAAAACGTTTTATCCGAAAGCTGGGCTTTGAGCGTTTTTAAGATAGAAGCCTTGTTTTCCTGCAAAGCAAGGCGCATAGTTTCGGGCGGGAGCGTATAGGCATACGTCCGACCGTCCGCGCGCACCTCCGAGGTTTGCATTTTCGGCATACGGTATTCGGGCAAAATACAAAGCTTGTCGTAATTTGCGTACGTTTCGCAAAAATATGCGTCTAAATCGTTGAGAAAATCCTGCATTTGCTTGTTCCTTACGTGTATCGTTGCGTTTATTATAGCACACCGCCGCGAAAAAGGCAAACGTTTTGCGTTCGTTGCGCTTTTCCCGTGCGTGATATCTTCGTGAAAGTCACATTTTTTTGGTACTTTTTCGCATTTTTACATTTTTTAAGTAAAGAAAGTGTAAAATTTTAACATTCGCCCCTTCATTCGCTTGCATTTTGGGGGCGTTTATGTTAAGATACAGAAAAAAGGAGGTACTTTTATGAAAAGAGACCGTATCGGTGAAATTGCCGAGCTTATCGACAAGCGCGGAAAGATATCCTTGAAGCAGTTGGAGGAATATTTCCCCACCGTTTCGCAAATGACCTTGCGAAGAGATTTGTTCCTACTCGAAGAAGAGGGCAAAATCATTCGCATCCGCGGCGGCGCAATGTCCGTCAAGGACGTACAAAAAACCTCCGGCGTATCGTATACCAAAAAGACGACGCTGCACACGGACGAGAAAATCCAAATTGCGCAAAAGGCGGCGAGCCTGATAGACGAGGGCGCGTCCATTTACCTCGACGCCGGCTCGACCGCGCTCTATCTTGCCAAGGAAATGCCCGATATCGCCTGCAACGTATTCACCAACGGACTGGCGGTCGCGACCGAGCTTTCCAAGAAAAAGAACGTCGCCGTCAATCTCTTGGGCGGACCGCTCATTAAGGAAAACCTCTCCACCGCGTCCTCGCTTTCCTCTATGTATTTCACGGATAACAATTTCGAGCTTGCCATTATCTCCGCTTCGGCGTTCACGCCCGAAAACGGATTTTCGTGCGGTTCGCAAATGGAAGCCGACCTGTTCCGTATCATTCGTAAAAAAGCGAAGTTTACCTATATGATGCTGGACAGCTCCAAAATCGGTAAAATCAAGCCCTACACCTTTGCACGGGCGGAGGATATCAACGTACTTATCACCGACGAGGCGTTCCCCGCGGGCTTAAAGGAAAGCTTCAAGGCAATGAATATTGTCGTATTATAGCGCGAATGCGGCAAGCGTCGCCGCGCCGATAGGTAAAACGCTTTCGTCAAAACGCGCCTTCGGGTGGTGCAAGGGGTATTCGTACCCCTTGTTTTTTTCGCCCGCGGCAAGCGCGAGCATCACCGACGGCACTTTATGCGTAATATACGCAAAATCCTCGCTTCCCCCGCTCGCGTTTTTCACGCCGCCGCCCAAATCCGCCGCGGAAAGCACCTGCTTTTCGCCCAACACCTTGCGCAAAATATCCAGCGTGAACGCAACCATACCCCCGTCGTTTTGCAAAGTCGGACAGCCGCCTAAAAATTTCGTTTGCGCTTTTGCGCGAAAAACCCGCGCCTGTGTTTGAGCGATTTCAACGAGCCGTTTCTTGATATACTCCCGAAGCCCCTCGTCCATTGCGCGAAGCGTACCGCAAAGCTCGGCGCGGTCGGGAATGGCGTTCCCCGCAACGCCCGCCTGCATTTTGCCGACGGTGAGAACGGCAGGGATATTCGTCGGCAATTCCCGCGCGGGAAGCTCCTGCAACGCAAGCAAAATATGCGCCGCCGCGGTGAGCGCGTCCACGCCGTTTTGCGGCGTGGAGCCGTGGCAGGCCTTGCCGTTTACCGAGATTTCAAAATAATCCGCGGCGGGCGCGCCTACGCCTGCCGTCGGCACGACGAGCGTACCCGCTTTGAGCGGGATATCCGTCAGTACGTGCAGCATTGCCGCTTTTTCCACGCAGTCAAGCGCGCCGTTTTCCATTGCTTCTTTCGCGCCTTCAAGGATTTCCTCGGCGGACTGAAAAAGCAGTCTTACAGGACGTTTTAGCTCCGTTTGGCGCGCTTTGAGTAAGCTTGCCGCACCCAACAGCATTGCGGCGTGCATATCGTGTCCGCAAGCGTGCATATTCCCCGTTTTACAGGCAAACGGCTCTCCCGAATTTTCCTTAATCGGCAATGCGTCCATATCCGCGCGAAGCAATATCGCGCCGTTGTTTTTGGAAAAATCCCCGATTTCCGCAATCACGCCCGCTTTGCCGCAGGGCTTGACTTGATACCCTGCTTTTTGCAAGCGTTCCGTGACGTACCGCACCGTGTGTTCGAGCGCGAAGCCCACCTCGGCGTGCGCGTGTAAAAACCGTCTATCGGTAACCAATTGCTTTTGCATTGCCTTAGCTGCTTTGAAAATTCCGTTCATACAAAACCCCCTTTTTAGCTTGCGCCAAAAAGGGGGTTTATAACCGTTTTATCCTTTGCGGATTTTCGCGCGTTTTTTAACCACGATTTCCATAGAATTTCCGTCCTTGCCCGCGCGAAGATACTCTTTCGTGAATACCTTTGCCGCCTGCATAATATCGTAATCGGAATCCAAGAACACACACCAACCCTTTACGTCGGCGAAGTACTCGTAACCGCTGATATCCAAGCCCGACTTATAAAATTCTTTGGTCATTGCGTTTTTACCGACCATAATGCCGCGCTCCCAGTACGCGGGATAGATTTCGTTATCCTTTTCAATCGGCACTTTCACGCCCGTATGCGAGCGTATAAACGCTTGGATATACTCCGCCGCCGCAAGCTCTTTCTCCGTCGGCGTTTGACCCGTGATAATCTTATACTTGGTTTCGCCTTGCGTGATAAAATCGATAAAAATCGGCACGACCTCGCCCTGCTTTTCCACGCCGATTGCTTCGGCGAGCCGATAGAATTTTTCCTCGTAAGCGACGCTTTCGCCGCCGAAATAATATTCCGCGTTTTTAACGATCATACGCACGGGCGTAATCAGCACCGTCTGCAAACGCTTGATATATATTTCCTTTTCCGCTTGCGCAAGCGACGAATCGCGCACCCGTTCGATTGCGTTATCCAACAACGCCTCCGCTTCCTGCAAAAACGCAAGCGGATAACCGCTCGGATCGAAAAAGCTCTTGTCTTCGCCCAAAACCAAATGAAAGCCGTTGTCAATGCGTTCGGCAAAAAATCTTTCCATTTTATCAATGAACGCAAGCACGTTTTCCGCACCCAAGCCAAAATAAATGCGCACGTATTCTTTCACCAGCTCCTGCACGTCTAAATCGGTGTTCCAAAACAGCTTGGAGCAGACGTACGATTTGATTTCGTCCTGCCATACCGTACCGATATTGTACGCGCCCTGCTTCATAATATAGCTCATTCCGATTTTTTCGCAAAGCTTGATATCCCTTTGCAGGTGGGACGCGTTGGCAAAATACCAAAAATAATCGAAAAAGCAACAATTATAATCCCAAAGCATTATATTGTTCGTCAAAGCCGACCAGCCCGCAAGCTGTCTTTTCACGCATTCCGTTTGCCGTTCGTCGTCCAAGCCGTAGGTGTAATCGGCTTCGTCCAACGGCGCGTAACGGATATGCAACGCCTTATCGGGCACGACCTTTGGCGAAATGGGCTTCCCATCCTTTACGGGCGGCTCTACCGTGGCGTTGTAGGCAAAGGTGACGAGTTGTTTATCAAACGTCTTACCCCGCGCCGCCAAACGCTCGCGCGTTTTTTGAGCACGTTGTTCATAAACACCATCATAATCCCCGAATCGCCGTATGCAGCCCTCGCCTTTTCGCATTTGGGGCAATGACAGCGCGCGTCGAAATTATACACTCTGCCAAACATAAAATATTTAGGTACCTCCTTTTGAAATATTGCTTGATTGGCTAAATTATTATACCATAATTATATTGTTTCGTCAATTTTTTTAATCTAAACGCATAAAAATCAATTCTAACAATTCATATCTGCGTACGCAATGAGAATCACGCAACCCAAATTTTTCGCCAGCTCTTCGCACGCTTTTGTAAAGCCCGTTTTGGCGAATACGTAGTAGTGTTTATTTTTATGGGGGAATAATTCGCTTCGTTCGATTAGTTTTTCCAAAACGTTCACGTCAACTTTCTCGTTTGTCCATTTGCACTCTGCAAACAGGGCGGTATTTTTATCCGCAATACCGACAATATCGATTTCTTCCTGTCTTCGCGTTTTGGGATTTGCACCCCACCAACGACCAAGCTCGGTAAAGTTTATCGTGCATTTTTCGTTGAGCAGTAGTTTCCACAAATACTGCTTACAAATATCCTCGAAAATCGCCCCCATATAGTTCGATAACTGCGGTTCGATTCGTTTATACGCTAAATCGGATGCACCACGCGCGATAATCGACGTGTTTTCAGGAACGAAACGATACCAAAAACGGAACATATTATCCTCAATGGAATAGATCGTCTTACGCGCGGAATCGTCGCCGTAGGGCGTTTCTTTTTTTACAATGCCGAGCGCAATCAAATTTTTAATATACGTCGCGCAAACGCTGGTATCTTCTCCGACTTTACTTGAAATTTCAGACATTTTCGACGAACCCGTAGCGATTGCTGTAATAATAGCGTTATAAATTGCAGGCTCGCGCACTTCTTGTTTTAACAAATTATTCGGTTCTTCATAAATAGACGACGTCGGATTGAGATAAGTATTTTTGACGTTTTCTTCAATCGAAAGATTATCGTTAATTTGTAAAAGATATTGTGGCGTACCGCCCATAATACCGTAAGCCAATGCTTGATCTTCTTTGGAAAGTTTTTTGAAATATTCGCAAGCTTCAAGGAAGTCGAAAGGTTGGATCTTAAATTGCGCCGTTCTTCTACCGTAGAGAGGAGCTTTATACGCAAGCACGTGGTCTTCCATATACGACATTGACGAACCACAGAGAATCAAGAAAAGTTTGGAATTATCTTTGTACTTGTCTATTAGGAGTTGTAACGTCGAAGCAAGGCTTTTCGATGCGCGCGCAACGTAAGGATACTCGTCGATAACGAGTATAATTCTTTTTTGCGTTGCAATCTCGAATACGTATTCCAGCGCCGACTGAAAAGAGCCGAACGTGGTGTCGGCATTGATACCCGAAGCGTACTCTAAAATGCACTTGCTAAAATTTTCAAGATTTTGCTTTGCGTTCGTTTCCACGCCCGTAAAACAAATTGCAGGCTTATCTTTAATAAATTCGTTGATAAGCGCTGTTTTTCCTACACGACGGCGACCGTATATTACGGCGAATTCAAATTTATCCGATTTGTATAATTTGTTGAGATTGGAAAGCTCGCGCTCTCTGCCTATAAACATAATCAATTCTCCTTTTAGTGGATTACGATTTACTATATTATAAACCATATATTTGTATTTGTCAAGAACTTTTTTACGATTTAGTAAATTATGTTTGACTAAATTGCAATAATCTTGGTTTTTATTTCACTTAATTTTAGCGTTTGGACAGGCATTGTCTAAACGCTTTTATTATAATTTTCTTTGCTAAATTTTTATAACCTGAAAATAGGTTGCAAGTTGAAAGATTATAATACTACAAATATTTTTTCAAATGGACAATTAGGCTGGCCATTTTATCGTTATACTACAAAAAACTTTTTCGTTTGTGCAATTAGGTTGCACAAATCAATGATAAACTTTTTATAATAGGCAATTAGGTTGCCTCAATAGCAATTATAATAAAAATCCTTAAATGGGACATTAGGTGTCCTATTTCAAATTATAATACTGCCCAAGTTTTTAGATTGAGACGTAACCCGTTGATGTCTCAAACTCTATATAATACCATTTACGGAGGTGATGAACTATGATTGTAATTTTGTCGTTCTAATGGACGTAAAACGTTAGAAAATGCCCCCTGCAAGGGCGAACGGGATACATAAGCATCGCGTTGTATCTTAGTGAGATATGGATATATTCAAATCCAATACCCCCACCCGTGTATGCGATGAAATAAAAGCTTGACAAGAATTGAACCGCAACAAGCTTGAAAAGCGTCTTTTTTGCTCTTTCCGTCGTGCGTCCGCTTGATATATGTTCAATATGTCTGCGCGTCCGCCCAACATAAAACCGCTAAAAAATACGTCTTTTCAAGTGCGGAGCAGTTTTAACGAGCAAAAAAGAAGTTAAGACAAGAAAACCGAACGCAATTATACCTAAGTATTATAAGTGAGGTTGACGTAGTATTAACAATTTTTTGCCGTTAAAACCTCGTTCGGCTCAGTTCTTGTCATGCTAAGGAGGAAAACATTATAAGTTATCAAGTCATTAGAGTAGAAAAATTCAGCAAAGGTTCACTTCGTTTAATCGGCGGTGAAACGGAACGGACAAGCCGACATCACCGCAACGAAGATATCGACGAAACACGCACGCCACTCAACTGCTATTACAAAAAATCGGACGGCGGTCTTATCTTTCAATGGAAGTCCATCGTCGAAACCACTCACGCCACGTTCAAAGAAACGAAAAAATCCGTCGCCTTTGAAGGTATGATTATCACGTCGGATAAATCGTTCTTTGAAAAACTCGGTTATATACAAGGACAACCGCCACCGCAAAAAGTAGTTGACTTTTTCAATCGAAGTTATGGGTTCGTTTTACGTCAAATCGGTTATCACGACACGGACGAGAATATTTTATCCGCCGTAGTACATTTGGATGAAACGACACCGCACTTACAATTATATTATATACCGCTCGTCGATACGGGAAAGAAAAAGGTTTACGCCAGAGCACCCGACGGGAAAGTTTTACGTAATGAAAAAGGCTCGCCTATTCAAGCGAAAGACAGTCACGGAAAATCAATTTATGAAGAAGTGAAACTCCCTCATCCGAAAGTTTGTAGTTCGGATTTTTGGGAACAACGGGGCGGACAGTTATCGTTCGGAAATCTACAAGACGAGTTTTACGAACAGGTTTCTATCCGCTATGGATTAGAACGCGGAGAAGTCGGTAGTAATAAAAAGCACACTACCAAATACGAATGGGAAAAACAACGACAAGAAAAGGAATTACAAGCCTGGCAAGAAGATATCAAGCCAATGCAAGAATATTTACGAGCATTCCAAGACGCAATCGACGGCAAGAAACCGTTTTCAAAGAACGAACTTCGCAAACAAATCGTCGGGCTTGTTGCAAGCTATAAACAGCTTGAAAAAGAAAAGTCTATCAAGGACAAAGACAGCGATTTTCTTTTTAGTGAACTTCGTAAACTTGAAAAGAAAATCCCTGAGCTTGAACGATACAAGGAATACGTTGAATTTATCCACACGCACGCGCCCGACAAACTTTTAGAAGCCAAACGAACGGCAAATGAACGCGCCCGCGCGCCCAAACCGCCCAAAAATAAAAATTATCAATGGACAAAATAAAAAAAACTATGAAAAAACATTTGCATTTTACGAAAATTTATGGTAGGATACAAAACCCAAAACACCGAAATTTTCTACAAGGAGGACAATGAATCAAAAAGAATTAGAACAAATTACACAATGGATTAAAGAAGCAACTACTAAACCCAACGCCGACGAAAACATTCAACTCATTTTGAAACTTGCGTCGAACAGTATCACGCAAGACAAGGTTGAAAATCTCGTCAAACCAACAAACCCTGACACAAAAAGTTTTATTACCCACTTCACGAAAAAGGAGATTGCCAAGATGTCGAAAACGTTCAAGAAAGAATTTATTGCCAACGGACTTGCCGCGCACGTTCTCAAACGCCAAAACAGTAAAAACGCCTTTATTTTTGAAATCCGCTATCGACGGAACGGATATCATATTCACGTTTCGGGCGCAACGCTCGAAAAGGCGAAAGAACGGTTTATCCAAGAAACGATGCCCGACCAAATTCAAAAGCACCGCAGGCAGGATTACAAGGGCGAGCCAAGCTCGTTTATGCGGATTGCTAACGAATGGTTGGAATTCAAAAAGGACAAGCTGAACGAGCGCACGCATAAAAATTACGTAAGCTATTGCAAACGGTACATATTCCCTGCTATCGGCGATATGCGGATAACCACCGTCAAGACGATTGACATCAATAATATTATGACGAAAGCCGAAGGGCGAGTTTACGAAGATTTGCGCGTAATTTTCAATTCTATTTTCAAATACGCGATTGCAAGCGGAATACTCACCTACAATCCTATGGTTTTAATCCCTTTCAAACGCGCCGAACGGAACACGCGTAGGGCGTTGACCTATGACGAGCAGAAAACGCTTATAGAGCGCTTAAATTTGCCCGAATTTGAAGAATATAAACGTACCTTTCTCATTCTTTTATATTTCGGTTTGCGACCTTGCGAATTAGAAGACGCGCATTTTGAAGGCGATTTCTTAATAGCGCGGAACGCCAAGCGCAAAAACGGGAAAATCGAGTATAAGAAAATCCCCATTTGCCGTCAAGCACGGGAACAACTCAATTTGGACGAGCCGATTGTCTTTCCGCACCGAACGGACGTACTCAACCGAATTTTCAAGCGAATTATGAACAACGAAGAAATTACGCAGTATTATTTACGGCATACGTTCGCCACCGTTTGTCAACAGTTCGTTCGCCCCGATATCGTCGATATTTGGATGGGCGACAGCTCGGAACGGCTCGTTGGGCGCGTATATACCCATTTCCCCGACAAGTTTATGAAAGCGGAAATGGATAAAGTTATATTTGAGTTTTAATCGCATAATAAAACGCCGTTTGGTGAGAATTTCACTCGCCAAACGGTTTTTATTTTTATGAGCCTTTATAAATGCCCTACGCCAAACAAACGCCAAAAAACACGCCAATCGGTGCTAAAAACGTGAAAATCAACGATTTTATGTAGAATATTTATGCAAAAATACAAAGAAAAACGGCATTTATGCAACTTTTCTTGCATAAATGCCTTACGCTGGTGCGGTCGACAGGAATTGAACCTGCATGGAGTTACCCACAAGATCCTTAGTCTTGCGCGTCTGCCAGTTCCGCCACGACCGCATTAACGGATTATATTATATCTCAATACCAACCGTTTGTCAACTTATTTTATCGCACTTTATGAAAAATTTTTAATTTTTTTCCGCTCTTTTCGCCCTCCTCGCAAAAACCGTGTATATTTTCCTCCCTCTGACGCACAATATTTGTAAATGGAGGAATTTTTATGAAAGCAACCGGAATTGTAAGACGTATAGACGAGCTTGGGCGGGTCGTTATCCCCAAAGAGATTCGTCGTACGCTCCGCATTAAAGAGGGCGACCCCCTCGAAATCTTCACCGACCGTGACGAGCTTATGCTCAAAAAATATTCGCCTATCGCCACCTTGGAGCGTTTCAGCAAAGCGACCGCGCGTTCCCTTAACGATTTGAGCGGCAAGCTCGCCGTCATCTGTGACACCGACGGTGTTTTACACGCCTACGGCGACGGGAAAAAGGACCTCGACGGCAAAAGCCTTTCCGAGGACATGGACAAAATCCTGAAAGAACGCCGTAGCTACGTCGCAAATATCGCCGAAGGCGGCGACGTAATCCCCCTTACCTCGTCCCGCGAAGAGGGCGTTACCGCGCAAGTGATCGTACCCATCGTATCGGGCGGAGATTGCCTCGGTGCAGTCGCCGTTTTATCCAAGGAAGAGGGCGCGAAAATGGACGGAAGCGATATGAACCTCGTCCGTCTGACTGCCGACATTCTCGCAAATCAATTCGAATAAGTCTTACGCGGAGCGCATTGTGCTCCGCGTTTTTTAACATACTATCCTTATGCCAGCAGGATTCACTCATCATCTCGTCGCGCAAAAAACGCTGGAAGCCCTTTCCGCACCCTTACGGCAAAAGCTCGCGCCCTATCTCGACCTCTACTTCTTCGGCGCGCAAGGCGCGGATTTTTGCTTCTTTTATCCCACCTTTGCCGAAAGAAATTTCGGCTCGTACCTGCACCGAAAGGGCGGTTACGCCGCGTTCACCGTCTGCAAGGCGTTCTCCGCGAAAAACGCCGTTCTTTTCGCGTACGCGCTCGGATATATCACCCATTACTGCACCGACGTCAGCTTTCACCCCTACGTATACGCAACGGCGGGCAAGTCCCCCTTGCGCCATTCCCGCGTAGAACGCGCAATCGACCTATATTTACGCGCCCGTGTAAAGGACGCGGACGGTTATCTTGCGTTTTTCAATAAAGCCCTTCCCCAAAAAAGCATTGACGAGCTGTTTTTGCTCTACGCCGTCATTGCGGCGCAAGCAGGGTTTCCGCCCCTGCAAAAAGCCGCTTTTTCGCGCTCGATATCCTTATTCAACGCATACCTGCCCCGCTCGTCCATCGTTTTAAGTGATAAAAACGCCCGACTCATTCAAACGCTTGCAAACGACGCAAACGGCGAGTGGGCATACCCTGCCGCGCCCCGCATCAAAAGCCGCGCAAATGCCCTTTCGCTCTTTGAAAAAGCGGTCGCCTCGTCGCTATCTACGGTACAGGCGTTTATACGGGCAATCGACGAAAAAACGCCGTTGCCCCATTCCGTTTTTGCCAAAAATTATTTAAGCGGTCTTTGATTTCTCAAAGACCGCTTATTTTTATTCTAAAAATTTTACGCCGTAACCGCGCCGCTAACGCCGCTGAAAATTCCCTTGATGCCTTCTTCAAGCTGCACCAAAAGCGGCTCTACGTACGCCTTTACCGTGTCGAAAAGTCCGTTGGAAAGCAGAGCGTCTTGCGAGAACAAATCCGCCGTGTTTATTATCTGATACCTTGCCAAAATCAGCAGGAACGACCAAATCAAGGCACATACCACCGTGCCGATCACGAGATAGACGAGCACGGCGAGCGAGCCGTCGATTGCACGGAAGAAGCCTATCCCCTCCACGGCGTCCACGAGCGTTTTGAGTATCCAGTTGAGCACTGCCATCACGATACCGACGATAATCGCCAACAGCAAGCCCGCCATGATATTGCCTACGATGATGCCGATTTGTCCGGGCACGAGCGAAATCAACGCTTCCTGACATTTGACGACGTAGCCGTTCAAAAGCTCCACGCCGCCCTGATCGGGCGCAGCCGCGTACGGGGAGAAGGGCAAATAGAAGCACGCGACGATTGCAACGATCGTGCCGATATTCACAATCAACACGCGGATACTTTCAACAAAGCCCGTTCTTCTGCCCTTGCAAGCAAACGCCACCAAGATACCGATCACGAACACGTCCATTGCGTATTTCGTAATATAAGGCATAACCAACTGCACTTGCTCCATCTGGAAGAAGGGCTGCAACGCGCCGTCTTTGAGCGTGGTTGCACCAAGCACCAAAACCGCCACAGCAAACACGGTCAAAAGCACCGACGCTACGTTGACGATACAAAGCAGCGCGCCCGTCAAACGCCCCAAAAACGAGGGCGTGCCGTAGCCCCTACGATAGGGCATTTCACGCGTTTCGTAGTCCTCGTAATCGTCGTAATCAAGGTAATCCTCGTCGTATTCAAAGCCCTCTTCATCGCGGGTAAAGCGATCCTCGTTGGCGTAAATGCTCGACATTCTCGGACGGAAAATCAAAGAGAAAATCCCGTAAAGCAGCAAAGCGACCACGATACACCCGAGCGCAAGCACGAACGCCGCCGCAAACGCCACTATGCTTCCTTCGAGAGCCAAGCCCGCCAAAACGGGCGCGAGCGTTTGCGAAAACGCTTCGCCGATATTGCTCTGTAACAGGAAGAACGCCAAGCACGCGACAAGCCACACGCAGCCTGCCCAGCTTACGCGCCGCCAGCCCTTGGAAAAGCCGACGAAAAACGCAATCAGCAGGATTATGCCGCAAACCGCGATTAAAATCGTGGGCAGAAGCTGCATAAGATCTACGCTTCCCGTTGCCGCCGCCGTTAAAATGGAAGATAAAGGCAACATACTCATCTCCTTTATTTATTAAAATTATCTTTGAGCGAAACAATCTCGGACAGCACGAGATTTCCTTTTTCGTCTACGCATTTTTTATAATAGCCCACGCGCATAAGCTGGAACGCTTTTTCGTTCGCGCTCTCCAAAAGATAGGGCTCGGCTTTGCCGTGGAAGATATGCTCGCTGTCCAAATTCATTCTTTCGCCGAAATCCTGTCCCGCGTATTCCGCGTCCTTTAACAGCACGCCGTACTTTCTGATTTCCGCGTCCACGCCCGTTTTACCGTCAACCCATTGAATGGTACCCTTGACCTTAATACCGCTCGTGTCGTTTGACGAACGGCTGTTGGGCACGTACGAACATTTCAGCTCCACGACCTCGCCGTTTTCGTCCGTCACTACCTCGTCGCAATGCACGATATACGCGCCCTTTAAGCGCACGTACCCGTCCTTTTTCAAGCGTTGATACTTGGGCGGAGGGTCGAGCGAAAAGTCCGCCTTGTCGATATATACCGTGTTGGAAAAAGCGACCTTGCGCGTACCCATTTCGGGCTTTAAGGGGTGCAACGCCGTTTCCAGCATTTCCTCGCCCTCGTAGTTGGTGATAGTCATTTTCAAAGGCTCGATTACCGCCATAGCGCGCTCTGCATTCGCGTTCAGGTTGTCGCGGATACACGCCTCCAAATAGGAAAGCTGACATTCGGAATTTGCCTTTACGATACCGATTTTCGTACAAAAATCAAGCAACGCTTCGGGCGGAACGCCGCGGTTGCGAAGCCCCGTCACCGTCGGCATACGGGGATCGTCCCAGCCGTGCACGTGTCCCTCTTCTACGAGCTTTTTCAAATACCGCTTGGACATAACCGTGTTGGTGACCGCAAGGCGGGCAAACTCGATTTGACGGGGCTTGGGTGCAAAGCCAAGCTGTATACCCACCCAGTCGTATAAAGGTCTGTGATCCTCAAATTCCAGCGTACAAAGCGAGTGCGTCACGCCCTGCAAATAGTCGCAAATGGGGTGCGCGTAGTCGTACATAGGATAGACGCACCATTTATCGCCCGTGCGGTGATGCGTCGCGCGCAAAATACGGTAAATAACGGGGTCGCGCATATTCATATTCGGCGAGGACATATCGATTTTCGCACGCAAGCACTTGCTTCCGTCGGGGTATTTCCCCGCTTTCATTTCACGGAACAAGGTGAGATTTTCCTCCACGCTACGGTTTCTGTACGGGCTTTCCTTACCGCCCTCCGTAAGCGTACCCCGCGTCGCGCTGATTTCCTCGGGAGAAAGGTCGCACACGAACGCTTTGCCGTCCTGAATGAGCTTTTCCGCGTACTCGTAAATGATATCGAAGAAGTCGGAAGCGTAGACTTCCTTTGCCCAGTCGTAGCCAATCCAAGCGATATCGCGGCGAATCGCGTCTACAAACTCCGTCTTTTCCTTGGAGGGGTTGGTGTCGTCGAAAAAGAGGTTGCATTTTCCCCCGTACTTTTTCGCCGTACCGAAATTGACGAGCATACTTTTTACGTGCCCGATATGCAAATACCCGTTAGGTTCAGGTGGAAAACGCGTTTGTACGGCGGTGATTTTGCCGTTTTCAATATCGTCGTTGATGATTTGTTCAATGAAATTCGTCGCTTCTATTTTTTCCATTTTTCTTCTCTCTACGTTCCTTTTCTTTTACGACAAGCCTACGATCATACCGTCGGAAAGCAAATCTATTTTTTCCGCGGCAGGGTGTGCGCCCAGCCCAGGCATCAGCATAATTTTACCCGCAATTGCCACGATAAAGCCCGCGCCGCCTTTTAATACGATATCCCGTACGGAAACACGGAAGCCCTCGGGACGCCCCAAAAGCTCGGCGTTGTCCGAAAGCGAATATTGCGTTTTGGCAATGATGACGGGCAGATTTCCACAGCCCTTTTCCTCAATCGTCTTGATTTTCGCAAGTGCTTCTTCGGAGAAATCCACGCCGTCCGCGCCGTAAATTTTCTTGGCTACGTTTTCGATTTTCTCGCATACGCCCTCGTCCAGCTCGTAGGGGTGTGCCAGCTTGGACGGGATTTCACAAGCCTTGACGACCTCTTCGGCAAGCTCCTTGCCGCCCTCGCCGCCTTTCAAGAATACGTCGGTGAATACCGCCGTCGCACCCGCTTTTCTCACCGTGTCTATGACGAAATCGGTTTCCGCTTGCGTGTCCGTAAAAAATCTGTTCATCGCGACTACGACGGGCTTTTTATATACGTTTTTGATATTTTCAATATGCTTTAAGAGGTTGGGCATACCCTTTTTCAGCGCGTCCAAATCCTCGCTTGCAAGCGTCGCTTTGTCCGCGCCGCCGTGCAATTTCAATGCCTTTACCGTTGCCACGATCACCACGCAAGCAGGCTCGATACCCGCCGCACGGCACTTGGTGTCCAAAAACTTCTCCGCGCCCAAATCCGCGCCGAAACCCGCTTCGGTGATTGCGTAATCGGCAAGGCTCATTGCCGCGTACGTCGCCTGCACACTGTTGCACCCGTGCGCGATATTCGCAAACGGTCCGCCGTGAATGATTGCGGGCGTATGTTCCAGCGTTTGCACGAGGTTGGGCTTCATAGCGTCTTTCAAAAGCACCGCCATAGATCCCACCGCACCGGGGAGATCCTTTGCGCGAACGAAGTCGCCGTCCAAGTTCAAGCCCACGATAATATTGCCGAGCCGTTTTTTCAAGTCGTCGATATCCGTCGCCAAGCACAGCACCGCCATAATTTCGCTCGCCGCGGTGATATCGAAATGGTCCTCTCTTTCCACACCACGACCTTTCCCGCCGATCGTGACGTTGATAAGCTGTCTTTCGTTCATATCCATACAACGGTGGAAATAGATATTGTTTACGTCGATTTTCAATTCGTTGCCGCGGAAAATATGATTATCCATAAGCGCGCACAAAAGGTTGTTCGCCGCCGTGATTGCGTGCAAATCGCCCGTGAAATGCAAATTGATTTCGCTCATAGGCACGACCTGTGCGTAACCGCCGCCCGCCGCGCCGCCTTTGATCCCGAATACAGGCCCGAGCGACGGCTCGCGAAGTGCCAAGCACGCCTTTTTGCCGATTTTGGAAAGCCCGTCGGCAAGCCCGATAGAAACGGTGGTTTTTCCCTCGCCCGAAGCGGTGGGGTTGATTGCCGTCACCAAAACGAGCTTTGCTTTTCTCGCCGCGTTTTTGGGCAGAGTGATTTTTGCTTTATATTTTCCGTAAAGCTCCAACTCGTTTTCCGTTAAATCGAGCTTTTTCGCCACCTCGCGTATATCGATCAGCTCGGCAGCTTCTGCAATTTCAATATCCGATAACATACTTTATCCTCTCAATGGTATAATACTACCCCTACATTATAACATATATTTTTGAAAAAGGGAATACTTCTTTTATAAATTTTTTCGATTTTTTTCACGAAAGAGGAGAATTTTTCCCGATTGCCTATCTTTTACAGGAAATTACAAGCCGTATAGAAAAATTTTCACGGAAAATTATCCCCTTTCGTTTGACTTGTTAAACGGAAATGTCGTATAATAAAGGCGTTAAATAATTTTTAATGGAGTGTTTATACGATTATGGCAGACAAAAGAGCGGTAACGATGGAAAAACTCGTATCCCTTTGCAAAAACAGAGGTTTCATTTTCCCTGGCAGTGAAATTTACGGCGGTTTGGCGAACACTTGGGACTACGGTCCTCTCGGTGTGGAGCTGAAAAACAACGTCAAAAAAGCTTGGTGGAAAAAATTTGTGCAGGAAAACCCCTACAACACGGGTGTAGACTGTGCGATTTTGATGAATACGCGTACGTGGAAGGCTTCGGGTCACCTTGGCGGTTTCTCCGACCCCTTGATGGACTGTAAAAGCTGTAAAGCCCGTCACCGCGCGGACAACCTCGTGGAAGCGTACGTCGCGAAAAAGGGCTTGGACGTAAAGGTCGAAGCAATGGACAACGACGCGATGGAAGCGTTTATCACCGAGCACAAAATCGTTTGCCCCGTTTGCGGCAACTCCGATTTCACGCCTATCCGTAAGTTCAATTTGATGTTCAAGACCTTCCAAGGCGTTACCGAGGACAGCACGAACACGGTATACCTCCGCCCCGAAACGGCACAGGGTATTTTCGTGAACTTTGCCAACGTGCAGCGTGCAACGCGTATGCGCGTGCCGTTCGGTATCGGTCAAATCGGTAAATCCTTCCGTAACGAAATTACGCCCGGCAACTTCACTTTCCGTACCCGTGAATTTGAACAAATGGAGCTGGAATTCTTCTGCAAGCCTGGCACAGACCTTGAATGGTTTGCATACTGGAAAGATTTTTGCCGCGACTGGCTGTTGTCGCTGGGTATGAAAGCGGAAAATTTGCACCTTCGCGATCATTCCCCCGAAGAGCTTTGCTTCTATTCCAAGGCGACCACCGACTTTGAATATAAATTCGCGTTCGGTTGGGGTGAGCTTTGGGGTATCGCGGACAGAACGGACTACGATTTGTCCCAGCACGCAAAAGAATGTGGCAAACCTATCGACTACGTAGACCCCGTAACCAACGAAAGATACGTGCCTTACGTCGTCGAGCCGTCGTTGGGCGCGGACCGCGTCGTGCTTGCGTTCCTCACGGATGCGTACGACGAAGAGGTCGTAGACGCTGAAAAGAACGATATCCGCACGGTGCTTCGTTTGCACCCCGCGCTTGCGCCCTATAAGTGCGCCGTTCTGCCCTTGCAGAAAAATCTTGCGGACAAGGCGGACGAGGTTTACGCGAAAATGCTCAAAAAATTCCCCGCGACCTACGATATCACGGGTTCAATCGGCAAACGCTACCGCCGTCAGGACGAAATCGGCACGCCGTTCTGTGTAACGATTGATTTCCAAACGGTTGAGGACGGCACGGTGACCGTCCGTGATAGAGATACGATGGAGCAAATCCGCGTTTCTATCGACGAAGCAATCAAATATATCGAAGAAAAAATCGAATTTTAACGAAATCCTTTCATAAACGAAAAACGGCGAAATCTTCGCCGTTTTTTTGCGTTATAAGAGATACTCTCGACTTCGCAACAAAGTTGCTTCGCTCGGTATGACACCCCTCGCGCCGTCATACCGCACACTGTCATACCGACCAGTGAAAGGTGTCCCCATACTGTCATACCGACCGAGCATACGTTTCCCCACACTGTCATACCGACCGAGCGTAAGCGAGTGGAGCGTATCTCTTTTTTGTCATTCTGAATGGAGCGATACGCTCACCCTTGTCATTAAGGAGAGGCAATTCACACAAAGATAATCCCCGCGTTTGCACGCGGGGATTTTTATTGCAAATTTTTTCAGGTTTTTTGACCTATGTCAAGACTTTTTCGATAAAATACTGTATAATATTACTGTAAAAAGATAAAAGGTGCTTATTATGGACAAAGAATTAAAAATAGACGAACTTTTTTGCGGAATGCCCGAATTGTTTCAATATTTTCAAGGTGTAAAAAAGACTATTCGAGCTTTCCACCTTACAAATTATAAAAATCTAACGACAAAAGAAGAATTTGAGCAATTTCACGAAAAGCTTTTACAAACGGCGCAAGGCTTGCGAATAAAAGACTTGGTTTGTGTTTTCTTTTTACGAAATATCGATGGTATAAACCTAACCGAAATTCTCCGTATATTGCACAAGCGTTATCAAGAACAGCTTACTTTCCAAAAAATGATTAAGGGCGATGATTGATTTTTGAGATACTTTCCACTTGGTTGCACGACCGTAAACATAAAAACGCACCTTTTCGTGTAATGCGAAAAGGTGCGTTTTGGTTGTTCCTCGCATACCTGCTATGCTCGTTTACTCTTCGTCAGCGGGTGCTTCCTCTTGCGGTTCGTCGTCCAAAACTACCGTTTCTTCCACTTCTTCTACTTCCATTTCACCAACGAGATCCTCGGGGCTTAAATCCGCCGCCGTTTCTTCGGGCGCTTGCGTTTCCGCTTCGTCGTCGCGCTCGGTGACGTCTACGGTAGCAACGAGGCTGCCCTTGACGTTCATTACGCGTACGCCGCGCGTCGCTCTGCCGATACGGCTGATCGTGTCCGCGTGCATACGGATAATCGTTCCGCCCGTCGTGATAATCATAATATCGTTTTCGTCCGTTACGAGCTTCATATTCACCAGCTCACCCGTCTTTTCGTTGAAGATACCCGCTTTAATACCCTTACCGCCGCGGCTCTGCAAACGGTACTCGTCAAACGACGTGCGTTTTCCGTAGCCGAGCGAGGTGAGCGTAAACAAGTCTTGCGTTTCGTCCACGATAAGCATATCCACCACCACGTCGCCCTTGGCAAGGGAAATGGCTTTTACGCCCTGTGTGCCTCTGCCCGTAGGACGAACGTCCTTCTCGGAGAAGCGAATACACTTGCCGCCGCGCGAAGCGATAAATATCTCGTTTTCGCCCGTAGCGAACTGCACGGAAATAAGTCTGTCGTCCTCGTTGATCTTAATGGCAATCTTACCGTTTTTCGCGATACGCTTGAACTCGTCCGTATGCGTTTTCTTGATAAGACCCTTTTCGGTCGCCATTACGAGATATCCCGTTCCGTTTTCCAAAACGGGCAACACCGTTTCAATCTTTTCGCCTTGATCGAGCTGTACGATATTGACCACCGCTCTGCCGCGCGCCGTGCGGTTGGCTTCGGGGATTTCGTAGCCCTTAATCGAGTACACCTTACCCTTCGACGAGAACAGCAAAATGGGATCGTGCGTGCAGCAAACGAACATTTTTTCCACGTAATCCTCGTCCTTGGGTCTGTGCGCGGTAATACCCTTGCCGCCGCGACCCTGTGCTTTGTATTCGGCGACAGGCAAACGCTTGATATACCCCGAATGGGTGATGGAAATAACCACGTCCTCTCTGTCGATCAAATCCTCGTCGTCGATATTGCCGTAATCGACGGAAATTTCCGTCTTTCTCGGCGAGGGATATTTCTCTTTGATTTCCGTCAAATCGTTTCTGATAATCTCCAAAACGCGGTACTCGTTGGCAAGGATATCTTTGAGGTCTGCAATCGTTTTGAGCAAGCCGTCCAGCTCGTCTTTGAGCTTCTCCACCTCCAACGAAGTCAATCTTTGCAAGCGCATTTCCAAAATCGCATTCGCTTGCTTTTCGTCCAGCTCGAACGCACTCGTCAACCCGACGATTGCCGCGTTCTTGTCCGCGGAAGCTTTTATAATACGGATAACCTCGTCCACGTTCGCAAGCGCGAGTACAAGCCCCGCGATAATATGCGCGCGTTCCTCCGTCTTGTTCAAATCGTATTTCGTTCTACGCGTAATGACCTCTTTTTGGTGCTGCAAATAATAATATAAGATATCGCGCAAATTGAGCGTTTTCGGCTCGGTGCCGCTCTCCACGAGCGCGAGCAAAATGATACCGTCGGAAATTTGCAGCTTCGTCTTTTTATACAAGGTATTCAAAACGACCTGTGCATTCGCGTCCTTCTTGATTTCAATGACGATACGCATACCGTCTCTGTCCGATTCGTCGCGGATATCCGAAATACCCTCCAAACGCTTGTCGTTGACCATATCGGCAATCGCCTTAATCAGCAACGCTTTATTGACCTGATAGGGAATTTCCGTGACGACGATACGCGAACGGACGTTGCCGCCCGTGCCGTATTCCTCAATTTCGCACTTGGAGCGGATCACGATACTGCCCTGCCCCGTTCTGTACGCCTGACGAATCCCGCTTCTGCCCATAATCACGCCGCCCGTGGGGAAATCGGGCGCGGGGATATATTCCATAAGCTCGTCCACCGTGATTTCGGGGTTGTCGATCATAGCGATCGTACCGTCGATAACCTCGGCAAGATTATGCGGAGGAATATTCGTCGCCATACCCACGGCGATACCGTCCGCACCGTTTACGAGCAGGTTGGGGTATCTTGCGGGCAGAACGGTAGGCTCTTCCTCGCTTCCGTCGAAGTTGGGGATAAAATCTACCGTTTCCTTGTCCAAATCTTTGAGCATTTCCGCGGCAAGCTTGGTCAAGCGCGCTTCGGTGTAACGCATAGCCGCGGCGGAGTCGCCGTCCACGCTACCGAAGTTGCCGTGACCGTCTACGAGCGGGAAGCTGATGGTAAATTCCTGTGCCAATCTTACGAGCGCGTCGTACACGGAGCTGTCGCCGTGGGGGTGGAATTTACCCATACAGTCACCGACGATACGGGCGCATTTTCTGTACGCCTTGTCGTTGTAAAGTCCCATTTCGTGCATAGAGTAGAGAATACGGCGGTGTACAGGTTTTAAGCCGTCGCGAACGTCGGGGATTGCACGCGATTTGTTTACCGCCATTGCGTACGCGATAAACGAGCGTTTCAGCTCCTCGTCTACTTCCATATCAAGCGTTTTCGTCATTGCGAGGGTTTTCTTAAATTCCTCGGTCAATTCAGGGCTGGTTTCTTTTTTAGCCATTTTCTTACCCTCCTCAAATATCCAAATCCGTTACGAGGGAAGCGTTTTCCTCGATAAACTTACGGCGAAGCGCGGGATTTTCGCCCATCAGCATTGCAAACATCTGGTCGGCTTCCGCCGCATCCTGCATCGTTACGCGGATAAGCGTACGCGTCGCGGGGTTCATTGTCGTATCCCAAAGCTGTTCTTTGCTCATTTCACCAAGACCTTTATAGCGTTGGTATTCGATTTTACCCGTCGCATTCTTGTCGTATTCGATTTTTTCTTCTTCCGAATACAAATAATCGTCGTGGCCTTTATAGCTCGCCTTGTAAAGGGGCGGCTTTGCCGCGTATACGTGACCGTGCTCGATAAGCGGCCGCATATAACGGAACAGGAACGTATACAGCAAAATACGGATATGCGCGCCGTCTACGTCGGCATCCGTCATAGAGATAATACGGTCGTAACGAAGCTTGCTTTCGTCGAAATCGTCCAAGATACCGCACCCGAACGCCGTAATCATAGACTTGATTTCTTCGTTTTCAAGCACGCGGTTCAAGCGTACCTTTTCTACGTTCAAAATTTTACCGCGGAGGGGCAAAATCGCTTGGAAACGTCTGTCGCGCCCCTGTTTTGCCGTACCGCCTGCCGAGTCGCCCTCTACGATATAAATTTCGCAAAGCTCGCTTCTTCTGTCCGAGCAGTCCGCAAGCTTTCCAGGGAGCGTGGTCGAGCCGAGCACGCCCTTTCTTCTCGTCAGCTCTCTTGCGTTTCTCGCCGCGTCACGCGCCTTTTGCGCGGTGATACAACGGAGCACCAGCTCTTTGGCAACGCTGGGGTTTTCTTCCAAGAACGTACCCATATGCTCGGTCACGCATTTATTGACGAATACACGAATGGTGCTGTTGTTGAGCTTGTCCTTCGTTTGCGATTCGAACTGTGCGTTGGTGAGCTTGACGGAAACGACCGCCGTAATACCCTCCATAACGTCCTCGCCCGAAAGCTTGTCGTTATCCTTTAATATATTCAGCTTTTTACCCGCGTCGTTAATGACCTTGGTAAGCGCCATTTTCAAGCCCGCCACGTGCGTACCGCCGTCAATGGTGTTGACGTTGTTGGCGTAGCTGTAAATGACTTCGCTGTACGATTCGTTGTATTGAATGGCAACCTCGCAAACGGTGTCGCCGTCCTGTTCTTCAAAGTATACGGGCGCGGGAAACAACAGCTCCTCACGGCTCTTGTTCAGCTCCTCTACGAACGAACAAATACCGCCCTCGTAGCAGAACGAATCCACCTTTTCCTGCCCCGCACGCTTGTCCTCCAAGGTGATACGAAGCCCCTTGTTCAAGTACGCAAGCTCGCGCAATCTGCCCTTTAAGGTGTCGTAATTAAAAATCGTCGTTTCAAAAATTTCCGCGTCGGGCAGGAAAGTTACTTTCGTACCCATTTCGTCCGACTCGCCGACGATTTGCACGCTTCTTTGCGGCACGCCGCGGTTGTAGACTTGGCGGAACACCTTGCCCTCGTGGCGCACCTCCGCCTCCAACCATTCAGACAGCGCGTTGACGGCTTTTACGCCGACCCCGTGCAAGCCGCTCGAAACCTTGTACCCCGAATCACCGCCGAACTTACCGCCCGCGTTGACTTTGGTAAATACGACCTCCAAGGTGGAAATTCCCTCCTTGGGGTGGATATCGGTGGGAATACCGCGACCGTTGTCTTGAACGGTGCAGCTCCCGTCGTCGTTGATCGTCACCTCGATATGCGTACAGTATCCCGCCAACGCCTCGTCGATAGAGTTATCCACGACCTCGTGTACGAGGTGGTGAAGCCCCTTTGCGTCGGTGGACGAGATATACATACCGGGGCGCTTACGGATATGCTCCAAGCCGTCGAGGACTTGTATTTGTTCCGCGCCGTATTCGCCTTCTACTCTTTCCGCCATTTTTATTTTCTCCCGTTTCGATTCCCTTTTTTATAAAAAAGGGAAAGCGTTATTTTTACAACCCTATTATACCACACCTCAAAGGCAAAAGTCCAGCGAATGAACGAAGATTTTTTGCTCTTTCCCCTAAATTCTTTCACAAAGCCTCTCTATACCCCAAAAAACGACGATTTCCCCTTTCTCGGGTAAGAATACGAGCGCAAAAAAAACGGGCGTTTTTGCGCCCGTTTTTTATTTTGCAATTTCGAAAGCAGGTCAATTCACTTTTTCTTGAAATGCCCTTGCTTTGCCGCAAGCAAATAATACGAAATCAACTGCATACCGCCCGACAAAATCCAAGTGAGCGGGTACAGGATATAAATTTGCTCAATCGTTTGCGTGGGAAAGGTGGGATATATAAAGGAAAGGTACAAAATGCGGACGAGGCAGGTAAACACGAGGTTTATCAGCATCGGAAAAAAGGAATATCCCATACCGCGAAGCGCACCGCCGTAGCAGCCCATAATAAGCACCAAAAAATAGGTCGTGCTCACGATTGCCACCCGCCGCAAAGCCCATTCGAGCACGGCGGGGTCGCTGTTATAAATGGAGCAAACGTACCGCCCCAGCGTACCCATCAAAAGACAGTATACGCCCATACAGCACCCGCCCGCAAACAAGCCCGCGCCGATAACGCGGTGTACGCGTTCGGGCTTTTCCGCGCCGATATTTTGTCCGACGAAGGTCACGACGGACTTTTCTATCGCCGAGCCGAACGAATCCCCCAGCGTGTCGATATTCACGGACACGGTATTCCCCGCGATAGCAGCTTCGCCATAGGCGTTTACCGAGCTTTGCACGAACAAATTAGAAAACGAAAACAAACACGAGCTTATGCCCATCGGTATACCTATACGGATAATCGTTGCAAGTTCCTTTTTACAAAATCGGGTCTTGCGCACGGAATATTTCAGCGCGCCGTCCGCCTTGCGTAAATCGAGCACGATCCACACCGCGGACACGTATTGCGAAATCGTCGTTCCCAACGCCACGCCCACTACGTGCATATTAAAAAAGATAACTGTGATAGCGTTAATAACGACGTTGAGCGCGCCTGCTACGAACAGATATAAAAGCGGTTTTTTCGTTTCGCCCACGCCCCGCATCAACGCCGCACCGAAATTGTAAATCATCAGCGCGGGCGCGCCGAGGAAATAAATCTGCATATAAATCACCGAATAATCGATAATTTCCGCGGGCGTTTTGATGAGCTGCATAAGCGTCCGTGAGAGCAACACGCCGACGAGCAGCACGAACACGCCGCTGACGAGAGAAGCCGCCATAGCGGTATGCACTACGCGTTCTTGGCGCTGCTCGTCCTTTGCGCCGTAGGCGTTCGCCATCGCGACGTTCGCGCCGATAGAAATTCCGATAAACAGGTTTACAATCAAATGAATGGTGGACGAGGTCGCACCCACCGCCGCCTGATATTCCGAGCCGCCGAACTGCCCTACGATTGCGATATCCGCGGCGTTGAACAGCATTTGCAAAAAGGTGGCAAGAGCCATAGGAATAGCAAAAAAGACGAGGTTTTTCAAAACCTTGCCGTTTGTAAAATCCCTTTTTTGCTTTGCCGTTTTTTCCATAACGGCTATATTATAGCTTTAATTTTGCAATTTGTCAATAAAAGAAAGTTCTTTGAATAATTTTAATTTCGTAAAATAATTTTTGCTTTGAACGCTCAAAATTATTGACGAATGGAAAAAAGTGTGGTAGAATAGTATTTGGACAAGAGCGGATTGTCAATTTTTTCCGTTCGCCCAAAAACCGTCATTAAATAAAATTTTTCATAAATTGGAGGATCTCTACTATGGCAAACGTAAAAGTTGCAATCAACGGTTTCGGCCGTATCGGCCGTTTGGCGTTCAGACAGATGTTCGGCGCAGAAGGCTATGACGTCGTTGCGATCAACGACCTTACCAGCCCCTCGATGCTCGCGCACCTTCTCAAATACGATTCCGCGCAGGGCAGATACGCACTCGCTGACACGGTTTCGGCTGACGACGAAGCAGGTACGATTACCGTAAACGGCAAAACCATCAAAATCTATGCGGAAAAAGACGCAAACAACTGCCCTTGGGCAGCTAACGACGTAGACGTTGTTCTTGAATGTACCGGCTTCTACACCTCGAAAGCAAAATCCCAAGCGCACATCAACGCAGGCGCGAAGAAAGTCGTTATTTCCGCTCCCGCAGGCAACGACCTTCCTACGATCGTTTACAGCGTAAACGAAAAGACGCTTACGGCAAACGATACGATCATCTCGGCTGCTTCCTGCACCACCAACTGCCTTGCTCCTATGGCGAACACGCTCAACAAGCTTTGCAAGATCAAGAAAGGTTATATGACCACGATCCACGCTTACACGGGCGATCAGATGGTACTTGACGGACCTCACCGCAAAGGCGATTTGCGCCGTGCGCGTGCCGCTGCCGTTAATATCGTTCCCAACTCCACGGGTGCAGCAAAGGCTATCGGCTTGGTTATCCCCGAACTCAACGGCGTGCTTGACGGTTGCGCACAACGCGTTCCCGTTCCCACCGGTTCGCTTACCCAGCTCGTTGCAGTTTGCGAAGGCGAAATCGACGCGGCTTCCGTAAACGCGGCTATGAAAGCAGCTGCTTCCAAGTCCTTCGGTTACACGGAAGAAGAAATCGTTTCCTCCGATATTATCGGTATCACCTACGGTTCGCTCTTCGACGCTACGCAAACGAAGTGTATGCCTATGGGCGACGGTACGACCCTCGTTAAAGTCGTTTCTTGGTACGACAACGAGAACTCCTACACCAGCCAGATGGTAAGAACGATTAAATACTTCGCGGAGCTTTAATCAAATAAAAAACAAACGCCCCTCGGCATACAGCCGAGGGGTTTTTGCTTGTTATCTTCGACGTTGATTTCTCCCGAACAGTAAAAGCACCCAAACCGCAAAGCGCAAGAAATACACGAGCGAGGTCAAAAGCGCGGCGACGTAGGTCTGTGCCGCGGCGGAAAGCATCTTCTCCACGAACGGGGCTTCCTCCTCCGTCACAACCCCCTCGGCAAGCAGCAGCTGCTTGGCGCGACGGCTGGCATTCAGCTCCACGGGCAGGGTCACGAAAGTAAACAACGCGCTCGTACCGTACAAAATCACGCCCACAATCGCCAAATAAAAGCCAAGGTTGGAATATTGCGTAGTCGCCACCACGAAATCCAAAAGCAAGCCCACAAGCACGAGCGGCAACGCAAGCCTGCTGCCCACGTTGGCAATCGGCACGAGCACACTCCTGATTTTGTAGGGCAAATACCCCTTTTTCTTCTGCATTACGTGCCCAATCTCGTGCGCGGCAACGGCAACCGCCGCCACCGAATCGTCGCCGTAAACACTCTCGGAAAGCCCGACGGTTTTTTTCGTGGGGTGATAGTGATCGGTCAAAACGCCTTTTATCCGCTCGACGGAAATATCCGTCACACCGCCTGCCCGAAGCAGGCGTATTGCCGTATCGTAGCCCGTCATTTTAGAAGAAACGCGGATATCCTTATACGCCGCAAAGGTCGAACGCACTTTCGCACTCGCACGGGTGGCGAATATACCGCAAATTAAAATCAAACCCAAAAATACCCAGTAATAGTAATACATATACCCTCCTACTTACAGTATACCCCGTTTTTACAAATCAATTGCAAAGGGGTACAGCTCGGATTTGGACACGCCGCGATCCTTCGCGGCTTTTTTCAACGCTTCCTTTTTATCCAACCCCGCGCGCATATAATGGCGGATATGCTCCGTTTCAGACAGCGCGTTGAGCGGGTTTTCCCTTTCGCCCGCGCCCTCGACGACGAGCACGTATTCCCCGCGCTTTTCCCCCTCCAAGCCCTTTTCGAGCGTGAAATTCACCGCTTCCTCGTGCAGCTTGGTAATCTCGCGAACAGCCGCCGCGCGGCGGTCGCCGAATACCTCGTACATCACGGCGATATATTTATCCACGTCTTGGGGCGCGGCGTGGAAAACGAGGGTCAAATCAGTGTCCTTGTATTTTTCCAAAACCGCCCTTCGCTCACCCGTCTTTTCGGGCAAAAACCCGATAAACGCAAACCTGTCGGCAGGCAGCGCGGATAAAACGAGCGCGGCAACGAACGCGCACGCGCCGGGGATAAGCGTATACGGCTCGCCCGCCTCGCGGAGCGTTCTGCATACGATATTACCAGGGTCGGACACCACGGGCGTTCCCGCGTCGGAAACCACAGCCACCCTTTCCCCCCGCCGTGACGCTTCTAAAATTTTAGCCGCCGCTTCCGTTTCGTTGAATTTATGGCACGCATACAACGGCTTCTTGATTTCGTACGCATTCAAAAGCTTGATCGTATGCCGCGTATCCTCGCAAAATATCACGTCCGCTTCTTTGAGCGTTTCCAACGCGCGCAAGGTGATATCCTTTAAGTTTCCTATCGGCGTCGCTACAAAACTAACCATATTTTTCTCCCGTTAATTACAAATCGTGGGCAATATTTCCACGGACGGCTTGCCGCCCTTGACCCCCTCCACCATTACGAGATAGGGCTTCGCACCCTCTTTTCCCGCCACGAACTGTATTTTCTTGATTTCTATATTCACCGCGCGAAAGAGATAGCAAAGCTCGGCGATGCGGTCGGCGCGGTTGACGAGCGCAATCCTCCCGCCGAATTTGAGCGCGAACGCCGCCGCCTTGGCAATCTCGGCGAGGTTGACGGTAAGCTCCTTTCGGCAAATCGCCTTTTCGTACGTTTCGTTTTCCAAGCCGCCCCGCTCGTAAGGGGGATTGCAAAGCACGAGCGAAAATTTTTCGCGATAGCATTCGGGAATATCCTGCAATCTGCCGCAAACGAAGCTGAAATTGTCAAAGCCGTTGACTTTCGCCGTCTTGACGGAAAGCTCGGAAAGAGGCTTTTGCAGCTCGAAAAGCGTAAAGCGCAAATCCTTTTTAGCCGTTCTGTTCAAAGCGTAAAAATGGTAGGCAACGATTCCGCTCCCCGCGCAAAAATCGGCGACGGTATCCCCGTTTTTTGCCCTTGCAAAACGGGACAAAAGCACGGAATCGGAGGTAAAACGGTACAAACGCGTATCCTGCACGATTTTCAAACCGTCCATTTGCATATCTTCCAACACTTCGTTTTCGCTTAAAATCATCTCTTGCATAGCATAAGTATAACAGCGTTGCGTGCAAAAGTCAATGAAATGCGGATAGTTGGATAGGAAAAAACACATACTTTGAGCGTGAATACGAAAACGGATGCCTTGCAAAAGGATATACAAAAAAATATACAAGCGGTGAAAAAGCTCCTCCCCTCGGAGGACATTTTAACCTACGCTTTCCAAACGGAGGACAAGGTGGACTGCGCCCTTATCTACGCCGACGGAATGGTGAATAAAGAGCTTTTGGGCGCACTCGTCGCGCGCCCCCTTTCCGCGCTTGCACTCAAAAAGGAAGGGGGCAGGTATGAGCAAAAAGAGAACGCCGTGGAAACCACGGCGCGTTTTCCCGAGCTGAAACGCAAGGAAAAAATTTCCGAAATGGTCAAAGAGGTATTGGACGGAAACACCCTGCTCCTTATAGACGGCTTGACCGTCGGGTTTATTGCGGGCGCAAAGCTCTTGCCCGTGCGTACGATTATGGAGCCGCCCACCGACGTAACGGTCAAAGGCCCGCGCGAGGGATTTATAGAGGATATCAAGACGAATATGAGCTTGGTGCGAAAACGGCTCAAAACCCCCGATTTGCGCTTTGAAACGCTCCGCGTTGGCAAACGCTCGGACACCGCCGTTGCGGTGTGCTGGTTGGAGGGCACGAGCAACGCGGAGGTATTGGCACAAATCAAGAAAAAAATCGGGGAAATACAAATTGACAATATCCCCGATTCCTCGTATATCGCCGCCTTTTTGTCCCCCCGTCCCCACTCTATTTTCCATTCCCTCGGCACGACGGAAAAGCCCGACGTGTTCACGGCGAAAATTGCGGAGGGCAGAGTGGGCATACTAGTAGACGGCTCGCCGATCGCGCTCACCGCGCCCTTTATCTTGACGGAGGATTTTCAGAGCAGCGAGGACTATTATATCTCCCCGTTTATGGCGACCATTTTCCGTTTTTTACGGTTTTTGTCGCTGTTCGTGGCAATCCTGCTCCCCGCATTTTATATCTCCGCACAGCTTTTCAAAATGCAACTCGTCCCCCTTTCGCTGATGCTCACGATTGCAAGCAGCGTCCGCGAATTGCCGCTTTCGCCCGCCCTTGAAATGTTCGTCGTGCTGTTCCTGCTCGAAACGCTCAAAGAAGCGAGTATACGAATGCCCAAATACGTGGGTATGTCCCTTTCCGTCGTAGGCGCGCTCGTGCTCGGCGAAACGGCGGTGTCAGCGGGCTTTTTATCCACACCCGCCATCATTATCGTCGCCTTTTCGGGGATTTGTATGTACACCGTTCCTGATTTCGTGGAAACGGGCAGTATTTTGCGCTGGCTGTTTTTGATCGTGGCAGGCACAATCGGGCCGTTCGGAATCGTTCTGCTTGCGGCGTTCGTGTTTTTGTATCTGCTCACCTCGGACAGCTTCGGCGCGCCCATTCTCGCCCCGTTCTCGCCGCTCAACGCACACGATTTGCGCGACAGTATCGTCAAATACGAAATGGCAAGCCTCGACAACCGTCCACAGCTTCTCAAATCCCCCAATAAAACGCGATTGCGCTTTGATAAACAAGGAGATAACGAAAATGGCTAACGCTTTTCTTGCCAAAACGGCGCGAAACGACGTCGTAAATTCCCGCCAAATCGCCTTTTTTGCGGCGTTCGTGCTGCCTATATATAAGCTGTTGGAAGCCCCCTCGCTTCTCGCCCGCTTTGCGGGCGGGGATCTGCTTTTGCCCGCGCTGCTGCATTTTCTTTTGCAAACGGCGTTGCTTATCACGCTCCTTTACGCCGCGTCACGCTCCAAAAAAACGCTGCTCGAACGCTTGAACGAAAAACTCGGAAAATGGGCGTATCTTTTATACGGCTTGTACGCCGCGTGGTTTTTGATTGCCGCCGTGCTGCCGCTTTTGGATTTGGAAAAATTCGTCTACGCCGTCTTTTACGACACCTCGCCCACCTTTTTCTCGTTCGCGCTGTTTTTCGTGTTTTCCGCGTTCCTGTGCTGTAAGGGGATAAAGGCGACGGGACGCATTGCCGATTTGAGCTTGTTTTTATTCCTGCTCCCGTTTATCGCCTTGCTTATAATGTCCTTAAACGAAGCGGATATAAACAACCTTTTGCCCGTGTTTGAACGCCCGTTCGGGCATACCGTGTCCGCGTTCACCTACACCGCGCCGCATTTTTCCGACCTGTTGTTTTTGCTTCCCCTAATCGTCAATCTACGCTTTGAAAAAAACGACGGAAAAAAGATTACGGCAGGGTACGGCGTGGGCGCGCTTTGCACCCTTATATTCCTCGCCGTTTTCTACGGCGTGTATTCCACGATCGCGAGCCGGGAGCATTACGCCTTTTCCAAAATCGCGCAATACTTTCCCGTGCTTTCCGTCGTGGGCAGGATTGACCTTATCTTCGTGTATATGCTTTGCATCGTCCTGTTTTTCTTCGTCGCTTCGCCCCTGCATTTTGCAACGGAAAGTATCGCCCACATCACCGACGCTAAGGGCAAGGTGCTCATTTCGACAATCTTAAATTTCGCGGCATTTCTCTTCGTGCTCTTGTGCAATAAATACTACGACGCGATTTACGCGTTTTTCGGCGAACGGCTTTACTACGCGTTTTTCCTTTTCTCTGATCTTATCCCCCTCTTCCTGTTATTCTTAATACCTAAAAAGGAGAAAGCAAATGCGGAACACGCATAGAAAAAACACCGTACGCTATTATTTACTCGTCGTACTTGCCCTCGTATTTTTGTTTTTTTCGGGCGATTACGGACTTATCGACACCCAAAAAACGGCAATCGTTATGGCGGTGGGGATTGACCGCGAAGAGGAAACGTTTATCGTGACCTCGCAAATCGCCATTCCGCAATCCTCCAAGCAGGGCAGTGCAAACCAGACAGTCCAGCTCGTCAGCCGCGGAAAAACGGTCGCCGACGCGTTTGAGGAAATCAATGCAAAAACGGGCTGGTATCCCAAGCTCGTGTTTTGCCATTTGATTATTTTGGGCGAAAAAACGGCGCAAAAGGACGTGTTTGACGCCCTCGATTTTTTCCTGCTCGACGAGTATATGTCCGACAACTGCCTCGTCGCCACCTGTGACGGCACAGCAAAGGATATGCTCAACACCACCGCGCTCGTAGACCCATCTGTTAGCGTCGCCATTCAAAAAGTGCTATCCCCTCACGCCGAACGCGTGGGGTCAGCTCTGCCCTCCACCTTGCGCGAGTTTGCAATCGGGTATTTCAGCGATAGCAAGAGCGGCTTTTTGCCCATCGTCAAGACCGAGCCCCAGCAAGAAACAATCGGCGAAAGCGAACAGGGCGGCTCGACTGCACAGGGTAGCTCGCAAAATAGCGCGCAAGGCGGGGAAAGCGGTCAAGGACAAAGCGGTCAGAAAACACAAAGCAGTCAGGGCGGCGAAACGGACAAGCCCGTATTCAGCGCAAGCGAAACGGCGCTGTTTTTCAAGGGAAAGCGAGTGGGCACGCTCACCAAAGAGGAAACCTTTGCTTTCAACGCCGTGAAAAGCGATTTGCGCCTTGCGGCGTACTCGGTGGAGCACGAAGGCGCGTTTTGCACCTTGAATATCAAGCACAACGACCCGAAAACGGAGTTTTCGCTTGGCGCGGACGACCGTGGGACGTATAAAATCGATTTAACCTTATCGGCGGGGCTTTTGGACTATTCCAAAGCCTTGCCAAAAGAGGACACGGCAGACGTGGGCGATACCCCAAGCGGCGTATTCGCCCAAGCAGAAAAACGGCTTTCGGGGCAAATCCACACGCTTTTTGAAAAATGCCGCACTACAAACTGTGATTTGTTCGAGCTCGTTTCTTCGCTCCAAAAAAAGAAACACAACCGCTTTGACGAGCTTCGCGCCACCGTTTTACAAAACGCTGTGCTGGACGTTAGCGTGCACTTCCAAGGCGTACGCTAACGAGCTGTATTTTCTGTGGATAACTTTTTCAAGAGCCTTTTGACAAGCTTTGCCGAAGGGTGTCGAAACGCGTCGATTATGCACGAAAAATAAAATTATAAAAATATGCAAAGGGCGGTTTTACCCACTTTTCCACCCCAAATGTGGATAAATACCCCTTGTCCCACCGTTTATATAAAAAACGGTGGATAACTTTACTGTGGATAACAAAGCGCGAAAACGCATTTTCAAGCGTTTTCGCGCCTATACCCCGTAAACACCCCGTTTTTCGGTGGATAACTTTGCCAGATTTGCATTTTTTTACTGCCCGTTTTCCCAAAAAACTGTGGATAACCTTTATCTTTGTGGAAAAATTACACACAAAAACGGTAAAAAACCGCTAAAAAACGGTAATTTATCCACAAACATACGTTCTTTTCTCAAAACGCGGAAAGTTATCCACTTTTTCCACCGTTATACACGCATTGATAAATGTATATCGAGGCGGTATACCGTGTATAAAAAACCACGAAAAAAAGGAGCGACGACGCGCTCCTTTTTGCCATTCAACTCTTGTCAAGCTATTTATACCAAAATCCAACCGAGAATGACGTTGATGAAATTCTGGTTATACAGCCAACCCAAAACAGCACATTCATTGAAGAACAACGCCATACCGTCCACGGGGATAACGCCGAGCACGGCAACGACCGCACTGACGATTAAAAGTCCCTGCAACGCACCGACGAGCAAGCCCAAAAGCCCGTTCAACGTGCCCACGATAGGCAATCTTTGCACGATAGCGGAAACAAGACTCTTAACAATACAAAGCAAAAGCTTTGCGATAATAAAGACGACGACACCCGAAATCAAGGTCGAAGCAAGCTGTCCAAGCGGCTGACCCACAAGCATTGCCAGCGTTGTGCCCGCGGGGATTTCGGAATTACCCACGCTCCCTACGACCATATCCACGAGGAACTGGGGCAAATTCTGCTCCGCGAGCATCGCGCTCAAACCCTCGTTGGAAACGTCCATACCAAAGCCGTTGATACCCGCAAACGCGTCGATACACGCTTGCTCGATTACGCCTTGAAGCCCGAACAGTCCGCCCGTCCAACCGAGCACGGGCTGTGCCAGCGAAAACGCCAAAATAATCGCAACGATAGTCGAAACAAATCCGAAGAAACATTCGACAAAACCTTTTTTCGCGCCCACGATTGCGAAAATTGCCAAAACGACGATTACGATAATATCCACCGCCGTATTCGCCCAAGTGGCGCATAATCCGTTTAACATATAGACCTCGCTTTTCCGCCCCACGATTATAGCCCCGCGGCGCGGTTTTTATTCCAAGATACTTTCATTATAACATAGGTAAAAATATTTTTCAATAGAATAACGCAAAATACCTAAAAAAATTTTTTAAGGCGTTTAACAAAAGTGCTTTTGGGCAATAATGGAGTTTGCTATGGAATACGCTTTTCACACCCACAACGCCCTTGCTTCGGACGGTATCTCTTTGGCTTTGGATTCGCTCGTAAAAAACAAAGCTTTTACCCGCGCCAACGCGCGCATACAACAAAAATCAAACGAAGCGGCGCCCGTCGTCGTCTGTATCGGCAGCGACCTTGCTATCGGGGACAGTTTAGGACCTATCGTCGGGTCTATGCTCAAATATAAAACGCAGGGGCTTGGCTCTTTTATTTACGGCACGCTTGGCGCGCCCGTCACGGCAAAGGAAATTAAATATATCCGCACGTTTTTGAAGGAAACGCACCCCCACGCGCGCGTGATTGCGGTCGACGCCGCCGTCGGTGCGGAGGGGGATATCGGGCTTATCAAGCTCAACGACGCACCGTTATACCCTGGTGCAGGCGCAAATAAACGCTTGGGCTCAATCGGGGATATTTCGGTAATGGGCATCGTCGCGGAAAAATCGGTCGCAAACTACGGACTTTTGAACACCACGCGCCTAAACCTCGTGTATTCTATGGCGGAAATTCTCTCCGACGCCCTTGCCAACCTGCTTTGGCAAAACACCCCGCAAGTTTTGCAAGGATAAACCTACGCCCGACGGCTTTCGCCGTCGGGCGTATCTCAATTAAAACTCTTTTCTTCCAATAAGCACGTCTACGGAAATGTCAAAAAAATCGGCAATATTCCATAATGAGGCAATGTCTGGCTCGGTTTTTCCCAATTCCCAATAGGATATCTTTCTTTGCGTGGTGCATAATGCTTCCGCTAATTGCGATTGAGATAAACTCATTTCTACGCGAAGGCTTTTTAGTCTTTCCCCAAAAACAACGGTTTTCATAAAATCTTCCTTTTTTATTTAATTATAGACAAAAACAGTCTAAAATACTTGACATAGACAAAAAATGTCTATATAATATATTAAAAAGGAGAAAGCAAATGACAAAAAAAGAAGTTGAAATAAGAGAAGAGGAATTAAAAAATAATTTTAAGGCTTTTCCACGTCTTGCGGATTATTTTATAAATGTAGAATATTTTATACGTAATTTTGGGCGATATCGTTGGAAAGAGGGTACGACAAGAGAAAAATTGCGGCTTGAAGCGGATACGTTGATGGAAACGGCAAAAAATATGGATAGTATCGATTTGAAAATTATATATTATTTGAACAATAGCTGTGGCGTATCCAAAAACGAGCTTTTACATATTCTCAAACAAGCCAAAAAGACGCGTTGTGAAACGCTCAACGCCGTTTACGCTACAAACGAATACGTTGACCCTCTTGATGTGGGTTGGATTTTATTCAGATAAAAGCTTGACAAAAATGCGTATTGTATGGTAAAATAATCAACGGAAGGTTTTCGGAAAACACTTCACAAACCAAAGTACAAATAATATCAATTCAAAATGATATTATTTGTACTTTGTTAAAAAAACCGAGGTACAATTTTATGAACAGTAAGTTTTTTTCAACGAAACGGCTTTGCCGCGCAGGTATTATCGCCGCGCTGTACGTCGTGCTCACTTACGCCTTTATGCCCTTTGCGTTCGGTCCTTTCCAGCTCCGTCCGGCAGAGGCTCTTTGTTTGTTACCCCTTTTCTTTCCCGAAGCAATACCCGCACTTTGCGTGGGTTGCGCACTGTCTAACCTCGCATCGCCCTATCTTCTTTACGATATGGTAATCGGCTCTTTAACTTCGCTCGTAGCGGCGTTCGGCTCGTATCTGGTAGGTAGGTTTTTCAAAAAAGACCTTGCAAAAATCCTGCTGGGCGGACTTTTTCCCGTGTTGCTGAACGCAATCGTAATACCGCTCGTAATCGTCTTTTTATGCGGGGGGAGCGAGGGCTATGAAAGCGCGGGAGTTGCCTATCTTTTCTATTTCAGCTCTTTTTTGCTCACGCAAAGCGTTTGGGTTTACGGCTTGGGAACGCCGCTATATTTTTTAATGAAACGCGCGAATTTATAAAAAACAATCGTCCGAAACAAAAGTTTCGGACGATTGTTTTATTTATCTTCTCCGTTGTTGCCGCTGTTTCCAAGGAAAATACCGAAGAAATCGGTGTTGGGCTTCATAGAAGTCCCGCCTGAGGATTGCCCGCCGTTACCGCCGTCACGGTTGAATTTCTTATACCCGCCGTTACGGTTAAAGCCGCTCTTGCCACCCGACGAACGACCGCCGCGGTTGTAACCGCTACGACCGTTGCCGCGATTATTTCCTCCGCGACCGCCTCTGCCGCCCTGTCTTTCGCTTCTCGCGGGAATAGCGGGTGCGTCCGCATCTTCAAGATTGTCGGGAATAATCACGATATAACGGTTGGGTTCTTTGCCCTCGCTCTCCGTTTTCACGCCCTCGATTTCGGACAAAGCGGAATGAATGATGCGTCTTTCGTACGGGTTCATAGGTTCAAGCTTGATTTTTCTGCCCAAGCGCGTCGCTTTTTGCGCAAGGTTTTCCGCAAGCTTGTTGAGCGTCGTTTCGCGGTTTTCGCGATAGTTTTCGCAATCAACCACCACGCGTTTATAATCTTCTCTGCCCGTGTTTGCAACCGCGCCCGCAAGCGTTTGAATAGCGTCCAGCATTGCGCCGTGCTTGCCGATTACCGCCGTCGTGTTTGCCGCCGTTACGTTGATTTCTACCTTTTCACCCTCGGAAACAAGCTCGGTACAAGCCGTGATTTTCAAAAGTTTGAACAGCCCGTCCAAAAATTCCACCGTTCTCTCACCGTCGGTCTTTTCACCGCTGACGGCAACGGGAGCTTCTTCCACCTCTTTTTCGCTGTCAAGCGCGGCAATCTCCACACGCGCCTTTACCGACCCAAAAAGCTTCTTTTTTCCTTCCTCCAACACGCGGATATCCGCCTGTTCTTTGGTAAGTCCCAGCTCACTCAACCCCTTTTCGACGGCTTCTTCCACCGTCTTGCCCGTAAATTCTCTGTATTCCATTTCTATCTCTCCTTTCCGCCTTCGGGCGGAAATTTTATATCTTTATTTTCCTTACTTTTTATCGTCGGTTTTCTTGCGCGAGAGCAAGCTTCTGTCGTACTTTTCTCTAAACGCCTTTTCTTCTTTTCTTCTTTCGTTTACGTCCACGATTTTATTGATAATCAGCGTGGAAGCAAGGGAAAGGAGGTTGCTCATAATCATGTAGATAGAGAACGCCGCGCTGTACATAAACGAGAAAACGGCGAACATAACCGTCATAATAACGAGCGTCATTTTCTGTTGCGACGCGCCTTGACCGTCTACCGACGAATATTTGTTTTGTTCCTTTTGCGAGCGCATAGATACGAACTGCTGCAAAAGAATCGTACCAATCGAAAGCACGATTAAAATAAAGAACCCGTTGGGCGCGCTCTTATAGCCGTCGAGCTTTGCGGTGATTTCCTCGTAGGCGTATTCCTGATACGCGTTGGTGTAAGCGGCAATACCCGTGATATCGACCTGCTGACCATTCACTTGGAATTTCTCTTTCGATACCTCGGTTTTGAAATCATTATAGCTCAAAACGGGGTTTTTATAGCTTGCGTCCGTAGCCCAAATATTCTTAATCCAAAGGAAGCTCATATTCTTCACGACGTCCGTTTCGTACGCCGTAACGACGGCGTTTTGCGCCTCGTTGACGAAATAATTTTTAAGCGCGCCGTCCTCGTTGAACGTCGTTTGCTGCTCCGCGGAAAGCTCCGCTTGCGCCGCGTCGTGCTCCGCACGCTTCGCGTCGATAAAAGCCTTTATTTCCGTATTGTTTCTCGCTTCGTCCTTGATAAAATACGATTTATCGCCCGTATACGAACGCACGTATTCTTTGAGGTCGGCGTTTTGCTCGTCCACGTAGGGGACGGTATAATAAATGAGCTTGCTATCCTCGTCCACGAGCACGAATTTCGTGCCGTCGGTATTTTCCTGCAAAGCCGCGCTGCCCGTTTCGATATCGGCGCAATAGCTCTCCATTTGTTTGTTGTACGCGTCTACCATAATATTGTAGTTTTCGATATTCGAATACTGTGAATAGGTGTTAAACGCGCCGATAGCCACGAAGAAGATGACCATAGAAAGGATCATAGGCAAGCACGAGGAGCACACGGAAAAACCGCTTTCCTTGTACATTTCCATAACCTTTTGGTTATACAAATCTTTATTGTTGGCGTACTGCTTTTGCAGTTTTTCCATTTTATCCTGATTTTCTTTCATTTTGAGGTTCTGCTTACGCATAGCGATACGCTGATACACGTCGAACGGCAAAACGATAACTTTGAGTATAACGGAAAACAAAATAACGCCGACGCCCACGCCTACGCCGCCGACTATCCATTTTATAATCTCGCCTATCCAGTTGAGCGCAACGTCAAAGGTCTGCCCATAGAGGGAGATGGCGACGCTGCCTGCCAATAAATTGAAAAATTCCATGTTCTATTCCTTTATCGCGTTGAAAGTCAAAGCAGCCAACGCTTGATAAAATATCTTTCCGGAGCGGGATCGTACCCGCCCTTGGAAAAGGGATTACATCTTAAAATCCGCCACGCGCCGAGCAAAATCCCGATGACCGCGCCGTGGTTGTTGATACATTCCAGCGTATATTGCGAGCAAGTCGGACGATAGAGGCAGGTATGCTTTGAAAGGTGTTTTTGATAAAACAGTATCATACGCATACACAGCATTTTCGCGTACGGACGAAATACCTTCTTTTTCAAAAAAGACCAAAGGAACGCCGCGTTTTCCCGAACGAGAAAACCAAACTCAAAACCTATTAAAGCTTGTCCTTTTTGATGATACATTGCAGATGTTTTTTGAAGGTTTCAAACTCGTAGCTTTCGCTCACTTTGGGAATGAGTACGATGGCGTAATTACCCCGCATTTCTTCCCTTACAAGACGGAACGCTTCCCTTATCAATCTTTTGATTTTGTTTCTTTTCACGCTTTTACCGTGCCGTTTTCCGATAGAAATACCCATAAAGGTTTTTTCCGACGGGCGGTAAATCATAGTAAGAGAGGGGGAAAAGGCGCGCTTGCCCTTTTGAAAAAGCTTTTGAAAATCCGATTGTTTTTTCAGTCTGTAATAGTTCATTCTCTCGCCTTTCAAAATGAAAATTCCCGTGCTTTTTCCCTCGTTATTAAAATGGCAAATCCTCTCCTTTTGAAAAAAGGCGATGTCACAATAAACGGTTGATTAGTGCTTCGCACGATTTGACGAGAAAAACGCAAGAAAGACAAGCGTTTTGTGAGGGCGCATACCCCCAGCGGTCTGTAACCGAGCAAAACACGCCGTATTTTGAAGCGTTTTTCTGTCAAAAATCAACCGAGTGTTGGGACAGAGCCTTAAAAAAAGGAAAGGAATTCGTCTTTTTAATCTCTTTCGTCAAAGCTTTTCACGGCTTAATTAGTGGGTCAATCTTTTTCTACCCTTGTTTCTACGGCGCTTCAACACCTTTCTGCCTGCCGTCGTAGCCATTCTTTTACGGAATCCGTGCACTTTGCTTCTCTGTCTTTTTTTGGGTTGGTAGGTTCTTTTCATAATCTTTCTCCTGCTTTTTGGTTTTTCTTATTTTTTCCTTTTATTCCGCGGTATTCCCCACGATAACTTTTCCTATTATATCTCAATTTTAGGATTTTCGTCAAGCAATTTCACTTGCTTTTTCACTTTTATTTTCGTTTATTGTGCAGAGTTGCTCGTTCTTACGGGTAAAACGAGGTATTGGAAACGCTTGTCCTCGATATTTTCAATGGTGAAAGGGGAAACGGAGGTGTTAAAGGAAATAATGATATTTTCCTCCTCCAAAGCCTTAATCGCGTCAAGCAAATACTTGCCGTTCATAGCAATCTTCAATTCCTTTCCGTCCAGCTCCGCTAAAACCGTTTCTTCGATTTTGCCCATATCCGAGTTGGCGTTAATAACGATTTTTCCGTTCTTGATATCGAACAAAACGAGATTATTTTTATCGCCTCTTATAAGCACGCCCGCTCTTTCGATACTGTCGGTCAGCTCACTCTTTTTAAGCGTTACCTTCGTCGCGAAATCGACGGGGAAAATGTTTTCCTTTCTCACAAATTCGCCCGCGTACAAACGGGAAGTGATGACCGTGTCGTTCACCGCCACGGACAAACGGTTTTTATCCGCATAAATTTTTAAGATATCGTCGCCCTCGATCATTCGGGAAATTTCCGTGAGCGTTCTTGCGGGACAAACGATTTTCATATCCCCGCCGCCCAGCGTTTCGCAATACCCGCACGCCATTCTGAATCCGTCGAGCGCGGTCGCGTAGAGCTTGCCCTCCTTCGCTTCCAAAAGACAGCCCTTCAAAATGGGTCTACTCTCGTCCGTAGCACAGCAGAAGGTCACCTTGGATATGAGCTCCTTCAAATCGGATTGCTTGATTTCAAAATATTTATCCGCGGAAATCCCGTCGCCGTTGAAGATAGGGAAATCGGCGGCGTTGAGCGTCTGCATATACGATTCGCTTTCGCCGTAGCGTACGGTAATACCTTTATCGTCGGAAATGATCACGATTTCATCCAACGATATTTTGGCAATGAAATCGGAGAAAAATTTACCGTTTACGCAAATTTCACCCTCTTCCATAACCTCTGCTTTTATCTTCTTTTCAATGGATATTTCCCCGTCGTAAGCCGTCAAAATAAGCCCGTCGTTTTCCGCCTTTATTTTTATACACTCTAAAACGGGCGTCATCGTTCTCGCCGCGCACGCCTTGCTGACGACAAACGCCGCTTCGGACAAAACCGTTCCCACACATACTAATTTCATAAAAATTTAACTCCTCTGTTTTTCTTTCACCCAGCTGCTTTCTGTGTTCAATTTATTTTACCATATACGGCTTTTTTTTGCAAGCAAAAACCGTGCTCTCTTACTACGATTTCACTTATTTTTTATATTTTATATAAAAACGATTAACTTTTCGGGATAATTCTTTTCAAAATACCGCACGGTATACGCCGTGCCGCCCTCGCTTTTTTTCAGGTACGCCATCAAAACGTCCGCTCTATCCGCCATATACCGGTTTCGCCTCTGCATACACCCGTTGTAATAGTGGTCGGAAAGCACGATTTTTTCGTCCGCTTTTTCTAAAACCATAAAATATCTTTCCTTTTGCTCGTCCGAAAAATACTTTTCCTGATTAAGACAGGGAATACACGCCGCGAGCTTGATAAACGGGTATTCCTTTTTGAGCGCGAGCACCGTTTCCGCACAAATCAAATCGAAGCCGATCGCAACGCCGCTCACAAAAACGGTCACGCCGTTTTCAATCAGCTTGACGATTTCTTCCTTTAAGAGCGCTTGACTGAAATCCGCTCCCAAAAAGCGGTGTCCCGTAAACGCGCATACCTTTTTTTCTTGCTGTTTTTCCATACCTTACCATTATACCACAGGATATTTTTTTGTCAAGCTATCCCTTTCAACTTTTTTCGCAAAATTTTTCAGGCAATCCCTTCCTTTTTATATTTTATTAAAATAGAAATAGTAGTATTATTAGTAGTAAGTGCGGTGGAAAAGTGGACAACCCCAAAAAAAGGCTGTGAAAGCCTTGTATTTTCTCATTTTTTCGTTGTGGAAAAGAGGGTGGACAACCCGTTTTTTAAGGTGGATAATTTTGGGGAAAGAAAGTGGACAAGTGGAAAGAAAAGGAAATAGCGAGGATATTAAAATTTATAATTATTCAAAAATAAGGTATAAAAATAAGTGTGATATACGTTATCCACCAAAGTTATCCACAGGGTGGACAATCCTTCCACCGTTTGCGTTTATAAAGTGGAAAAATAAAAAAGCTTTGTAAAAAGGATTGATATTTTATGAAAAGCGTGTTATAATGGTTTTACTATGAAAGAAATGGAATATTACGAAAATTTAATTAGGGGCGAAAAGCGGGAAAAATTTGAGGAATTCCGCACACTTTTGCTGGAATATAACGAAAAATACAATCTTACGACCATTTTGGAAGAAAAAGATATGTTTTATAAGCATTTCGTGGACAGCGTGGCGGGAGAAAGCCTTTTTAAAACGGGCGCAAGGGTTGCGGAAATCGGCTCGGGAGCGGGTTTTCCCTCCATTCCCTTAAAAATTATTCGCCCCGATATTTGCTTTGACCTTTTCGAAAGTGTGGGGAAAAAATGTGAATTTTTGCGCGTGGTTGTGGATAAACTCGGTTTGTCGAATATGAATATTTATAATTTTCGCGCCGAAGAGTGTGCAAGGGATAGCAAATACCGCGAAAGCTATGACTTTGCGACGGCGCGGGCGGTCGCGAGAATGAATACGTTGAGCGAGTATTGCCTGCCGTTCGTAAAGGTGGGCGGCTCGTTCGTGGCGTATAAGAGCGGCGACACAGAGGAGATAACCGAGGCGCAAACGGCGTATAAAATGCTCGGGGCAAAGCTCAAAGAGATAAAGAGGTATACGCTGGGTGAAAATTACGGGGAAAGAACGCTTGTAATCGTGGAAAAGGTGAAGCCTACGCCTCCGCGCTATCCCCGCGGTCAAGGAAAGGAAAGAAAACAGCCGTTATAAAAGGGGTATATAAAAATGAAGTTTACGTTTTCCGACGGGGAAAAGCTTTGCGTTTACGATAACGGGCAGGTGTCCGCTTTTTCGAGCGCGTACATTACGCGCTTTCGGGAGAGCGCGCTCCGCGCGGCAAAAAACAGGGAGTGGAAACAAAAGACTGATTTAATGATGTCCGACGAGTATTATTTTAATACCGAGGACGAAACGGAAATTTACGCTTCCATTCACGCCGTCACGCCTACAAGCGAACAAAATAAAATTTTATACGCCTTTTCCGTCAACGGAACGTCGGGGCTTTATTATAAGTATTTAGACGACAAGGAAAAGACGGAAGCGCATAATATCACCTCTAACGAGGTGCAATTTACTTCGCTGTATTGTACGCAAAACGGGGAAATCCTCGGCACGGTGCAAACGGATTCCGTGTGCGCGGATATCGCCGTTTTTTCCAAAAAGGGCGGCGATTATAAGTCGCTCACGGGCGGGGACAGCTTGGACGAAAACCCCTCGTTCGACGGGGACGGGAACGTGCTTTTTAACTCGTACGCGGTAGGCAGGGATGCGAATAACAATTTCTTGACCTATCTCCCCTCGGAAATTTACCGCTTGAATATCGAGAAAATGGAAACGGAGCTGCTCGTTTCGGACGGGAAGTATTCGTATATTAAGCCCATTGCGGACGGGAACGGGAATTTGTACTGTATTCGCAAAACGGACGCGGAAAAAACGGAGGGAAATCCATTTCTTGAAATTTTACTTATTCCCGTGCGTATCGTGCAGGCAATCGTGGGCTTCGTTTCGGCGTTCGTGATGTGCTTTGCCAAAAAGCCTATGGTAAGCGGTCAGTCCGCCCGTTCGATAGGCAACGGCGGCGACGCGGCGAAAAACGGTAAAACGGACGGTAAAAAGGTCTTTATCAATAATAACCTTATCAACGTCGACAAAGAACTGAAAAAGAACAAAAAACAGGAAGATTTCGGGTTTATTCCCAAAAATTGGACGTTGGTGCGGCTCGTCAAAAACGAAAACGGGAATTTCGACGGCTGCTCGGAATACGAGCTTGCGCGCGGCGTTGCCGATTACGCGTTGATAGAGGAAAACGGCGAAAAGACGCTCGTTTACACCAACGGCAAGCATATCTTCGAAATTAAGGATTTCGGGGATAACGGCAAGAAAACCAAGCTTTTGGACGTGGATTTTTGTTTGAAGGTGGGTGCGTTGTATCCCGCGGCGGCTTGCGCCGACCCCTTTTCAGAGGAAAAAGACGACGGCTTGTTTGATAAAATAACGAGTTAAATGATAAAACCCCCGCGTTTTCACGCGGGGGTTATTTTTATACGGTTTTTTAACTGTCTAAATAATATTTATTGTATTGATTGTATCTGTTCGAATGATAGGAAGATTTTACCTTGGAGTTGTTGTAGCCGTTGACGACGACGCCTAAGACGTTCGCTTTTGCGAAATTCAGCTTGTCCAACGTGTTCGCGATATCCTTTACGTACGAGGATTCGTGACGGCAAACGACGATAGTGCCGTTCACCTCCGAGGTAAGCGCGAGCGCGTCCGAAACCACCACCAAGGGGGGCGTGTCCAAAATTACGTAGTCGTATTTGGCTTTCAATTCTTGCAGCAAAGCCTTCATTTCTTCGCTTTCCAACAGCTCGTACGGGCGCGGCGTACGCGTGCCCGAAGGGATAAACGTAAGATTGTTATTATGCACGCTGGTATGCGTGATTTCCTCCAAGGAGGCTTGTCCCGACAAATAATCCACGAGGCCAGGCGCGTTTTTCACCTTGAAGAAGTTGGAAACTCTGCCCTTTCTGATATCCGCGTCAATCAAAATGACTTTTGCGTTGGACAGCGCGAACATCATGGCAAGATTGACCGCGACCGTCGTTTTGCCGTCCTCGGGACAGGACGAGGTGATGATAAGAGAGGTTGCTTTTCCCGATTTTTTGGGAATGGAAACGGAAAGCGAAGCCTTGAAATTGCGGAACGCTTCCGTGACCTCGAAGCCCACGTTGTCCAAAATCAAATATTCCGCGCGTTCGTGATCGAGAATACCGTTTTTGCCTTTACGCTTGAAAATGCCATTTTCGGTCTTTTTCATTATTCCTGTACCTCCGCGTTTTCGTTTTTATCTTGATTTTCCGTGTGAGGTTCTTTCTTTTCAATCGTGGGAATAACGCCGAGTACGGGCACGTTAAAGGTTTCCGTGATTTGATCTACCGAGCGCAAACGCTTATCCGAACGGTCAATGACGATGAGCGCGATACACACGATAATCAATGCGCCAAAGCCGAAGATGAGCGCGTCGGTCACTGCCGTAGAAAACGCCTCGCCCTCGTTTAAGAGGCGGGTTTTATGAATGACGTTGGTGGTACGACAGTTCGTGCCGTCGTAGCCGTTGGGTACGGTCATATTTTCTTCTACGAATACGGGTACTTGCGCGAGGACGCTTTCCATTAAGTATTGCGCGAGCGATTCGCTGTTGAGAACGGAAATGTTTACGTAAATGAAGGAGCGGGCGAGGGAATCCACGTCCGAAGCATCGTCCTCGCCGCCGTAATAGGAGAAGGAAACGGAGTTTTGTACCGTCATAAGCAGGTTTTCGTATTTGGAGTTCAATTTACCGTCCACGATTTTTTCGGGGAGGTTGGGAACGTCCTGAATGAGGATTTCAGAGAAAAGCTCGGAGGAAAGGAGCTTGACCATATTATCCATTACGTGTTTGCCGTATGCGCCGTATACGCCGTACTGGCTGTCCGTCGTGGTCGAGCCCGTGCCGTCGTCCTCCGCCGTTTCGTCAATGTAGGGATTGACGTAGAAGGTAAGGCTTGTGCCGTAATAATCGATATTTGCCTTGGATATCGCCCCGATGCTTGCCCCGACAATTATACCGCCGAGCAAGACCAAAAGCAAGAGCTTGATATGTCTCCAAAAAAGTTTTAAGATGTCGAATAAACTTAATTCGTCCGTTTTGCGTACGTTTTCTTCCATAAAAATCTCCTTACTGACAGAATTAAACCTTTGTTATTATATCACCTTTACTTGTAAAAGTAAAGCAATTTAACGATTATTCTTCGTCGATTTCGTCCTCTTCGTCCTCGTTTTGACAGTTTTTAGGACAGTTTTGACAGGTTTTTTTGAAACGGAGCTCGCTTGCGGGGTAATCCTTGAAGATAAAGCCCCCGTTTTTGTCGTCGATTTTCACGCGAACCTCCATTTTGAGCATATTCAGGGAAGCAACGATTGCTTTGCCCTCGGGCGTGCCCACCTCCGAGCCGATTTTGGGGAGCTGCTTCGCCGCGTCCGTGTAATAATCGATTTCGTAACCCAAACAGCACATAAGCCGTCCGCAAAGCCCGCTGATTTTGCCGGGGTTCAACGACAGATTTTGCGCTTTTGCCATTTTCACGCTGACCTTCTTAAATTCGGGCATATTCCCCGCACAGCAGCACACGCGGCCGCAGGGTGCGATTCCGCCGAGATATTTCGTTTCGTCGCGGATACCCACTTGCCGCAAATCGATACGGGTATGGAAAACGGAAGCGAGGTCCTTGACCAGCTCGCGGAAGTCCACGCGGTTTTCCGAGGTGAAAAAGAAGGTGATTTTGCCGCTGTCAAAGGAAAATTCGCAATCGACGAGCTTCATTGCCAGCCCGTGCTTGGCGATTTTTTCCTTGCAGGTGCGTATCGCTTCGGGTTTTCTGTTTTCAAAGGCTTGATAGCGCGCCGTGTCCTTTTCGGTGGCGATACGGACGACGGGTTTGAGAGGGGAAACGATTTCCTCTTCCGCAACCTCGCGTTCGGGGTACGCGACCCAAGCGTATTCCGTGCCCCGCGCCGTTTCCACGATCACGGGCATATTTCTTTCGTATTTATCCCCTGCTTTGGGGGCGAAATAATACAGCTTCCCCCCCGTTTTGAATTTTATTCCTACAACTTTTACCATACGTTATCCTTTAAGAATTGAATTTGAGAATTTTTGCAAAAAGCACCTCGATACATTGCGGAAAATACGCGTTAAAAAACACCTCTTTTTCCGCTTTGGTAAGCTCGTCCTGTGCGTATAAAAGGCACGCGGGCGAGAAGCGTTTGGCTACCCCTTGTAACCGCTCCGTTTCCAAGCGCAACAGTGCGTTTTTGCCCTGCAAGGTTTTGATTAGCAACGCGTCGCGGAAAATTACGCGGAGCAAAAACAACAGCGTTTTTTTGTTCTTCGTTTCTCCCACCCTTCGAACGGTTGCGGGAAGCTTCGCGCTATCGCAAAGACACAGCTCGAACGCGTCGTTTAGAAGCGTTTTGTATTCCCCGCCCTCCAAGGCGTTTTGCGCCGCGCCAAGGCTGCCGCCGCTAGCCGCCGCGCAAAGCTCGATATCCGCTTCGCCGTAACCCTTGTCCGCATAAATGCGCGAAAGAGAAGCGGCGATATCGCTCGTTTCAAAAGGGGGAATTTCCAAGGCGGCAACGCGGGAACGCACCGTTTGCAAAACGGGGTACGCCGAGGTTGCGCCGAGCAGGAAAATCACGTCCTTTGGCGGTTCTTCCAAGAGTTTGAGGAGCTTGTTTTGCGAAGCGATATTCGCTTCGGCAAAATCGCCGATTACGAAAACCTTTTTATCGCTTTCTACGGGTCGTATCAAGCTTTCTTCGGTCACTCTTTCCGCGTCCTCGACCGCGAATTTTTTGTCCGCTTGCGGAAAGAACAGGCAATCGGAAAGCGTTTCCGCGTCTATCCGAGAGGAAAAATTTTCTTCTTGCTCGTTTTGCGGCTCGTCACAACCGAAAAACACCTTTGCAAAGAGTTTGAGCGCGTTTTTTAAGTTTCGCTCGTCGTCTAAAAGCAAAAGATAGGCGTGCGAAAAACGGTTTTGCTCCGCTTCCGCTTTCAAAAGCTTATACGCCCGCGTTTTTTTGAGTAGCTGTCGCATAACGATTTTCTCCACATATTATTATACCATAAAAACCGCAACTATGCAAGCAGTTATGGCAAAAAGCTTTACTTTTTCCCTTTATTTTGTTATAATTTTCGTACATTGACGAACGCAAAAATGCAAATACTGACAAGGAGAAATCGTATGCCTATATCCAAAACGGATTTCGTGCGGGGCTTACAATGCGAAAAAATGCTTTGGCTGGATTCGCACAGACCCGAATTAAAAATCATACCGCCCGAGGTGCAGGCAAGGCTGGACGCGGGAAACGCATTCGGTGACGCGGCAATGGGGCTTTTCGGACCGTTCGTGGAAACCACGGTGAAAAAAGCGGACGGACGGCTCGATTACGCGGCTATGCTGGAAAGGACGCGCGCGCTTTTAGTATCGGGCGAAAACGTGATTTGCGAAGCCGCGTTTTCCTGGTACGGCAATTATTGCGCGGCGGATATCCTCAAAAAGGACGGCGCGGGATACGCCTTGTACGAGGTGAAAAACGCGGCTTCCGTAAGAAGAGAATTTTTAATCGATTTGGGCTTTCAACGGCTGATTTTGCGTAAATGCGGCGTGAAAGTCACGAATTGTTTTTTGGTGCTTGCGGACGGCGAAAACGGGGAAGATGCGGAGCAGGTATGCGTTGAAAGGTTGGAAAAGGACGGCGTTGCGTATAAAATCGCGGAAGTGACGAAGCAGGCGCGTATTTTTGAGCGGGAAGCGGAAAGACGAATTTTCGAGCTTGGTAAAATCAAGAAAAAAGACGCATTCTCGCCTCAAATCGAGGTGGGCGAGCATTGCGAAAAGCCCTATCGCTGTTGGTATTTTGAGCATTGCCACGACCGTTAGTCCTTTTTCACCCGTTTGGGGGGAATATGAAAGACGAAGGCGCGCGCTTGTACCGTCGGTTTTTAAGCGGCGACGAGCAGAGCTTGGAAGATATTTTTGCCCTCTATTTTAGAGGGCTTTTTTATTTCGTTTACGGGTACGTGCGCGATCGCGGGCTTGCCGAGGATATTGCGCAAGAAACGTTGACGGAGCTTTGGAAAAAGCCGCGCTATTTAGAGCGCGAGGGCGCGAGCTTGAAGGCGTACCTTTACGAGATTGCCAAAAACAAGAGTTTCAACGCGCTCAAAAAACGGCGCAAACGGCAGGAGGTTTCTTTGGAAATTCTGGAAGGCGAGGACGCGCCTGTTCAAGAGGAAACAAACGAGGAGGCAATCGAACGGGTACGCCGTGTGCGCGAGGCGTTAAACGGGCTTCGCGCGGAGTATCGCCAAACGCTGTATATGCGCTATTTTCAAGGCGTTCCTCCGCAACGCATTGCCGCGCTTACGGGCAGAAGCGTCAAGCAAGTATATAATTTGCTCGCGCGCGGCAAAGAACGCTTGCGTAAAAAATTAACCAAAACAAAATAATACGCATAATTTCGACAAAAACAATTCCCGCCGCGGTGTTCTATCCACCGCGGCGGCTTCATACAATAGAACAAAGAAATAGCAAGGAGAAAATTGTATGAACGAAGAAATCGAATACGCCGAAATGCTGGAAATTCCCGTATCCACGGTCAACGTAGTGCGTAAAAAACGCGGTCGGGGGCGCAAGGCGAAAGCCGCCGCGGTGCAGCCCGACCTCAAAGAATCGGTGATTGCACAGGTCAACGACAAGTTGCTTGAAAACGCGCCGAAAGATGATAAAATCACCGCCGACGCGGAGCTTTTTGCGGAAAGCGCGAACAGTGCGGGCGAGCTGCATATAGGCGACGTGCCCGAGCGCATTGACACCGTGCGCCTCTATTCCACGTCCGATAAGCCGTTTGCATCAATGGACGATTTAGAGGGGCAGGATTACGCCTTTCTCTCCGACGACTTGGAGGAGGGGGGCAGGTATGCGTTGAACGAGGAACATAAAACGGAAACGCGTGCGGAAAAACGTCTTCGAATCGCTTTGGGTGCGGAGTTTGCGGTTGCTTGCGCGCTTTGCGGTGCGATTTTCTTGACCAACGTCTTTATGCCCAACAGCGCAATCAATACCTTTTTTAGAACGCTGGGCGAAAACACGACGACGGCGCAAACGGACGATAGGCAGTATACCGATTTCACCCTTTCCTCCGTTGTGAGCGAGCTTTCGGATACCGAGCTTACCCTCTCGGATACGGGCGTGTTGAGCTTTACGGACGCGTGCTGTGTGTACCCTGCCGCGGACGGCAAGGTGAGCGCGGTGACCTTGGAGGAGGACGGCACGTATACCCTCAAAATCGCACATTCGGACAGCTTTACGGGGGTGTTTAACGGTCTGGAAACGGTGTATTACGCCGTCGGCGACGAGGTAAAGGCGAATATTCCCGTCGCGTTTTCGGGCGGGGAAACGGAAGTGCAGGTGACTATGTATTCGGACGGCGCGCTGTTGAATTGCTTTCAGCTTACGGAAGAAAACTGTCTTGCGTGGGTGACGCAAGAATAACCTTTTGTTAAAAAGCCGTAAAAAAGAAGCGGAGCGGCTTAACCGCCGCTCCGCTGCCAACCGTCCCCGCTTTTCTCTGCACCCCCTGTTTTTGCTCGTGGGGGCGTGGTACTGTATCAAGGGCGAGCTGTTTTTGTTTTTGATGAGCTGTCTGGTCGCCGTGCAACACGAATGCGCGCACGCGTTCGCCGCGGCGAAGCTCGGATACAAGCTCAACCGTATCGTTTTGATGCCGTTCGGGGCGGTGATCGACGGAGATATGCGCGGCATATCGGCAAAGGACGAAATGACCGTCGCGTTTTGGGGACCGCTGTGTAACCTTTTGACGGCGGGGTTTTTTGCCGCGCTTTGGTGGTTTGCCCCTACCACGTATGCGTTCACCGACACCGCGTGCTATACCTCGCTCACCATCGCGCTCGTCAATTTATTGCCCGCGTACCCTCTGGACGGCGGACGGATATTGCGCTCCGCGCTCGTGCGGACGTTCTCTAAAAGCACCTCGCAAACGCGGGAAGCCGAACGGCGCGCGGAGCGCGTTTGCCGCGCGCTTACCCTTGCTTTTTCTTTTTTGTGCTTGGCGGTGTTCGCTCTGCTTTGCGTGCAAAAACAGCCCAACTTTTCCCTTTTGGCGTTTGCGGCGTTTTTGCTCTTTGGCGGGATAGGAAACCGTGAAAAGAACGCCGTATACGATCGTATGGATTTCTCCTGCAAGGACGCCTTGGCAAAGGGCGTGGAGCTTCGGCGCGTGGCGGTGCTTGGAAGCCGTCCCGTCAAAGATGCCCTTAAATATATCGCCCCTGGGAGCTATCTCGTTTTAGAGGTCTACGACGAAAACGAAAACAAGCTGTTCGATTTGCCGCAAAACGCGCTCGGCGAGTTCTTTTTGCGCTCCGAAAGTCCGTATACGCCGCTTGCAGAATTGCAAAAATGGGCAAAAATTGACCAAAAATCAATTAAAAACGCATAAAATCACGCAAAACCTCTTGCCAAAGCCGTTCCCTTGTGTTATACTTAAAGGGTTGGTGAAATTATTTAGGCAGATGCGCTTGTAATGAAAAAAGAATGGTTTTTCGACCGCTATTGCGGGCAACAGTTCGCCGCGCTCAAAGAGGACGGCAAGCTGGCGGAATTTTCCGTGGAAAAAGAAAAACGCGGCGAAACCGTCGTGGGAAACGTGTATAAAGGCAGGGTTGTCAACGTCCTTTCGGGCATGAACGCTGCCTTCATTTCGTGCGGTCTTGCCAAAAATTGTTACCTGTCTATGGAGGAAACCTACACCGACTACACCAAGTACGACGGCTCGTTCGTGCAGACGAACGTAAAGCCGCTCGATTTGAAGGTCGGCGACGAAATCCTCGTGCAAATCACCAAGCCCCCGCGCGGAAACAAGGGCGCGAAGGTGACTACGCACCTCTCTTTCGTGGGACGGCGTTTAATTTACCTGCCCAACACCGATTTTTTGGGGATATCCCGTAAAATCACGGACGAGCAGGAGCGCGAAAAGCTCTTGAAAATCGCCGATAAAATGCGTATGGGCAAGACCAACGAGGGGTTTATCGTTCGCACGCAAGCTCCGCTTGCTTCCTTGAAGCAGTTAAAGACGGAAGCGGAGTATTTGAAAAAACTGTATTTGGAAATGCGTAAGCGCGCGGAAAAAGCCCCGTTCGGGACGGTGCTTTACGAGGACGAGGAGTTGCCCGTCCGCACCATGCGCGATTCCCTCGGTGACGAAATCGTGGCGATTCACGTGGGCGACGAGGAATTATATCACAAGCTTTTATCCCTTATCAAGCTGCGCTCGGATATCCCCGAAAGGAAGCTCATCAAATACACGGGTGCCCGCTCCATGCTCAAAGAGTACGGAATAACCCCGCTCGTAAATGAAGCCACGAGCCCTATCGTACATTTGGATTGCGGGGGATATCTCGTCATCGAGCATACGGAAGCCATGACCGTCGTGGACGTGAATACGGGCAGCTACGTGGGCAAGGATAATTTGGAGGAAACGGTTTTTGCCGTCAATTTGGAAGCGGCAAAGGAGATTGCTCGGCAGGTTCGGCTTCGCAACGTCGGCGGAATCGTCGTCGTCGATTTTATCGATATGCTTTCCGAGGAGCACCGCCACGCCGTGACCGAAACGCTTTCTTCACGGCTCGCGCTCGATAAGGCGAAATGCCACGTGTTGCCTATGAGTGAGCTGTGTCTTACCCAGTTCACGCGCAAGCGCGTGGGCAACGATATGCAGTCTATGCTCGTCAAGCCCTGTTCGCATTGCGAGGGCAAGGGGTACGCGCCCGACGATATTTTCGTCATCACCCAGATACGCGCCGATATCCTCGATTGCTTTGCCGACGGGTATACCGCGGCGATTATTGAGCTGAACGAGGGCATTATGCGTAAGATTTTGAGCGAGGGCTTGTTCTCAATCGAAGCCAAGGCGCGTTGGAAGGACAAGCGTATTTATTTCGTTCCGCATAAAACGTACAAGGAAGACCAGTATTCCGTGCGCGGCGATACCGTGTCCGTTTTGCGTCTGCCCGACAACGCACAAATTTTGTATTGACAGTGCGCCGCCTTTTTGTAAAAAAGGCGGCTTCTCTTTTGCTCGCAAAAAATTTTGTCATATCGTTGACAAAGCTTTTCTTAAAGTGATATAATAGATATAACAACAGCGAAAGGAGAAAAATGATGGCAAAAAAAATTTACGCACCGTCTTGTAAGGACGCGCTTGTAACAGGTATTTATCAACCGCACAAAAAAGGTACGAAAATCTTTGCACCCAACGATAGCTTTGGCTTGGTGGAGCAGGGTTTTACGAAATTAAAGCTGTTTACGGACAGCGTTACGCTGGATAAAAAGTCCTTGCCCGGGCTGAAAATGCCCAAAATCCCGTTCTTTGGGAAAATCAAGTCCCTTTACGTGTACTTCTTCCCCTACGGATTTTCGGGAACGCTGAATTTTAACGAGGTCTTTACCTTGAAGAGCGGTAAAAAGGCGAGAATGGTTTTCACGCTGCAATACGAGGTGGAAATCGAAGAGGCAATGAAAGCGTATAATTTGTTGACCAAGGATTACGTTTGCAAATATTTCCCCGACGCTAGTGGCTCGGTCATAAGCTTTGCGGAGTGGAGAAAGTTTTTGGTGGAAAAAATTACCGAAATGCTCATTGAACGCGAGTCGAAGAATTTGTCGTGGAAATACGAGCCGAATACGGGGCTTGGTCCGAACGGTCGCGGCGTGAACTATTCGAGCGTTAGCACGCACACGCAAATTGAAATGCTTTTGGGTAAGCTTTTCAAGGAAATCGGTTACAAGGAAAAGAGCCTGAAAGTGAAGTTTGGCGAAATCAATTATATTTAATATAACGCCTCTGTCTTAACAAAAAGGAGAAATAAAATTATGGCTAAAAAAATACAAGGTCCTATGCCGAGCAATGCGTTTGTTTCGGGGCTTGATCAAAAATTTGTGCCGGGTACAATCGTTTGCGCGCCGAAAAATTGTTTTGGTATGGTCGTCTACAAAAGTGAAGTGTTAAAGATTTTTGACGATAAAGTAAAGCTGGACGCAAAATCCGTTCCGGGGTTGAAAATGCCCAAAATTCCGTTTTTTGGAAAAATTGAAGGGGTTAGTATTTATTTCTTCCCTTATGGTCTTAAAGGCTCGTATTATTTAGATACAATCATTCAAGCGAACGGAAAAAAAATAGCGATAAAAATGAGAGTTGCTTACAATTTGACAGTTGAAAAGCCGTCTATCGTAAAGAAGCTTTTGGATAAGACGCATTCTGTCCGAGCTGATTCCAACGGCGCGGTGCTTTGTCCGTCGAGTATAGAATTATTGCTTAACGGGCAGATTTACGAATATTTGCGCGCGCGTGAAAAGGCAGGGAAAACTTGGAAATATATTCCTACGGGCACGCGCTTGGAATCCGCGGAAAACACGGAAACGGAAATTTGCTTGCGAGTAGAAATTGAAAAGGTATTTGAAGAGGTCGGGTATAAATGCAGCGCGTTGAATACCAAGGTCGATTTGATTGATTACGTAAACGAATAAAATTTTGCATAAAAAACGCGGCGGCGATAGAAAATTCTATCGCCGCCGTATTTTATAATCGTTTTTCGATTAGACTTTATAAAGCTGCAACAAGAGGTTGTACAAGCCCGAATTGTTCCAGTACCGAATATCCGCGCTCAATTTTTCCTTAAAGTCCTGCATATTGTTTACTTTTCTTACGGGGAAGCGTATTTCCGTGTAGGTTTGATTAAAGAAAAAAGTATATGCACTGTATTGCTCGCGAATCATTTTCATACCGTTTTGCGAGTAGGACAAATCAAGCCTTAACGCCGTTATGGTAAGACGAAACGTTTTATCTTTGTTATATTCACACTTAAAAACAAAAGAATATTCGTCGTGAACACTATAAGAAACAGAACTGTTTGAAGATGTATAGAAAGGTTTGCCCATAATCTTAAACTTGCCCGTTCTACCGCCGACTTTTTTGGGTACGCCTAACGTAAGCTCGGTTTTGAATAAAGTTTTCATGTGTTTGGCTGCTTTTCTTTTATCGAAAAAGAACATAATTTTTACCCCTTCTTGTTGGATTTTAGTTTATTTTATCATAAAATACTTTCAAAGTCAAGGCTTTGTGTACGATTTTTTGAAAGAAGAAAAAAGGGGGTGAGATACGCTCCACTCGCTTCGCTCGGTCGGTATGACAATGGGGGTAATGCTTGCGCTCGGTCGGTATGATCCCCGCACCCGTCATACCGAGCGTAGGCGTAGCCGTAGTCGAGTGTATCTCGTAAAATACAAAAAAGAACGGCATAACCGCTCTTCCCATAGGGATTTAAATTAAATAATTTATAAAACTCGACTTTCCATAAGTCGAGTTTTCTTTTGTCTACGCAAAAGTGCTTGAATTAAATTTACTTTTTTGATATAATAAAATCACCGATAAATAAGAACTTGTAGGAGAATAGATATGACAGAACACGAAAAAATGTTGAAAGGTTGGATGATTTACGACCCTTTCACCGAAGGTATGGCGGAAGAAAGAACAAAAGCCCACAAGCTTTGCAAACTTTATAACGACACGTTTGAAACAGACGTGGAACAACGGGAAAAGATTTTGAATGAGTTGTTGCCAAATAAGGGTGAAAATATATACCTGCAAGGTCCGATTTATTTTGATTTTGGCGTAAATACGTTTATCGGAAAAGGTAGTTATGCAAATTTTAATTTTACCGTTTTAGACGAAGGAAAAGTAACTATCGGGGAAAACGTATTTATCGGTCCTAACGTTTCTCTTTTAACAGCCATTCACCCCTTACGTTATCAAGAAAGAAATTCGTTTTATAATCCAACTACTGGAAATGTAACTAATTTAGAATATACAAAACCTATAACCATCGGCAATAATTGTTGGATTGCCGCAAACGTAACAATTTGCGCTGGTGTAACAATCGGGGACGGTTCGGTAATCGGCGCAGGCTCGGTTGTTACAAAGAATATTCCAGCAAATAGTTTAGCGGTGGGAAATCCGTGCCGAGTTATTCGCGAAATAACAGAAAAAGATGATATACTCAATAAACAGGAAATATAAGCATTAAATAAATTCATTTTATCGAGTTGTTAATTTTTGTGGAAAAATTTTCAAAAGTGTAGCATACTATACTTTCAAAGGAAAGTCGTGTGTTTTGAAAAGCAAAAATAAAAGGATGGCAAATTTTTGGGGTGCATATCATTTTTGCTATCCTTTTATTTTTCCTAAAAAATCCCTACGGGAAGAGCACCTAAACGGGTGCTTTTTTTACAATTAGGCTATATTAATCTTAATCACTGAACGTTTACCTTTAATAACACTCCGTTGTTTTTATGCTGTGCCATTTTATTACC
>JAZNGH010000037.1:0-3748 GCA_045576335.1 Candidatus Scatosoma sp.
GGATATAATATAAGTAGTATATGCAAAAAGCATAAAAGGAGAAGAAAAAAATGACGGAAGACAAAGAACTTAAAAGAAAGGTAATGGAAATAGTAAAGGGGTTTGTTCAAGATAAATCATATGCAAAGTATTTTAAGAAACATCAATGCATTTGTGATTGTGTGAAACAAACGAGCGAAGAGGATTTGGAAATTGTCAAGAGCCTTGACGGTGAGGTACAAGATATAACGTCTTTACAATTCCAAGCGGATAGATATTACCGTCGTATTTTCAAAGACGGTTCTTTTGGTGACGTGCGTAAACAAAATCCTGTTCGTATAACAACAAGGGATATTGCTTTTTTTGGTAAGATATATAACGTAAAAAAAGAAAATCTTACCGCTATGGAAGATTTTCTTTATGACATCGTATTAAATAAAAATGAAAGTTTTTCCTCAAAAGACGCGTGTTATTCCGATAAAGTATATGTTATTCATAACGGGGACATAATGTATAATTATTATTTGCCTAACGATTTGAAAGAGGCGTATGAAAAAGCTTACCGATTTGCTAACGAAACCTCTCTTTATAATTATCCCGAAGAACAGACGCGATTAGATTTATCGAGCTTTATGGTTGCGGATGAAGCAAAATTTACTATGATTGTATATCCTATTTTATTGAAGATAAAAGATAAAGAGGGTAGAGAAGTGAAAATGTACGTTGGAAACTACAATTTATTAACCGATAATATAGACGTAAGCTTTACGTGTGTTTGTCACCCTGTTCTTTTTACCCCAAAAGGTGAAAGGAGAGAACTTCGTAAAACTCTTTTCAAATGGGTTTGGTAAAATAATACCTTATATAAAACAACCGCCGTTGCGTATTCGCAACGGCGGGGTGTTTTTGATGGAAAGCGGGCTTTAATCGTCCGCTTTTACTTGTTTTACGTCGTAAGGGGTGCTTTGGTAAACGAAATAATTGAGCCAGTTGGAAAACAGCAAATGCGCGTGTCCGCGCCACGATACGAGCGGGGGACGGGTAGCGTCGTCGTTGGGGAAATAATTGACGGGCATTTTAATAGGCTTTCCAAGCGTAAGATCGCGTAAATACTCATTTTTAAGCGTGTCCGCGTCGTATTCCGAGTGCCCCGTAATGAAGATTTGCCGACCGTTTTTGGTGGAAACGGCGTACACGCCCGTTTCCTTTGCAGAGGCAAGTATTTTCAGTGCGGGGACTTTTTCAAGCTCCTCGCGGGGCAGGGTAATATGGCGGGATTGCGGTACCATAAACGTATCGTCAAACCCACGGAACAAAATGGACGGCTTATATTCCACTTGGTGGGGGAACACGCCGAACAGCTTTTCGCTCGTGGGGATTTTATCAATCCCGTAATGGTAATACAGCCCCGCAAACGCGCCCCAGCAAATATACAGCGTGCTGTGTACGTGCGTTTTGCTCCATTCCATAATTTCGCAAAGCTCCTGCCAGTATTCCACCTCTTCGTATTTCAGGTGTTCAAGCGGCGCGCCCGTAATAATCATACCGTCGAATTTTTCGTTTTTTACGTCGGCAAACGTTTTGTAAAAGGCGAGCAAATGCTCCTCCGCGACGTTTTTGGATTGATGGGAGGAGGTGTGGATCAAAGTCGGCTCAACCTGCAACGGCGTGTTGGAAAGCAGCCGTGCAAATTGCGTTTCCGTTTCGATTTTCTTTGGCATAAGATTGAGAATGAGTATGCGTAAAGGACGGATATCCTGTGAGATTGCACGGGTTTCCGTCATTACGAATATATTTTCGCTCGTCAGCGTCTTAACCGCGGGTAAATCGTTGGGAATTTTAATAGGCATACTTATTTACCTCAAATGTTTTTCAATGCTTGCGTGATATCGTCAATCAAATCCTGATAATTTTCTAGCCCACAGGAAAGGCGAACAAGGTCTCCGGGAACGCCCGCCGCAATCAATTCCTGCTCGTTCATCTGACGGTGTGTTGCGCTTGCGGGGTGCAGACAACAGCTCCGCGCGTCCGCTACGTGCGTTTCGATTGCAATGATTTTCAACGCCTTCATAAATTTTTCCGCCGCCGCTCTTCCGCCTTTTACGCCGAACGATACAACGCCGCAAGTGCCCTTGGGCATATATTTTTGCGTGAGCGGATAGTATTTATTGGAGGGAAGCGCGGGATAGTTCACCCAAGCAATTTTGTCGTTAGCCTCTAAAAATTCAGCGACTTTGGTTGCGTTCAAGCAATGCCGCTCCATACGCACGTGCAGGCTTTCCAAGCCCAAATTGAGATAAAACGCGCTTTGTGGGGATTGCGTAGACCCGAAATCGCGCATAAGCTGTGCGGTTGCCTTGGTGATATACGCGCCGCCCTGCCCGAACTTTTCGGCGTAGGTGATGCCGTGATAGCTATCGTCGGGCGTGCAAAGCCCAGGGAATTTGTCCGCGTGCGCGAGCCAGTTAAAATTACCCGAGTCTACGATACAGCCGCCGACCGCAACGCCGTGACCGTCCATATATTTGGTCGTGGAATGGGTAACGATATCCGCGCCGTGCTCGAAGGGACGGCAGTTGACGGGGGTTGCGAAGGTATTATCGATAATCAAGGGCACGCCGTGCGCGTGCGCCGCTTTTGCGAATTTTTCAATATCCAAAACGGTGAGGGCGGGGTTTGCAATCGTTTCTCCGAATACGGCTTTGGTGTTGGGCTTGAACGCCGCGTTCAATTCCTCTTCACTGCAATCGGGGTCTACGAACGTAAATTCAATCCCCATTTTTTTCATAGTAACGGCAAACAGGTTGTACGTACCGCCGTAAATGCTTGCCGAGGAAACGACGTGGTCGCCACAGCTTGCGATATTGAATACGGAGAAAAAGGACGCCGCTTGTCCAGACGAGAGGAGCATAGCCGCGCTGCCACCCTCCAAGGCGCAAATTTTTGCCGCAACCGTGTCACAGGTAGGGTTTTGCAGGCGCGAATAAAAATACCCGCTCGCTTCCAAATCGAAAAGCTTGCCCATATCCTCGCTCGTGTTATACTTAAAGGTCGTGCTTTGCACGATAGGGACTTGACGGGGTTCGCCGTTGTCGGGCGTATAACCGCCTTGTACGCATTTGGTTTCCAAACGGAGATTTTCTTTTTCCATAGCTTACTCCTTGCGCGCATAAGCGCGCGTAAAAAATTTCTTTTATAGTATAACACGAAACGCGTTTTTTCGTCAAGTATTTTAGAGGATAAATATAGTATAAAAACCCTGCCGTCGCGCAAAATAGTAGATATGAAAAAGACGATAAAAACGAAAAAAATAGGCTTTGCGATTGCGCTCGCGGCTTCGTTGCCCGCGCTCGCTTTCGCGAGCTGTAAATCTACGACGAACGGGGATATTTTCAACGACGTGGTCACGCGCGAGGATTACCGCTCCGTATACGCGGCAATCGGCAGAGAGGTAACGATTGATAAAGTCACGGAAAAAGAGGACGGCAGAGCGTACGTGCAAATAGACGGCGTGGAGTACGAGCTGGGTATGGATTTTTTGTCTATGGCAATGGTCTACAACACCGCGCCCACGCAGGGCTACCCTATCCCCACGGATGCGTATAACGAGTGGTGGCGCTTGTTTATACAGCGCTGGAATATGCTTGCTCCCGAAGCGCCCTTGTACTCTAATCAATATTACGACGTCTACAACGGTAAAATTGATTCCTTGCAAACAAGTCCTTACTGGGGCGTAAGCGACGCAATCGTCGGCGCGAAGGTGGTATCG
>JAZNGH010000038.1:0-8244 GCA_045576335.1 Candidatus Scatosoma sp.
CAGCGAGAAAATCGGTAGCGGCTTGGTAAGCGTTATGGTACGCGGCGACGTAGGCGCGGTGAAAGCAGCTGTGGAAGCAGGTACGGCAGCGGCTACGGCACTTGGCGAAGTTATCGCTACGCACGTAATCCCTCGTCCCCATATGGATGTTGAGAAACTTCTTCCCTCCATCAAATAATTAACTTTGACGGACAGAAACCGTAGTATCCGAAACAGTGTTTCGGATGCTACGGAGGTTTTTCAAACGCAAAAACAGGCAAAAACAGGCGTATTACGCCCCAAAATGGTAAAAAAGGAACGATCTTATGGAAATCACGAGCGCAAAAATTGCGGAACTGGTTAAGCAAGTACTTGCAGAAATGGACGGCGGCGAAAGTGCGCAAAACGGTAACGAAGTGCCCGTCGGCGTATCCAACAGACATATTCATCTCAATAAAGCGGATTTGGAAACGTTGTTCGGCGTAGGCTACGAGCTTACCCCGCTCAAAGACTTATCCCAACCCGGACAGTATGCGTGCAAGGAAACGCTCACGCTAATCGGCCCCGCTATGCGTCCCATCGAGGGCGTGCGCGTGTTAGGGCCGCTCCGTAGCAAATCGCAAGTAGAAATATCTATGACCGATTCCTACGTATTAAAGGTGAAACCGCCCGTGCGCGAGTCGGGTAAAACGGAAGGCTCGGCAGGGGTTACGATTGTTGGTCCGAAGGGCGTAGTGCAGCTCAAAGAAGGCTGTATCATTGCCAACAGACATATTCATATGTCGCCCGCGGACGGCGTGAAATTTAACGTCAAGGACGGGGACACGGTAACAGTGGACGTAGCAGGCAAGCGCCGTACGCGTTGGTACGACGTACAGGTGCGCGTGCATCCCGATTTCCGTCTGGAAATGCACGTCGATACGGACGACGCGAACGCGGCGGGTATCGGCAACGGGTTTAAGGTTAAAGTCGTTAAGGAGTAAAAAGTGTTAAGAGGTATCATCAGGGGGCATATCGTCTCCACGAGAAAACAAGAATCTCTCGTCGGCTCGAAGTTTATGGAAATCGAGCTTATGAAAAACGGGGAATTGACGGGAGAATATATCATTGCCGTAGATAGCGTTGGCGCGGGTATCGGAGAAACGGTGCTCGTTACGACGGGTAGCTCGGCGCGTTTGGCGTTGCGTAACTGCAATTCGCCTTGTGACGCCGTAATCGTCGGTATCGTAGATTAACGTTTTGCGGAGGCAAAACAATGAGCTTGAAAGAAATTATGAAAGAAGCCGGAATCGTCGGCGCGGGCGGCGCGGGTTTTCCCTCGTATGCAAAGCTTGCCGAGGGTGCGGATACGCTCGTTATAAACGGCGCGGAATGTGAACCGCTCCTTTATACCGATTACGTGCTTTTACATAAAGAAATGCCGATGGTGTTGGCAGCTATAGAAGCAGTGCTGGAATATGCGAATATTCCTTGCGCTCTTTTGTGCGTGAAAGAACACACGGCAAAACGCCTTCGCCTTGAAAACGGGGCGAAGCTGGCGCAAAAAATCATTTTGAAAACGTTGCCCGACGTGTACCCGATGGGCGACGAAATCAGTCTGATTTATCAGGCGACGGGTCGCGTCGTAAAGGCGGGCAATCTGCCCATTACGGCGGGCGTAATCGTCTACAACGTAGAAACTATGTACAACGTGGCGTTAGCAATCAAGCGCGGCTTGCCGCTGACGCATAAGTGGCTTACGATCGGCGGGGATATTGCAGAGCCGATTGTGGTGAAAGTGCCTATCGGTACGCCTGTTTGGGAATTGTTTGAAAAGAACGGAATTACCGTAGACGAGGCGCACGTCGTTTTGGACGGCGGACCGTCTATGGGTAAGGTAATCGATCCCGAACGCGCGGTAATCACCAAAACGACCAAGGGCTTGCTCGTATTGCCCGAAAATTGCGAGGCGGTGACGAGTAAATTTATCGACGGACCGAAATCGATTGCCCGTGCGGAAACGGCGTGCTGTCAATGTACGCGCTGTACGGATATGTGTCCAAGGGCGTTGCTTGGTTACCCGCTTGAACCGCATAAAATGGTGCGTACGGCAAAGAGTGCGGTGGCGGTTATGCCGCAAATGGTGCTTTCGGCGACCCTTTGTTGCGGTTGCGGCGTATGCGAATCGTTGGCTTGCTGTCAGGGCATTTCCCCCAAAGCGGTCATCAACGAATATAAAGCGTTGCTCGCCAAAAATAAACTTCGCTTCGTTTCCAAAGAGGAAAACGAGCCTATGCCTGAACGGGAATACCGAATGATTCCCTCCGAGCGTTGGGCAAGCGTTTTGGGCGTTGCGAAATTCGATAAAATAGCAAAATACGTCGGGGAACAAAACGGTTTTTCCCGCGTGGAGATATACCTCCGTCAACATATCGGCGCGCCGAGCGTGGCGATCGTGAAAGAGGGGGATAAGGTACAAAAGGGCGAGCTTATCGCCCAAAGCGCGGAAGGGCTTTCTTTGCCGCAATACGCGTCCGTCGCGGGCACGGTAACGCTCGTAGATCAAACGAAAATCATTATTGAAAAGGATAGCGAATAATGTTTAAGGCAATCGGTGTTATTGAACTCAAAAGCATACCCAAGGGCGTAGAAGCAACGGACGCCGCGCTCAAAAGCGCGGGCGTGGAAATGGTTTCCGCGCATCCTGCTTGTCCCGGTAAATACGAGATTATTTTAACGGGCTCGATTTCCAACGTGACGGCTTCCGTCGAACACGTCAAGGGTAAATTTGAAAATTATATCATTGACAGCTCGGTAATGGGGCGTATCGACGAACAGGTCATCACGGCGTTGTTCGGCACGCAAAAGAGCGAGAAAAAGGGCGCGCTCGGTTTGATAGAAACCTTTTCCGCGGCAACGACGATCAAGGCGGCGGATCTTGCAGTGAAAACGGCGCGCGTGGATATTTTCGATCTTCGCGTTTCACGCGGTATGGGCGGCAAGGGCGTCGTGATGCTCACGGGTGAAATCGGCGACGTAACGGCGGCGGTTGAAGCGGGTTCTTCGTACGCAAAGCAAAGCGGACAGCTTTCGTCCTATTCTATCATTGCCGCACCGCACGAAGAGCTTTGGAATCAGTTATAAGGTAAGGTTATGGAAAACATTAAATTCGTCATTGAAAAGAGCGAAAGAATACAAAAACTCGTGGACGCGTTGTACGCGAAGATGCCCGAAATCGAATCGGCGCGCGGCGTACTCGTCACGGAGAGCTATAAAGCCACGGAAGCGTTGCCGATTATCCGTCGGCGTAGCGCGGCTTTTACGCATATTCTTGAAAATTTACCAATCGTTATTCGCGACCACGAATTGATCGTAGGTAGCGCGACGGTCGCGCCTCGCGGCTGTCAGGTATTCCCTGAATATTCCTATGAATGGTTAGAAGCGGAATTTGACACGGTGTCCACCCGTGCGGCCGACCCGTTCTATATTAGCGAAAAGACCAAAGCGGAGCTTCGCGAAGCGTATCCGTACTGGAAAGGTAAGACTTGCAGCGACCTTGCCAAGTCGAATATGTCCACGGAGGCTTACGAAGCGTTTACCGTGCACAATATTTTCACCCCTGGAAATTATTTCTATAACGGTATCGGGCACGTAAACGTGCAATACGACAAGGTTTTGAAAAAGGGATATAGCGGTATTCGCGCGGAAGCGCAAGCCGCACTCGATAAGTTGGACGTGAGTGACGGCGATTACGTGCAACGCTCCAATTTCCTTTATGCAGTAATTGAAAGCTGTGACGCGGTGATTTTGTATGCGAGAAGATACGCCGCGCTTGCGCGTGAAATGGCGAAAAAGGAGAAATGCCCCGTAAGAAGAGCGGAGCTGGAAAAGATTGCGGCGAATTGCGCCCGCGTTCCCGAATTTCCCGCCACCGATTTCCACGAGGCTTGTCAATCGTTCTGGTTCGTGCAGCTGCTTTTGCAGATCGAATCGAGCGGACATTCCATTTCCCCCGGCAGATTTGACCAGTATATGTATCCTTATTATAAGAAGGATATGGACGCGGGCAAGCTTACGCTGGAACAAGCGCAAGAGCTTATCGACTGTATCTGGGTAAAGCTCAACGATATCAACAAGGTACGCGACGCGGGCTCGGCAGACGGCTTTGCGGGCTACGGTATGTTCCAAAACTTAATCGTAGGCGGTCAGACGGTGGACGGCATGGACGCGACCAACGACCTGTCCTATATGTGTATAGAAGCGGCAATGCACGTGCCCCTTCCCCAACCCTCGTTTTCCGTGCGCGTGTGGAACGGTACGCCGCAAGCCTTGATGGTGAAGGCCGCCGCGCTTACCCGCTTGGGAACGGGACTTCCCGCGTACTATAACGACGAGGTGATGATTCCGTCGATTATGGCGAGAGGCTTGACCTTGGAGGATGCGCGCGACTACTGTATTATCGGTTGCGTAGAGCCGCAAAAGGGCGGAAAGACGGACGGCTGGCACGACGCGGCGTTCTTCAATATGTGCCGTCCTATGGAGCTTGTATTCTCCAACGGCGTGGATAAGGGCGTTAAAATCGGTCCTGACACGGGCGACGTGACGAAGATGACGAGCTTTGAAGAGTTCTTCAACGCTTATAAAACACAACAGAGCTATTTCGTTAAATTGCTGGTAAATGCGAATAACGCAATCGACGCGGCGCACGCAACGCGTTGTCCGCTTCCTTTCCAGTCCTGTATGGTAGACGATTGTATTGCGCGCGGTAAGTCCTTGCAGGAGGGCGGTGCAATCTATAATTTCACAGGCCCGCAAGGCTTTGGTATCGCCAACAACACCGACGGTTTGATTGCGGTAAAACAGCTCGTATTTGAAGAGAAGAAGGTTACGCTTGCGGAGCTTCGCGACGCTTTGAACGCCAACTTCGGCTACGGCTTAAAGGGTGCGGCGGCGGAGCGCGTAACGAGCGAAATCGCGTTCGAACTTGCGAAAGAGGGCGTGGAGATTACCGCGGAGGTCGTGCGTACTATTTATGAAGAGGTTACGACGGCGAACGCGTTAGAGCCGACGCAAAAGGCGCGTTATCGCGAAATCAAGCGTTTGATTGACGAAACCTGTCCCAAATACGGCAACGATATTTACGAGGTGGATATGTTCGCCCGCGAGGTGGGGAACACGTACACCAAAGAAGTGGAAAAATATAAAAATTACCGTGGCGGTATTTTCCAAGCGGGCTTGTATCCCGTTTCGGCTAACGTACCTCTCGGCGCACAAACGGGCGCAACGCCCGACGGCAGACTTGCGTTTACGCCCATTGCGGACGGTATCGGTCCTGCTTCGGGCAGGGACGTGAAAGGTCCTACGGCAACGGCAAACTCCGTGGCGAAGCTTGAACAAGGCATTGCAAGCAACGGTACTTTGCTCAACCAGAAATTCCATCCCTCCGCGCTAGCGGGTATGGCGGGCTTGACCAAGTTCGTGGCGTTAATTCGTTCGTATTTCGACCAAAAGGGTATGCATATGCAGTTTAACGTCGTCAAGCGTGAAACGCTTTTGGATGCACAGAAAAACCCCGAAAAGTACAAGACGCTCGTCGTCCGCGTGGCGGGTTACAGCGCGTTGTTTACCACGCTTTCGAGGTCGTTGCAGGACGATATTATCAATAGAACAGAACAAGGCTTTTAAGTAAAAGCACGTATAGCACGGCGTCGTATCCACAAAAGCGGGACGCGCCCTCACTCGTTTACTTTTGTAAATCTCCCGTCGGGCGCAACCGCGGGTTTTGCGGCAATACGCCGCACTCTCCGCACTTTTACTTCGCTTGGGTTGGGGTAAATCAGAATATCAAAAGGCTAAAACAGTATGAGCATATATCAGACGAAAGGAAGAATATTCAATATCCAAAGATTCTCGATTCACGACGGACCGGGAATCCGTACGATTGTGTTCTTTAAGGGCTGCTATATGCGTTGCGCGTGGTGCTGCAATCCCGAATCGCAAGAATACGAAATTCAAACGCTCGTGGAAAACGGTAAAGAAAAAACCGTCGGCCGCGACGTGACGGTGGAGGAAATTTTACCCGAACTGTTAGCCGACGAGCCGTACTATCGAAGAAGTGGCGGTGGCATTACGCTGTCGGGCGGGGAAATACTCGCACAGCCCGAGTTTGCAAGGGATTTATTACGCGCTTGCCAAGAAAACGGCTTGCATACGGCGGTGGAATCGACGGCAAACGCGCCGTGGGAAAATATAGCGGCGATTTTGCCCTATCTGGACTTGTACTTGATGGATATCAAGCATATGGACAGCGCGAAGCATAAAGAATACACCCGCGCGGGGAATGAGTTGATTTTGGAGAATGCCAAAAAACTCGCGCAAAGCGACGTGGAGTTGATTATTCGAACGCCCGTCGTGCCGACTTTCAACGATACGGCAGCGGATATCCGTGCCATTTCCCGTTTTGCGGCGTCCTTAAAAGGCGTTAGGGAACATCATTTATTGCCCTATCACCGTTTGGGACAGGATAAATACGCGGGCTTGGAGCGGAGATATTCTCTCAAAGATATACAGCCGCCCACGCAAGAGCGAATGGAATATTTGCTTTCGGTGGTAGAAGAAAGCGGCTTAAAATGCCAAATCGGCGGTTGAAAATCCGTCGAAAGGAAAAGGAGTAACGGTTATGGAACTCAAAGACAAAATGACAATCATTCAGGAATTCGTCCCTGGTAAACAAATCACCCTTTGCCACATCATTGCAAACCCCGGTGAAACGCTGTATACCAAGCTTGGTTTAGACCCGCAAACGGATTATACCAAAAGCGCAATCGGCGTATTGACGGTAATTCCTTACGAAAGCGCGGTTATCGCGGCAGATATCGCTATGAAAGCCTCGGGCGCGGATATCGGGTTCGTGGACAGATTTACGGGCACGCTCATTATCACGGGCAGCGTTTCGTCCGTGGAATCCGCATTCACGGCAATTCGGGAATATTTCATCAACAAGCTCGGTTACGCTTGCTGTGAATTGACCAAAACCTAATAAGTAAGATGAAAAAAATAATGTTGTTCGGCAGAGTGGCGGCGGGCAAAACGACGCTCACGCAAGCTTTGCGCGGCGAAGAAATCAAATATTATAAAACGCAATACGTCAATTATCTCGATACGGTAATCGATACCCCCGGGGAATACACGGAGCGTAGAGAAACGGGCGGTGCGCTCGCCTTGTACGCGTACGAAGCGGACGTCGTGGGGTTGGTGCTTTCGGCAAACGAGCCGTTTTCTATCTTTTCGCCTTGCGTTACGAGTATGCTCAACCGTGAATCGATAGGTATCATTACGGGCATAGACAAACCCGACGCGAACGTGGAACGCGTAACGCGGTGGTTAAAGCTCGCGGGCTGTAAAAAGGTCTTTCCCGTAAGCTCGATTACGGGCGAGGGTATTCAAGAGCTGGCGGCGTTTTTAAGCGACGATAAGGACTTGAAACGCAAAAAAGCCGTACGAAAACCGCAAGTAAAGCTTGCGGCGAAAGCGCAAAGCGGAAAGCTTGACGCTTGGTTATTGTAATAAATGGGAGAAAAAGTATGAGTAAGACCAAAGTGATTGCGTTTGCAAACAACAAAGGCGGTAGCGGCAAAACGACGACCTGCTCCAACGTGGGTTGCGCTATGGCAATGCAAGGAAAAAAAGTGCTGATGATTGACGGCGATATGCAGCTCAACCTCACCATTTCCTATTTTGACGAGGAAAAGGCGTACGAGTACGCCAAGGGCGAGAAAAATATCTATCGCGCAATCAAGGCGGAAAAAGACCTTTCCGATTACGTCGTGGATACGGGAATCAAGGGTTTGGATATCATTCCGTCCACTTCGCTTATGAGCTCGATTGAATTTGACCTTTTTGCCAAATGGCAAAGGGAATTCGTGCTCAAAAAGTGCTTGGAACGCGTACGCGCAAAGGGGTATTACGATTATATTTTAATCGACGCGCCTCCTACGCTCGGCGGTTGGGTAATGAATATTATGTGCGCGTCCGATTTCGTGGTCATTCCCGTAGAGGCGAGCCCTTGGGGATTGTTCGGCTTGGCGAATATGTTTGAGTTTGTTGAGCAGGCGAAGAATATTGCTCCTCGCTTGGAAGTACTCGGCATTGCTATCACCAAGGCGGACGAGAGAAAGAAGTATTTCAAGCAGACCTTGGAAAGCCTGAAAGAGATGGAAGAGGCGAGGCTGTTTGACAATTATATCCGCGTGGATAGCGCGGTAGAATGGGCGCAGGACAACAGCA
>JAZNGH010000039.1:0-35580 GCA_045576335.1 Candidatus Scatosoma sp.
TTGACCATTATGGTCATTTTTCTCAGAACTTCCTGAAAAGGAGACCTTGAGCTTATGAAAGTACTGGTTACCGGCGCAGCAGGCTTCGTGGGAAAGAATTTGGTGGAGAACCTGCGTACCCTTCAGGATGGAAGAAACAAAACCCGCCCCGATCTCCGGATTGAAGCGATTTATGAATATGATCAAAACAACACTGCAGAGGATTTAGACCGTTTTTGCCAAGATTGCGATTTTGTGTTCAATCTTGCTGGTGTGAACCGTCCGCAAAATACGGAAGAATTTCAGGAAGGCAATTTCGGCTTTGCTTCCTTGCTGCTCAATACTCTGAAAAAGCATAATAACAAAGCGCCTGTTATGCTCAGCAGCAGCGTTCAGGCAACGCTGGCCGGTCGTTTCGGTACTTCTGCCTACGGTCTTTCCAAAAAGGCGGGCGAAGAACTGTTTTTCGATTACGAGGCAAAAGGCGGGGGGCAGGTATTCGTTTACCGCTTTCCCAACCTCTTTGGGAAATGGTGTCGGCCGAATTATAACAGCGCGGTTGCAACCTTTTGTTACAACACGGCAAACGATTTACCGATTACTATTACCGATGCAAAAATACAGCTGGAACTTTTGTATATCGACGACCTTATAGAGGAAATGCTTGATTTGTTAGAGGGTAATCCCAAACGCTGTGATTACGACGGGCTTTGTCCGATTGAAAACGAGGGGGGCAGGTATTGCTTCACGCCAACTACGCATAAAGTTACACTTGGGGAAATCGTAGAATTGTTAAGAAAATTCCGCGCGCAAAGCGAAACGCTCGTTATGCCTGAAATTCCGTCGGGAACCTTTGCGAAAAAGCTGTATTCGACCTATCTTTCGTATTTGCCCAAAGACAAGGTTGCCTTTGACTTGAAAATGAATACGGACGCGCGCGGTAGCTTTACCGAGCTTTTGAAAACGGAAAAGTGTGGGCAATTTTCCGTGAATATTTCCAAGCCCGGGATTACGAAGGGGCAGCATTGGCATAATACAAAATGGGAATTTTTTATCGTCGTGGCGGGTCGAGGGCTTATTCAGCAGCGTAAAATCGGGACGGACGAGGTACTTAATTTCGAAGTGAGCGGTGAGAATATCCAAGCGGTACGAATGTTGCCGGGGTATACGCATAATATAATCAATCTTTCGGATACGGAAAATTTAGTGACGGTAATGTGGGCGAACGAGCAGTTTGACCCTGCAAAGCCCGATACGTTTTTTGAGGTGGTGGAATAATGGAAATGAATTGTAAAGATAAAAAGTGTGCAGGGGGGGGGGTAATACTTATCCCTTATGCGCATTTAGAAAATTTTAATTCTGGGGTTAATATTAAGGACAAAGCTAAAAAAATAGAGATTTATTTGAAAAATTGTTGCGTGGCGTTAATTTCAGCCAAAACATATAACCCTGACTGTGACGTTGCACTTGTGACAAATATTGAAATTCCCGAAAATTATAAAAAGATTTTATTTGCAAATAAAATTTTGATTTTTCAAGAAGATTTTGATGAGTTTCGTTTTGATTACGATATAAAATGGGCGTTGGCTTTTTATAAGCTTTGTGCATTATCAAAAATCGTTAAAAAATATGATTATAAATATTATTCCTATTTAGATAGCGACGTATATATATCTAATTCTTTCGAAACGATTTGGACAGAATGTGACGAGCATATTATGTTATATGATATTAACCACGGCTTGGGAACACCTGATTATAAAACGTTTACATTAGAATGTGAAGCGTTTTTGAGTGAAAAAAGATTATTGACGCAATACGGTGGGGAATTTTTTGCGGCTAATAAAGATAATGCAAAGTTATTTATTGATACGTGTACAAATATTTTTAACGAGATTGTTAATAGACGATTTATTACGACGAAAGGTGATGAGTTTATTATCTCATTGGCTGCAAAAGACTTAAAGAGTAAAGTAAAAAATGCACGTGCGTATATTTATAGGTTTTGGACTGGTGATTTTTATCTAGTTTCTACTTGCTATCAATATAATCCTGTAACTATTTTACATTTGCCTGCAGAGAAAGAAAAAGGAATGTTAAAAATATTTGATAAATATATTAGTCAGTCAAAAATACCATCTAAAAAGGTGGTATGGAGAGTATGCCATTTACAACGTCAAAGCTTGATATTAAAATGCAAGCTGTTTATAAAAAAAATATTAAGAAGGTAACATAATGGAAATGGTAACGGATTACACAAACGTAGCGTTTGCAAACAACGGAAAATTAAAGCTGTTGATTATCGTGGGCACACGCCCCGAGATTATTCGCTTATCGGCGGTTATTACCAAATGCCGTCGCTATTTCGATTGCATACTTGCACATACGGGACAAAATTACGATTATAATCTCAACGGCGTTTTTTTTAAGGACTTAAAGCTTGCCGACCCCGAAGTGTATATGAACGCGGTCGGGGACGACCTTGGGGCAACGGTAGGGAATATCATTAACTGCTCGTACAAGCTGATGGCTACGATTAAGCCCGACGCGTTGCTCATTTTAGGGGATACGAACAGCTGTCTTTCCGCAATCGCGGCAAAGCGTTTGCATATTCCCATTTTCCATATGGAAGCGGGGAACAGGTGCAAGGACGAGTGTTTGCCCGAAGAAACCAACCGCCGTATCGTGGATATCATTTCGGACGTCAATCTTGCGTATTCCGAGCATGCACGCCGTTACCTCGCGGAGTGTGGCTTACCCAAGGAAAGAACGTACGTGACGGGCTCGCCTATGGCAGAAGTTTTGCAAAATAATTTGCAAGAAATCAAGAAATCGGACGTTTTGGCACGTTTGGGGCTGACGGAAAAGAAATATATTTTGTTGTCTGCACACAGAGAAGAAAATATCGACACGGAAAAGAATTTCCTTTCTCTTTTTTCGGCTATCAATAAAATGGCAGAAAAATATGATATGCCCGTTTTGTATTCCTGTCATCCGCGAAGCAGAAAACGCTTGGAAGCAAGCGGATTTACGCTCAATAAACGGGTGATTTGTCAACAGCCTTTGGGCTTCCACGATTATAACAATTTGCAAATGAACGCGTTTGCCGTGGTTTCGGATAGCGGTACTTTGCCCGAAGAAAGCAGCTTTTTCACGAGTATCGGCAAGCCGTTTCCTGCCGTATGTATCCGTACGAGCACGGAACGCCCCGAGGCGTTGGATAAAGCGTGTTTCGTGTTGGCGGGGATTGACGAGAAGTCTTTATTGCAAGCAATCGATACTGCCGTTTCCTTAAATCTTGACGGTATGCACGGTATCCCCGTGCCCGATTACGTAGAAGAAAACGTATCGACGAAGGTGGTAAAAATTATACAATCGTACACGGGTGTCGTGGACAAAATGGTTTGGCGTAAATTTTAAGTGCTATAGGTGAGAATATGAAACTATCCAATATTATGTTTTCGTTGCTTCGCTACGTAATATGCGGAAAAGAGTTGCCAAAGAACGTGAAAGGCGCAATCACCTCGGAGTTTCTTTCCAGTTTGTACAAATTATCAAAAATACACGATTTGGCTCACTTGATATGCGTAGCGTTAGAGGAGAACGGTCTGTTAGCTCAAAACGAGGAAATTGCAGACCTTTTTCGTCAACAACGCACGATGGCTGTTTATCGCTACGAGCAAATCAGCTATGAATTGCAAAGCATTGAGACTTTATTCAACGAGGGAAAAATCCCTCACATTCCCTTAAAGGGAGCTATCATTCGTCAATATTATCCCGAGCCGTGGATGCGTACGAGCTGTGATATCGATATCCTTATTCCCGAGGAATATGAGGAAGCAGCGGTACGTTTATTGACGGAAAAATTAAAATACCGTTACGAGGGCAAAGGCTCGCACGACGTTCAATTATATTCCGAGGGCGACGTACATTTAGAACTGCATTACCAGCTCATTGAAGACGAGTTTTTGCCCGAAAGTGAAGAGCTATTATCCAAAGTATGGGAAATGGTGACGCCGCGTGCGGAAAAGCCGTATAGCTACGTAATGTCCGACGATATATTTTACTTTTATCATATAGCCCACATGGCAAAGCATTTTATTGTAGGCGGCTGTGGTATTCGTCCGCTTATGGACCTTTGGGTAATGGACAACAGATGGGAATACGATTTACAAACGCGTAATCAAACGTTAGCACAAGCAAAAATGTTATCTTTTGCAAATGCAATGCGCGCATTGTCCAAGGTTTGGTTTGAAGAAGCGGAGGAAACGCCGCAAACCAAAGAAATAGCGGAGTATATATTAACGGGAGGCGTATACGGTAACGTACAAAACAGAGTAGCGGTACAGCAAGTGAAAAAAGGGAGTAAGTTCCGCTATTTAATGAATAGAATTTTTATGCCGTATCACGCGTTAAAAATTCAATACCCGATTTTGCATAAGCATAAGTTGCTGTATCCCTTTTGTTTGGTTCGTCGTTGGGGGCGTTTGATTTTTTGTCGCGGCCGAGCCAAGCAATCCTTACGTGAATTAAACGCTTGCACGGCGATAACGAAAGAGCAAAACGAGCGTTTTACCAATTTATTGTTAGAGTTAGAGTTGTTATAATAAAATTTAGGGGAAAATGTAATGACGTTAAAGGAAATACTTTTTTCGTTGCTTCGCGCCGAGCTGTTCGGCGGAGAATTGTCAACGGAAACGAGAGAGGCTCTGACGAGCGAGCAGCTGGAAAAGCTGTATCGAATCACCAAATCACAGGATTTGGCGCATTTGGTCGGCGACGCATTGATACGCGGCAATTTTTTGGAAAACAACAAGGAATTGCTCCAAAAATTTATCGTCGAACGCCGCATGGCGTTCTATCGTCGCGAACAGCTCAATTACGAGCTGAAAAACGTCGGGACGATTTTGGAAGAGGCGTGCGTGGAGTATTTGCCGCTCAAAGGCGCGCTGTTACAGGCGTATTATCCCGAGCCGTGGATGCGTACGAGCTGTGATATCGACGTCTTAATCAGAAAAGAGGACGTGGATAGAAGCGTAGAAAAATTATGTGCAAACGGCTTCAAATTAGAGGGCGACCACTACCACGATATGTCGTTATATTCCACGAATAACGTGCATTTGGAATTGCATTACGAGCTAATCGAAGAACGGGATTCGTCGGCGATACATACTATGCTTGCGGATATCTGGCAAAAATTATTGCCCGTCGAGGGAAGCGTATATGGCAGAAAAATGTCGAACGAGCTTTTCGTCTTTTACCACGTGGCGCACATGGCAAAGCATTTCGTATACGGCGGTTGCGGGATTCGTCCCTTCCTTGACCTTTGGATTATGGAGAAAAATCTCCCGTTTGACCGCGAGGGGTTAAAGGCTTTATTGAAAGAAGGCGGAATACTTCGTTTTTACGAATACGCTTTGCGGCTTGCCGCACACTGGTTTGCAAACGAGCCCGCGGACGAAACGATTGAGGAGATGGAAAATTATCTCTTGCGCGGCGGCGTGTACGGCTCTACGGAGAATAAGCTCTCCGTCAATCGCGAACAGCCGAAAAATAGATTTGTTTACGTATTATCTTGCGTATTTTTATCCTACGAGAATTTACGTCGCATTTATCCCTCGTTGGAACGCCACAAATGGCTGTTTCCCTTCTATCAGGTCCGTAGATGGTTTCGAATTATTTTCAAGGGCGTGTCCAAAAATACCAAGCACACCCTTAAAACCTACGGCGAGGTAACGGATGAACAGCGTGAAAGCGTAAAACGCTTGCTGACGACGCTTGAACTGTAAATAAAGGCGATAGAGGCAAAAATGGAAAAGTTGATATTGGGTATAGAGCTTGGTTCTACAAGAATTAAATCGGTTTTAATAGACGAAAAAGCAAACGTGCTTGCACAAGGCGGCTACGAGTGGGAAAACGAGCTCGTAGACGGGCTTTGGTCGTATTCCTTGGAAAAGGTCGAGGAGGGCTTGCAAACAAGCTACGCCGACCTTATCAAAAATTATGGCAAACCGCTCAAAAAGGTGGACGCAATCGGGATTTCGGGAATGATGCACGGGTATCTGGCGTTTGATAAAAACGATAAATTACTCGCGCCGTTCAGAACTTGGCGTAACACGAATACGGAAGAAGCCGCCAAAGAGCTTTCGTCTGTGTTACATTTTAATATGCCGCAACGCTGGTCTGCATCGCATTACTATCAAGCGGTATTAAACGGTGAAGCGCACGTTAAAGACGTTGCGTATTTAACCACGCTTGCGGGTTACGTGCATTGGGTCTTAACAGACAAAAAAGTGCTTGGGATAGGTGATGCGTCGGGTATGTTTCCCATTAAAGACGGGGCGTATGACCAAGAAATGCTTGAAAAATATAACGCGCTTCTTAAAAATCACGGTATTGACAAGCAACTGGGCGATTTGTTGCCGCAAATTCTATTGGCAGGGGAAAACGCCGGCTGTTTGACGGAAAGCGGCGCGCGGTTTCTTGACCCTACGGGTACTTTGCAGGCAGGCGCACCCTTCTGTCCGCCCGAGGGTGATGCGGGAACGGGTATGGTTGCGACGAACGCGGTAAGAGAAAAGACGGGGAACGTATCGGCGGGAACGTCGGCGTTTGTTATGCTTGTGTTAGAAAAGTCGCTTAAAAAAGTTTACCCCGAAATCGATATTGTCACAACGCCCGCGGGAAAACCCGTTGCTATGGTGCACGTGAATAATTGTACGTCGGAAATAAACGCGTGGGCAAATTTGTTTGCCGAAGTGGTAGCCCTCTCGGGCGCAACAATTTCAAAGGGCGAACTCTTTGAAAAACTTTTTAACGTGTCGAAAGAAAGTGACAAAGAAACAGGTAAACTGTTTGCGTGCAATTTTCTTTCGGGTGAACCCATTGCGGGTTTGAAAGAGGGCAGACCTCTCTTTTTGAGAATGCCCGACGGAAATATGACTTTGGCGAATTTTATGCAAGCCCAAATTTATTCCGCGCTGGCTTCGCTTAATCTCGGAATGGAAATTTTGAAAGACGAAAACGTGGAAGTGGAGAGTATTTGCGGCCACGGTGGCTTCTTTAAGACGGAATTTATCGGACAAAACGCAATGAGTGCAGCGTTAAACGCTCCCGTAACGGTTATGAAAAACGCGGGAGAGGGCGGTGCTTACGGGATTGCAATACTTGCGCTTTACACATTGTTAAAAACGGGAACGTTGGAGGATTTTCTTGACGCGCTTTTTGCCGACAACGAGAAAACAACGGTTTCGGCAAACCAAGAAGAAAAAGAAAAATTTGCAGCGTTTATGTCGCGCTATAAAAAAGGTCTTGCCGTGGAAAAAACGGCAGAGGGAGCATTCTGATGTTGGAAGAATTAAAGAAACGGGTATTTGAACAAAACCTTGCGCTCGTAAAGCACGGCTTGGTGGTGCTTACTTGGGGCAACGTATCCGCAATCGACCGTGAAAAGGGTTTGATGGTCATAAAGCCCAGCGGCGTTTCGTACGAAACGATGAAAGCGGAGGATATGGTCGTAATCGACGTGATTACCAAAAAAGTGGTTGGAAGCAAATACCGCCCGTCGAGCGACACGCCCACGCACCTGTATCTGTATGAAAAATTTCCCGAAATCGGCGGTATCGTACATACCCATTCCACGTACGCAACGGCTTGGGCACAGAGCGGTGAACGCATACCTGCCTACGGCACAACGCACGCGGATGCGTTTTACGGCGACGTGCCTTGCGCGCGGGCGTTGAAAAAGGAAGAGGTCGAAAAGGACTACGAAAGGAACACGGGCAAGGTCATTGCGGAAACCTTTGCGGGGTTGGATTATAACGCCATTCCCGCGGTTTTGGTGAAAAATCACGGTCCGTTTACATGGGGCGCAACGCCCGAAAAAGCGGTGGAAAACGCCGTCACGTTGGAAGCGGTCGCGAAAATGGCGATTATTACCCGTCAAATCAAAGCGGAAACGCCGCGGGTGGACGAGTATTTGTTAGACAAACATTATTCCCGTAAACACGGCAAAAACGCGTATTACGGGCAAAAATAAACCGAACGGATAACCGTTCGGTTTATATTGAATGCGCTATAAATGTCGTTTGTTGTAAAGGCGTAGGTATAAAAAACCGATAGCGACGACGAGCAGGAAAAAGAGGCTTATCCAATAAAACGAGCCCGCGTAAAAGGGGTATTGATTAGAAAACCCGAACAAGCCCACGGGGGAGCGGTAGTACATAAAGAAATAGGGATAGGGGTCGCCGCGCCCGAAATCGACGTTGAAGGCTTCTAAAATAAAGGTGCTGACGCCGTATAATAAAAAGGGCAAGGTAGAGAGCCACGCGTGTTTTTTGGTGAGCTCGATTTTATAATCGTCGGTAAAAAAATCGAGAATGGATAAGGCGGGCGAAAAGACGTGCGAAAGTAGGCTGGAAATCCCCCACGAGCGAAAGCTTGAATCCGAGAAAGGACCTAAAAGCCCGCAAAAGATAACGCCCGTAATGGTAATGGATACGGTAAAAATATATTTCAAAAGATACAGCTTATCCTTCCATTCCTTACGCATATTCGGAAACAGCGCGATTACGAGCAATACGCTGCCTATCCAAATATTCGATTGCGCGGTAAAATACAAAAGGCGTGCCGACCAATGATAAAACCCGTCCAGCGAGGTTTCGAAAAAGCTCATAATGATCCCGCCGAGGGCGACTGCCGCCGTTAAAAATTTCAATATCCGAGAAAAGACGCGTTTGCGTTCGCGTGCTGCTTGCTTTGCTACCATAATATGCAGTTTAGCCGCTTGCACGGAAACTTAAACGCCTTTTTCAAAAAATACCGTCACAATTTCGCAAATGAAGAAGGAAAAGGGGTATACTATGGCAACGATAGACTTGCAGGGCACGGCGTTTACGCTGTCCGTTTTGCCCTTGGAGCTATTTTCAAACGGGTTTTGGGTGCGTACGAAAATTGCGTTGCACAACGAATTCGTGCACTACGAAAGGGAAGAAAAGAGCATATCCTACGAGGAAATGGAGGAATGGATATTCGCCATGTTCCGTCTGCTTGCGGGCGCGTATAAAAAAGAATACGCCCTGTCCTTTGAAAAAGCGGGACTTGCCGTCGATTTGTATCCGTACACCAAAAACGGCGCGGAAGCCTCGCGGGAGGAAAAGCGCGAAAACGATTGCGTAATGGCTGTGCGGCTGTTGATGCGGACGGGTAAAAAAGGCTTTTTGGGCGGCGTGTATTCTCTTTTGCTGCACCGAAAGGAAATAGAAAGCTTTGCGCGGGCATTGCGAAAGGAATTTGAGGAAACGTACGCCAAACGCGTACACGGTAGGGGCAAATACCTCTTCGTGGGCGTAAGCCCAAGGGGCTACGAGGGCTGTAATTACTGGTATTTAGACCCCACGAAAACGGTGATAGCAGGGGATCACGTGTGGGTGCGTATGGGCAGGCATAATTTGGAGCAAATCGTGTACGTGGACAGCGTGCGATATTGCAACGACGATACCGCGCCTTACGAGCCTGAACGGGTAAAGCGCGTACTTCGCAAAGCGACGGAAGAAGAAATTAAAAAATAAGAAAATGCGCGGGCGGGCGTCTTGAAAAAGACGCCCGCCCGCTTTTTGTATGCGTTGGAAAAATTTGTGTCTTGAAAAGCACGGAAACCCCGTGTTATAATTAGAGAAAATAAACGAGCGAAACGCCGTTTTTATCCTTTGGGTCTATCTTTTCCCGTCGGGGGGGGGGGTGCTGTTTTTTTTGTATTCCGTCGGCGAAACGCCGTACAGCTTTTTGAAAAATTTGGAGAAATAGTACAAATCGGAAAAGCCGCATTGATACGCCGCGTAGTTGACCGTTGAACCCTCTAAAAGCAGCTTTTTTGCTTTCTCTATACGGTAGCTTATAAGATACTGTTTGGGGCTTATGCCCATTTCCTTGATGAAAATCCGATAGAGCTGTGTAGGGCTGATATAGAACTGCTCGGCAATCTGTACGACGGACAAATCGGCTTGGCTGTAATTGATTTGAATATAATCGATGATATCGCTGACGAGCAGCCTGTCGGAGAAGTTCGTCGGATTGTTCTTTTTCGGTGTTTGCAGCATAGCGAATACCGAATAAAAAATGCCTTTCATTCGGTAATTAGAGGGCGGATTGATGGAATCGAGCCCTTGGAAAAGCGCGAGCATTTCTTCCCATTTTTCAATGTGAATAACGGGATTTTTTGCAGAAATAACCGTACTTTTCAAGAATTTTTCCACCTTTGGCCCCTTAAAGGAAATCCAGTAATACTTATAAGGATTTAGCGGATTTTTCTTGTACAAGAGCGGGGTGTTGTAGGGCAGGTAAAACAAATCGTGCGGCTTTATGGAATAGGTTTTCCCGTTTAGCTCCAAGCTCCCTTCGCCAAACTCCACGAATTGCAACGTGTAATCGTTCATTTTGCGTACGCGCAAACGCGATTCTCGGTTGGTAAAATCCTCAAATCCAAACGCGACCAAAAACACCCCGTCCTCTATTTCGAGGTTGAGTCGTAAAAAAGATATGTCTATATTGTACTTCGTGTATTTCATAATTCAAGTATAAATCCTTTTTTATTTTTTGTCAATAGAAAAAGGAAAAATGTAAGAAAAGTACAAATGAACGAATGAAAAAGTGCATTGTATAACGCAAAAAGATATGATACAATCATAACACGTAAAGTGTAAAATCGTTTCATTTCGCCTAAAAACGGGCGTGGGAACGAGGCAAATAAAGGTAAAGTGAGGTTTTATAAAGTGACAGAAAAAAAGGTAAAAATGGGTTTTATCGGTTTAGGACCGACGAGAGGCTACGCGCTTATGTGGCTGTCTTGTCAGGTGAAGGAAATCGAAATCACGGCTCTTTGTGACGTCTATCCCGACCGCATAGAGGACGCGGAAAAATATCTGCAAGAGGTTGGGCGCGCAAAGCCCTATTCCTGCACCGATTATCAGCAGTTTATCAAAGAAGCGGACGTGGACGCGGTAATCGTGGCTACGCCGTGGGCTTGGCACGTGGATATTTCCGTCGCGCTGTTAAAGGCGGGGATTACCGTCGGTTGCGAGGTCGGCGGCGGGTACAGCGAAGAGGATTGTTGGCGGCTCGTACGCACGGTCGAGGAAACGGGCACGCCCTTTATGTTCTTGGAAAACTGCTGTTTTGACAAGGCAGAGCTGCTCGCGACGAATATGGTCAGAAAAGGCGTTTTGGGTAAAATCGTCAACGCTTCGGGCGCGTATTGCCACGACCTTCGCGGGGAAATTACGACGGGCAAGGAAAAACGGCATTACCGTTTGGCGCAATACACCTTGCGTAACTGTGAAAACTATCCCACGCACGACCTCGGTCCGATTGCAAAGATACTCAATATCAACCGCGGCAACAAAATGACGTCGCTCGTGTCCGTGGGCAGTCTTTCGGCGGGGCTTAAAGAATACGTCAAGAGAAAGGGTTGCGACGAGCTTGCGGATACCGATTTCAAGCAAAGCGACGTGGTACATACGCTCATTACCTGTGCGGGCGGGGAAACGATACATTTGAAGCTGGGCACGACGCTTCCGCACTATTACGACCGCGCGTTTACGGTAGAGGGCACGAAGGGCTTTTTCAATCAATCCCTCCACGCGGTGTATTTGGATTCGGACGAGGAGCACGTTTGCGGCGATTCCTACCCGAACACGAAAAAGGCGCTTGGTACGGCAGAGCAGTTCGAAGAGAAATATCTGCCGAAAATGTGGAAAGAAATCACACCCGAGGAAATGGAGCAGGGACACGGCGGTATGGATTTGTTTATGATCCGCACCTTCGTCGATTGCATTTTGAACAAAAAGCCGATGCCTATCGACGTATACGACGCGGCGGCGTGGATGTGTATCAGCTATTTGTCCGAACGCTCGATTGCACAAGGTGGCGTACCCCAAGCTATTCCCGATTTCACGAGAGGCAAATGGATAACCCGTTCGTCCGCGGACGTAATATCCTTTGATGAATAAAAAAAGAAAAAAATATAAGGAAGGTAAAAAAAGATGAAAAAACAGTTAAAGAAAGCATTTAGCGTATTCCTTTGTGCAACCCTGATTTGCTCGGCGTTTGCTGGTTGCGGCGGCGGTGGCGGACTTATCAACAGAGATTCTTCTACGGAAGAGGTTGACGAGCAAAAGACGCAACTCAAAGTCGGCGTATGGGACGGCGGGTTCCGTTATAACTGGCTTGAAACGTGGGCGGACGAATTTGAAATTCTCCACGAAAACACGGTATTTGAAGAGGGGAAAAAGGGTGTGCAGGTAGAGGTCGTTCCCTCCAAGAGCCTCGCGCTTGAAAACGTGCCCACGTATATTAAAGGTGCGGACGAGCACGTATTTATCACCGAACAGACCAACTATTACAACTTCATTGCGGAAAACGCCGCGCTCGATATTACCGACGTCGTGACCACGCCTTTGACGGAATACGGCGAAACGAGAAGCATTGCCGATAAGATGTCGCAAGAGGATAACGATTATTACGGCGTAAATAACGCCGACGGCGGAAAGGCCTACTATTCGTTGCCTTGGTACGCTTCCTTCTTTGGCTTGAACTACGACGTGGACCTTTTCGAGGAGCAGAATTTCTACCTTGCGGCAGAGGGCTACGGCGTGGACGGCTTCGTGGTCGGTTTGGATACGCCGAGAAGCAAAGGTCCCGACGGTAAGACGGGCACGGGTCCTAACGGCGAGGATTACACCTTGGACGACGGACTTCCCGCAACGTACGACGAATTTTTCAAGCTTTGCGATAAAATCGTGGATGCGGGTATGTATCCCATCACCTGGACGGGCGGCGTGCAAAGCTATATGAACTATTTTACCGCTTCGCTCGTGAGCGACGCCGTCGGCTTTGAGCAGGCAAAGCTCAATTACACGCTGGACGGCACGAAAGCGACGGGTATCGTTAAGCAGGTCAAGGCGGACGGAACGCTCGTATACGAGGACCCCGTTGCAATCACCAACGAAAACGGGTATCTGCTTCAAAAACAGGACGGCAGATATTATGCATTGCAATTTTTGGATCGCTTGGTAAATACGCGCGATGCAGAGGGCAAAACGAAATATTACGACGAGCTTGTTTGTACCTCGTCGGGCGACGCGCATACGGTCGCGCAATCGCGGTTTTTGAGCAGTAAATACGCAAAAGACCCCAACGTGAAAACGATCGCTATGATTGCGGAAGGATCTTGGTGGTATAACGAGGCTACCGCCGTATTCAATCAAATGGCGAGCACGCCTGGCGCGGGTATGTACGAACGCCGTATCGGCTTTATGCCTATGCCCAAGCCCACGGCGGCGCATATCACGGAGGACAGCGAATCCGTTTACACGAACACTTGGATTACCAACGTCGTTATCCCTTCCAACGTTGAAAGCAATATGGTAAAAGCGGCAAAAGCGTTCGTTCGGTATATCCACACCGATAAATGTCTTTCCTCGTTCACGAGATACGCCAACGGCGTAAGACCCTTTGACTACGAATTGACGGATGAGGACGAAGCGAATTCCTCCTACTTTGCAAAGCAATCCTTCCAAATCTATCAAAGCTCCAAGGTCGTCAATGCTTGGTCGTCCAACGAGCTGGTAAGCTGGAACCTGTCGCAATTCGTCGGCGCGTTCAATACGAAGGATTATAACGTAGTCGTTAAGGGCTTGGCGGATCTTGCCAAGGATAAAGAAGTTACCGACGCGGGCTTGGAGTATTTCAAGGGACTGGCTTTGCTTATGACGGAAAGCAACTGGAATACGGTGTTTAAGAATTATATCAAATAAGCTTATGAAAAAAGAATTATCTTCGCGCGGGAAGCGGGAACGGAACAATTTAATATTTTATTGTGCCATGCTCGCTTTCCCGATCGCGCAATTTTGTTTGTTTTATATCTTTGTCAATTTCAATTCGATCATAATGTCCTTTGAACGCTTTAATACGGACGGAACGTTCAGCTTTGCGGGCTTTGAAAATTTTGAGCGTATCTTCATAGAGTTGGGCACGCTGCAAAATTTGCAATCGGGTCTTGAAAACTCTCTGATTGCGTGGCTGTTCAATCTTTTGGTGTCTACGCCCGCGGCGTTGCTGTTTTCGTACTATATGTATAAAAAACGGTTTGCGTCAGGCTTTTTCAAGGTCGTGCTGTTTTCGCCGTCGGTCATCTCCGCCGTCGTTATCGTCACGATGTTTCAAATGCTCGTGGAGGATTTCATTCCAAAATTCTTTAACGCGAACTTTAACACGAATATGCTGGGTCTTTTGACCATGAGCGAAACGGTCATTCCCACCCTTTTGTTCTATTCGCTTTGGGTCGGAATGGGTACTTCGATTTTGATGTATTTGGGTGCAATGGGCAATATCAACGAAAGCGTCATTGAAGCGGCGCAAATCGACGGCGTAACGCCTATGAAGGAATTTTTCTTCGTGGTACTGCCGCAGATATTTCCTACGCTCATCGTATTCCTTACGACGGGGTTGGCGGGCTTCTTTACCAACCAGCTCAATTTATATACTTTCTTTGCACACATGGCGTTGCCGCGGTATAACACCATCGGCTATTATATGTACGTGCAGACGATACGCTCTTCGGGTATGGCCAACTATCCGTACGTTGCGGCTATGGGGCTTTTGACTACGGCAATCACCGTGCCCGTCGTACTGCTTGCGAGAAAGCTGCTCAATAAAATCAATCCGATGGGGGACGAGTAAAATGAAATTTTTTATAAAATTCAAAAGAAAACCCAATGCGTTTACGCTCGTCTGCTCCACCTTTTTATGGATACTGTCCGTTTCCTTGCTCTTGCTGTTCGTGTACGCGTTTATCAACTCGTTCAAGGGCTTGCTCGACTGGACGAATAACTCTACGGGTATGCCCGAGGTATGGCGTTGGGAAAATTATATCGATATTCTCAACTACTTCAAATACCCCGTACCCAACAACGGACCTACGTATTATATCGAGCATATGATATTCTTCACGCTCGTCTATTGCTTCGGGTGTACGGCGGTGAATTTAATCGTCGTGACGGTGACGGCGTACGTGACCGCGCGCTTCGATTATAAATTTTCCAAAATCGTTTACGGGGTCGTACTTATTACTATGTCTTTGCCTATCGTCGGCTCGCAAGCCTCCGAGCTTCGCGTGCTGAATATGCTTGGCTTAACGGACACCTTTGCGGGAAGCTTTTTACTCAAAGCCAACTTCCTCGGCGTGTATTATATGGTATTCCACGCATCCTTTAAGGGCGTGGGGAAAGCCTATTCGGAGGCGGCGGAAATCGACGGCGCGGGGAACTTGCGTATCTTCGTTTCCATTATGCTCCCGCTCGTAAAAAATACCCTGATGACGATAGGACTGATTTACTTTATCGGGTACTGGAACGATTATCAAACGCCGTATCTGTATTTGCGGCAAACGCCGACGATTGCGGTGGGCTTGTTCTATTTCAACGGCTCGACCATTCCCGATATCGCTTCGCCGACGATTAAACTCGGCGCGAGTATTTTGGTATTCTTGCCTATCTTTATCATATTCCTTATCTTCCAAAAACGCATTATCGGTAACGTTTCTTTGGGCGGCGTAAAGGAATAAACAACCAAACAAGGAGAAAACAATGAAGAAAAGACTTAAAAAATCAACGCTGCTTGCGGCGGCGACGCTCGCCGCTTGTACGCTGACCTTTTCCGTGGGGCTTGCCGTTGCGGACGGCAACGCCTTTCAAGGCGGGGCTATTGCGGATACCTTCGATATCTACTCCACGGTGACCCTGCCCGCGGGCAGCTTTGGTCAAACGCAAGCGACCGCGCTCGTGACCTATCCCGACGGGAGCGTGGTGACGGCGGATAAAGAGCTGATACTTGATCAAGGCGGCGTGTACGGCGTGGAATACCGCGCCGTGGTAGACGGCAAGGTTTTGAAGCATACGGACGAGTTCACGGTGGAAACGCCGCTCTACTCTCTGGCGAGCGAAAAATCCTCCGCAAGCTACGGTGTGGACGAAGACGACGTATGGTCGAGCTGGAACAGCGGCAGAGAGGGGATTATGCTCTCGCTTGCGCCCAAGGACACCTTCCGCTATAACGACGTTATCAACGTTTACGAAAGCTCGGTGAGCAATTACGCATTCCAGTTCGCGTTTGCCCCCACGACGGTCGGGAAATCGGACGCGCAAGCCATGTATATTTCCTTTACGGATATTTACGATGCTGACAATCAAGTGACGATTTGGCTGAAAACGAGCACGGGCGCGGGCATCGTTACGTATATGATGTCCAAAGCCAACGACCAGCCTTGGACGGGGCGCGAATATAACGGCAATCGCGGCGAAATGTGGCACCAAAACAATATGTACGGAACGCCCGCTTATATCAGCTCGGGCGGAGCTTGGTACGGGAATCCCAACGCGGATATTTTGGACCTTGGCTTCTATTTCGTCAAGGAAACCAACCAGCTTTGGTATAGAGCCAGCCGCGACAACAACGCGACGGGTGCACTCACCAACGATTTTGATAATCTCGACTTACAGGTAGAGCCTTGGAAGGGCTTTACGACGGGCGAGGTATACGTGGACGTATGGTGCGAGAGCTATAACGCGGACACTATGAATTTGCTGATTATGAACGTTTGCGGGCAAGACCTTTCGCGTGAAAAGCTCGTAGACGAGCAAGGCCCTACCTTTACGTTTGCAGACGACGGCTTGACGGAAGCGGAAAAGGGGAAAGGCTACGCGGGGTATAGCTATCCCGTTGCGGCGGCTTCGGCAATCGATAAATACAGCCGCGGTAACGTTCCCTATACGGTAAACGCGTATTACAATTATAGCCGCGGTACGGGGGAATACGACGATTTTAACGGCACGTATTCGTATGAGGTGGAAATCCAAGACGGCTATTTCAAAACGCAATACGAGGGTACTTATGCACTCGTTTACCGCACGGAGGACTGGTACGGCAATAAAACGGAAAAGGTCGTTTCCGTGGCGGTCGGAGCGCAAACGGCAGCACCCGCAATCAGCGGCTTGACGCTGACTACGCCCGTTACGCAAGCAAAGGTGGGGAATATCGTTGATTTGCCCGCTTTGGACGGATATCAAGGCGGCAGCGGACGGCTTACGCCCTGCTACGAGGTGCGTGTAAACGGTCAGAGCGTTGAAATAAGCGGAAACGTAATAGACGGTTGTTATTTCGTGCCGCAAACGGCGGGTACGTATACGGTCGTTGCAGGCGTTTGCGACGCTTTGAAGAATAAGCAAACGGAAAGCTACGAGGTGACTGTGGCCACGACTGCCGACGCGTCTATCGATATGAAGGCAAAGTTGCCCAAATACCTGATTACGGGCGCGAAATATAATCTTCCCAAGCTCATGGCGACAAACTACGCCACGGGCAAGCAGGTAACGGCTGCGATTTCCGTAACCGACGGGGACGGCACGCGCGATTGTACGGAAAACACGGTGTTCAAGCCCGATGCGAACGGCAACGCGACGATTACCTATAAGGCAGGGGAAAATTCCTATTCTTACGTGTTGCCCGTCGTGACGGTCAAGACGGATAAAGGGTTGTACGATTTGGAAAAATATTTCGTCACGGACGGCGGCGTAAGCGTAACGTCGGGAACTTTGGGTATGGAAATGACGGCGCAAGCCGACGGGAGCGTAACCTATATCCGCGAACTGCTTACCGATTATTTCTCTTTGCAGTTCACGATTTCCGCGGAAAGCAATTCTTTTGAAAAACTGGGTATCGTGCTCACGGACGCGTACGATTCGACGGTTTCCGTATGTACGGAAATTACGAGAAACAACGGCAAGGCTTGCGGTGTGTATATCAACGGCAAGGACACCGAAAAGAAATTCGCAAACGCGACCTTCCAAACGGGTACGCAAATCACCTATCAATATTTAGGCGAGAGCCGCACGGGTTCGGTGGAAACGCTGGCGCTCAATTACGAAACGACGGTCAGCGGCGAGAAATTCAACGGTTTCCCCAGCGGGCTTGTATACGTGACTTTGGAATTTACGGGCGTAGACGAGGGTGCGTCGGTGCAGCTGGCAACGATCAGCGGGCAACGCTTCAACGCAAGCGTATATTCCGACACGACCGCGCCTTCCGTACACGTAAACGGCACGTTCACGCGCACGGTGGCGAGCGTAGGCGATAGGATTGACGTATTCTCGGCGATTGCAAACGACGTGCTCGACCCGTATACCAGCCTCACCGTTTCCGTAATGTGCGGCAACGAATACGCGGTGGCAACCGACGGCACGAAGCTGCAAAACGCGCCCGCCGACAAAGCGTATCAATTCGTAATAAACGCTTTGGGGCAATACGATATCCGCTATACGGCGAAAGACGGCAGCAATAAAACGGCGTACGCACAGGTGCGTTACACCGTTTACGACACCGTAAAACCCACTTTGACCTTGGAAAGCGAAATGAAATTAAACCGTTCCATCGGCGAGATTGAGCTTCCCAAAGCGACGGCGACGGACGACGTGACCGAAGCGGAGAATATGCGGCTTTACGTGACGGTGGCAAATCCCTACGGTATCGTATCGTACGTAAAGGATTTCAAATTCACCGCGACGGAAAAGGGCATGTACGAAATCAGATACACGGCGTACGACGAAATCGGAAACGTAACGAGTGCGGTGTACGTGATTAGCGTATCGTAAGGAGGAGCAGTATGAAGAACTTAAAATCGATACTTTGTTTGGCGTTCAGCCTCGTTTTCGCGCTCGGCGCGGTAGGCTGTACGCCCACGACGGACGATAGCAGCAATAACGAGGAATTGATAACGGTGGATAAAACGCCGCTTGGCAGACGCGCGGACGCGATTTGCAGTTATACCGTCGGTGAAACGGCGCACGATTTGATTAAGGACGGGAAAAGCGAATATACCATCGTATATCCCGAAGAAAAGGCGGCGGAATCGCTTATGACGCTTGCCGTTGCAGAGCTTCGTAACTTTTTGGAAGAAGCTACGGGCGTACAGCTTGCCGTCAAAACGGACGGCGAGAAAACGGACGCGGATAAAATCATTTCCCTCGGCTTTACCGACCAAATGACTTCGAATACGACGCTTGCGGCAAAATACGCGGCAACGGACGTAAAGGAAGAGGGCTTTATGATTTACACGCTGGGTAATTCCGTGTACGTAATGGGCAACGCCACAACCTCCGTGCTTTGGGGCGTGTACGAGCTTTTGCATCAACAGGTCAATTACACCTATTATGCAGAGGACTGCTATACGATTGATAAAGGCAAGAGCAATTTGAAGCTCAAACAGCTGGATATCGTGGACGTTCCCGACGTTCAATACCGCGTGTCGGGCAACGGCGACGATATGATTGATACGACGCACATGCGCCGTATGCGCTATAACTTGTATGCCGACGCTTACGTAAACAACGTTGGCTTTATGCATAACTATTTCGAATTTATCCCCAAGGACGAATACGCCGATAAGACGAACTGGTATTCCACCGACGGGCATCAGCTTTGCTTCACCCGTGATTTCGACGGCTTGTTGGAGGCGGTCACGGAAAGCGCGATAGAATTTTTGGAGAAAGATACCAATCACGATTACCTTCCTTTCTGCTTGAACGACGGCGGAAGCTGGTGCGAATGTTCGAGCTGCTGGGAGGAAACGGGTGTGTATGAGTCCGATAATATGATTCCTGCCGTGGTAACGGTTCGTTTTATGAACGCGCTCGCGAAAAATATCAAGGCGTGGAATCAAACGGAATGTCCCGAACGGGATATCAAGCTCGTATTTATTTCTTACGGTCAAATCCAGAGTATTCCCGTGAAAACGGACGAAAACGGCAAACGCGTCACCGACGCAAACGGGAACTATCTTCCTTACGACGAGTCTTGGGTGTTGGATGACAATATCGTTTTACAGGTCGCTTGCTCGTCTAACGTAATGGACCTTACCGAGGTGTACGAGCTGGATAAGCTCAAACTTTGGGGAACGTACACAAACGATTATTTCTTCTGGTGCTATTCGACGACGTTCTCCTCGTACATGGTACCCTTCAACTGTTTGGAAACGCGTGGCGAGCTGTACGATTATTACGTAGACCTTGGCGGTAAGCTCGTATTCGACAATGCGAGATACGACTCGGGCTATTCCTCTGACTGGGGCACGTTCAAATCGTACGTTTACGCGCAATCGCTTTGGAATACGCGCGTGGATATGCAGGTGATGGTAGACGATTTCTTTGACAATTACTATCAAGAAGCCTCTTCTATTATGAAGGATATGCTTGCCGATTACCGCTCGTATACGGTGGCGACCTACCGCGAAAAGAACGTGGGACATTACATTCACGGCGCAAACCAAATTCGGGATACGAAGATATATCCCTATCAAACGATTAAGCACTATCTCGATTATATCGACAGAGCGTACGCGGCAATCGCCGACGTGAAGGTGTCCGACCCCGAACGTTACGAACAGTTGCACACGCGTATTATGCGCGAGGGGATAGTTTACCGCTATTTAGAGATTTATCTCTATCCCGAAACGTTCTCCGAAACGGAGATGGCGGCGGCGAAAACGCAACTTATCAAGGATTGCTACACGGCGGGCATCGGTGCGGCTTACGAACACGTAGACATTGGAAATCTGTTCTAAAAAAAGATAAAAGGAGAAATGATATGAAAGGAAAAACTTGGAAACGCTTATGCGGCGCGCTCTTATTGAGTGCAACGCTCGCGGCTTCGACGGCGTTCGTGGCTTGCGGCGGGGACGGCGGGGATTCTTCGTCCTCGTCAAGCAGTACGGAATATTCCGTCACCTTAAACCAAACGAGCGCAACGGTCAAACAGTACGAAACGCTGACCTTGGAAGCCTCTTTGGAGGGCTTCACGGGCAAAGTGGAATGGCTCAGCTCCGATTCCTCGATTGCTACGGTCGTAGACGGCGTGGTTACGGGCTTGAAAGCGGGTACGGTTACGATTACCGCAACCTGTGGCGAGGTTATCGGCACTTGCGAAGTGACCGTCGCGCCGTCAACCACCTTCCCCACGTTACAGCTTGGCAGAGAAAGCGCGGTAATGAAATGCGGCGACAGCGTTACGCTTACGCCTACAATCATCTTGGGCGCGAATGAATTTGCACTTCCCGAGGACGCGAACGTAACCTCGGCTTTGACGGACGTAATCGAGGTGACGAAAAACGCGGACTGTACGGTGACGTTGAAGGCGATAGGCGTGAGCGAAACGCCCGTAGTCGTTACCTTCTCGTGCGTATGGCGCGGCGCGGTTTTGGAAGAAACCGTGACGCTCACGACCACGCCGGACGCGGCGGTGAACATCAGCGATACGTCGCTTACGCTCGCTCCGTACGATAACGGCGGTGCGTACAACGCCTACGGCGTGTATCAAAGTAAAACGCTGACGGCGACGGTATTTCACCAAAACGCGGCGGTAACTACGCCGCAAATCGAATGGACGACGGATAACGAAGCCGTCGCCACGGTGGCAAACGGCGTCGTTACGGCACTTGCCGAGGGTACGGCAAACGTAACGGCAAAATGGACCGCGCCCACGGGCGAAAAGGCTTCGGCAACTTGCGTCGTTACGGTCAAAATCGGCGAAATCGACCTTGGCACGAAATACGTATACTTAAACGAAAACGACGGCGAAACGGCAATGGACGTAAACGGACTTATCCCCGATGCGGCGACGGTCACCGTCAAGGATTACACGGACGGCGAGGCTTCTATTAGCGGTACGGTGACGGGCGGCAAGCTCGCGCTCACCGCAAGCGACCTCGTTGCGGGCGTACGCGATTTCAATATCTCGTACGAGGATAAGGTCGTTTTAGTTGCGCGGGCAAAGGTCGTGACGAAAATGATTAAAACCGCGGACGAACTTATCGATATTCTCTCTTACGCAAAGGTCAACGGCGAACGCTACGAGGGCTATTTCGAGCTGGCGAACAATATCGATTTGACGGGCAAGGACGTGAATGCTCGCGTGGACGATAGCTATTCGCTTGGTACGGACGGCTACGTTTTGACGACGTCGGGCTTTGCGGGTACGTTCGACGGTATGGGCTACACCGTATACGGCGGTACGTATTATAAAAACGGTATTTTCGGGTTGAGCGTCGCCGATACGGGCGTTATCAAAAACGTAGCGTTCACCAACGCGACCATGAACCCGCAAGGTATACAAAGCCAAGTGCTTTGCAGCTATATGAGCGGACGCGTGGAAAACGTGCTCGTGGATATCGCGACGAACGCGGTAAGCTACGGCTCGCCTATGAACCATTTGCGCGGCACTGTCAATAATTTCGTGGGCTATAACGTAGGCGTAGGCGACCCTGCTTACGGGGTTTGCGTATTCCCTTGGACTTCGGCGGTAGCAAGCAACGTGTATTCGTTCAGTGATTTCAAAGCCGATTGCGGCTATTTCACCGCGCTTGCCAACGTAGAAAAATTTGCCTACAAGGCGACCTGCAAGGAAGCGGGCTTTATCGGTCTTGACGATAGCGAAAACGGCTACTGGACGTTCACGGGCAACAAAGCGTATTTCAAGAGCGTTGCGGACGTTTTCCAAGGCTTTATCGGCGACGGCTTGCAAACGCTTCCAGACGCGGTGTATTCGGGCGATACGATAGAGCTTCCCGAAATCGAAAACGTGACCTACGCGGTCACGGACGAATACGCGACGATCGACGGCAACGTGCTTTCGATATCGAGCGCGGTTGAAAACGATTACACGCTTGCGCTTAACGCGTACTATAAAGGCGTGCTCGTGGACACGGCAGATATCGAAGTCGTTAAATTCACGAATATCATTTTGTCGGAAACGGCGCGTTACGTAACGTATACGGGTCTTAACGGCGATACACGCGTTGAAAATACGCAAGACTTCACCATTGACCTTAATTTGACCGAAGCCTTGCCTACGGGTATGGTTTGGACGGTAAACGGCAGAGATATCACCGAGTTTGTGACCGTTGACGGCGACGCGGTGACGGTGGACGTAGTAGCGGCGGGCTTGTACGGCAATTATCAGCTTGCAGGCAGAAACGACCAAGCAAAATTCGTCGTTCGCGCGAATATTCTCGTGGTGACCGCGGTGCTTACGACCAAAGACGAGGTCGTAAATTACGAAAAATTCCTTGACGTAACAAAAACGGGCACGGTAACGGGCAACGCAAACGACGATAACACGTCGGCAACGCTGACGAGAACGGAAGGGTATTTAGAGCTTGGCGCGGATATCGATATGAGCGGCGTAACGTTTACGAGCGCAATCAAAGTTCCGACCAACGTAGCGGCGGCGGAATACGGCTTCAACGGCACGTTTGACGGTAAAGGCTATACGCTTTTGAACGTCGGCTACGGCGAAGGCGGTTTGCTGGGCTTGATAGGCACGGACGGCGTGATTAAGAATGTTGCGTTCACGAACGCCGCGGCGAAAGCCAACGGCGCGGAAATGCTCGCGCAAAGAATTTACGGCGAGCTGACCAACGTGCTTTTGGATATCACAAGCTGTGAGGGCGTATCCTATCAAAACGGCTTGGCGGCTTTCCTTTGCGGTGCGAAGCTTGAAAACGTAGTTTCGTATATGCCTGCAACGAGCGGCAGTTACGGAAATTCAAATGCGGCGTTGGCACAGTACGTTCCTTCATTTAGCTACGGCACGACGGGCGCAACGACCTTCGTGAATTGTTACGTATTCACGAACGTAACCGACGGCGCGGGCTTGGGTATTTGTGCACTGCTTGGCAGTGAAAAGCCCACGGGCATCACCGAAAATACCTGTGGTACGGGTACGGAAGTATTCGAAAATATGCCCGATGTATTCAACGTTTCCTTGGATAAAGCGTACTTTGCAAACTATGCAAAAACCTTCGTGGGCGCATTTGCGGACGAATTTGCGGCAATGCCCACCGAGCTGTATCAGGGCGCAAGCGTAACGCTTCCCACAATCCCTTACGCGAGCTATTCGGTAAACGACACCACGCTGGCAACCGTAGCGGGCAACGTACTCACGGCGACAAGCGAGGTCGAAGAAAGCAAGACGGTCAAGCTCACCGTAGACCTTTCGGCGTACGGCGCGGAGAACAGAAGCTTTGACGTATTGATTAAGAAAATGGGCAAATTCGTCAAGGTGGACGGCACGCAAAAATACGAAATGTACACGGGCTTAAACGCGGGCGAAAAGGTAGCCAACACCCAAGCGTTCGCCATCGACACGAACGTAAGCGAGGAAATTCCGAGCGGGCTTGTTTGGAAGCTTGGCGAAAAGACCGTGACCGACTACGTAACCGTAAACGGCGACGTTGTGACCTTGGACGTAGCGAGCGCGAACGTATACGGCGGGGCGTATAAGCTCGTCGGCAGAGCAAGCGACGATAGCTACGCAATAGAAATAAACGTACTTCTCGTAAACAGAATTATCACGACGGCAGAGGACTTGCTCGCTTGGGAAAAATACGGCGATAAGACCAACGAAACGACGGTAAACGTAGTCGTTCATTTGAGAAACCCCGACAACGCGAATATCGACGTGTGGAACGGTGAAACGGGCACGCACGTCAAGGCGAACGCGTACACCGTAAACGGCTATTTCGAGCTTGGCGCGAATATCGATTTGACGGATAAGACGGTCAATGCGTATTCCTATTTCTCGGCAAATCAGGATACCAAGTACGGCTTGAACGGCGTGTTCGACGGTTGCGGGTACACCGTAAGCGGCGGTACGTATTTAGAGGGTGGCTTGTTCGGTGCGATTTCTAAAAACGGCGTATTGAAGAATATCGCGCTGACGGATATCACGCTTTCCACCTCGTCCACGTTCTATTACGGCTTGGTCGCTTCGGCGGTTGCGGAAACGGTGAGCGGCAGACTGGAAAACGTGCTCGTAGATATCACCGCGGAAAGCTGGGCAACTTCGGCAAGAGGCTGTGCGGTTGTGACGGCGGTCGCGGAATTTATTTACGGCGCGGAGTTTGAAAATTGCGTATTCTATATGCCGTTCGTGCACGAGGGCGGCGCGGTCATCAGCTACCAAGGCACGGCTTCTTCGGCAATCAACGTATACGCAATCGGCTGTGAAAACGATACCTACCGTAGAATAACGGTGCAATCGGGCTTGTTCGAGGACGGATATTTCCTGCGCAAAGCGGACGACAGCGTATCCTTTGGCGACTTGGACACCGCGATTTGGGACTTGTCGGGCGACAAAGCATCGTTCCAAAGCAAATAAACGGCATTCCCTCGCGCGATATGACACACCTCACTCTGTCATACCGACCAATGCAGGTTGCTCCATACTGTCATACCGACCGAGCGTAAGCGAGTGGAGCGTATCTCCATTCTGTCATTTTGACTTTCCCTTCACTGTCATTTTGACTTTCCCTTCACTGTCATTCTGAGCGAAGCGAAGAATCTCGTCAACAAAGCTGGTCTATTCAAAAGAGATTCTTCATTGCGCTTACGCTCCATTCAGAATGACAGGGTGGGTGGAGGCACGACGCTCCATTCAGAATGACAGGGGGGGTGGGGGCGCAACGTTCCGCTCGGTATGACGGGGTGTGAGGGCACAATGCTCCGCTTGGCATAACGTAGACGACGGCAAAGCAAAAGCGGTGCAAATGAATAATTTTGAAATTCTTAATAAGGAGGATTTAATATATGTATCAAAAACCAACACTCGTGATTATTTCTCTTACAAAAGCAGACGTAATCACAACCAGCAATGGCGTTGACACCAACGGCGTCAGCATCATTCAAGACGGCAACTGGGGCACGTTCGGAAGTTAAGGGGAGGGAAAGAGATGAAAACGAAAATTAAAAATCACGTACTTATCGCTTTTGTGACCCTTGCTCTCGGAGCGGGCGTAGGCGCGACCGCCGCCTTAAACGGCACGGTCAAAGCGGGCGCGGAAACGGTCGAAACGACGGCTTCCGCAAACGGAATGTGCTTCAAAACGGGCGCGGCTGTTCGTACCGATTCGGACAGTATGGGTATCCGTTTCGAAGCGTACTTTAACGCCGATATCTATGCGGCGGTTGAGGCAGGCACGGGCGCGGCTGGTATGATCGTCGTTCCCGCAAAAGCAATCGAGGGCGTTTCGGACGATTATTTTGAGCACCTTTCTACCGTGCACGGCAAGACGGCAGCTGAAATTTCCACGACGTTCCTGCTTTCACAGTTCACGGCAGAGGACTACAACGCGGACGATGCTATGGACTACCTTGCCAAGGGCGCAATCGTCAACGTCAAGAACGCAAACCTTACGTACGAATACCAAGCGGTGGCGTTCTATAAGGCAGCAGACGGCGACTACGTGTATAGCGGCAAGAGCGACGTGAGAACGATCTCCGAGGTTACGGATATCGCGCTCAAATCGGACGCTTTGACGGAAGAAATGCGCGTAGACACCTTGGAAATGGCGACTGTTTTAAGCGCGCGCTTGGAAGGCTTGAACAAATCCGCTTCCTCCGATTTCACGCTTGAAGCGTCGGTTGCGGACGGTATCGACCTTGCCGATTATCAATCGAAGGAAAAAACGGTCGTTTCGGCAACCTTGGACGGCGAAGCCGTAACCGTAGCGGAAAACAAAATCGCGTTGACGAACGCGAACGCAAAATCGGCGGTACAAAGCTTGAAGCTGACGTATAACGACGAAAGCACGCTGATTATCAATACGACCGTTCGCGACTACGTGACGGTAAACGTAGCGGATACGCAAAAGCACGAGCTGTACGCAAGCCTTGACGGCGATACCCGCGTAGCAAACAATGCGTTGACCTTCAATGCAGGCACGGAAATCCCCGCTGGCTTGACTTGGAAAGCAAACGGCGTTGACGTAACCGAAAACGTAACCGTAAGCGGAGCTTCCGTCACGCTTGACGCGGTTTCCGCGGGACTGTACGGCGGCGAATACACGCTCGTAGCAAGCGGCGAGCTGAACGGCACGGTAACGACCGTAAACGCAAACCTCCTGCTCGTAAACAAAATCATCACGACGGCAGAGGATTTGCTTGCTTGGGCTTCTTACGGTGACAAAACGAACGTTGCAACGTTTGAAAGAACAATCAATCTTTCATCTTCAAAAACGGGTGCTGAAGATAGCACGAAAACCTATAATCAAGCTTACACGCTCAACGGTTATTTTGAACTTGGTGCAGATATCGATTTGACGGGTAAAAACGTAAATGCGTTTGCATACTTTACGGCTGATACGGGTAGCGGTGCTAATACGGCCTACGGCTTAAAGGGTACGTTCGACGGTAAAGGTTATACCGTATACGGTGGTACGTACTATGAAGGCGGTTTGTTTGGTGCGGTCGCTACGGGCTCTACCGTTAAAAATTTGGCGTTGTCTAATATTACGATGAACAGTACGACCTCCGATTATTACTTGGGTGTGCGACCTTCTGCATTCGCTGAAACGGTAAGTGGTACGATTTCCAACGTTTTGGTAGACGTAATCGGTTACGCTTGGCCTCATTGCCAAGTTGCAACTGGCTTCTCTTATAATTTGATAGACGCAACGTTAGAAAACGTAGTTGTATATTATCCCTTTATACAAGAGGCTTCGGCTATCATGTCGTATCAGGGAAGTAACGTAAGTATCTCTAACGTATATGCAATAGGTGCTGATAACGATTATCGTTTCCAAGCTTGGGGATATATTCCTGGGGCGGCTAATCCTACGACAATTAAACTTTCGCAAGTAGATATGGCAACGTCTTTCACGGGACTTGATGCTTCGCTTTGGAATTTGAATTTGAATAAGCCGTATTTTGCAAATTATGCAAAAACGCTTGCGGATTTCGATGACGAAATTTCCACCATTCCTACGGAAGTGAAAGAGGGTGAAACCGTTACGCTTCCTACGCTTTCTGCTTACGCAACCTATTCGCTTGGCGAAACGACGGCGGCAAGCCTTTCGAGCAACATTTTGACCGTTTCCAACACGCTGGAAGCAGATACGACGCTTACGCTCACCGTAAATCTTTCGGCGTACGGCGTAGAAAACAAAACGGTTGAAATTGCGGTGCAAAACCTTAACTACGTCGTAGTAGAGGGCGTGCAGAAATACGAGGTATATCCTACGCTTGACGATAGCGGCGTGAAGGTGGCAAACGCTACACCCTTCACCGTCAGCCTTGGCGCGGGCGTTCCCGACGAGGGTATGACCTGGACGGCAACCGATAGCGACAACGTAAGCAAGGACGCAACTGCTTACGTAAGCGTTTTGGACGGTGTTGCAACGATTGACCCCGCACTTCGCGGCGAATACAAGCTCGTTGGTAAAAACGCGGACGAAAGCGTAAGCGTAGAGATGAACGTGCTTATCGTCAACAAGTTTATTTCCGAGGCTACACAGCTTCAAAATATCAAAGCCTACGGCGATATTTCCGATGAGGGTACGTTGGACAATCTTCCTCAATACAAATTCGACGGTTATTTCGTGCTTACGAAAAATCTCGATATGACGGACTTGACGATGACGGTTTCGTTTACGACCAATATTGCTGACGTTCCCACGAATAAGCAAAACGAATACGGCTTTATCGGTACACTGGACGGCGACGGCTACACCGTAAGCAGCGGTACGTATTCCACGGGCGGTTTGTTCGGTTCGGTAGGCAGCGCGGGTACGATTAAAAATATTGCTTTCGTAAATGCAAGTCTTGCTTATAACTGTTCCGTTATTGCGGCAAACTTCTACGGTACGCTTGAAAACGTATTGATTGATTTTGTGCTTCCCAATAATACGATAGGTAAAGGCATAGCTTCTGGATGGATTTTGAATGCAACGCTCAAAAACGTAGTCGTTTATGCGCCTACCAATGCAACTGTAGCAGACCAATATACGTATGCTGCGTTTATTCCTTACAAGCATGCTTCCTATGGTAATATGGACCCGTCCACCTTTACCAATTGTTATTCGTTCACGAATAATACGGCAGGTGACGCGTATGGTATTACGTCTTCGATGTTTGGTACTGACGCTAATAACGTAAAGAATATTCAACGTTACGCATTGTCGAATAACGCAAGCGTGATTACGGGTATGGATACCACGCTGTGGAATTTGACGAGCGCAAAGGCAACCTTCATTGCAAAGGCTGATAAAGCTTAACTTTTTGGCAAAAAAGGTAACATCAAAGAGAGGCGCGGGCTTCGCGCCCGCGCCTTTCCTTTGATTTCTTTAAGGAGAAAAAATGAAAAAGGAAATTTTTATCACGAATATCCCCGCCGCGGCGGTGGAACAGGACGCATTGGCAAACGGGCTTACGAAAGATAAATGGCGCGTTATGCCTTACGAAACGAGCGAAATCAAGGGCACGCTCGTATGTGCGAATACCGATTGCACGCCTCGTGCGCTGCATATTACGCTCAACGCCACGGGCAGATACCACGTGTATCTTGGCACAATCAATTTGGGCGGCGAAACGACGACGGGCGTACGCTTGTCGGACGAGGACGGCAAAACGCAATTCCGTGCTATGGGCTGGTGCTGCTGGTCGAGCGTGGAATGGTTTGAAGAAAACTACTTTGCAACCACCGATTTGACGGGACAAAGCCTCGTGATTTCCAAGCCCCAAAAAGCGGGCGTACAATCCGCTTTGGCGTGGATTAGGCTCGTGCCCGCGGAAAACGAAGCCGTGCAAGAAAACAAGTGCATGGCATACCATTTTGACAACGACTATTACGGCGAGGACGAATACCAAACGCCCGCCGATTATTTGGGAAGAATGAAAACGCTTGCGGGCGGTGGAATGGAGCTGATGCTTCACGAGAAATTCCCCGTGGACGACCCCGCGCGTATCGATTGGGCGAAAGCAAGCGCGCGTGAACAACCTTATCGTTTCTCTGTTGAAAATAAGAGTGCGTTAGACTGCGAGTTGATTGCTTGCGCGCATTCTATGAACAGTAAAATATACGCAAGCTACCGTATTCAAGCGGGCGGCTTTATCTTTCCGCTTGAAAGCCTAATGGAAACCTACAACGATAAATATTTCTACGATAAAAAGGAATGGCTTTGCAAGACCCGCGACGGACGGAGCTTCGGCGTTTGCTCCTACGCCTATCCCGAGGTGAGAAAGCGTATTATCGAAATGCTTATAAACGGCGTTGGGGAGTACGACGGCTTATCGCTGTTTTTCCACCGCGGTACGTTTGTGGCGTTCGAACAGCCTATCGTCGATATGGTCTACGAGCGTTACGGCGTGGACGCGCGGCGTTTGCCCGTTTCCGACCCTCGGCTCAATAGCGTGTTCTGCCATTTCGTGACGCTGTTTATGCGCGAGCTTCGCGCCGAGCTTGACAAGCTTTCGGGCGAAAGAAAGGAGATAAACGTTTTCGTTTACCACACGGCGACCGCTTCCAAGCATTACGGCTTCGACGTGGAAACGTGGGTGAACGAGGGCTTGATTGACAGCGTTTCGCAAGGGCTTATGACCTTTTTCGAGGACTTGGACGGGTGTATGGCTGACGACGGCTTGATTGATTTGGAGAAGTATAAACAAGCCAACGGCGAGCGTTTTATGATTTTGCGCGATATCAGCGCAAACGAGAAGCTTGTTTTGCAGGGCGTGGAAGAATTCACGCGTATTTGCGGGGATAAAGTAACGTTTTACGCGACCTTGGCGTGGGAAAACGCCGAGCCTGATTTTGTTACGGACTTGGTTGATAAAATCAAAGCGGCGGGCGTGACGAAATTCGTATCGTGGAACACCAACCACAAGGCGAAATTCCTGCACCGTATCAACGTGGAAAAATTCTACGCGACGGGGAGTTTGGAGCTTTACGAGCAGAGAAAGGTGCGTTATCTCCGCACAATGAGCTTGGACGGCAACGATTTCTCGCAATACAACCCCAACTGGAAAGGTTAAGAAAAACCAAAAACGATAAAAACACGCCCTACAAGGCGTGTTTTCGTTTTGGTGGAGATAAGCGGATTTTGGCTACGCCAAAGCATCGTCGGCGACGAAGTATGAGGAAAAATCGGGGACTATCAATTTCGCCTCCTCGCGCGAACCGCTGATAATGCAGCGGCTCTCACGTTTATATCCACGCACGAAAAAAAGGGAAGGCGTTTAGCCTTCCCTTCGTGGTGGAGATAAGCGGATTCGAACCGCTTATCTCCCCTAAAAATGCTTTTTTTTGCCCAAAATATGCCCAAAATGTCGCCTTTTTAGGCGTTTTTCGCCCTATTTTTCTATGATTTTGATAGGGTTTGGGGAACAATTTGGGGAACAAAAATGTTGAAAAAATCCTTATTTCATAAGGCTTTCAAGCTTTTGGAAAAATGACTTTACTCATCTCTTCTTGCATAAATTTGTCGGGAAAGTGCGTATAAACTTTTCCGATTAAGCGGTGCGGGCTATCGCCGATCCAAATATCTACAATCTCTTGCCTTACCTTTTCTTGACACACGCTGGAAAAGGTATGTCGTAAATTATAGGCGGTTTTTCCTTCGCCTAAAAGCTCGTGGAAGAGCTTGCCCGCCGTGTTAGACCTAACTTTTCTATGAAGGGGATAGGACCAATCAATAAGCGTTTCAGCGTCTTTGTGAATTGGTATTTTTTTGTATTCGATTTTTCCATTTTTCCGTTTGCGATTGCGTGTTATAAGAAAATCACCTTCACGACGTGTTTCTTCATCTAATTCCGAAGCACGCAAGCCGAAAAAATAATAAAAGTACGCCATTTGTCGTATCTTATCAAATTTAGGATCGATAACCTTAATTAAGAAAGCTTTGATTTCGCTTTCCGACAACGCATCGCGCGTCTTTCTGTTGGCTTGCGTAAAAGGAATTAGTTTCATCGGGTTATTAACGATATAGCACTTTGCAATAGAAAAATTGATCAACATATTGAATAACGTTCTAAATTCTTCATACATACGATCCGTAAGCCCGTTTAAGCACGAAGCGATATCTTCCATCGTTAGTGCGGCGACGGGCTTTTTTTGTATCTGTTGGGGGAGCTCGTTGAAGTGTTTTTTATGAGTGTTGATTGTTTTTTTCGTTACTTTTGTATTAGATTTGAATTGATACCACTCATTAAATACTTCTTCAAGCAAGTGTATCCCCGTATTGCGCTTTTGGACACGGTATTTTTCTATTTCGCCCGGTACAGTCTTTGCCAAAAACTTTTTCTTCGCTTCTCCCAAATCGGTTGAAGAAGCTACAATATTGTAACCATTTGAGCGGTAGCGAATTTCGTAGCAGTACGAGTTCTTACCGCTTTCTCTTTTTATAACGTGGGCGGCCAGCCCGTTCGCTATAAACTCTTTCTTGAATGTTGACGACATCATTTGAATCTCCTTGTAAGTGAATTTAATGATTATCGTCACAGACCTTGCGTGTTGCTGTGCTATGCTGCCTTGTTGTTCAAGCTGCATAGCTCGTTGGATTAAGGCGGTGTATTCGCTTGCGAGATTTAATATCTCGTTACGCTCGTGCGCCATCATCAGTTTTTGTGTGATTGTTATTAAATCATTTGATATATTACTTTTCATTAGTATTTCTCCAAGTATTTTTTTATAGAAGTTGAAACGTTTCTATAATATATACTTGGAAAAACAGAAAAAAGATTAGAATTTTCCGAAATTTTCCATTGGTAAATTTTACCAACTTTATTTTTTGTCCTTATTTTCAGTCGCGAGTTCAAGTAAATGCATATGCGCATCGACATACTCGTCGCCTAATTTTTCCCTTGCGCGAGCTAAAATATGAAAATCTCGTCTATCTACGTCTGAAAGTACAACGGCGTGGTTCTCTGATAACCCAAGCGCACGTTCTGCTTCTGTGAAAGTGGGGGCAAGACCGAGTGCGCGTTCGATTGCTTGGACGGTTTCGTGACGAGGATCGATTGTTTCTTCACGAAAAATATTTTTTATCGTGTTTAATGAAACTTGTGCTTTGCTGGCTAATGTTTCATAGGTCCATCCAAGTTCTTTCCTACGTTCTTTCCATTTTGCTAAATTCAAACTCATAAAAGCCTCCTAAATGTGTAAGTGTTTTTCTATTGTACAAAAAAAAACTATTTTTGTAAACTTTTTTTGTACAAAACAGTTGACAAGGCTATAAAAATGTGCTACAATGTACTCATAAAGACCATAAATGTAGTCTTTATAAACAAAAAACATCCCCGAAGGAGTTAATATGAATAAAATTCTGAAACGCCGAAAAGAAAAATCCCTTTCAAGAAAAGAGCTTGCGGAAAAGGTAGGGGTGACACCTGAATCCATACGGCATTATGAACAGAACATTCGCGAACCCAAAGCAAGCATAAAGAAAAGCTCCACTATGGAGCTTAAAGAAAACGAAGCAGTTATGTGTTATGGTGATGGCTTAATCTCAAAAGGCTTTGAGCGTGAAATATTACGGGACGAGGACAAGAAAGGCTATGTAAGAGTGAAATTCGACGTAGAATGGTGTGGTTTCTTTATTAAAAAGGATTTTCGGAAGATTATGGATGACGCTCTTAATCAAATAAATGATTTTCTGTTTTCAGATGAAGATAGAGAGTAAGAGTTGAGCTACACTTGTTGCTACTGGGGTGTACTTTGCAAGAAAATCCCCAAATTTTGATAATGCGCCACGTTTTATAGGTTTTTTGTTAGTTATCAATTCGTTGAGAGTTGCAATTAGCTCTTTTGCGATTTCTTGGTCTTCTTCTTTGCATTGTTGGGTGAGCTTCTCAATATCCGTTACGTTAATAGATCCAGAAACGTTTTGAGAATTAACTGAAATTATCGAATTTGTTGCCGTAATATTCAAAGGGTTTTGTGGAACATTGATAGTCGAATTAACAATTTTAACAGATACAACAATCTTTTTTGGGGAGGACGGACCGTAACCCGTGCCTATTTGATGAAAGGCTTTGATATCTTGCACAAGATACTTTACATTTGTAGCATCATCTTGAAGAATATCGTTAGCTTTAATATCTACGCGATTAAAAAATTTTATTGTTTTTGTTCTGGAATGCACATCTTTTATCCCAGCGCATTTTGAAACAATATTATTATTTCTTAAAACGGAAAATTGAGTTGTGTTTGTGGGTATTAAAGCCATAAAAGAACCTCAAGTGTAAATTTTTAATTATATATACCCGTATTTATTTATGTATAAACAAAAAAAAAGGAGAAATTTATGAAAAAAACGCGAAAAAAATTTGAATCGGCATTAAGAAAAAACAAGCTTACGCCGTACAAGATTGCAAAACTCGTTGGCGTGGGTGTTCCTGTGGCTTATTATTGGCTTTGGGGGGATACGGTTCCGATGATAGAGAACTTGATAAAGTTGAAAGAAATCTTAAACGTATCGGGAGATGAAATACTTGAAATGTTTGCAGAACAAGCGAGGGAGTAAGTTTATGGCAAGAAACAATAAAAATGTTGGCGCACAAATTAAATAGAATGAGGCTCCCATTATGGAAAGTCGAAACGTCGTGAGACGTCGCAGGGATTTGACCTACCCTGCCTGATGAGGACAGGTTGAACACGATTTACTAAATTGTAAATTAGCAAAACAGGAGGTAACAGAACGTGAGAAACGCAAGAGCAACAAAATACCCGAGACAGGAAAAGCTGATGCACCGTCGGCAGGTAATGAATTTAACCCGTGCGGAGCTTGCCGAGAAAAGCGGGGTAAACGAATTTGTAATCGTCGCATATGAGCGCGGTGAGCGCTTTGCCAAATTAGACGTTATGGCGAAGTTAGCGCAGGCACTCGAATGCACGATTGACGAAATAGTCGTCGCGCAATAAATTGAAATGGCAAAAAAAGGAGAAGGCGTGATATGACAAAAAGCAAAAGAAATACAGCTTTTGAGAATTTATTAAAGGCTCGGAAGATTACCGCGTACAAGCTTTCTCAAATGCTCGGCTACAAGGATGCATCAAAAACAACCGTTTACAAGTGGATTTACGGGCGTTCCGAGCCGAACGCGGCAACTATGCTTCAACTCACGGAAATTCTCTCCGTATCGGCAGAGGAAATCCTCAAAATTTTCGCGGAGGTAAAATAAAATGAAAGGTTACAAAGGGTTTAACAAAGATTTGCAATGTCGCGGCTTTCAATATGAAGAAGGCAAAGAGTATATACACGACGGCGAAGTGAAATGTTGCGAGGGCGGTTTTCACGCTTGCGAATATCCGCTCGATTGTTTAGGTTATTACGCGCCCTTCGAAAGCGTATATCACGAAGTGGAGCTTGGCGGCGTAATCGATAAAGAAGAGAACGACGACAGCAAGGTGTCAGCGCAAAAAATCAAAGTCGGTGCACGGTTGAATATTGCGAATCTTGTAAACGCGTCGATTGAGTATGTTAAAGAACGGGCGCAAAAAACAAAGTCAAATCACAGCCGCGCGAGAAATAAAGCAAACTCGGCAACGGGTTACAGGTCGGCAAACTCGGCAACGGGTTACGGGTCGGCAAACTCGGCAACGGGTTACAGGTCGGCAAACTCGGCAACGGGTTACGGGTCGGCAAACTCGGCAACGGGTGACTGGTCGGCAAACTCGGCAACGGGTAACAGGTCGGCAAACTCGGCAACGGGTGACTGGTCGACAAAC
>JAZNGH010000040.1:0-40866 GCA_045576335.1 Candidatus Scatosoma sp.
TCACCGTTTCATCCCATTCCGTTACTTGACTGGTTCTGCTTCCCGAAATAACTTTAAGGATTAAACCCGTTTGTGCGTCTGCGTAATATTCGTTAATTATACTTTCGCCTTCAAAAATATATTTGTTCGCCGTTCTGGTTAACACGGTAGCCGTTCCGTCCGCTTGATATTCAGAAAACATTGAATAGTCTACCATAAACGCAAACGCTATACTTTGAACGATACTTTCGGAAGTGGTCGTATACCTGTTATTGCCCATATAATCATAGTATCCCCAATTGGTGCCGTAATTCCAATCGTAGAGTGTCCATGTTTGCGTAGCTTCATCGTATTCCGAGAAATATTTCATTACAACGATTCCGCCACTTCTATATTCACTATAATAATCGTTTCCGATTTTTACGGCGACCATCGTTATACCGTCATCGTTATATACGACTTTTAAGTTCTCGGGAACGTTCACTTGCGGATTCCATACTTCCACGTATTCATAGGCGTTTATTTGGATTCTTATCCATCCGTTTCTACCGTCGATTTCAAACGTATAAACGATATCGCCTATCACCTTTCCGAAAGACAACGTTGCTTCTTCGCCTTCGTATCCTGCGGCTACCATCGTCGGTTTTATAGAATTATAAAAACCTTCTCCCGTCTGCTCGGTGTTGTCTATCGTAACAACGTAATACGAATAAGTTTGGTTTCCCATAGAACCGCTTCCGTCGCTTGAATAAATTCTTTCTGCCGTCGGGAAGGTTAAGTCAATTCCAAACGCATCTTGTAAAATATTATCTACTTCGGCTGCGCTACTTCCACTTGGCAAATTTTCGAAATATTGATATGCACCGTCTACCGTCGTAACCGAGGTTATCGGAGCAACACCGCCACCACCTCCGGGTGGAAGTCCTCCGCCTCCGCCACCGCCCGTGTTATCTTTACAAGCGGTTAGACTGAACGCCATCGTCAGTGCCATAATCATTGATATAAATAATGTTATTTTCTTTTTCATTTAAGTTTCCTCCATAATAAATTAAAATTTGTCGTGGGGGTTAAGGTTCTTTTATTATTTCATTGTATTGTTCATTTCTCCTACCTCCGTAATTAAAAGTCAAAATGTTTTATTGTTTTGCACAATCAATACATAAATCTTCGTCTTCATCCATCGCAAAGCATTCGTCGCAAATAATTCGTCCACAGGAATTGCATTGATTGAATCTTAACCTTGCTTCTAAATTTGCTCGCTCTAACGCCGCATCGTGCTCTACTTTCCACATAATATTTTTTGCTCTTTGTTCACCTTCGGTAAGCTTTTCGGGAAATCCGTGCTCGAAACAATACGTTTCACTTTCCCATCCTGCTCCGCATCTATCGCAATGAAATTCAAATTTGAAAAACGCATCCGTAGACCTGTCTATGATTTTTTTAGTTATTGTTTTTAGCATCGTTTCCCCTCCTTTCAAGATTAGGTCTGCCATCTTCTTGTTTTGCACACCTATATTTTACCAAAATTATACACGAGAATCTATCGAAAGTATATTACCCGTTCGGGTACTTTTCGGGTAAAAACGGGTACTTTTTGCCCAAAACACCCTACCCCAAACGGGTATACCCGCGGTTTTTCGCCAATTTTGGGTGCAAAAAAAGCCCAATTGCTAAAATCGGACTTTTCTCGTTTTCAGTTATTCAGTTTTACTTGAAAAGAGCAAATAATTCATTCCTTGACGAAACGTTAAGTTTCGTATAAATGCTCGAAATATTTTTCTTAACCGTGTTTTCGCTGATATACAAAGTGGTTGCAATTTCATTTCTTTGCTTGCCTTGTAAAAGCAACTCTAACACTTCCTTTTCACGTTGCGAAAGCATACTCGTATCAAGTAATACTTTTTCTTCGGGAAGCGGTACTCCAGAGTCGGTTGCAGGCACCATGTGCGGATGCTTTCTTCTATAAATCGCAAATCCAGCCAAAACAGCAACGCTAATAATAAGCACAGTGCCCACAATAGAAATTACAACGTAGAATACAGGAAATTCCTTCTCATAATATGCGTAGAAGGTAATATCGCTTGCCATATCGTAATTGCTACCAACCACAAGCTTATCCCCCTTTCCATCTTCTTTGGTAAACCAACCGATAAATCTATATCCGTTTCTCTCTTGCGGTGTAGGCGGTACAAGTTTGGTGTCATACGTTTGCTCCACTTCTTGCGTCGCCTCGCCAAAGTGATAGGTAACTGTGTACGTATTCGGGGTGAATACTGCATATAAATCAACGCTTTGAGTTGCGTTTCCTACAATAAAGGTTCTATTCTCTTGATAATCAAAATCTTCCGCAAGTCGCCAAGTAACCAGCGTATAACCCGTCTTTTCATACAATGGAATCGTGGGAGAAACACCCGATTCGCAGGTTTCTTGGTGAATAAGCATCTCCTCCACGAAAAACTTAAAGATTACATCATTTCTATTTGCACCAACGGTAAACGTACCGTAATAGTTTTTCTCACCAAGTTTTTCTTTTACCAATTCGGTAGAAACTACTGCGGTATTTCTCGGTAATACGTGTCCGTAACCGTGTCCCGAAGGTTGCTCAAGTATGTATCCGTCGTCCTTTGCATCTTGCATTGAGCCGAAATAATTATAATCATTTTCTTCCGTCGGCAATTCGTGTCTTGGAATATCTTCTTCATAGGTATCGTCAACAATAAAGCAACCAAACAACTCAACCGTCGGAACACCAAATACGTCACCGGGATAACGATACCAAATCCACGCTGGGTTATCATAAGTTAGATAATCAGTACGCACAAATCTACACTCGTTATCCGCTATCGTGCAAAAATACAACGTAAAGGAAGCGTTTGTGCTAATTCCCGGCATATATCTATTACAAATCGCTCCAAGCGCATTTTCCGCATAATTACAACAAATCTCGGTATTATTAACGGAAACGGACACGCGCCCATCCGTATATATTGCGCCGCCAAGTCCCTTATTGCTACCGATTCCTTTGTTTCCATCGGAATTGTCTGATACGGGGCTTGCGCTATTTTCAGTAATAATACATTCATCTAAAAACGCTTTCGTCGTACCGCAAATTGCAATAGCACCACCGCAAGACGCTTTGTTTTTAGCAAAAGTACCATTACGAACTGTAATTTCTCCATTTTCACCACAATATACTGCGCCACCACTTTGCGTATCGTTTATTAGACACTCACCACCAAAAAGGTAATTCGCTTGATTATTCGTAAACGTACAACCAACAAACTCCGATACGGCGTCTTGCAAATATATTGCGCCACCGCCTGATTCGTATTCGTTAACCCCTGATTTGTTTTTATCAAATTGGCAATTCGTTGCAAATAAACTTACGTTTTTAGAACAAGCGTCAACGTAAATCGCTCCACCATCACGAATCGCTACGTTAGAATCAAAATTACAATCGTTCAAATAAAGCGTCAACTCGCATATCGCATTGTTTCCGTGCTCCTCTAATAGTGAAGTCGTGGAAGAATAATCCGCATACCAAGCACTAATAGCCGCACCGTAGTTATGCATATAATTTTTGAAATCACAGTTCGTAAACGTCGCGTTTGTGTTTCCTCTACATTCGATTGCATATTGTGCTTTTGCAGGGTATTTAGAAGGTTCAACAACCTTCAAATCTTCAAGAGTTAATGAATTTGTGTCAAGTTTTTCATCAAAAACAATATTTTCAAAAGTAAACGACGTTTGCAAACCTGAAATTTTCGTTCCGCTTAATATGAAACTTGCACCCGTAAAAATCGCGTCGTCATCCGTTTTTCCGTTTTTTATAGTAATAGATTTGTCTATCGTAATTCTCTCGCCTTCGTTCACGTCGCCCGTCGCTTGCAAATTAAAATCTATATCGCCCACTAAAAGCGTATCACCGTCGTTTGCGTTTATAACGGCATTCTTAAAATCGTTTCTATTAGTAATAAGTTCACTATTTTCTGCGCTAGCTTGTACATAAACTAAATTTGAATTTATCAAAATTGCGCAAGAAAAAAGAATTAACGAGAATACGCCAAGCAATATACAAATCGTCAAATTACGTTTCTTCATCATCATAGTTTTCCTCCACATCCGATAAATCTACACCGTTATTCTTACACCAAATCATGAGTTTGCCGATGGCTTTCGCTTGAGGTTTACGATGCTCACGCTCCCAACGGCTGACGGTCGAATAGGAAACACCAACTGCATCGGCAAATTCCTGTTGACTTAGTAACCTCTCGGCTCTTATGTATCTTACCTTCTGTGACAGAGTCATGCGTTTTCCTCCATTATGTTTCTTAATATGTCATATTATAGCACATTATGGCAAAAAATTCAATAAAAAACAGACTTCTTTGAAAAGAAATCTGTCTTTCTTTAAAATTTTTTACATTAAATTATCGCAAAATATTTCAAAGCGTCTTTGATTGCTTCTACCATTTCAGTCGTTGGATGCGAACGCGGACGTTTTAATTCTTCTACAGCGTTCGGCGCATCATACATAGGTAAGCCCAAATCTCGCTTCACTTCTGCAATATATGCTGTATGCACTTTGAAACCGTACTTTTCTTCGATATACGCCTGTATATCTTTATAAGTCGTATTCTTTTTAGGTTTTTTGCTCGTTTAACTCTTCTTGAAATTTTTTAAGGGACAGTTGCCCTTCGCCTTCACCAAACTCAACGTCAATGTTGATATGTTTTTCCGTTTTTTTGGACAAACATACTAACGTCTCCACGTGCTTGGTCTGGGGAAACATATCGTACGGCTGTATCTTTTCAATCGCGTAATATCCCGTCAAGCCCCCTTCCTCGTACGCGGGATTTTTCACGAGCTCGCCCTTTTCGTTTTCCGTCAAGCTCCCCGTCAAAACGCCCAAATCGCGCGCCAGCGTCGCGGGATTACAGCTGATAACCGTCAACCGCTCGATACCGCTTTTCAAGAGCGCGTATAAAACGCTTCGCGCAATACCTGCCCGCGGCGGGTCAAGGATAAGCCGCAATTTTTCGCCCCGCTCCTTTTCCAACACGGCAGGCAATTTTTCTTCCACGTACCCGCAAATATTCGTCATATTTTCAAGTCCGTTTTTCTCTTTGAGCGCGTCCGCGCACTTCGAAGCCTCCGCTTCCAGCTCAATCCCGTATACGCGCTTGGCTTTTTTCGCGAGCATTGCCGTAAGCAGCCCGCCGCCCGAATACGCGTCGATTACGACCTCGTCACCCTCGCCCGTCACCGACTTCAAAGCTTCCTTATACAGTTTAGAGCGTACGTTCTCGTTGACCTGCAAAAAGGTAACAGGCCCCGCTTCATAACGTATCCCCTGCTCCTCCGCCTCAAAAAAGCCGCTACCGTGTACGAGTTGAAACTCTTTTCCAAGGATAACGTTCGTGTCGCTGTCGTTGAAATTGAGATAGAGCGTAAACGCGGAAAACTCCTCGGAAAGCAAGCCCACAAGATAGGGCAGATTAGCAAGCTCCCGTTTAGCGGAAACGAGCGTGAAAATAAAACTCCCGCCGATTTCGCGCGCGACGATATGGCGAAGTGCGCCCGTCTTACGCACCTCGTCGTAGCCCTTAACCGCACATTCCTCGATATACCGTTTCAAAATCGCAATCAATTTTTCCGCCCAAGCGGGATGAATGGCACAAGCCGAAACGGGCACGATACGGTGCGAGCGTTCAGCGTAAAAGCCTATCACCGTTTTACCCTCTTTGTTCACGCCAATCGGCATTTGCAATTTATTGCGATACCCGTAGGATAAATCACTCTTGATCGCCGTCGGCACGTCCACGCGCAACCCGCCGATTTTGCGAAGCGCGTCCTTCACCACACGGCTCTTGTGCGCAAGCTGTGCGGAATAATCCAAATGCTGCAAGCAGCATCCCCCGCAACGCAAAAACACGGGACATTTCTCCCGTACGCGTTCCTCGGCGGGGGTCAAGACCTCTTCCAGCTTCCCATAGCCGATATTCCCCTTGATTTTCAGCACCTTAAAGCGCACCTTTTCCCCGGGTAAACAAGCAGGCACGAAAAAAGTTACCCCCTCGTGCCTGATAATGCCCTCACCCGACGACCCGATTGCCTCGGTAACGGCGCAAATATTATCGTTTTTTTCCATAAGCTATCCCCTCTTATTTCTTACCTATCCTTTTCACGAGCGCATTGACGATCGCGCGCCATCTATACATAACGTAGTCGTAACCGACAAACAGCGGCGTACCCACGATAAGAATAATCGGCAAAATATACTGATCGATAAAGGGTATGGAAGTCGTGACCGCAAATACGACCTTCCATATAAGATACATAGTCCCGTCAAACCACAGGGCTTTGAGCAAGCACGCCACCCAACGGTTAATCTTTGTTTTGAGCTGCAATTCGTTGACAAGCGGATGCAGCCCGAAAAACATAATAAAGGGCAACAAATCCCAAAACCGAAACGACGCGAATATAAGCGAAAGCAAGCACGCGGAAATATACGCAAGCACGTACCCGATAAAACTCTGCTTTGCCAGCGGCAGCATCAAAACGATACTCCCGAAAATATACGCGGTAAAGAGCAGTATTTCCGAATACACGCCCACCGTTAAAAATATGACCGCCAACGCGCAAGCAAGCGCGGAAAGCGCGATTTCTGACGCAGAAATCTTCTTCATCTCGTACCTGCCCTATCGTTTATTACTTTTATGACTATGTCACAATAAGCGGTTGATTAGTGCTTTGCACGATTTGACGAGAAAAACGCAAGAAAGACAAGCGTTTTGTGAGGGCGCATACCCCCAGCGGTCTGTAACCGAGCAAAACGCGTAGGATTTTACAGCGTTTTTCCGTCAAAAATCAACCGAGTGTTGGGACAGAGTCATTTTTATATCACGGTCTGCAACCGCAACAACAGTTAAACAAACAGTTCACGCAAAGCGTCGTATAACAGCAGGACATACAGTCGGAGCACGCATTCCCGCCCATTTGTTCGGGGTCGTCCATAGGCATACCGTTTACGTAAGGTCCTTGCTTTTGCTCCGCGTTTTGCTTTTCGTAATCGTTTTTCGCGTTCATTTTCCCGTACGCATTGCGATACTTAACGTTGTCGGGGTCCATCTCCATCGCGATTTCCAGCTGTTTTTTGCTGTCGTTTGTCCAATTCTTTTTATAGAAAACGACCGCCTGCAAATAATGCCACTCCGCATTTCTTTCGTTGAACTCGTCCAGCTTTTCTTGCGCTTTGGACAAATTATCCTCTTTGAGCAGCCGCGAAATCTCCTCGAACGCGCTCACACCGTCCGTGTTGCGGCTTTGCTCCTTGCGCGCTGCCAAAATCTCTGCATACGCCGTATCCAGTTTGGTCAGCATTTTCGCCGCCTCGTTACCCGCTTCGCCGTCCTGCCATCTCTCTTCCTTATACTTGGCTTTCAGCTCCTCGTAGCGTGCGGCGATTTCCTCGTCCGTTGCCTCCTCCGTCAGCCCCAACAGCTCGTAATACTCGTTTATCATCTCTAAAAAACTCCCTTTCGGCTCTTGCCGAAGCTTTCTCTTTTATTATCCCTCGTTTTGCGGTATTCTATCCTGCACCTTGCCGCACCCGCATTCCCGCATAACCCTTTTGGTTGCGGCGGGCAGCCCCCGAAGCAAAATATTATCCGATAAATCCCTGTTAAAATGGAACTGAATTTGCGACAAGCTCTCGCGGATGTCGAAAAATATCGCGTGGAAGGCAAAGCGTACCTCTTCGCCGCTTTTGCCCTTTAACAAATCGGCAAGGCTTTCCTTTTTATACGCCAACAAAAACGGATTATACGCGCCCTTTTTCTTGTCCTTGTCGTAGTCGTCCAACGCGTCGATTAAATAAATCCATTTCCCGACCGAATAAAACAGCTGCCGCGTAGCGGCGGTCGCCTTTTCGCCGAGCGCGTAATCGCAAAACGCCGCAAGCATATTCGCCGTCGCGTCTGCCGCGCGGTCGATGCTGTCCACGCCCGCCTTTTCCGTTTGCGCCTGCAAAGCCATATTCTCCCGCACGATTTTCTCGATTTCGGGATAATCCCGCTTCACGCGCGCAAAGCCGCGCTTAAACCACAGCCGTTTTCCTCTGCCCCTATCGCCGTCGGCGATATCGTCGGTATATTTGTAATAGACGAGCGCGGTATTGAACGCGCCAAGCTTCCTCGTCAAATCGTCCGTTTCCGCCATAAGCCTTGCGCGGATACAATGCGCCAAGCAATGCGACTTGTCTATTTTTACGTCCACGCCCAAAATATTATGCAAAATGACGGATAAAAAGGTAATATCGTAAGAGAGTCCCATACGGGCAGTCTGCCCGCACGCCTCGCCTATCCCCTTACAAAGCCCGCAATACATAGCCTTGTAAAGCGTTTCGTCCTTTATATATAAATGCGGCGTATCCGCACGAATATACCCGAACATACTCTCCCCCTTACGGCGATATTATAACACAGCTACACCAAAAAGGCAATCGCAAAACCCGCCTTTCACCGTAAATAACCAAATCTTTCACCGCTTTAACAAAAAAGACCCCGCTTCGCAGCCCCGTTTCACGGGAAACGCAATGCGGGGGGATATATAATTACTTTTTCGCGTCAGGCACGGGCACGATTTCCCCGTCCGCAAATTTCAAAACCTCTGCCGCCATTGCGTTGAGGTCGTTCTCCACGACCGTCTTAAAGCGCAACGGACGGTAGCGCAAATCCAGCAAGCACTTGGGCGGTTTCATTGCCGTAAGCAAGTTCAACCGCTTGATCCCCTTGAAGCTGTCCTTGACGTCGTTGCCCGAAAGCGAATACAAAACGTCTTGCGGGAACTTGTAAGGGTTCGCCGTCGAAAGTACGACGATCGGCGTATCGTTTTTCACGACGTCGTCCTCTTTTTCGAAGGTATCGAGATATTTTTCGTACACCGCCAACGCCACGCCCGTATGCGTATCCATAGCATAGCCGAACTCGTCGAAGGTTTCGTACATAGCCTCGATCATATCGTCCTCGCTGGCAAAGCCCGCAAAGAACTGCTCGTCCAAAATCGCCTTTTCCTCGGCGGTAATGGAATATTCTTTCTTGTCTGCAAGGTCTTGCATACGCTCCGCGGTAAGTGCGGCGTTACGCCCGCTGATTTCAAACAACAACCTTTCAAGGTTAGAGGACACCAAAATATCCATAGACGGGGACATAGTACGGTGGAAAGCGCGTTTCACGTCGTACACACCCTTGGTAAAGAAATCCGCAAGAACCTTGTTGCGGTTGGACGCGCAAACGAGTTTGCGCACAGGCAAGCCCATCTGCTTTGCATACCAGCCCGCGAGAATATCGCCGAAATTCCCTGTGGGAACGACGAAATCGACCGCCTCGCCCATTTTGATTTGTCCCGAGGTGTAAAGGTCGAGATACGCGGAGAAATAGTATGCGATTTGCGGCGCAAGCCGCCCGAAATTGATAGAATTTGCGCTGGATAAGCGCACGCCCTTTTCACCCAGCTGGGCGTTAAAGTCTTTGGACGCAAACATTTTCTTAACGGCGCGCTGACAATCGTCGAAATTGCCCTTGACCGCCGCCACGAACACGTTGTTGCCGTCCTGAATACACATTTGCAATCTCTGCATTTTGGCAACGCCCTCGTCGGGATAGAACACCGCAACCTTCGTACCCGCAACGTCGCGGAAGCCCTCCAAAGCCGCCTTGCCCGTATCGCCGCTGGTCGCGGCAAGGATTAAAATCTCGTCCTTAATGCCCGTCACTTCACAGCTCTTTTTCAAAAGATACGGCAATACCGTCAAAGCCATATCCTTAAACGCACAGGTCGGGCCGTGGAAAAGCTCTAAAACGAAGAGCTTGCCGTCTATTTTCACGAGCGGCGCGGGGTCTCCGCCCTCAAAGGTGGAATACGCCTTTTCGCATATTTCTTTGAGATAATCCGCGCCGAGGTCGTCAGCGAGATATTTCCCCAAAACGAACGCCGCGCGTTCGGGATAGCTCATTTGCGCCATCGCTTCCATTTCTTCCGACGAAACGGCGGGGAAAGCCTCGGGAACGAACAAACCGCCGTTCTTTGCAAGTCCTTGCACGATCGCTTGCGCGCCCGTTACCTTTTCACCGCCTCGCGTACTGATAAAATACATTTTCTAAACCTACCTTTCGTTAATAAACACGCAAAAACGGACAGTCTTATACCTGCCGTCAAATGCGTCGCTGTGGTTAAAAAAGAGCCGAACGGAAAGACCGTTCGGCTCTCCCATTTATTAAAGATACTTGGTCACGAAATCGGGCAATTCTTCCTTTGCCGCGGACACGGAAACCGTGATGACCATATTATTGTTCTTCGCAACCTTATCGAGCATATAGAAGAACGCCGCCAATTCCTGCACGGGCTTACCCGCAATACGGACTACGCCGTCGATAAATACGTATTCGTTGTCGTTGTTGCCTGCAATAACGCCCTTGATAAAACCGCAAAGAGCAGCCTCGCCTGCTATGTCGTATTCGCTCGTATCAATGAAACGCACCTCGCGCTCCAAATCGTACATACCGCGCTTGCTGTCGGTGATAAAAATCAGATGACCTTTGGCTTCTTTCACCGCCGCGTTCGCCGCGTCGATCATCATCTTGGTTTTACCCGTACCCTTTGCGCCGTAAATAACTTTAATCATAAAAAATCCTCCTCGGAAATTGTCGTACTCCCCAAGCTATGGAAAGCGTCCATATTCGGGTTTATTCTATTCTACCATATTTTTCACATAATTTCAAGACTTTTGGCAAAAATTTTTGTCCGTTTTCATAATTTTTTTCAAAAATGTAAAACGGGCGCATAAAGCGCCCGTTTTTATCCTTTTTCCGTTATCTCACCACGCCGTCGGCACACCGTCCATGTAATGCCAATACTCGTTGCCGTCCCAAGGCAAGTCCCCCTCGTTTTCTACGTAATAATAAATGGTAGCGCTAACATAAAGATACGAATTATCTATTTCTTCCCACTCGCTTACAGAGCCTTTATAATAGATCTTGTTTAACTTATTACAATAATGCAATGAATACGAGGCGATCGATTGAACGCCGTTGCCTATGACGATATACTCTAAATTACTGCACCCGTTAAAAGCCGACTCACCAACGGAGGTTACCCCGTCGCCGATAGCCACGCTCGTGATCTCGTCGTTCTCATAAAACGCGTATGAATGAATATCCGTAACGGAGGCGGGCAACGTCAAATCCGTTTCCTCGCCCTCGTAGCCCATCAACCACACCTCCTCGTATTGATAGCTCTCCGACATCGTAGAAAGCGGATTTGTTTCCCCGTAGACGGTATGCGTATACAAAATATACCCGTTTTCGTCCGTGGCAAGCTTACTCTCTCCGCTCGTCGGCGTATATATGTTTTTCGCCCTCTTGCCTATTCTTCCGTTACTATAGCTATTCCCCGCCGTGATCGTTAAGTCGGATTTATTATATATTTCCACTAATTTATAACAATTATCAAACGCATTAGCTTCAATCGTCGTAACGCTTTCGCCAAGGGTTACCTTGATTAAGTCGTTGCAACCGCTAAATGCGGACGAGCCTACCGTTACTACGCTATCGCCAATCTCTACGCTCTTTAATCTATCGCAATATGCAAAGGCATACGAGCCGACCGTTTTTACGCCGTTGCCGATTTTGACGGTTCTCAACCCCTCGCAACTATAAAATGCGTTTTCGCCCACGAACATTACGTTGTCGGGGATCGTCACGTCCAGTAAGCCATCGCAACTATCAAATGCGTAACCCTTGATTTCCTTTACGCCGCTGCCGAGCGTCAAGCTTTTCACGCCGTCGCAATTAGTAAACGCGTTCCCGTCGATTTTTTTCACGCCGTTGCCGATTTGCACACTCGTTAAAGAGTCAAAACTATAAAAGGTGTTCGCTTTAATTTCCGTCACCGTATCGGGAATGACCAGCTCCGTCAATAATTCGTATTCCCCGTTGTCCTCGTTATAAAGGTAGAAGTTTTTCGCCGCCCACATAGGCGAGGCGGTCGAGCTATCAAAAGTAATATCGCACCACGCTGTAATGCTCCCTTGATAATACACGTTTTCACACTCTCCCGAATAACCGTCGTAAAAAGCACTGTCGCCAATCGACGTAACGCTATTAGGGAGGGTCACGCTCGTCCACTCAACACCATAAAACGCTTTTTTCCCGATTGCCGCTACGGGCTTTTCGTTATAAGTAGACGGAATAACGAGCTCCGCGTCCGTACACGTACCCGTTCCCGTTACCACGTAATACGTTTCGTCCGCGCTCAATTCATAAGCAAGTCCTTGCGATTCGAGCTTTTCAACCGCCTCGTCGCCGCCCGTTTGACCGCCTTGTCCACTGTTTTCGCCTTGACCGCCGTTTCCGCCTTGTTGAGTGTCTTGAGCGTCGTTTCCGCTTTGCTCGATATTTGTGTTGCCGCCGCCCAAGTTGCCCGTATTCGAGCTACTCTCCGTTTCGCCGCAACCGACGACACCGATCGTCAATACGCTAACGCACAATGCCGCCAAAGTTAAAAGAATTTTTTTACCCTTCATAATAAACCTCCGATATAAAATCAATAATAGTATACAAGAAGTTTTCTTCTTTGTCAAGTATTTTGAGAAGATTTCTTCTATAATGGTATTATGAAAATCGGGGATAAAATAAAAGAGTTAAGATTAGAATACGGATATTCGCAAATGCAGCTTGCCAAAATAATCGGTGTCAGCCAAAAGGCGATCGATTACTGGGAGAGGAACGTAAACGAGCCGAAAGCGAGTTATATTATTTCACTCGTTAAAGCTTTTGAAATCACTTTTGACGAATTTTTCTCGGAAATACATTAACGTAAAACGGGCGTACAAAACGCCCGTTTTTTGAATTTACGTTGATTTATTCGTGATCTCTTATCCATTGCAATAATTCTTCGTATTGCATTTTCCCCTCCGCCAAATGCAACCCAACGCGCACGACTTCCTCATCCGTGATGTCAAGCGGAATCCCGTTTACCTCTAAAAACGTCAATAAAACATACATACCTATTCGTTTGTTTCCGTCTACAAATGCGTGATTAGAAACCAAACCGATCCCTATCCGAGCCGCTTTTTCTTCCTTGCTCGGAAACAGCTCTTTTCCGTCAAACGTAGCGTACGCCGCTTCCAACGCGGAATCCAAAAGTCCAAAATCCCGTATTCCGTCCTCGCCGCCCGTTTGCTCCACCAAAAGCTTATGCAAAAGCAATACCTTTTCTTGACTGAATTTTATCATTTCGCTAATTCCTCAAAAGCCTTTTTATGCTTTTTCATAATACGGCGCGCCACAATGTCGATCTTTTCGTCGTCCGTCAACGCCAACGCTTGACTATCTTCCCAACTCACGAGCATATATTTAGGCTTATTGTTTTTGAATATCACGACGCTCCCTTGCTTGTCTACAATCCGCGTTGCCCTTGAAAAATTTTGATTTGCCTCTGTAATAGACAATACTTGTCTTGTATCGATCGTCATTTTTTTGACCTCCACTCTTATTCACTACTATTAGTATACACCATTATTAGGATAAATGCAACCTATTTTTTATCCTATTTTTAACAAATAATGGTTATCTTGCAAGAAAGAACGGCTTGGGCGGGAACGCCCAAGCCGTTTATTTTATCCTTAAGTTTTACGCCAACGCTTGCACGAAACGCTTGATACGTTTTAAGCCCTCTTCGATATCCGCTTCGGAGAGCGCGTAGGAAAGTCTTACGCAATCGTCCGCCCCGAACGATACCCCCGGCACGGTCGCAACCTTTTCCGCGTCCAAGAGCGCGTCCGCAAAATCAATGGAATTTGCAATCACCTTGCCCTCGTAGCTCTTGCCGTATAACTTATCCACCACCATCATAACGTAGAACGCGCCGTCCGGCTCAACCGCGTCCACGCCGTCGATTTGGGAAATCAAATCCAACAACTTCGCGCGTCTGCCGTCGAACACCTTGACCATTCCCTCGATTTCCTCTTCGGACGAGGACAGAGCCTCAATCGTCGCGTATTGCGAAATGGAGCAAGCGTTGGAGGTCGCGTGGCTTTGGAAGGAATCGATTGCCTTCGCCACGTCCTTGGGTGCGGCGAGATATCCCACGCGCCAACCCGTCATAGCGTACGTCTTGGAAACACCGTTGACCGTTACGGTCAAATCCTTCATTTTCTCGCTGCACTTTGCGATAGAGAACGGCTTAACGCCGTTGTAGCAAAGCTTCTCGTAAATCTCGTCCGCAAGCACGAATATCCCCGCTTCCTCGCAAACCTTTGCGATTGCCCGCGTTTCTGCTTCGTCGTATACCGCGCCCGTGGGGTTGGACGGAGAATTGAAAATAAGCATCTTCGTCTTGGGCGTGATAGCCGCTTTCAAATCCTCGGGCGAGAACTTGAATTTATTTTCCTTTTTGCAGTTGATGTATACGGGGGTCGCACCGCAAACCTTAACCACTTCGGGATAGGTAAGCCAGTAGGGCGCGGGAATGATGACCTCGTCCCCCTCTTCTAAAATGGCAAAACAAGCGTTGAAAATGGAATGTTTCGCGCCGTTGGAAACGATAATTTGCGACGGCTCAAATTCAAGCCCGTTGTCCTTTTGGAATTTTTCGCAAATGGCTTTGCGCAAGGACAACAAACCCGACGAGGGCGTGTATTTGGTTTGCCCGTTGTCAAGCGCAAGCTTCGCCGCGTCGATAATATGCTCGGGGGTGTTGAAATCAGGCTCACCTACGCCGAACGACACCACGCTTTCTCCCGCCTGCTTCATCGCTTTTGCTTTTGCGGAAATGGCAAGCGTAAGCGAGGGCGCAAGTGCGGACATTCTGTTTGCAATTCTGTTCTTCATCTGTATTATCTCCTCTTGGGTTAATTTCCGTATTATATTGTATCTTTTTTTTCAAAGAAAAGCAACCGCAAACGACCCGTTTTTGATAAAAACTTGTGAATTTATCAATTTTTTTAGAGAAAAGCAGGCTTGCTATTTATTTTTTCGATTGTGTCAATCAAAAAAACAACGCTATGAATGTCATAAAAAACGCCGTTATACTCCCCGTGAATAAAAAAACGCTTGCCAGCGCGGGGTCGCGCTTGGCTTTACCCTCACAAAACAGCGCAAGCCCCGACAACACGAACGCCACGCCCCCGCAAACGAGCGCGGCTATCCGAAACCCCATAAACAGCCCCGCCGCGCATAAGCAAACACAGGAAAACGCCAAAAGCGAAAATAAATAATGCAAGTTATCCATAAATAGTTCCCTTTTTGCTTTATTATAACGGTTATTAGCATTTTTTGCCAAAAAAGGCACAATGTGCCTTTTTGAATTTTTTTTTGTCGTTTTATGTTATTTTTATGCTATGATAACTATAACGGAAATCCAGACGAGGCTTCGCGAAGCTATAAAATATGGCAATATAAGCCAAAAACAGTTAGCCGAAGCCCTTGGAATTGACCCGTCTACGGTTAGCAAATATATGAAACAAAACAAATATCCGTCGTTGGACACTTTTGCAAATCTGTGCAAAATATTAGACGTATCCTCGGACGAAATTTTAGGTTTGAAATAATCCTTAATAATAGTAATAGATTTACAAAACCCCCGTGCGAACGAAAGTTCACACGGGGGTTTTGTGATTATTCATTTTATTGTGTCACGATAACTTGTGCATAGCGCAAGACCTTATCGCCCTTTTTATAGCCCTTGACGTATACCTGCTTGACGATACCGCTTTCCTCGCCATCTGTGGCGGGCATAGCCATAATCGCCTCGCTCGTTGCCGCGTCAAAGGGTTGTCCTACGGGATCGATTTCCTCAATCCCCTCGCCCTCCAACACCTTTTTATAGGCGTTGAGCACCATATCCACGCCCTGCTTGGTGTTCTCGTCGGTAATGGAAGCGATTGCACGCTCCAAATTATCCCCGATCGGGAACAGCGAAGCGAGCACGTCGTTTCTGCCCTCCGCGTAGCGTTGCGCCGCCTGATTTTGCGTACGACGGCGGTAATTTTCGTATTCTGCGGTCACGGCGTACCATTTGCGCTTGCTTTCTTCCGCATCGGCAATCGCCTTTTCCGCTTCCTCCTGCCATTTCTTGGCAGATTTTTTCTTTTCGGGTTTTTCCGTTTTTACCTCCTCAACGGGGGTATTTTCTTTCAATTCTTCGTTTTCCATAATACGGCTTCCTTACTTGTTATATCCATTTATAACGCAAATTTTTGCTTTTCAAACACGATTTATTAAAATTCCAAGTGCGCAAATTTATCTCGGCGCGAATAGCGGTAAAAAATTGCCTTTCTGCCGATTACGGCAACGGGCACAGCCTCCAAAAGCTCGGCGATATTCTCGGCAAGATTGCGCGCGTCGTCGTCCGCGGTTTCTAAAATCGTCACCTTGATAATCTCCCGCGCGTCCAACGCGTCGGAAAGCGTTTTCAATAAATTATCGGTAATCCCGCCCTTGCCCACTTGCGTTACAGGCGAAAGATTTGCCGCAATAGACTTTAATTTGCTTCTCTGTTTACTGGTTATATTTTCGTTTGTTACTATCATACTATTAACCTCTTTTATTACATATTCAACTTTGCGCCAAGCGAAGTAAAAGTGCGGAGAGTGCGGCGTATTGTCACAAAACTCGCGGTTGCACCCGACGGGAGATTTACATATAGTAAACGAGCAAGGGCGCGTTCCGATTTTGTGGATAAGACGCCGTGCTATACGTGCTTTTAAGGAATAAAATCAAACTCCACTTCGCCGATAGAAACGGTATCGCCCTCTTTACAGCCCATTTTCGAAAGCTCTTTTATAACGCCGCGAAGCCGCAACACCTTTTGGAAATACTGCATAGAATCGGGATTATTCAAAACGACGTTACGGCAAAGCATATCGATTAAGCCTCCGATAACGACGTACACGCCGTCCTCGTCCTTGTAAATTTCAAAGCCGAGGTCCTCGTTTGCCTTGTATTCGAATTCCTCTTCGACGGGAATCGGCTCTACGGGGGGCAGAGTATCCAAAACGGCAAAAATGCCCTCAATCAGCTCCCGCGTGCCCTCGCCCGAAATGGCGGAAATGGGATAAATCTTATATTTTCTGCCGTACTTTTTCTTAAATGCTTTGAGATTGTCCTCCGCACCGTACATATCGCACTTATTGCACACGACGATTTGCGGAAGCTTTGCTAAAACCTCGCTGTATTCTTTGAGTTCAGCGTTGATTTTTTGGAAATCCTCGATAGGGTCGCGCCCCTCACAGCCCGAAATATCCACCAAATGGCAAAGCATACGCGTACGCTCGATATGACGCAAGAAATCGTGTCCCAAGCCCGCGCCCTGTGCCGCGCCCTCGATAAGCCCGGGAATATCCGCCGCCACGAAGGATTTTTCATAGTAGCGCACCACGCCGAGGTTGGGAGAAAGGGTGGTGAAATGGTAATTTGCAATTTTCGGTCTTGCCGCGGAAATCTTGGAAAGCAGCGTGCTTTTTCCCACGTTCGGGAAACCCACGAAGCCCACGTCGGCAATGACCTTCATTTCCAAAATCACGTAATGCTGTTTTACCTTTTCGCCCTTTTGCGCGAAGTTAGGCGCGTGACGTCGCGCGGTGGTAAAGCGCACGTTGCCCTTACCCCCGTTTCCGCCGCGAGCAACGAGCACCTCTTGCCCGTCCTCAAACACGTCGCAAATCAGCCTGCCCGTTTCCTCGTCGCGCACGAGCGTGCCGAGCGGAACCTTGATATATACGTTTTTACCGCTTTTCCCAAAGCACCTGTTCGTGCCGCCGACCTCGCCGTTTTCCGCAAGAAAACGGGAATTGAAACGGAACGAAAACAAATCGTTCATATCCTTATCACCGACGAAATACACGTCGCCGCCCTTGCCGCCGTCGCCGCCGTCAGGTCCGCAAGCGGGTTTTCCCTTAAACGCCTTAAACGAGTTCATTCCGTCGCCGCCGTCGCCCGCTTTGATAAGAATTTTCACTTTATCGGTAAATTCTACGGTTGCCATATTTTATAACCCTTAATTTTTTCTTTTATAGGATACTATAAAGGAATAACTCGAATTCGATTTTGAGTGCCGAATTTTGCACTATACGGCGTTAAAAGCCTTGGTAAACCGTTTGGTTGACCTTCGGCTTTCGCCTTGTCTACCGCTAAAATTCGGCTACTGAAAATTGCTTCGCACCTCAAAAGACGTATTTTTGAGCTATTTTTCGCGAGGAGGAAGCAATAATACTTCCCGTATTATAATGACAACGAGCGAGAAAGAGCCGAAAAGACGCTTTTGAGGCGAATTCGTTTTATTCCTTTATAGTATACCAAAAGCACGAAAAAAAAGCAATAAAAAACGAGCACATTACCCGTTTTATTTCTTCTTCCCGCGGCGAGCTTGCAGGAAACGCACGAGATATTCGTAAAAATCGGGTGCAGCCGCGCTCGGCGTCGAACTTTCGTGTAAGCCCACGACCAGCTCGCGCTGACAATCGGGCTTCAAAATAGGCAACAGCTTCAAATCGGCGGAAACCTTGCCCCACGAATATTCAGGCCAAAACCCCACGCCCGCATTCGCGCCGATAATGTTACGAACGGCGGCGGGAGAATCCGATTCAAACGAAGTATGCGGCTTAAAGCCCGCCAACGCGCAAAACCTGTCGCAAACGGCGCGGAACACGCGCGAGCCTGCAAGATGTACGAAGCCCTCGCCGCTCACTTCACGAAGCTCTATCCCCTCCCGCGCGGCGTAAACGGAGATTTTCGGCACAGCAAGATAAATCTTTTCTGCCATCACGCACCGCTTCGAAAAGGGCGGCAGCGTGGAAAAATCCGCCCCGCCGATACTCACAGACACGTCGCAATCCGTCTCCGCTTCATTTTGAATGAGCTGAAACACGACCTCGGGATTTTTCTTTTTATACGCCACGACCGCATCGGTCACGACCGTCGAAGCCGCCAAAACGTTGAGCTTCACCGTACGCCGTTGTTCCTTTTTCAGTCCTTCTATCTCCGCGGGAAGCCCGTCGAAGAGCGGCAACAGCGTGTCTAACCTGCCTTTAAGATATTCCCCAAACGCCGTCAGACAAATATTCCGCCCCTTTTTATAAAACAACGCAACGCCCAGCTCCTCTTCCAGCTGCTTAATTGCCTTGGTGAGCGCGGGTTGCGCGATATGTATCTCCTCCGCCGCCCGCGTCACGTGCCCGTGCTTTGCCACGGTATGAAAATACCGCAATTTCGTCAATTCCATACTTACGCTCCGATTGATAACGAATAGTTATCGTTTTCATAATAATTATATATTTTACATTATCGTCTGTCAAGTGTATAATAGGAGTGTAAATAAAAAAACAAGGAGAATTTTATGGTTACCGTTTTTGAAAGTATTATGCTCGTTTGCTTCGGGCTTTCGTGGCCCATTTCCGTATATAAGAGCCTGAAATCCAAATCGACGCAAGGAAAAAGTATCGTTTTCACGTTTGCGATTATTTTAGGATATATCGCGGGAATTGTCGGAAAAATCGTCGGCGGCAATTACAACTACGTTTTGGCGTTATATATCCTAAACCTCGCGTTCGTCAGCGTGGATTGCGCGCTGTATTTCATCAATAAAAAACGAGAAACGCATAAAGCGTATTAACAAAAACCGCTTTCCTTTCGCAAAAGGAAAGCGGTTTTTGTTATTCTTCTTGACTTGCCAACAACGCCTCTCTGTCGGCGATTGCCAACGCCTCCACCATAGACGAGATATCCCCCGTCATAAACGCGTCGAGGTTGTATTGACTTAACCCGATTCTATGATCGGTAACGCGGCTTTGCGGGAAATTATAGGTACGGATACGCTCGCTTCTGTCCCCCGTTCCGACCATACTCCGCCGATTTTCCTCCCGCGCCTTCGCACTTTGTCCGTTATAAAAATCGTACACGCGCGAGCGAAGCACCTTAAACGCCCGTTCTTTGTTTTTGAGCTGTGAGCGTTCGTCCTGACAGGTCACGACGATTCCCGTAGGGAAATGGGTGATACGCACCGCGGAAGCGACCTTATTGACGTTTTGACCGCCTGCCCCGCCCGAATGGAAAATATCGATACGGATATCCTTTTCGTTTATCTCCACCTCTATTTCTTCGGCTTCGGGAAGCACGGCGACCGTCGCCGCCGAGGTGTGAATCCTGCCTTGCGTTTCGGTAGCAGGTACGCGTTGAACGCGGTGCACCCCGCTTTCGTACTTCAATAATTTATACGCGCCCGTACCCGTCACGCCGTAGATAGCTTCCTTCACCCCGCCAAGCTCCGTTTGGCTGACTTCGATTTCTTCCACGCGAAGTCTGTTCGCCGCGCAATAGTTGAGATACATTCGGCAAAGCTCCGCGGCAAACAGCGCGGCTTCCTCACCGCCCGTGCCCGCACGCACCTCTAAAATACAGCTTCTTTCGTCGTTTTTGTCCTTGGGCAAAAGCAAAATTTTCAGCTCGTTCAAAATTTGAGTCAAGCGTTCCTTACAAGCATACCCTTCTTCAACGAGCATTTTCTTCATCTCGCCGTCGTTTTCTTCCTCGGCAAGGGAAAACGCGTCGTTCATTTGCCGCTCCGTTTCGAGGTATTCCTCGTATTTTTCCACGGTTTCGCGAAGCTCCGATTGTTCCTTGGAATATTTCTGCCAAGTACCCATGTCCGCGATCACGGCGGTATCGGCAAGCCTTTCCGTCAAAAAGGCGTAACGCTTGGAAATATCGTCGAGTTTTTTCAGCACTCCGTTACCCTCCTTACAAAACGACCTTCACGAAACGGTCGACGCCGTTAAAATCCTTGACGATCATCTTATACGACGCGCTCTTGAACAGCCGCGCGACCGCCTCTGCCTGCCCCGCGCCGACCTCCATAATCAGCATACCGTTGCGGTTGAGATATTTCGCCGCTTCGCTTGCGATTTGGCGGTAAAAATCCAGCCCGTCCTCGCCGCCATCCAGCGCGAGCGTAGGCTCAAACGACTTGACCTCTCTTTGCAAGCCGCCGATTTCTTTGGTAGGAATATACGGAGGATTAGACAGGATAATATCAAACCTGCCGCGAAGCCGCTTAAAAAGATCGGACTGCACGAAGGTAATTTCCGCCTCGTTTGCCGCCGCGTTTTCCTTGGCAAGCTCCAACGCCTCCGCGCTGATATCCACCGCCGTCACCTTCACGGGACGGTTTACCTTTTCCAGCTCCTTATACACGGCGACGGCGATCGCACCGCTGCCCGTGCAAAGGTCGAGCACGCTCTGCCCCTCTTCCGCCGCGCTCACGGCAAGGAGCACGAGCTCCTCCGTTTCGGGACGGGGAATTAAAACTCTTTCGTCTACCTTAATCGTATACCCGCAAAAATCGGTATCGCCGATAATATACCAAAGCGGTCTGCCCGTCAGTCGCTCGTCGGCAATCTTAATAATTTCTTTGGCTTGCGCCGCTTTTAATATGCGTTCCTCGCTCGCCACCGCGCTTTTGGGAATACCGAGCGTCAGCGCGAATATCCATTCCGCCTCGTCCTCTTCGATATCAAATTGCGCAAAGCGGCGTTTGGTATTTTTGAGCAGCGCGCTCATCTTCCCCGCCGTCGCAAACACCTTTTCGGGCACGGACGGGTCCTCGTCCATCTTCAAAACGGTGGAAAACGCGACGATAGCACATTCAATCATACCCTCGTCAGGCTCGCGCGTGGTCAAACGCTGCAAAAGCAGCCCCGGCCACTTGAAGATCAGGAAAAATTTAGCCTTGGTCTTTGCAAGCAAGCGCAAAATCTCGTACGACACGCCCGCTACGACGGGAAGCAGCAAAATTTTGAAAACAAACCGCACGAGCCCGTGCAAGCTCGCGTCCACAAGCCCGTACAGCCAGCTCCCGACGGCGACGTTCGCCAGCGAAAACACCACGATACTCACTATCATTACGAGGAATAAAAAGGTCGTACCGCATCTGTCGTGCACGCGCGAACAGCAGCGCACGTTTTCCACGGTCAATTCCTTGTCCGCTTCAAAGCACGCAATCGTCTTATGCTCCGCGCCGTGATACATAAACACCCGTTTAAGGGAGGGTATCAGCGATATCAGCAAAAGATAAATAATAAAAATGACCAGCCGAATACCGCCCTCTATGAGGTTAAACCAAACCCCTTCCCAGCCCACGTCCGTTTTATCGAGGGGCAAAAGCCCCGTCAAAAGCTGTGGAAGCGCGATAAAGATACCGAGCGCGAGCAATATCCCGAGCACAGTCGCCACGCCGTCCAAAACGCCGTTCAAGCTTATTTTGCACTTTTCCTGCAACCATTTTTCCGCCTTGGAGGGCTGTTCGTCGTCGGCGATTGCCACGTCCGCGCTTCGCATCAAAATACGGTTGCCGTCCACAAGCGAATGAACGAAATTCACGACGCCGCGCACAAACGGCAAACGGGAAAAACCGCCCTTCTTTTCAGGCGGCGTCAAACGCTCGGATTCGATTTGAATAACCCCCTCGGGGTCGCGCACGGCAGTCGCCATAGAGGCTTTTCCGCGCATCATTACCCCCTCCATCACGGCTTGTCCGCCAATGGATACCCTTTTTTGTTCGTTCTTTTTTCTTTTCATAATACCCTTCAAAGTAAAAGGCTTTAAGACACAGCGTATCTTAAAGCCCTGCATTTGTTACATACCGTATCTCTTCTTGAACTTATCGATACGTCCACCGGTATCAACCAACTTTTGTTTGCCCGTGAAGAAAGGATGGCAGTTGCTGCAAATATCCACCTTCAACGTTTCGCAATCCTTCGTCGTGCCGGTTTTGAACGTTGCGCCGCAAGCACAAGTAACCGTTACTTCATGATAATTAGGATGAATGTCCGCTTTCATTTATTTTCACCTCGCTATTGATTTCATGGTTTTTTCCATTCGTACTTTCCAATTATAACGCTTTTTTTTATCCTCGTCAACTGTTTTTGCCCTAATTCGTAAAAAATAGTTGCAAAAATCACAAAAATAAGATATACTTATATTGTCGCACGCGAGCAAACGCTCAAATACCCGTGCAGATAAGAGGAAAACCGTCTTTATGAAAGTATGGCAATTAGCATACCCGCATAATTTACAACACGTAATCTCTCCCGATTTGAAGCTCTCCTCCGATAAGGTCAAGGTTAAAATCACCAAAGCCCTTTTGACCGAATCAGACGTAGCCGTTTATTCGGGACTGATTAAAGTCAAATCCCCTTTTATCCCTGGGAAATTCGCTATCGGTCAAGTCACCGAAGCAAACGAGGATTCCTTTATTAAAAAGGGCGAACGCGTATACCTTGCGGGCGTAACGGAAGACGAGCTTTCGGAGGACGGCTTGAAAATTGCAGGCGAAACCGCCGACGGCTTTTACCGCGATTTCGTGCTTGCAGGCGTGGACGACGTATACCCCTTGCCCGCGTCCGTATCCGACGAAGCGGCGTTTTTGATCGACGCAATCGCACTTGCCGAACGCGTAATCGACGAAATGCAAATCACGCTCGGACAGCATATCCTCGTGCTTGGCGGCGGCTTGTACGCAAACGTTTTGTGTCAGATTTTGATTTATCACAGAGCCGTGCCCATTCTCGCCGACAACAATGCCGAACGCCTTGCCCGCGCAAAGCGCAGCGGTATCTATTACACTTTCCCCAACGACGAAACGCTCAAAGCCAACGTATCCAAGGTCACGGGCGGCAGACTTGCCGACGGCGCGGTGTACCTTGCGTACGCAAACCGTAGCGAGCCGTCCGTCGTATTCCCCGTCTTAAAACGGGACTCCTCGGTCGCATTTTGCGCGCCCACGGGCAAGAGTATCCACGTCAATTTAGAATACGCGCTGAAAAACAACGTCACGATAAAAGGCATTACGGAAAGCCGCGAATTTGTGTCTACGGCAATCAATTTGCTCGCAAACAAAGCGGTTAACTTCGCCGAATTCCCCTACCAGAGCTTCAAGGAAGAGGAGCTGCCCAAGCTAATGGAAAAATACGCAAATATTTTAGGCAGCGGCGCAAACCTTCCCGAAGAAATGGATATCGTCAAATTTATCTTTTAAGAGGCGCACTATGAACGGAAAAATCGTTATTGCTTCGGATATTCACGGCTCGTACGTTTGGTGCGAACGGCTGATAGAGGCGTTCCACGCGGAAAACGCCGACCGCCTCGTGCTTTTGGGCGATTTACTTTATCACGGACCGAGAAACCCTCTGCCCGACGGTTATGCACCGCAACGGGTATTCGACGCGCTCAACGTGGTCAAGGACAAAATCACCGCCGTTCGCGGGAATTGCGACAGCGAGGTTGACCAAATGGTTTTGGAATTTCCTATGCTCGCGGATTACGCACTCATTGACGATAACGGCAGAACGCTGTTTTTGACGCACGGACATTTGTATAACCCGCAAAATTTGCCCCTTTTGAAAAAGGGCGATATCCTGTTTAACGGACATTTCCACACCCCCGCGAATATGGAGCTTGAAAACGGCGCAACGTACGCCAACTGCGGTTCGGTAGCCCTCCCCAAAGAGGGTACGCCCCACTCGTATATCGTTTACGAAAACGGCGCGCTCACTTGGGTAGACTTGGAAACGGGCGGGATTTTTGATTATAAAAAGTAAAAAATGGTAGTTGCAAACGCTTGACAGACAAGCGTAAAAGTGATAAGATATAGAAAATAAACCGACGATTAAGAGTAGTACCTTACGAAAACCGTATCCAAGAGAGTTGCAGGCGGTGAGATTGCAATATACGGAGCGAAAGGGAATGGACTTATGAGGGCGAACGAACGCGGAAACCTTTTCCGTCAGTAGCAATCGACGGGTATCGCACCCGTAAAAACGCGAAGCGTATGATCGTACGCAAATAAAGCGGACTTGAAAAAGTCAATTTGGGTGGCACCGCGGTATAGCATATCGTCCCAAAGAGCAAAATCCTTTTGCTCTTTGGGTTTATTTTTTTAATAACAGGAGGAAACGACAATGAACAAAGAAATTCCTTACAAAATCTATTTAAGCGAAGACGAGCTTCCAAAAGCTTGGCTGAATTTGCGCGCGTTTATGAAAAACAAGCCCGCGCCCCTGCTCAATCCAAAAACGCTCGCGCCTATGACGCAAGCGGAGCTTTCCGAGGTCTTTTGCGACGAGCTTGCAAGACAGGAGCTGGACGATAGGACGCCGTATATCGAAATTCCGCAAGAAGTGCGCGATTTCTATAAAATGTACCGCCCCGCGCCCCTCATTCGCGCGTATTGCTTGGAAAAGGTGCTCGACACGCCCGCGCATATCTATTATAAATTCGAGGGCAACAACACGAGCGGCAGCCATAAGCTCAATTCCGCGATCGCACAAGCATATTACGCCAAGGAGCAGGGCTTGAAGGGCGTAACGACGGAAACGGGTGCAGGACAATGGGGCACGGCTCTTTCTATGGCTTGCTCGTATTTCGGGCTGGACTGTAAAGTGTATATGGTAAAATGCTCGTACGAACAAAAGCCCTTCCGAAGAGAGGTTATGCGCACGTACGGCGCAAACGTCACCCCCTCCCCCTCTATGACGACGGAGGTAGGCAGAAAAATCAATGCGGAGTTCCCTGGCACGAACGGCTCGCTCGGTTGCGCAATTTCGGAAGCCGTAGAGGCCGCAAGCGAGCGCGAGGGCTACCGCTACGTGCTTGGCAGCGTACTCAATCAAGTATTGTTGCATCAATCGGTAATCGGGCTGGAAACGAAAACCGCGCTGGATAAATACGGCGTAAAGGCAGATATCGTAATCGGTTGCGCGGGCGGCGGGTCCAACCTCGGCGGCTTGATCGCACCCTTTATGGTCGAGCAGTTAGAGGGCAAGGCGAATTATCGCTTTATCGCGGTAGAGCCAGCCTCCTGCCCCACGCTCACCCGCGGCAAATACGCGTACGATTATTGCGATACGGGCAAGGTATGTCCGCTTTCGAAAATGTATACGCTGGGCAGCGGCTTTATCCCCTCCGCAAGCCACGCGGGCGGGCTTCGCTATCACGGTATGACGAGCACCTTATCCGAGCTGTACGACCAAGGACTTATGGAAGCGCGCTCGGTAGAGCAGACCAAGGTCTTTGAAGCGGCGGAATACTTCGCGCGTATCGAGGGTATCTTGCCCGCTCCCGAATCCTCGCACGCCATTCGCGTAGCAATCGACGAAGCCTTGAAATGCAAGGAAACGGGCGAAAAGAAAACGATCGTATTCGGCTTAACGGGCACGGGGTATTTCGATATGATGTCGTACGAAAAATTCCACGACGGCAAAATGAGCGATTATATCCCCACCGAAGCCGAGCTTGAAAAAGGCTTTGCAGGACTCCCCAAAATTTAATATCAAAAAATAATATCAAAAAACGCTTGCGGATAACCGCAAGCGTTTTCTTATACAAATCCCCTACCGCGCGGCTTTTTGAACGCCGCGCGGTTTTTGTCGAAAAAAGCAAAACCGCCCCGTTCGCGCTCGTATGCGGCTTGCGATATATGCGGTTGCCCGCATACGGGTAAAATCCCCCTTTTTCGACGGTCGAATTTCGTCGTATGCAAAAGCGGGCACTTAAAAAGCGCGCGAAAAAACGGACTTCCTGTCGAAAGTCCGTTTTTGTCGATTATTGTAAAAACGCCGAATGGATTACGTAATCCGCCGTCGCCTTGTTGGTCGCGATAGGGATATCGTACACCACGGCTATACGGAGCAACGCTTTCACGTCGGGGTCGTGGGGCTGGGCTTCGAGCGGGTCCCAAAAAAAGATAACGATATCAATTTTCCCCTCGGCGACCTTCGCGCCGATTTGCTGGTCGCCGCCAAGCGGTCCCGAAAGATACCGCTTGACTTTCAGCTCGGTCGCCTCCGCCACCAACTTCGCCGTCGTACCCGTTCCGCACAGCTCGTATTTTTGGAGCGTTTCTTTATTCTTCAACGCCCAGTTCACCATAGCCGCCTTTTTGTTGTCGTGTGCAATCAACGCAATCGTCTTAATTTTCTTCTGTTTCATACTTTTTTCACCTTTTTCTTTATTATACCATTTCCCGCGCAAAAAAGCAAGAATTTATATATTCAAATTTCCCTCGTTAAAAAAACAAAGCTTATACGAGAAACTTTCGTCATTTTGTTGACTTTTTTAATAAAAAAATGTTAAAATATAATTACAAAATTCAAAACAAAGGAAAACTCGTATGGCAAAAAAATTAACGATAGCAAAAAAGCTTTCCAAGAGAAAATACCGCCCCGCGCCTAAATTTATCGCGGCAATTTACAAATTGATTATGGTGGACATAATCGGTCGGAAATACAAACCCAATTTCCATATCATCGACGACGTAAACGATTGCGACGGGCCTTGCTTCGTTATCTTCAACCATTTGTCGCGTATCGACCATTTATACGTTTGCGGCGCGTGCTATCCCAGAGTTACCAATATGATGGCGGGTTGCAGTGAATTTTACCGCAAAAAATTCTCTTTCATTTTTGGCTTGAATAAGGTTATCCCCAAAAAGAATTACACCGCAGACAAGCTCTCCATTCGCGCCGTCAGCGACGTTATTAAAAAGGGCGGTTGCGTAACGTTTGCTCCCGAAGGCTTGGCGAGCGACTACGGCGGCAATAAACCGATTGTCCCCGGCACGAGCAAAATGTTCAAGCATTTCAAAGTCCCTGTGTACTTGTGCTATTTGGAAGGACAGTATTTGCAAAACACTAAGGTCTGCTTGGACGAACGCTTTGGCGAAACGCACGCCACAATGTCGCTTTTGTTCTCCAAGTACGACGTCGAACGCCTGTCCGTGGAAGAAATGGACGATATCATCAACGAAAAATTCAGACGCAACGAATACGCGTGGAACGCCGAAAAGAAAATCAAATGGGAAACCCACGGCAGAATTTGCCACCGCTTGGAGGACTTTTGCTATAAATGCCCCAAATGCGGCAAAGAATTTACAATGAAGGGCGAGGGCGACAAAATCACTTGTCTAAATTGTGGCAACGGCGCAACGATGGACGATTATTATCAATTCCACCCCTTTGAAAACGCCGTCATTCCCGCTTCCCCGTTCGACTGGGTTGAAAGCCAGCGTATGGATATCATTAAGGAAATCCGTGAAAATCCCGATTATTATTTCGAGGATGACTGTCAAATCGGGAACTTGGACGAGTATAAGCTCGTTGGAAATAATAAAACGAGCTTTATCGTAGGCGAGGGTAAGATTAGGATTGATCACAAAGGCTTACACTACACGGGAACGCGCCACGGCGAGCCGTATTCGTTCTCTATCGGTTATAAAAATCTGTACACGTTCATTACGGAAGTCGATTCGAGCTTCTTTAATTTCTATTATCAAGGCGAATACTTTGATATTTTCCCCAAGCACCAAACGGTGGGAAAATTCTGTTTGCTGGTAGAAGAAATGCACCGTTACCACGTAAATTTCTATAAGAACTTCAAGTGGAACGATTATATGTACGAAGGATTAGAGTTGGGCATAGACTTAAAATAATGATTTCACGAAAAAAACGCGCCGTTCGGCGCGTTTTTGCGTGTTCAAATTGCGACGATAAAAAATTTTATTCGTCCCCTATTCCTTCAATAAGCTCCTCAAAAGTAATCTCAAAAACTTTTAATATCTTTATAACGTTATATAAAGAAGGTTCAATCTTGTTACGTTCCCACTCACTTACTCGTTGTTGCGTGGTTTGCATTTTTTCTGCAAATTCCTTTTGACTGATTTTATTCAATTTACGAAAATATTTCAAATTTTCTCCAAATGTTTTCATAAAAATATTTTACACTAAACACAGTGTTTTTAGTTGACAAACACTAAAATTAGTGTTATTATAATTATGCGGAATATGTTATAATACAAATTTTTCCGTAAGTTGTCACACTGGTAAAGGGAATATGGATAATCTCCATATTCCCTTTATTATAAGCAACAAAGCACCCTGTGGGGTGCTATTCGTGGTGGAGACAACAGGTATCTGCCGTACAAGACGGCAGAGCGTCGTCGCTCGCGAGCGTTTTCAAAAAATTATTTATTTCGTTTCTCGCTCCTCGCGTGAACCTGTGGTAATACACAGCTTCCGCGAAACCTGTCTCCACCACAACAAAACAAAGCACCTAACGGTGCGTTGTTTTGTTGTGGTGGAGACAACAGGACTTGAACCTGTGACCTCTCGCATGTGAAGCGAGCGCTCTAACCAACTGAGACTATGCCTCCGATTGAACTATGCTTATTATAGCACCGCATTTTCTAAAAGTCAATCTCTTTTTTGGGTAGAAATTCAAAAAAATCAAAAAATCCGTTAAAAAGTCGTTGACGAAAAAACGCCTTTTCGGTTATAATAATAAAAATGGGGTCATAGCGCAGTTGGTAGCGCGTTTGAATGGCATTCAAAAGGTCAGGGGTTCGACTCCCCTTGGCTCCACCAAAAAATCGACAAGTTTCTACAAGAAACTTGTCGATTTTTATTCAAGCCGAGAGGCTTGGTATGTAATCACGGCTTGCCGTGTATGGAATTGTCGTTACGTGTCTGCCATTTTCGGCTTGATTACATACAATTCTATCGAATTGATTACAATCGCTTTGCGGATTACATACACGCAACAGCGTGATAGAAACAAGAGTTTAACTCACCCCTTAAAATTATGTAGGGTGTAAATTGTCCACTCTTCTTGCAAAAAACCTTTTCACACTTTTTGTCGAAAACATTGTTCAAAACGTTTGCAATGTCCAAGCGGGTATGTTAAAATATATATAATGAAATATATTCCAAGGAGGAATTTGTATGTCTAACAAACTCATTTACGACATTCACGACAGACCCAAATTCGGTCAAATGCTCGTGTTTGCCTTGCAACAAGTGCTCGCGATTCTTGCGGCGACGATAGCCGTTCCCACGATTATCGGCTTACCCACGCAAATCCCCGCGGCAATCCTCGGTGCAGGTATCGGTACGCTCGTGTACCAGCTCTTCACCAAGTTCAAAAGCCCCGTGTTCTTGGGTAGCTCGTTCGCCTTTTTAAGCTCGCTCGGCGTCGCGCTCACGTACGGCTATTGCGGTATCATTCTCGGCTCAATCGTAGCAGGTCTTGTGTACGTAGTAATCGCAATCGTGATCCACTTTGCGGGTACGGCTTGGGTAAACAAGCTTATGCCTCCCGTCATTATCGGCCCCACGGTAGCCCTGATCGGTCTTTCGCTTGCAGGCAGCGCAATGGGCGATATGGTAAAAGCGAACGCTTCCACGCTCTTTGCATCCAACAACCTCATCTCGCTTCTTTGCGGTTTGGTTGCCTTCTTCACCATCATCATTTGCTCCACGCAAAAGCGCGTAAAAATGGCAAGACTTATCCCGTTCATTATCGGTATAGCCGCTGGCTACGTAGTCGCTGCCATCTTCACGTTGATCGGCACGCTTGCAAATATCGACTACTTTATGATCATCAACTTTAAGCCCGTCGTTGACAATTTCGTAGCGGCAGACGGCTCGTTCACGGGTATCACGGCGTTCTTGAACTACCCCGACTTTGCTTTGGTAGAAGCAATTAAAGAGCTTATCAACGGCAACGTTTCCGCGGAAATTTTGACGGCAAGCAAAGGCAGCGCAACGCTTTTGAACTGGGGCGGCGTAGCCGAAGTTATCATTGCATTCCTGCCCGTTGCGCTCGTGGTATTTGCAGAACACATTGCAGACCATAAAAACCTTTCTTCCATTATCGGTAAAGACCTTATCACCGACCCCGGTCTTAAAAGAACGCTTCTTGGCGACGGCGTAGGCTCGATTGCAGGTACCATTTTCGGTATCTGCCCCAACACCACCTACGGCGAATCGGTCGGCTGTGTAGCAATCACCAAAAACGCGTCGGTCGCAACGATCACCACCACGGCGATTATGTGCATCATTCTTTCGTTCATCAGCCCCGTAATGGCACTTTTGCAGACCATTCCCTCTTGCGTTATGGGCGGCGTATGCTTGACGCTGTACGGCTTTATCGCGGTATCCGGTCTTAAAATGTTCAAAGACCTCGATTTGGACGACAACAAAAACCTGTTCGTTGTAGCAGCTATCCTCATTTCGGGTATCGGCGGACTTACCATTCAAATCCCCTATGCATTTGCGGCAAACGGCGCGGTAGCAAAGACCATTCAAATCACCTCTATCGCAACGGCGCTCATTCTCGGTATCGTGACCAACGCGATTTTGACCAAGGTAGAAAAGAGCAAGCTCGGCGAGGAAGTAGCAGAAGAAGAAACGCCCGTTGAAGCGGAAGCAGCGGCTACGCAAGCGGAGGACACGGGGGCGCAAGAATGAAAAATTACGACAACGTAGTCATTTTCGACCATCCTCTTATCAAGCATAAAATCGCGATTTTGCGCGACGAAAAAACGAGTATGAAGGAATTTCGCGAACTGATTGAAGAAATTACGACGCTTATGACCTACGAATGTTTGAAAGAGGGCGTACCGACGGTAGAAAAGCAGGTCAAGACCCCGCTTGAAACTTGCACGCAACAGGTTGTCAAGGACAACGCGATTGCAATCGTACCCATTTTACGTGCAGGCTTGGGTATGGTAAACGGTATTCACGTTTTATTCCCCTCCGCACGCGTCGGACATATCGGTATGTATAGAAACGAAGAAACGTTAGAGCCTTGCGAATACTATTGCAAGCTCCCCGACGGTATCGAGGACAAGCTCGTGCTCGTCGTAGACCCTATGCTCGCAACGGGCGGAAGCGCGTGCGACGCGATTACACAGCTGAAAAAGCGTGGCTGTAAGAACATCAAGTTTATGGCAATTATCGGCGCGCCCGAGGGCGTGAGCAAGGTTGCAGAAACCCACCCCGACGTAAATATCTACGTTTCCACGCTGGATAGATGCTTGAATGAAAACGGCTATATCCTCCCTGGACTTGGGGATGCAGGCGATAGACTTTTCGGCACGAAATAATTAAAAACCCCCGGGTTTTGAAACAACCCGCTGGGTTTTTGCACTCTTTTACTTTCGCCTCTTTATATCAAGCCGCCTTTTCAACAGCCGCACCGCCCAAAATATAGCCTGATGCCCGCCCCACGCCGCCGCATACGTCAGTACGTTGGTAGGCAAAAACAGCGTTTGCAGATAATTTTCACCGTTTTTCAAAAACATAAATTCCGTTTGCAACGCAAGGTTAATCGGCTCGATTACGAAAATCACGAACAAGAAAAACACAATTTCGGAAATCAAGGCTTCTTTCGGGGTAATCTCCCCCGCAAAACCAAGCATATAAATAGAGGTCAAAACGATCAGCAAATGATTGATATAGTAATGCAAATACCGATAATGCGGAAAATCATAGCCCTGCATAGGCACGATAATTGCAATCACCGCGCCTGCAATGGAGAAGTACCCCGTGTATTTGACGACGCTCTTATTCCCTAAAATCATTGCAATCGCGTTCACGTACATAGAAATCGTACAAAGCTGTAAAGGCAAATGCTCCTTCCGCAAGCCCCAACCGCTAATTTGCCACACCAAAAACACGGCTTCCAAGCCCAGCATCACCGCACCAACCGTGATTTCTTGAAAACGGTCAAGCTTGATTTTCTTCCGAAAGCCGAAAACGAGCGCGATTGCCGCAAAGCAAATAATCATTGCGGCAAAATGCGAAACGCCGAACGCTTGAAAGCTTGCGTACTGCTCGTCAAACATTACGCGTTATCCCCCGCGTAGATATCCCCGCCGTTTTCGGGGCATACGACCTCACCCAAATTTTTACAATTCGTTATATTCGAGCTTCCCGTCGCACTGCCGAAAATCCCCGCCGCGTCTTGCTCCGCGGTGATTTTATTTTTGTTTTGACAGCCCGCCGCCGTCTTGACGGTGTCTGCCTTACCGATTACGCCCGCAACGTATCTCATGCCCGTAATCTCGCCGTCATTGATACAAGCGTTTACGTTCGCATACTCGGCGTACCCGATGATACCGCCCACGCGCTTGCCGCCTTTGATATCGCCCTTGTTTTGGCAAGCGTTGATTTGCTTCGTTCCGTCGCCCCAAACTCTGCCTGCAACGCCGCCGATATACCAACCCTCTTCCACGGTAATATCCGCGTAATTGATACAGTTATCCGCCGCCCATAACGCGCCCGCGATACCGCCCGCATACACGTATTTTTCGCCCTCTATCAGCTCCACGTTGACGACGTTAAGCTTCCCGCGGAACGTACCGCTCAACACGGTGCCGACCTCGCCCGCCAAACCGCCGACGTACTTTTCGCCCGTAATCGTCACGTTGATAACGAGCGCGTTGCTAATCGTGACGTTATCGCCGTCACCCAAAAGCCCGCCGACGTAGTTCACGCCCGTTACCGTCGCTTTTTGTGCAATTTGCGCGCCTTCAATAATCACTGCGTCCTCGTCGTCCACCCGTCCGACAATCCCACCGACGTAGCTTTCACCCACAACGCTGGCATTCGACTTCAATCCCTCAAAGGTCGGCGTAGTGCTACTTATTACGTAACCGACTACACCGCCGACTATATTATTTGTACCCTCAACCGTTTCGGCTTTATTTTCCGCGTTCGTACAAGTTCCACCGTTTACCAACCCGAAAACACCGCCGACTTGATGTTCACCCGTAACCTTCGCTTCGTTTACGTTATCCGTCAGAAGATTGTTAAACGCCGCCCCAACGACGCCGCCGACCTGAACATCGCCCTGTACTTCCGCCTTATTTACGCAATTCGTAACGGTAGTTGCTTCTCCTGCCACACCGCCGACACGACCTTTTCCAGCCGCCGACACCGTTCCAACGTTCGTACAATTTTCTATTTTTTCATCAACCATACCAGCCACGCCGCCGAACCCTCGACCGCTCTCCGCCGCGTTGCTCTCCGCCGTCGGCGCAATCTCGCCGCCGTTAGAACAGCCGCTTACGATTTTCGCTCTACCTGCCACGCCGCCACAATAAGAAAACATTTCATTATAATAATTTCCCGTGGAAACGATTTTCCCCGAGTTGGTACAATGATTCACCGTCGCGCCCTCGCCGACGACCCCGCCGACGTACGCTCTGCCCGTTATCTGCCCCAAATTTTTCAAGTTGTTCAGCTCCATAGAATCGGCTTTACCGCAAATTCCGCCAACGAAATATACACCCGTGACCGCGCCCTTATTTTCCGAGCCCGCCGCAAGGGGAATGGTAGAATTTGTCAAACCGATCTGCCCGCAAATACCGCCTACGTAATCCACGCCCTCTATCGTTCCCTCGTTGACGGAATCGTAGAGATTGACATCTTCCTTTTCGGTATATCCGCTGCTGCCGTTTTTACCCGACGACCCCGCGTGGTAAACCTGCTGAGGCACGGCGTAGCCTATAATGCCGCCCGTGGAATATTTCCCCGTAATTTTGCCCTTGTTCGTCGCCGTGTACAAGGTAGCCTTTGCCGATTCCTGCTCGCCGTACGCGTCCGTTCCCGCGCCCGCGATACCGCCTACCCATTCGTAGCCGTTCACGTCGTTTAAGTTGGTCAAATTGCGTTGCATTTCCTTATTCGACGTAACCACGTTCCCGAACACGCCGCCAACCGCGCGGCAGCCCGTCACTCTCGTATTCGAGCTAACGCCGTCCGATTCGCCGTATTGCCCGCCGACGACGCCGCCGACGAAATCGCTATCCTCCGCCGTCACCGTGCCCGACACGCTTACGTTATATAACCGTCCTCTGTTCTTGCCCGCAAGAATCCCCACGTACTCGTTATACCCGAAAACGGTCACACTCGCGTCTTCGATTTTCAAATTATCAATTCTGCCGCTCGTTTCGCTAAACAAGCCCACGCAATTCTCGCCCGTTTTCGTGGAATAGGAAAAATTCTTGATTGCGTATCCGTTTCCGTCCAAGTACCCGACGAATTTGTACGGCTCCCATTTCACGCCGCCCAAATCGATATCGTTTGCCAGCGTATACTTGGTATACGGCTGGTCCATATCCCATAAATCCTCTACCGTAGCCACCGTTTCCACGTTACAGAACACGACTTCAAGGGTAATCGTACGCGAGCTTATCGTCCGTTCAATCACGAACTCGCCCGCACGGCTTGCGGAAAGGGTCAAATACGTTCCGTCGTATTGTGCTTTCGCGCCACAGCTGTTGCGCGTAATATGCGATTTCGTCACCCAAGTTTCAATTTGATTATATTCATCCTCGGCAGAAAGGTCGCCGATTATATCCGCGTAATCGAGCACGAGGTCGGTACCCACCTCCGCGTAATACGAGCCGTACTCGTCCGCCTTTATCGCGCTATCCTTGTCCGTACAAGCCGCCATGACCGCCAAGCCCGAAAACACCGCCGCTATACCAAACGCCGTCACGACGCGCTTTACCGTTTTCGCTCCTTTCATACGCTTTCCTCCTCACGGCTTCCCGCCGTTCCGTTCTCCTCGTTGCCGTACACCTGCACGTTATCCGTATGACGGAAGCAAATCTGCTCTGCCGAGCCGTTCTCGCCTCGAATATTCGCGCTATTGCCACAGAAATACAGCGCGCCGCTCTCCGCATAACCCGCGATACCCGCCGTTTGCGTACCGCCCGTCACCGCGCCCGAATTTACCGCGCCGCGGAGCGTCGCGTTTTTCATATACCCAACGATACCGCCCGTATATTTCGCCGTCGCGTCCGTGACGATTTCGCCCTCGTTGATATTGTCGTTCATAACGTCGCTCGTGTTATCCCCGTCGAGATACCCGACCAAACCGCCGACGTACGCGCCGTACGCCTTGTCAAGGGAGATTTTTCTCGTATTTTTACATTCTTCTATCCGCTTCAAATACCCCGCGATACCGCCCACGTATACGTTGTAGTAGGAGCTGACCGCTTCCAAATCCTTACCCTCGGCGTTCACGTTGCCGTTGTTTTCGCATCTTCTTGCCGATTGCACGCTGCCGCCGATACCGCCCGCATAACTGCTTCCCGCGCGTACCACGCCCTCGTTGTTGCAGTCGAACAGCACCGCGCCGCTGCCCCCGCCGATAACGCCGCCCACGTACGACGAGCCGTTGACCTCGCCGGAGTTTTCACAGCTGTTGATATTGACGATGAGCGTGCCGTCCGTCGAGCCGATAATGCCGCCCACGTTCGCGCCGCCCGTGATCGTGCCCTCGTTGGTATTGCCGCGCATAGACGAAGCCGCGGTGATCGTACCCACGATACCGCCTACGTGGTCAAGCCCTTCGATTGCGCCTTTATTGACGCTGCCGTTGATTGCCGATACGGAGCTGCCCGCAACGCCGCCCGTATACGTTCTGCCTACGACCGAAGCGTCGTTTTGACAATCCTCCATAGTGCCCTGATTCAGCCCGACGATACCGCCGACCTGTGCCGTTTGCTCGGCTTCGATTTTGCCTTTCACCGTCACGTTTCTAATCGTGCCGTTATTCACGCCCGCCACGATTCCCGCGGACGCCGCTTCGGAAAACAGGCTGAAATCCACGTTATCAAAAGTCACGTTTTCAATCAAACCGTTATTCTCCGAGAAAAAACCAACGTTCTTCCCCGTAGCCACCTCCAAGGGCAGATAGAAGAAATTACGAACGGTAAACCCATTCCCGTCGAGTGCCGCATCAAACGCCCTCGGTGCGAAATTTGTCACGGCAGCCATATCCACGTCCCTCGTCAAAACGTAGCGCAAATTCGCGTCGTTTGCCGCCAAAAGCTCTTGCGCGGTGGAAATTTCCTGTTCCTTTCTCGTCACGTTGAGCACCACCGCATTGGTTCGATAAGTATAAGAGTTGGTTTTAACGCTGAAATAACATTCCACCCGGCCCTCTTGTTTGGGATTGATGGTAAAGGTATTGCCGTCTACGACGGTGACCGTATACCCCGCACTGCAAGTAACGGTATAGCTCGTGATGTCCTCTACGCTGCCGCCCACCTCAAAGCTGATTTCCTCGCCGTAAACCACGTCCGTACTGTCCGTAGACACGTACACGCCCGTCAAATCCTCGGCGCACGCGGAAAGCGCGCCCAGCGTACACCCCAAGGCACACGCACAAAGCGCAAGCTTGATAAATCCTTTCGCCTTTTTCCTCATTGTCACACCTCTTTTTTGTTCTACACTATTATACTATCATAAATTCGTCCAAATTGCAAGGCTTTTCGCGAATTTTAGCCCTCCTTTTGCCCAAAAGCTTATTTTTTAACAAAAACCGCCACGAACCACGGGCGGCGGGGAGAACTCAACCGCTCTCCCCGCCGCCCGTCTTTCTTTACGAGTATTCAACTTTTATTAAAATTATCTTACTTTTCCTCAAAAATAACGTTCGTTTTTCGTTTCGCTTCCCGTCGCTCTTGGTATTCGTGCATTTTTTGTAAAAATGCATCAAAACTCTTTTTTGCATCTTCACTATCACTCTGTTCCAAAGAAACATTTTCTTTTCTCTTTAATTTTTTAACGTCTTTTTCTAATTGTTTTACTCTATCCATAAGACGTACAAGTGAAATGAGCCTTATTGACTTGTGCGTAGATTTTGCGTATTGATAAGTATAATAGGTGCCGCCTTTTTCTTTCTCGTTCCAAAATACGAATACCAACTGGGCTTTGTCTACCATATATTCATTTCTCTTATAAAAGCTCTCAACCGTAGCCTTTTTTGATATAAGCACCACTCTATCTGCAAGCTCAATTATATCTTTATATCGCGTTTTATCCACTTCATTCCAAAACTTATCTTGTTCTAAACAAGGAACGGCAATTTCAAGCTTAATATCGGGATATTGATAATCACGAAGAAACAGTACCGTTTCCGCAAAATCCATATCCACTCCAAGTGCACCGCCTGAAATAAAATAATTAAACCCCTCTTCAATCGCCGCTATCAAAAGTTCTTTCATAATATTTTGATATTCGTTGGTATAATGGTTTGCAGGGTCGCCTTTATGCTTCCAAGGAAAACTTTTCGGTCTATGCCCCGTCACACAGCAAATTTTGTATTCTTTTTCCATTTATACCCCTCTAACAATTGTATATTTCTAATTTTATCACTATATATCTAATATGTCAAGCATAAATATCTAACTTATTGCATAAAAATAGATTAAAATTAGTTATATAAAACTAATGAGGATATATAATTATGAATATCGGTGAAAGATTACGGAATTTACGAGAAGCGGCTGGATACACGCAAAATGGATTAGCCGAGCGAGCAGGTATTGCACAAACGCATTTGCGAAAGGTCGAGCTTGGACAAGCGGGAATAAGCGTAGAGCATTTACAAATGATTTGCGACGCGTTGGAAATTTCTATGAAGGACTTTTTTGATTGCTATGCCGAGCCAGATGAATTTTTAGAAACGATTGCAAAGCTTTCGCCCAAGCAAAAACAACTTTTAACGGCTTTTTTGAAAAGCATTTAATTTCATACGTAAACACACCAAAAAAACCGCCCTTGCGAGGGCGATTTTTTGGTGTACCCGTTGGGGCTCTTCTCACGCAAAGCTGTTCTTTGCGCTCGGTCACGCTCACTCCTACCTATCGTCGTTCGCTTTTCTCGCCCCTAAAAAGCGTTATCAACGCTTTTCTTAACGGGCAGCTCGTCCCAACCTCGACGGCTACACCCTCTCGCGATAGTTCGAGCCCCGTACACCAAAAGCAACCGCCACAAAGGGCGGTTGCTTTTGGTGTACCATCTGATAACAAATCCGAACTCTCGATTTCTTCAAAGGAAACACGAACAGTACCGTCCTTGTAATTACAAGTAACGAGTGCGTACGTATCGTAAAGATATATCGCATTTACGAAACCGTCAATCAAAACACGTTTGCCTTCCTGCGTTGATATATCGAGTTTTCGGTATTTTGTTAATCCGAATAAAATCTGCTCTCTTGTCAGAATAGGTTTTCTTATTTGTTCTTGTATCAATTCAACCTCTAACGCCTTTTTCCGTTCTTCCAAATCGGAAAGGCGTTTTTTCGTAGATTCGAGAATAATACCTTGTTGAATGGCGTTAAGCATATTTTCTATGCCTTTATCCGTTTCGGCAAGTTGTTCTTTTAATTGCGGAATTCTTGAATTTTCGGCGAGTTGTAACGCATAAAGCGAATCCGCAAGATGCTCCATCAATTCATCGTCCATAATCTTTTCCATAACGGCTTGTGCCACTTCATTTTCGATATAGTCTTTATTGATCGGTTTCTTATCACAATTATTGCGTTTGCGTTTTTGGTTTGCACACTTATAATAGCGATAAACCTTTGCCGTATGGCTCGTTCCCGATTCTCCGACCATCATAGCTTTACATTTACCGCAGAAAAGATGTGTGGTAAGCAAATAATCATCTTCTGCCTTATGTCTTGCAGGAGCTTTTCTATTCTGCTCCAAACGTTTTTGAACTTTATCGAAAATCTCTTGTTCGACGATGGCAGGAACGCCGTTTGGCACAACAATATCTCTAAAACGATATTCGCCTATGTATTTTCGGTTGGACAATATCCGTCTTGTCGTATTATACGTCAACGGTCTTTCATAAGATTTTTTCCCGTCACGAGGTTTCTTTATTTTAACCGTTATACTCGCACCGCGCGCATTCAAATCCTTAATAATGTCTTTTACCATTTCCCCATCGGCAAAGCGCTGAAATATCTCGCGAACAAACGGGGCTTTTTTTTCGTCTATCTGCAAGCGTTGATTGTCATCCACATAGTAACCCAAAGGCGTACCGCTTCCGTTGTTCATACATTTTAAGGCGTTTTCCGTCATCCCACGCAATACTTTTTCCGAAAGGTCCGCAGAGAAATATTCGGCATAACCTTCAAGCACGGATTCAAGCAAAATGCCTTCTGAACCTTCGGCTATCGTTTCTCTTGCGGATAATACTCTAACACCGTTCTTTTTCAATAAATGCTTATAATGCGCGGAATCGTATCTATCACGAGAAAAACGGTCTAGTTTCCACACAATAACATATTTGAACAGTTGTTTACTACTATCCTTAATCATTTTTTGAAAGTTAGGGCGATTATCCGTTTTAGCCGACAAAGCGCGATCTATATATGTATCTATAACAGTCATTCCGTTATGTTTTGCATATTCCATACATTCACGAATTTGCCCCTCAATAGATTCTTCTCGTTGGTTATCCGAACTGTATCTTGCATATATAACTGCTTTCATTATTATTTTTGTTCCTCCAACATTTTCTTTAAGGTTTCTTTGAGTTTTGCGTGCGCGTTAGTGCTTGGGTCAAAACACATCTCAATAAACTCTTGCATACGGTCAGAGTTTTCTAATTTAGGTTGTCCGTAAAGTTTACCTTCGGGGTTATCCGTTCTACCGAGAAGATAGTCTGCCGAGACGTCAAAGTAATCGGCAATTTTAACAAGCACAGGGTAAGACGGCATAATAGAGCCAAGCTCGTAACGAGCAAGAACGGGTTGTTTAACGTCGCCAAGCGCCGTAGCGAGTTTTGCTTGTGATAATTTTGCTTTTTCTCTTAATAGTTTTATCCTATAGCCAATAATATTTTCTTGCATATACACCTCTTTTTATTACTAATTTACATTATTATAACCGAAAATTTTTCAAATGTCAATACGATATGGGTATATTTATTAAAATTAGATATTAAAAACGGCAGATACTTTAATCTACCGTTTTTATCTTTTTTTGTTATACCTGCAATATTATCTCATTTTGTTTTTGTCGAGAGTGCTTGTCGTGGCGGAGCGTAGCGACGACACTCTCGTATCAAGACAAGCACACGCCACAGTGCCAAACTCTTAATTTATGTTTTTTATGATTTATAAAATATAGCAGATAACTATTTTGAATTTATATGGAGTAAGTCGGATCGTAGCCATGTCGTTCTGT
>JAZNGH010000041.1:0-50978 GCA_045576335.1 Candidatus Scatosoma sp.
TTACCGCGGACAAAAACGCACAAAGCGTACCCCGTGCGTTTTGTCTCGTGTTTATTTAGTTTGCTTTTCTTCTATAATCGGGAAGGAGTTTAGGCGAGCATACATCGGAAGAAATACCAGCCTCGTCGAGCTCTTTCTCAAATTCGTCTACGTGGGAAAGGGTGAGTTCTTTGAGCTCAACCGTCTTCCACTTTTCACCTGCTTGCTGACCAGCGTTTCTACCCAATACGATAATATCGAGCAAGGAATTGCCCATCAAACGGTTAGTACCGTGAATACCGCCAACCGCTTCGCCTGCAACGTACAGATTTTCAATACACGTCATACCGTTTGCACCGATGTCGATACCGCCGTTTTGATAATGCAACGTAGGATAAATCAAGATGGGCTCCTTGCGGATATCGATACCATATTTGCCGAACATACGAAGCATTGCGGGAATACGCTTTTCAATCGTACCCTCGCCGTTGAGGATATCGATAAGCGGCGTATCCAACCAAACGCCCTCGCCGTCCGTCGTTTTGATGCCGTTGCCGCGCGCTTTACATTCACGGATAATCGAAGAAGCCGTTACGTCGCGCGTTTCCAAAGAATACACGAACGCTTCACCGTCTTTATTGACGAGCTGTGCGCCGAGCGAACGTACTTTTTCGGTAACGAGCGCGCCGTAAATTTGCGTGGGCTCTGCCGCACCCGTAGGGTGATATTGCAGCGTTTCGGGATAAAGCAGCTTTGCGCCCGCTCTGTAACCCAAAACCAAGCCATCTGCCGTCGCGCCGTAGTGGTTGGACGTGGGGAAGCCTTGATAATGCAATCTGCCCGCGCCGCCCGTTGCAATAACGACTGTCTTGGCTCTTGCAATCAAGATTTCCTTCGTTTCCATATTCATAAGCACCGCGCCCGCAATTTTACCGTCGGTATCTTTGATGAGCTCGATTGCCGCCGTAAAATCTACGACCGTGATGCCGCGATTGAACACCTCGTCGCGAAGCGTTCTCATAATTTCCGAACCCGAATAGTCGCGGCAAGCGTGCATACGCTTTCTGGAAGTACCGCCGCCGTGCGTCGTAACCATCGTGCCGTCGGGCTCTTTATCGAACATAACGCCAAGGTTATTCAGCCACAAAATGGCTTCGGGAGCTTCGTTTACGAGCTTATACAAAAGCTCGGGTTTGTTTTTGAAATGTCCACCGCCGAGCGCGTCCAAATAATGGGTTGCGGGGCTATCGTTGGGTTTATCCGCCGCTTGAATACCGCCCTCTGCCATTGCCGTATTCGCGTCGCCAAGACGGAGCTTGGTAGCGATCATAACGTTTGCGCCGCGTTCGTGCGCTTCGATTGCCGCCGAAGAGCCTGCACCGCCGCCGCCGATTACGAGTACGTCTACGTCGTAGTCGATTTTGGACAAATCGATTTGCATATCCTTAATGCGGGAATGTCCCTGCAAAAGCTCGGCAAGCTCGTGCAAAACCTTTCCGCCTTTATTTTTCCCGACTTTCAATTCTTCATACGCCGTCGTGATATAATCGGGGTGAAATTCTGCCAAAACCGCGTCTTTTTCTTCCGCCGTCATACGCTCGTGGAGTTTTTCGATACGGGAAGCGCGGCTTGCCTCTACTTTTTTCATTGATTCAAGTTGTTCATCAGTATAATGATACATATCGCTTCTCCTTATTTCTCGATTTCCCTGTGGTTATACAGATTTTTCTGTTCTTCCAAGGGCGTATTCATAATCGCTTCCAACGCCGCCTTGCAATCCCCCGCGTCGATTTCCGCTACGCGGTTGATAAGGTGCTCGGTCTTGGGGGCGAGATACTTACCCGTAAGTCTACGTGCAAGCAACGCCACTTGCGGGTGCGAAATACCCGCGGGACAACGGGAAGAACATACGCCGCACATTACGCAATCGAAGCTTTCTTCCGCCGCTTTTTCGTACTCGCCGCGCTGTGCGTACGCAATATATTGCATAACGTTAAGCTCTTGCGTACAGCTCTTGGTACAAGCGTTACAGCCGATACAAGAATAAATTTCGGGATACAGCTGCATCATAATTTGTTGCGTGGGCTTAATCTCATTGATATCGTACACCTGCTTTACGAGCGGGAAGAAAGGCAACGTCGCCACGTACATACCCTCTTCTACCTGCTGTTGACATGCAAGACAGCTTTTCAGCTCTTGCTGACCGTGAATACGGTAAATCGTCGCGCACGCGCCGCAAAAACCGTTTCTGCAACCGCAACCGCGAACGAGCTGATACCCCGCGTATTCCATCGCTTTCATTATCGTCAGACTTTCCGGCACTTGATAGCGTTTACCGAAAAGATATACGTTTACCATTTTTTCCATTGTTTTCTCTCCTTAATATTCGTCGGGAAGCTCGTCAAGCTCCGTCATTCTGAACACGGGGCCGTCTTTGCATACGAATTTGTCGCCGACGTTACATCTGCCGCATTTACCGACGCCGCATTTCATACGAAGTTCGAGCGTGGTGTATACGCGCGATTTGTCGAAGCCGAGCTCTAAAAGCCCTGCAAGCGTGAACTTGATCATGATGGGAGGTCCGCACAAAACCGCCGTCATATTCGGGTTCAAACCAAGCTCTTTGACGTAGGCAGGTACGAAACCAACGTGTCCGTCCCAACCCTCTTGCGGTCTGTCGATCGTGAGATAAACCTCGGTGTTCGGCTCGTTCATCCACTCCTTTTGAATCTCGTCGATATCCACGAGGTCGTCCTTACTTCTTGCGCCGTATACGATAACGACTTTACCGTAATTTTGACGGTAATGGCGTACGTAATTGATAACGCTACGTAAGGGAGCAAGCCCGATACCGCCTGCAATGAACAACAAATCCTTGCCCTTGAAGTCCTCTTCAACGGGGAAATTTTTGCCGTAAGGACCGCGTACGGTCACTTGCTGACCTGCTTCCATAGAGTGAATGACCTCGGTCACACAACCGCATTTTTTAATGGAAAATTCCATATATTCCTCGTTCGTGGGCGAAGAGGTAATAGAGAACATACATTCTCCCACACCGGGTACGGAAACCATAGCGCATTGACCGGGCATGTGCTTAAACAGCTTTTTGCCGTCCGTTCCCACTACGCGGAAGGTCTTTACGTCGGGCGTATCCTTACGAACGTCCGTAATGACGCCTACTTTGGGAATGAGCGTTTCGTTAATCATTGTTTTTTACCTCCCAGCGTTTTGATGACCTTGACGATATTCAGCTTTTGCGGGCATTTATTCACACAACGACCGCAACCTACGCAAGAATACAAGCCGTCGTTTTGCGAGGGATAATACACGAGCTTGTGCATAAATCTCTGACGGAAACGCTGCATTTGCGTCGTACGGCTGTTACCGTGCGCCATAAGCGTAAAATCGGAATACATACACGAATCCCAACAACGATAGCGGATAACGCCCTCGTTGGTCTTGAAATCGCGGATATCGAAGCATTGACAGGTGGGACAAACGAAGGTACACGTACCGCAACCAAGGCAAGCCTCGCTCATTTCCTCCCATTCCTTCGCTTCAAACAACTCGTTGAGATTTTCGGGCTTGAAACGGCTTAAATCCAACTCGGAATAGGGCAATTTTTCAATAATCGCGCGGGTTGCTTCCTGTTGCGCCGCAACCTCTGCCTCGCCGCCGTTTTCAAACAATTCTTGCACGAGCGTTGTCAACGCTTCGCCCTTTTCGGTGTTTGCCTGCCAGTACAAATAATTCTCGTCCAGCCACGTGGTTACGTCGCCTTGCGGAGCAGCGGCGTCGATACCGAAAGCCTTACAAAAACAGCTTTCCTCGGGCTTACCGCAAGCAAGCGTCACGATGGTCGTGAGCATTCTTCTGTTTTGGTAATAAGTATCTACGGGCTCGGCAAGGAAAACCTTATCCAGTACCTCGAAAGCCTTATAATCGCAAGCCTTCACGCCGAACATAACGAACGGTTTTCTCTCGTCCCAGCTTTCGCGCACGTCGACGATTTGAATGTTTTTACCGTTCTGCTTAAACTTCATCAAATTCTCGCTTTGCGGGAAAAATGCGTTTTTAGGGGATTTCACCGTTTTCAACGTTTCAAGGGAAACCTCCTTGCCCTCGCTCCAAACGGCGTAATTGACCTCGCCCGCTTTCTTAACGGGAATAAAGAGCCCCATGCTTTCGTTGATTTTAGCGTAAAGCTCGTTCAATCTTTCTTTTGCAATCTTCAACATTATTTTGCCTCCCCGTTAAAAACGTCTTTCGGCTCGATATCGCCCTCGGTATAAGAGGTGAGCGGCGTTTTGCCCTCTGCCGTTTCCCCTGCCTGATATTCGCCGTACATGGTATCGATATCCTTGATAAATTTACGGTTGAGAAGGTGCAAGGGAATGTTTTGAGGACATACTCTCGAACATTCGCCACAGTCCGTGCAACGTCCCGAAACGTGGAACGCGCGAATGATATGGAAAAGCTGTTCTTCGAACTTATCGTCGTTTGCCTTTGCCGCAATCCCCGAGGCGGGGTTATCGAATACGCATTTTACGCAAGAGCAAGCGGGGCATACGTTACGGCAAGCATTACAGCGAATACATTTGGAAAGCTGTTCGCGCCAGAACGCAAAGCGTTCGTCCTCCGTCATTGCCTCTAATTTTTCCACCTCGGCGAAACGGTTTACGTCGCGCTCGGGGCGTTCGTGCAAAATAATTTCCTCGTCCTTGACCTGATGCGTTTTATTACAGGTTTCGCATTTCGTCAAAATCACTTCGGGCTTATACAGCGTCGTTTCTCCGTAAACAGAAGCAACTTTTACATCCTTGTCCACTACTTCTACGCCCGTAATCAAAGACACGCCCTTAGCTTTTATCTTTTCAACGTCTAATTTTCCAAGACATTCTACTGCGATAACGTGTACGTTTTCGCGCTTAATGCGGTGTTCTTTGACGAGCTGATTGAAGCTATACGTATCGCAAGGCTTCAAAAATACCGCCGTTTTGCCCTCTTTTTTACTCATTTGAATAAGGTATTTGGAGAGGTTTGCGCCGCAAAACCAGTCGTACGTGAAATCGTTGAGTTCTTCCACCTTTTCAAAAGAAGCGGGAGAAGGATCGAAACAGAAATCACCCTTTTTCCAGCCTATAACGCGAGCGACTTCACCGCTTGCAAGCAGCTCCTTCGCGCGTTCAAGCATTTTTAATTCTACGTCTTTCATTTTACTCGCCCTCCTTTACACGAAGATCGGTCAGGCGTTTGTTTTCGCCAAGCTCGGTCACCGTTTTGACAAAATCGTTCATAACGGCGGAGAAACGCGCGCCCTCTGCCGCGGAAACCCATTCCACGCGGGTGCGTTCTTTCTCGATACCCATATAGTTCAAAAAGCTATATAATAAAGCCATTCTTCTTCTCGTATAGTAGTTGCCCGTTACGTAGTGGCAGTCCCCAGGATGGCAACCGCACAAGATTACGCCGTCCGCACCCTGTTGGAATGCTTTGAGCACAAACGAGGGATTTACGCGGCAAGAACAGGGCACGCGAATTATTTTGACGTTTGCGGGATAGGTCAAACGGCTCGATCCCGCAAGGTCTGCACCTGCATACGAACACCAGTTGCAGCAAAACGCAACGATATTCGGTGTAAATTCTTTCTTTTCCGTGGTTACTTCTTGCATATTGCTTCCACCTCCGACATAATTTGCTTGGAACTAAATCCTTTCAAATCCATTGCACCCGAAGGACAGGTTACCGTACAAGCACCGCAGCCCTGACATACGGCAGGGTTGACGGACGCAACGCGGCGAACTTCCGTTTTACCGCCGCCAAGACGGAATTCCTTATCCACGTACGTGATTGCACCGTATGCGCAAACGTTGGCACACTGGCTACAACCGTTACACATCATTTCGTCGGGCGTAGCCACGCAAGGGTTCGTCTTTAATTTATCCTTTACAAGCAAGCCGATTACCTTCGCCGCGCAAGCGGAGGCTTGCGAAACGGTTTCGGGAATATCCTTTGGACCTTGGCAAACGCCTGCAAGGTATACGCCTGCCGTAGGGCTTTCTACGGGACGGAGCTTTGCGTGCGATTCCGTAAGGAAATTGTTGGTGTCAATACTTGCCGTCAAAAGCGTAGCCACCTTTCTAACCGAAGGTTCGGGTTCGATTGCCGTAGCCAAAACGACAAGGTCGGAAGCGATCGTAATTTGCTCGTTATCAATCAAATTCGAGCCTTGTACCATCAATTTACCGTTTTCGTTATAAACCTTACCGACCATACCCTTGATATAGTCTACGCCGTACTGTTCTACCGCGCGGCGATAGAATTCGTCGTAGTTTTTACCGGGCGTACGCACGTCGATATAGAATACGTGTACTTCGGTGTCGGGATATTTTTCACGAATGAGCATTGCGTGCTTCGCCGTGTACATACAGCAGATCTTGGAGCAATACGGCTTACCGCAACCGCTCGTATCACGCGAGCCGACGCATTGAATGAAGGTGATTACCTTCGGATGCTCGCCGTCGGAAGGACGGAGCAGAACGCCGTTCGTAGGGCCTGCCGCGTTCATCAATCTTTCAAGCTCTAACGACGTGATAACGTCTTTGTTATCCGCATAGCCGTATTCGTTGAAATTGTCAAGAGCAATCGGCTTAAAGCCCGTCGCAACGACGATTGCGCCGTATTGACGCTCGATAAACGTATCCTTTTGTTCGTAATCGATCGCACCCACTCCGCAGAATTTCTGACAGATACCGCATTTGCCCGTTTTCAGCTTGATACATTGCTCGGGATCAATCACCGCAACGTTGGGGATTGCCTGTGCGAACGGGATATGAATAGCAGGACGCGTATTCAAGCCCATATTAAAGGTATTCAAGCCCTTTTTCGAGGGGCATTTTTCCATACAGATTTTACAGCCCGTACACTTGGTTTCGTCTACGTATCTTGCTTTACGACGGATTTTTACGTTGAAATTACCAACGAAGCCCTTTACGTCCTCTACCTCGGAGTAGGACAGGATATCGATTTTTTCGTGCTGTGCACAATCCACCATTTTCGGCGTAAGAATACAAGCCGAGCAATCGAGCGTGGGGAACGTTTTATCGATTTGCGCCATTCTGCCGCCGATCGTTGCGTTCTTTTCTACGATATCCACCTCAAAGCCCGCGTCTGCAATATCCAAAGCAGCTTGAATACCCGCGATACCGCCGCCGATTACCAGCGCGCGTTTTACCACGGGGCTTTCACCCGCCATAAGCGGGGCGTTGAGTTTTACTTTTGCAATCGCGGTACGAACGAGAATGATCGCCTTTTCGGTTGCCTCGTCCATATCTTTATGTATCCACGAGCAATGCTCGCGGATATTCGCGATTTCCACCATATACGGGTTAAGCCCTGCCGCTTCCGCTGCTTTACGGAAGGTCGCCTCGTGCATTCTCGGCGAACAAGCACCTACGACGATACCCGTAAGATTGTGTTCTTTAATCGCCTGCTTAATCAGCTGCTGACCGTTTTCGGAGCACATATACTGGTAATTTGCGGAATAGACGACGCCCGGCTCACTTTTCATGACCTCCGCCACCTTTTCCACGTCTACCGTTGCCGCGATATTACTGCCGCACCAACAAATAAAAACACCTATTCTTTGCATTGTATTTACTCTCTTTTTTTAATTTTTTTCTTATTTATTGTACTTTCTGTACGCGCTTACCAAAAGCTGTTGAGGGATAAGCTCGTCAACAATCGGCGGGATTTCCTCCGCTTTGATACCGTTTTTGCCCTGCATTCTTACCACCGTATCGCGTACCGCCTCAATCACCGCCGCGGGAGCTACGCCGCGCGGGCAGCGTTCAACGCACGCCATACACGAAAGACAGTTCCAAAGGGACTTACTTTCCATAAGCTCGTCTATTTTGCCCTTTCCAAGCATGGTGACGAACTGATGCGGTTTGATATCCATATCGGCAAAAGCAGGACAACGCCCCGAGCATTTACCACATTTCATACACTTTCTTACGTCCGTGCCGCTAATTCTGTTAATCACTTCTACGCGTTCTTCTTTCGTCATAACTGCACCCCCAAAGCTTCCGCCAAAAGCTCCGTGAAATATTTGACGGGAAGAATTCCCTCGCCGTTTACTTGCAGGTTATACAAGCAAAGCGGACACGCCGTAATGACTTCCTCCGCACCCTTTTCTTTCGCGCTCATAAGTACTTTTTTGCTCTTCTGCTTGGGAAGCTCGCTATTCTTTAAGGCTACGTACGCTCCGCAACATTCGTTACGGAAAGGATAGGTGACGGGCGTTCCGCCTATCGCGCGGATAAAATCCTCGATAATCGTCGGGTTTTCGGGATTGTCGAACGCCATCACGCCGCTCGGACGGAGAAGCAGACACCCGTAATACGCGCCGATTTTACGCTTGATAGGATTGACCACCGCCTTCTTGATGTTATCAAAGCCAACGACGTTTTTCAGCATTTCCAAATAATGCAAAACCTCCGTTTCGCCTTGATAAGGCTCGTCCAGCTTCAAATAATTGTTCGCGCGGAATTGAATATCCTTATTCGAACGCATATCCTCGTTCGTGCGTTTGATTACGTTGTGACAAGCCGAACAAAGCGTCAAAAGCTTACCGCCGTTATGCTTTGCGTAGTCCAACGCGCGAACTGCCGAGAGCTTGGTTGCGATCTCGTCCGTACCCATAGGATACACCGCACCGCAACATTGCCAATTTTCGATTTCTTCCATCTCTACGCCCAGAGCTTTCGCGCAAAGACGCGCCGTCGCGTCTAATTCTTTTGCTTTCGTTCTGAGCGTACAACCGGGATAGTAACTGATTTTCATATTTATACGCTACCTTTTTTATTTCTGGGAGTACGCCATTTCTTCGGGACGGAATACCTCGTCGAATTTTTCCGCCGTCAAGAAACCGAGCGCAACGCAAGCTTCTTTGAGGGAAATATTTTCCTTATACGCCTTCTTCGCCGTTTTCGCCGCGTTTTCATAACCGATATACGGATTGAGCGCGGTGACAAGCATCAGCGAATTGTACAAATTGTGATGCATTTTTTCTTTGTTTGCTTTGATACCCGTCACACAATTGCTTTCAAAGGAACGGATACCGTCGGCAAGCAAGCGCACCGATTGCAGGAAATTGTAGATAATCACGGGCATAAAGACGTTCAATTCGAAATTGCCCTGTGACGCGCCTACGCCTACCGCCACGTCGTTCGCCATTACCTGCACTGCGACCATAGTCATAGATTCGCATTGCGTGGGATTGACCTTCCCCGGCATAATCGATGACCCCGGCTCGTTTTCGGGAATAAAAATCTCGCCAAGTCCGTCGCGAGGACCGCTCGCAAGCCAACGCACGTCGTTGGCAATCTTCATAAGGTTGCAAGCAAGGGCTTTGAGCGCGCCGTGCGCGAACACCAGCTCGTCTTTCGCCGTCAAAGCGTGGTATTTATTCGCCGCCGTTACGAACGTTTTGCCCGTAAGCGCGCTGACCTGTGCCGCCACCTCTTCGGCAAAGCCTTTGGGAGCGTTCAAGCCCGTACCGACCGCCGTACCGCCCAGCGCAAGCTCTTTCAAGCCGCCGAGCGCAAGCGTAAGCTGTGCTTTGGTCTTTTCAATCATATTCGTCCAACCGCTGATCTCTTGTGAGAAAGCGATGGGCACGGCGTCCTGCAAATGCGTTCTTCCGCTCTTGACGATTCCCTCGTTTTCCGCCTCCAAACGCTTCAAGGTCGCAATCAAAGTATCCATTGCGGGGAAGAGATTGTCCTCGATTGCCACCACTGCCGCAATGTGCATTGCGGTCGGGAAAGTGTCGTTGGAGCTTTGGCTCTTATTGATGTCGTCGTTGGGATGCAAAAGCTTCTCGCCCGCAATCTCGTTGCCGCGGTTTGCAATGACCTCGTTTGCGTTCATATTCGATTGCGTACCGCTGCCCGTCTGCCATACGACGAGCGGGAAATGTCCGTTCAATTCCCCCGAAATAACCTCGTCGCAAGCCGCGCAAATCGCGCTTTTCTTTTGTTCGGAAAGCTTACCAAGCTTCCAGTTTGCAAGTGCGGCAGCCTTTTTCAAAATACCGAACGCGCGCGTGATTTCGCGAGGCATAACCTCTTCGCCGATACGGAAATTTTGATAGCTTCTTTGCGTTTGCGCCGCCCAGTATCTGTCGGCGGGGACTTTCATTTCCCCCATCGTGTCTTTTTCAATACGGTATTCCATTTCCATTCCCTCTCGTTAAATTTCGATTTGTGCAATAACGCCTTTGAGCACTTCCGCACTGTGACGCATCTTTTCAAGTTCTTCGTCCGAAAGCTTGGGCGTAAGGGTGGTGATAACGCCCTCGTTCCCAACCGCGCAAAGCGTCGAAAGCGCAACGTCGGAAATACCGTATTCGCCGTCCAAAACGGTGGATACGGGAAGAATGGTGCACGCGCTCGAATAAATGCAGTTGACGATTTTCGTCACGCAAGCTGCGATTCCGTAGAAGGTCGCGCCTTTGCCCGCAATGATTTGTCCGCCCGATTTTTTCACGTACTCTTCAACTTCTTCACGGGAATAAGGCTCTACCGTGAGCGCGTTTTTATCGGTAAGCGTTTTTTCGTATTCGCCAAGAGGAATACCCGAAATATCCGCCGTAGACCAAGCCACGAACGAGGAATCGCCGTGCTCGCCGAGAACGTACGCGTGGACCTGCTGCTGATTTACCGAATACAATTCGGAAAGTCTGGTACGCAAACGAATGCTGTCCAGCGTCGTACCCGTACCGATTACGCGGTTTCTGGGTACGCCCGTAATCTTGCAAAAGACGTAGGTGAGAACGTCTACGGGGTTTGCCACGAATAAATAAAGCGATTCGGGACAATACTTCACGATTTGCGGTGCAATACTCTTCAAAATATTGACGTTGATTTGCGTTAAGTCAATACGGGACTGACCAGGCTTTCTGCCCACGCCCGAGGTGATGATAACGATATCCGAGCCAACCGCGTCCTCGTACGTTCCGAAATAAATTTTCGTAGGAGAAAGATAGGGCGTAGCCTGCCGAATATCCATTGCCTCGCCTTTCGCCTTTGGTTCGTTTACGTCAATCAAAACGATTTCCGCAACCGAGCCGGTTGCAACCAACGTGTAAGCGACCGTTGCGCCTACCGAGCCAGCACCGATAATAGTTACTTTGTTGTTCATAATTTACTCTCCGTAATTGTATTTTCTTGCTTTCGTATGTAATTCGCATTTTCCCTTTTATAGCATACGTATACATTATACCATAAATTTCGCGCAAGCACAAACGCTTAAACGGCTTGTACGACAATTTCAAATCGCTAAATCGATAAATTTTTATCTTTTTAGGGATTGACAATAAAAAACGCCTCGTTCGGGAGAACGAAGCGTGTTGATTAGTCGTTATAAAAAGCGTCTACGAGGAGCAATCCCCCCTCTATAATGGTGAAAATGCCACCGACGACGAATACCCAGTCAATCGTATTGCCTTGATTGAACATCAAGAGAATACCGATCACGAGAAAGAGTGCGGGCACGGCGTATTCGCACAGCGTTTGTAAAAGCGTGGCGCAACGCACGTGATTTTTGATTTTCTCGTAAAGCAGCAGTATTCCCGCTATCAGCAGCAGCGCGGCGACGATATAAAGCACCGCCTCCACGATTACCCAACCGCATACGATAATCACGATACCCGCAACGAGTTTGACTACGGCGGGCGGAATCAATTTATTTATCAAATCCATTACGCCGAACACGAGCAAGGCAACGCCAAGCACCGTCATTGCGATACTAATTAAATTGCCCTGCAACACAATCAACAGAACGCCGAGCGCAATCGTCAACGCTGCTACGATAATTTTTTCCGTTTTCTTCATAAAAACTCCTTTTGCGCGCGTTTAGATATTTGATTACGCGTGACGATAAATCGTCGCGATACGGACGTAGCCGTTCGCGTAGCGGTGCGCGGCGCGCGCGCAAGGGTTAAGCTCTTCCTTTCTGCATTCCTTGCAAAATTCGTAGCTACCGCATCTGTCCTCGCCTGCTTGAATACTGTCAAACCACTTTACTTTATCAAAAATCATTTGTTGGCTCTTAAAGCTCATATTTCGTTACTCCTAACCTTTCTTTACAGCTATTATAATAGATTTCGACAAATTTTTCAATGCTTTTTGACAAATTTTGTAAATTTTTTTGAAAAACCGCGACCGATTTTAGTCGCGGCGTCGCCCGTTTTTTATCCTTTCAGTTGCGCGGCTTTGCAACGAAAGTTGCAAAGCACCACTAACCGTTTCTCTTTCGTATCTTTCGCCAGCCCCTTTTATAGCAAAAACGGTGCCTTTTCCGACGTTCCGCTTACCCAAAGCAAAAAAGTACGGGCAAATCCGTGACCTTCTTTCCGTCAAAGAAGCGGCTTTATTGCGAGAATATATTGTATTATATGCAACCTTTCAAAAAAAATGTACGCTATTTTTATATTTCGCTTACGCGAAGATTTGCAATGACTTCTTCAAATTTGTCTTTCGTAAACGATACCTTTCCCGTCGTCATAACCGTTGCCGTACCCGCCGCAACGCCCGCGCGCAGAATTTCGGAAAGCGGCGCGTCCTCGCTCAATCTTAACGCGGCGGCAGCAACCATACCGTCCCCCGCACCCACCGTCGAATTGACGGCGACGTTCATGCTTTTACAATAATAATTATGCGTGCCGTCCGTAATCACCGCGCCTTGTTTACCCAAGGAAAGCAATACGCGTTTTGCACCGCGGTCCAACAGCTCGTAGCACCCCTCCAACATATCCGCTTTATCTTGAATGCGCCGCCCGAGCGTGTTTTCCAGCTCTTCCAGATTGGGCTTTACCAAATCCACGCCCTTTTCAATCGCCGCAAAGAGCCGTTCGCCCGTTGCGTCTACGATTTTTAAGGCGCGGGAATCGACCGCCTCGACGAGCTGCCCGTAAAACGAAGCGTTCACGCCGCGGGGAAGTCCGCCCGAAAGCACCGCGACGTTGTAGCGCGGCGAAAGCATACGCACCATGCCCAGCACTTCTTCCGTCTTTTCTTTCCCCACCTGTTCGCCGACGTCGTTTACCTCCGTCAGCATAGAGCGGTTGTCTATAAACTTGTAGTTTTCCCGCGCTCTGCCCTTATTCCAAACGAAGGTAAAGGGAACGCCCTCTTTGTTGAGCGCGTTTTCGAACTCTCTCCCGTTTTCGTTATACATCAACCCCGTCGCAAAAGCTTCGCCGCCCAACCTTGCAACGCCGATTGCCACGTTTAACGCTTTACCGCCGAAAGACACGCTTTTACTTTTTACGACGTTGGTCTTGCCCACGTTGAGCGAGTCCAACTCAATGGTCACGTCCGTACAAGGACTCATACAAACCGATAATATCATTTTCTATCTTTCCCCCAAGTCAGGTATTTTTTCCAACCTTATATATTATGCAAAAATTTCCCTTATTTGCATTTTGCGTAAAAAAACCGCTTTCTCTTGGAAAACGGTCTTTCCTTGATTTACATAGAAATCATTTGCAGCGTTTCGTACAATTCGTAGTTGAACGTCTTTTTCATCGAAACGGCTTCGATAATATCCATATCGATTATTTTATTATCACGAATACCCACGACGCGGTTTCCGATACCCTCGTTCAACAAGCGCACGGCTTTATTACCGAACTGTGCCGCCAACATTCTGTCCGCCATAGAAGGCGAGCCGCCGCGCTGTACGTGACCGATACAGGTCGGGCGTACCGAATACGAGGTAGAGGCTTGCAATTTCTTTGCAAACTCGTCCGCGCCCATAACGCCTTCCGCTACGACGATAATATTCGAATGCTTGCCGTTCGCGCGAGAACGGTTGATACGCGAAACGATATTGTCCATATCAAACGCAATTTCGGGAACGACGATAATTTCCGCACCCGAAGCAATACCGCTATACAACGCGATATCGCCGCAATGTCTGCCCATAACCTCAACGACGGATACGCGTTCGTGAGAGGTCATAGTATCACGGAGCTTATTGATGATATCCAAGCAGGTATTGACCGCCGTATCAAAGCCAAGCGTATAATCAGTGTATTCCAAGTCGTTATCAATCGTACCGGGAATACCTATCGTGGGCACGCCGAAATCCTCGCTCAACGCTCTTGCGCCACGGAACGAGCCGTCGCCGCCGATTACGACAAGTCCTTCGATGCCGTGCTTTTCCAAGGTCGCGACCGCCTGTTTTTGTCCCTCTTTCGTCAGCATTTCCATACATCTTGCCGTACGGAGCCTCGTACCGCCACATTGTACGATGTTGGATACGCTACGCATTTCCATAGGCATAACGGTATCCTCGATAAGCCCCGCGTAACCGCGTTCGATACCGAACACCTCCATACCGAAATATAAGCCCGAACGCACGACCGCGCGGATTGCCGCGTTCATACCGGGAGCGTCGCCGCCGCTCGTCAATAAACCTATACGCTTCATATTCTTTTACCTCTCGTTTGTTTTTCTCTCACGAATTTCCCGTCTTTACTATTTTGTTTTTTTGTACCAAAAAAATACAAGACTTTGTAAAGTTATAAAATATACAACTATATTATATCAAAATTTTTCCAAAAGACAACTATTTTGCTTGGACTTTTTCAATTTTTACGCAAGTTTTTTCAATTATTACGCAAAATGTCAAGTTAATTTAATGCACGCCTCGGGGAGAAAGCCCGAAAGCTCCGCCATCAACGCTTTATTGGGCGTTACCTTCTGTGAACAGAGCATTTTTTTGCCGTTATTGACGAAATACACGGTCGTATCGCCAACGTAAAAGGTCAGCGTTTCCATAAGCTCGTCTATATCCGCCTCTTCCAGCCCCGTCACATTGAGCCACAGTTTCTTTTCCGCGTCCGTTTTCTCAACCGCGGGCAAGGGGCGAGCCTCGCACGGTGTAAACGACGCTGCCGTTTTCGTTTCCGCGCGTTCAGTAAAAGAGAATTCCGTCATTTTATCAACGATAATGGCGGGCGGCTTTTCGCCGTCAATGCTAATTTTACCCGACAGCGAAACGACCTTGTCGTTTTCCAAAAAGCTTCGGATCTTATCGTACACCTTCGGGAAGCACACACATTCGATCGAGCCATATAAATCCTCCACCGTCACGAACGCCATAAACGAGCCGGAACGGGTCTTTAATTTCTTATACGCGGAAATCATACCGCCCATAGACACCGCCATACCGTCGCTGATTTCGGCGTACGTTTTCACGCCCGTTTCTTCCTCTTCGGTGTAGGCGTTCAGAAGCGAACAATTAAAGTTTTTGTCCTTGAAATACGGCAGGAATTTTTCAAACGGGTGTCCGCTGACGTATACGCCGAGCACCGATTTTTCCTTTGACAGCTTTTCCATCGTTTCGTATTCGGGAATATTCGGAAAATTGACTTCTATCGTCTGTTCTTCCAAAATACTGCCAAAGAGGGAAATTTGCGCGCCTGCCTTTTGCTTGTCCATAGCGTTGACGCGAGCGAGCACCTCCTCGTACACCGCCGCCACTTGCGAACGGGCGTACCCGAAGCCGTCGAACGCACCCGCGTATATCAAGCTTTCCACGATACGTTTATTCACGTATTTTGCACAGCGAAGCACGAAATCGGCAAAATCCTTGAACAGTCCGTTGTCGTCGCGTTCCTTGATAACCGCGGCAATCGCTTCCTGACCTACGCCGCGAAGCGCGCCAAGACCGATGCGAAGCCCGTTGCCCTCTACCCAGAATATATCCTTGGATTTGTTGATATCGGGCGGGAGAACGGCGATATTCTTTTCCTTCATATACATAATATACTTGGAAATTTCGTCGATTTTGTCTATACGGTCGTTCAAAATACCCGCAAGGAATTCCTTGGGATAAAACGCCTTCAAATACGCCGTGCGATAAGCAACCACGGCGTACGCCGCCGCGTGGGATTTATTGAACGCGTAGGAAGCAAAGCTTTCCATATCCCCGAAAATCTTTTCCGCGACCTCGGCGGGAATACCCTTGGAAACGCAACCCGTTATCCCCTCCGCGGGCGCGCCGTAAATAAACTTGTCCTTTTGCTCCATCAGCTCTTTCTTTTTCTTTTTCGCCATGGCGCGGCGAACGAGGTCGGCTTGACCGTAGGTGTACCCCGCGAGCTGTTGGAAAATCTGCATTACCTGCTCCTGATACACGATAACGCCGTAGGAGTTTTTCAAAATAGGCTCTAAAAACGGCGTATCGTATACGATTTTGTCGGGGTTATGCTTGTTTTCGATATACGTCGGAATAAAGTCCATAGGACCGGGACGGTACAGCGAAATACCCGCAATCAAATCTTCCAAACAGTTGGGTTGCAGGTCTTTCATAAACTTTTTCATACCGCCTTGTTCGAGCTGGAATACCGCGTCGGTATCCCCCGACGAGATGAGCTGATAGGCTTCGGGCACGTCAAGCCCGATTTGGTTGAAATCGATATCGATACCCCTTCCTATCTTGATATATTCAAGCGTGTTTTGGATATCCGTCAAGGTCGTCAGCGCGAGGAAGTCCATTTTCAACATTCCCACCGCTTCGACCTCTTTCATATCGAACTGTGTTACGATGTCCTCGCCGTTACGGGCAAGCGGCACGTTGTCGGCAAGCACTTTATTACAGATAACGACGCCCGCGGCGTGCTCGGAGGTGTTTTTGGGCATACCCTCCAATTTCAAGCCCATATCGATTACGCGGCGAAGCTCGTCGTTCGTTTCGTAAACCTCGATAAATTCGGGGTTCTTTTTCTGCTTCTGTTCGTTGAGCTTCTTTTGTATATCGCCGCGCTTTTCGTCCGAAAGTTCGGGGTCGGCAAGCTGTTTTTCAAGCTTGGGGATTTTTCTGCCCAAAAGCTCGCCTATCGTGGATTTGCCGTCCATCAGCTTTGCCACTTTATCCGTTTCCGAATACGGCACGCCCATAACGCGTCCCACGTCCTTGATTACAGCCCTTGAAGCGAGCGTACCGAACGTGACGATTTGCGCCACGTTTTCGGGGTGGTATTTTTTACGAACGTATTCGATCGTTTCAATTCTTCTTTTGGTGCAAAAGTCCACGTCGAAGTCGGGCATGGAAACGCGGTCGGGGTTGAGGAAACGCTCGAAAATCAGGTCGTATTTTAAGGGGTCAACGTCGGTAATACCGATGGAATACGCAACGATACTGCCTACGCCCGAACCACGCCCGGGACCGACGGGAATACCGTTTAAGCGCGACCAGTTGATATAGTCCCACACGATAAGGAAATAGTCGGCAAAGCCCATTTTGATAATGATATCCAGCTCGTATTCCGCGCGCGCTTTGATCGTATCCGTGATTTCCGCGTAGCGTTTGGGCAAGCCCTCCCAAGTTAAGCGAGTCAAGTAATCGGGCGAAGTCGAGCCGTCGTCGGGCTTGTAGAGCGGAATAAGGGAAGTATCGCGAATGGGGTCGCCCTTTGGCGTCAAATCAAATACGGGCTCTTCAATCTTATTTGCAATTACGCGCGTGTTGGAAATCGCTTCGGGCACGTAATGGAAAAGCTCCATCATTTCGTCACCCGATTTCATATAAAATTCGTGCTGCTCAAAGCGCATTTTCGGGTTTGCAAGCGTTGATTTCGTCTGAATACACAGCAAAATCTCGTGCGCTTCCCAGTCGTCCTTTTCGATATAATGCACGTCGTTGGTGGCTACGAGCTGAATATCCAGCTCGCGCGCGATTTTGATGAGGTCGGGCAAAATCTGTTTTTGCTCCTCTATGCCGTGGTCCTGCAATTCGATATAAAAATCCTCGCCGAAGATACCCTTCATCTCCGCCGCCCACGTTTTCGCCGCTTCATAGTCGCCTTTGAGCAAAAGCTGGGGCAAGCGTCCCGCCAAGCACGCCGACAGGCAAATCACGCCCTCGTGATATTGCTTGATAAGGTCGTAGCTGATACGCGGCTTTCCGCCGTAATAACCGTCGATATACGAGAGCGAATCGAGCTTGACGATATTTTTATAGCCTGTTTTATTTTTTGCGAGCAAAACGATATGCTCGTTTTTGATGCCGAATTGTTTGTTAAGGTGGTCGTCTACGGCGTACAATTCGCAACCGATAATGTATTTAATACCCTTTTTGACGCATTCTTCGGCAAAATACAAGGAAGCGTACATATTGCCGTGGTCGGTCACCGCACAGGTATCGATACCGTTTTTAACGAGGTGGTCGATTAAATCGTCCACCTTTGCCGCGCCGTCAAGCAGGCTGTACTCGGTATGTAAATGTAAATGCACAAAATCCGTCATAACCACTCTTCCTTTTTTACAATTCTTCCGCCATTTCCATCAATTTACGCATACGGTGATTTAAGCAGCTCTTGCTTACACCCAAATACTCCGCCAGCTCCCGAAGCGATTTGCTCGGATATTGCAATCTTGCGCGCGCCAACGCTTTTAACTCCTCACTCATAGAGTGAAAATCCGCCGAGTCGTGCAATTTGCGTATGGCGACGACCTGTTTTACGGCGGCAATCGCCGTCTTGTCCGCGTTGCCCGAAAAGCAATTCCGCGCGCGATTGTCGTTGTTTGCCTCGTCGCGCTTTTCTACGAACGCCGTAAATTTTTTGAGCGCGTTCTCCGCGCCCGTGATCGCAAGAAAATCGGAGATGGCTTCCTTGCTTTTCATATATACGACTTGCGTATCCTTGCGTTCTATCCGTTTGGCAAACAGACTGAACTCGTCGAGGAGCTTGCAAAATTCAATCGCCGTCTTTTTCTCTGCGAATACGATTTCCAAATGATACCCCGCGTTGTCGCTTGGCAAAATACAGCTCCCGCCACCCAAAAACGCGCCGCGGATATAGGCGATTTTACATTCCTCGTCGCGCACGAGCGAGGGCAGTATTCCCTCTTTGAACTCCTCGCTGCCGCGTTTCAAAAGCCCAAGCGAGCGCAAGGCAACGGGCGCAAAATCCGACGGACAGACGAACACGAGCTTGTCCCTGCCGTTCTTTTTGTCCATGCCCGCGTGCGCCACCGTCAATTCCGTATCGAACAGCTCGGCGAATACCCCCGTAAAAAATTCAGCAACGCTCTCCGTTTCACTGACGAGAAAAAAGCCGGGAATCCCGTCTTTTAACCCAAGCGTACCGCTCGTACGGACAAACGCGGACAAGCCCGCGCGCTTTGCCCGTTCGTTCTTTTTACCGCCCAAACCGCGATTGATTATTTCTTTTTTGATATCCGTCGTAAAGCTCATAGCCCTTAAAGCCGTTTTTTGAATTCCGCAAAACGGAAAGCGGGGTGCCGTCCGTCTATGTTATCGATTCTATCCATAGGAAAGTCAATTCGTGCCAGCTGCTCGTCCACGAGCTTGGTATCGCCGACGCGCGAGGCTGAATGTGCGTCCGAATTGACGATAAAACGGGCTTCCGTCTTTTGCACGATATCGCAAAGCTCGTCGTCCGTGAAATGTGATTTTTTAGAGTTTAATTCGATATACGTACCGTAGTCAGCCGCGCATTTTGCGACCTCCAACGAATGGCAAGGGCACATATAGTTGATATGCGTCAACGCGTCGATAGGATTGTTTTTGATGACGTTGACGTACGCTTTGGTGTTGCGTTTCAATTCCCCTTGCGTCGTGAAATGAAAGATATTTTGCGAGAACAGCTTTCCCCAAAAATAGGGAATATGGTCCCAAAACGGCTTGAAGTATATAAAGACGTGGTTTCCGCAAAGGTATATATCGAAATTTTCGTAATCCTTTTCCGTCAAATCGGATACGCCCGTATAACCGCGTATATTCGCTTCGATACCCACGAGCACCTTTACCCCGTGTTTTTGTTCTGCCGCCGCACATTCCGCGCGATACGCCGCAACCTCTTTGCGCCGCAAACCGTATACTACGTGCGAAAAACCGTGGTCGGTAATGGCAATTTCCTTTAAGCCCACTTGCTTCGCCATAGCAACGTTCTCGTCTACGGTGTTTTTACCGTGCGAATAAGGCGTATGCGTATGATAATCTCCTGTCAATATCACTTTTCTATCCTCTTTCCGTTATTCTAAATATCTGATTTCTTCTTCAAGCCGTATTTTATACTGCGCGAAAACCGCGTTTTTGACGATATCAATCAGCGTTCGGATTTGCCGCGACGTCGCGCCGCCCTCGTTGATAATGAAATTCGCGTGCGTTTCCGATATCTTTGCGCCGCCCACTTTAAGTCCCTTTAAGCCCGCGCCCTCAATAAGCCGTCCCGCGACCTCGCCCTCGGGGTTTTTGAATACGCAGCCCATGCTCTTGCCCTTGGGTAAGTGCATACGGCGGTTACGGTAGACTTCTATTCGCCGTTCGACCTCGTCCTCGTCTGCATTTTTCAAAAGCAAGCTCGCGCCCAAAATCACGAACGAACCATTCATAAACACGCTACGCTTATACGCGTAATTGCAATCCGCTTGGGAAAGCTCGTATACTTTGCCGTTTTCCAAAACGGTCACGCTTTGAACGATATTTTGGATATATTCCCCGCTCACGCCTGCGTTCATATACAGCGCGCCGCCCAGCGTACAGGGTATGCCCTCTAAAAATTCCGCACCCGTTTTACCCGCTTTTTTACAAAAGCGAAGCAGCTCCGCGCTCGTCACCCCCGCCGCCGCGTACACCGCGCCGTCGCGATCTTCCAGCGTTTTCATTTTCTTCGTGAGGACGAACTTGCGACGGGATTCCCCGTCGGTAGGCAATACGTTGCTCATATTCCCAACCACGTAAAAAGGCGTTTGCTTTTTCGTCAGCTCTTCAATCAACGCCGCTATCTGCCGTTCGTTTTCGGGATAATACGCAACGCGCGCATACCCGCCGCAACTGATCGAAGCGTGCTTGGCAAATAAGAACGGTTTTTCCTCTTTAATTTCAAGCGTTTCAAAAGCCGTCATAAGGTTTCCCTCCTATTATAACATATTTTTTCGTTTTTTGAAAGTGTTTAACCGAGTTTTCCCTAAAAAATTTTCATTGCTTTTATCATAATATTTATATGTCTTTTTTAGGCTTTCTATGAACGAAAAGACCCCGAACGGTGTTACCCGTCCGAGGCCTTAAATAAGAGGAAATAATCTATGAGCGATTTAGGCTTAATATACGACCTTGCCGCCGCGAACGGTCAAAAGAACGTCGTATTTGTCGTTGATTACGGTGAAGTCCGCGCGTTTACCAACCGCGATACTGCCCACTTCCCCGTCGATTTTCAAGTTTTTAGCGGGATTGATTGTCGCGCAATCCACCGCCTGCGTAAAGGGTACGCCTACCTTTTCCACCAAATTTTGCACGGCGCGGTTCATACGCAAAACGCTGCCCGCAAGCGTGCCGTCGGCAAGTCTTGCCTCGCCGTTTTTAACGTAGACCGTCTGCCCGCCAAGCTCGCTTACGCCGTCGGGAATACCCTTTGCGCGCATAGCGTCCGTGATAAGCGTGAGTTTGTCTAACGGCTTATTCTTCACGAGTAAACGCATAGCGGGAACGGATACGTGAATACAATCGGCAATCATTTCACAGTTCAGCTCGTCCAAAAGCATTGCGCTGCCGACCGTGCCGATTTCTCTATGATGCAACGCCGTTTGCGCGTTGTAGGTATGCGTGACGTTGCTCGCACCCAGCGCAACTGCCTTTTCGATATCCGCGAATTTCGCGCCCGTATGCCCGATGGAAGCCACGACGCCTTTTTGCGTAAGATGACGAATAAAATCCTCCGCTCCCTCTACCTCGGGCGCAAGCGTTACGATTTTGATTGCGTTGCCGCTCGCCTCGTCGTATTCGTCGAACACCGCGATATTCGGCTCTTTTACGTATTCGAGCGGTTGCGCGCCCTTATGCGCCGCCGCAATGAACGGACCCTCCAAGTGCACGCCCACAACTCGCGCGCCCTCTGCCCCGTCCGCTTCGCGGTAGGCTTTCACCGCTTGCAAAGCCTTCGTGATATTTTCCTTGCTTTGGGTCATGGTCGTAACGAGGAAAGAGGTCGTACCCTCCGCCGCTACGGTTTTTGCGATAACGGCGATATCCTCCACCGTACCGTCCATGCCGTCGCTGCCGCCTGCACCGTGGATATGTTGGTCGATAAACCCAGGCAAAACGATTGCGTTTTCGGGCAAAGCAATCTCTTCCGCTTCCTTTACGCCGCAACGGGAGATTTTTTCAATTCTCTCGTCAAACGTAAGCGTCGTCTTTTTTAATCCTTCACCTGCAACGTATACGGTTGCATTCTTAAAACATTTCATCTTCTTTTTTCCTTTTCAGTTAATATTGCATTGTGCTTTTACGCAATCTATCAGCGTTTTCATTTGCCGCAAGCAGCTCTTTTGATAATCGGTGATAAGACGCTCGTCCACGGCGCGGGAAAACGCGTTGATGTCAAGCCCCTCGTATTCTTTCAAATAATATTTCGCCGTAGCGGGATATGCAAAGCATTCGGTAAAAGCCGCCATACAAAGCGCGGCTTGTACGAGCTCCGCTTTTTCGTCGTTTTGGTTTCTAAATAACCAGCTATATACCTCGGGATGGAAATTCGCCATAACACCGCAATACCCGTCCGCACCGCCGCGAATGGACTCTAAATAGGTTTGTGCGTTCGCGTTATACAGTCCCAAATCCGAATTTGCCAAAATATCCGCGCGTTCTTTGAGCGTTTGCGCGTCACAGCAGGTGTCTTTGATAAAGGCAAAACGTCCCGTATCCTTGCAGGCTTTCAGCATTTTGGGCGTAAGTAAGCGTTTATAAGGCTTGGGACATTCGTACACGCCAAGCGGCATATCCGCGGGCAAACGCGCCATCAGCTTATGCAAATCCTCAATCCATTTATCCTCGGACGTGTTTTCAATATCCAAACGGTTGGAAATGAGTATCAACGCGTCCGTACCCGTCGCAGCAAGCGCGTTCAATTCCTCTACTTGGTCATCAAACGTGTCCGAAACGTGTCCCGAAACGATTATACGCATAGGCGCACGGGACGTATCTTGCGCGGCAAGCCGTTTGGCTTTTTCCACCACGCATTTTGCAATCGCGACCCGTTCCTGCAAAGACAGGTACAAGATTTCACTCGATTGACAAACGGCGAAAATCCCGTCACAGCCCTTTTTCCAGTACCATTCCACGAGTGCCTCAACGCCCTGATAATCCACTTGATTATCTCTCGTGTACGGGGTTATCATAGTAGGAAATACGCCAAGATTTTTATTCATTTAACACCTCAATCCAGATTAGCAGGCAACGAAGCAGCCGCAATACTTTGTCCTACGCGGCGGTTCTTTTCGTCGGGAAGCCCGATATCGAGCGTTGCAAATTCGGGATATTCCTCCGCCAAGACCTGTTTACAGGTGGACAGAATGATATCGCCGCCTTTGCCGCCCATAACGCGACCGAGGAGAAGCATGTGTTTGATATCGTAGAATTTTGCGTAGAACGGAATGGTATGCGCCAGATAGATACCGATATCCTCGTAAATCTGTGCCGCGAGCGCGTCGCCCTTTTCCATAAGCGCCTGCACCTCTTTGAGCTTTTGCGCGGGAGTGAGCCCGTCCGCAAATTTATATCCGCCCGCTTCGGCAAGCTTAATGACCGCGTCTTGCGAGAAATATTTACAGCCTACGCCAAAGTCGCCGCTCCATTCGTCTTGCATAGCGTTTTCGTTGAAATCAACGGGCGCGAACGCCAGCTCGGAGAGCCAACCGTTGATGCCGCCTTGCGTGTTGATGTAGCCAACCGCCTCGCTCGTACCCATTGCGATACCGAGCACGCCGTTGTCCTCCAAATCAATCGCCCCTGCAAGCGCGGTAACGTCGCCGTCGTTGGCAACCTCCAAAGGAATTTCCTTGCCGAGCTGCTTGCTCATATCCTTTGCCACGTTGATATACATATTCTTTACGTAATCGCCGTGTACGCTCTTATCTACCTTCAAGAACAGGGAAGCGACCATGATTTTGTTATCCACGTAAACGCCCGCGGACGAAACGCCGATTGCGTCTACAGTAGGCATTTTGGAAGCCGCCGTCTGCATTGCCGTCAAAATTTCGTTGTAGTGATAGGTAGGGTCGGAAGTGATTTTCGGGTTCCATACCACCTCTTCGCTGTAAACGACCTCGCCGTCGATTACCGCGCTCACCTTTCTGTCCGAGCCGCCCGCGTCAAAGCCGATCCGGCAGCCCTTCAAATATCCCCCAACGCGCACAGAATTGTTCTTTTGCGCGGGAATTTCGTTTTCATTGAGCCAAAGCACCTCGAAGGGTTTTTCGTAAACGCCGCTCATAAAATCGACGTCGAACGCGCGAAGCCCCGTCAGCGTATAAGCCTTTTTTAAGTACGCGTATACCGATTTGCTACCCGCAACGTAAATTTTATAACCGCCGACGACCCACAAAATGGTTTTCGCCAAACGCTCCGCTACGCGGAAATTGAGCTCGTCGTTCACGCCGTCGGGAAGCGCGTCGTAGCTATACACGTAATTATAACCGCCGCTTCTTTCCGCAACCAGCGTCACCTTCACGGCAGAGCCGTTCTTTTTCACGATGGCGTCAAAATCGTTTAACGCTTTAATCATAGGATAAAAGTTCTTGTCCAAAACGGGCATTTTCATATAAATTTCCTCTCTTTATTTTATTACATAAATTATACAACGATTTTTTCGTATTGCAATAGAAATTATTTCTTGAAATTTATAAAATATTTCACAAAAATTGCAGTGAAAGATTTTACAAACCCGTTTGAAAATGGTATACTTTTTATATGGTTGCAAAAACAAATGAAAAAAAATTTTATAAACATAAGATATCCAACTTCTTAAACGTACAAAAAATCGTTACCGTGCATTATCAAGAACCGGAAAAATTTTACGTATCCAAAGAGGAAAGTCACGATTTTTGGGAAATTATATACGCAGATAAAAAGGAGTTTTATATCGTCAAGGACGGAAAAAAATCTCTGTTAAAGCAGGGTGAAATGGCGTTTATAAAGCCCAACCAAAGCCACCACGTGCAATGTCTTGGTCAGGAAGCGAATATTTTTATCATCTCTTTTGATTGCCGTTCCGAAAGTATGTCCTTTTTCAACGACAAGCAATACCGCGTGCCCGATAATTACCGTTATCTTTTGCAAAACGTAATGTCGGAAGCGACGGAAACCTTCAAAATCCCCGATTTCGACCCCGACCTCAACAAGCTTGAACTTCAAGAAAATCCCAACCTCGGCGGAGAGCAGGTCTTAAAAAATCAGTTGGAGCTTTTGCTTATTTATATGCTTCGCCAAGCCAACAACCAAAGCTCGCAACAAGAATTTTTCGTATCGCAAATCACTTCCTCCAACGATTTACAGGACGAAATCGTTTGTTTTCTTTCCTCCAAGCTTTACGACAATTTATCGCTAGACGACCTTTGCGCAAAGCTACACTACGGCAAAACCCGTCTTTGCTCCTTTTTTAAGAAAAAAACTGGCGCAAGCATTTACAAAACCTATTTGCGATTGAAAATAGACGAAGCGAAAAAGCTCATTCGCCGCGGGCACAGCTTCACCGACGTTGCAAACAAACTTTGTTTTGATTCCGTGTCGCATTTCAGCTACGTATTCAAAAAAAATACGGGAATGACGCCCCGTGAATACAAATCGAGTATAAAATAAGGCTATGTCACAATATGCGGTTGATTAGTGCATTTGCACGATTTGACGAGAAAAACGCAAAAAAGACAAGCGTTTTGAGAGGGAGCATACCCCCAGCGGTCTGTAACCGAGCAAAACACGTAGGATTTTGCAGCGTTTTTCCGTCAAAAATCAACCGAATGTTGTGATAGAGCCTAAAACAAAACTTATCCCCAAGACCGAATGGTCTTGGGGATAGTTTTCGTTTATTTTTTCACGCTTTCGAGCAACGCGCTCATAGCGGTTTTCACTTCCGCAAGCTTTGCTTGCGACGCACATTCGTCCTTGGCTTTCAACGAATAATAAATTTTCAATTTGGGTTCGGTACCCGACGGGCGCACGCACACGAACGAGCCGCCTGCAAGCTCGTAATACACACAGTTGCACTTCGGGATATCCATTTCCTCTACCTTGCCCGTAGCGGTTTCCGTACGCTTTGCCACGCTGTAATCGCGAATCGCCTCCACCGCAACGCCCGCAAAATCGGTTACGGGAAGCGTTTTGAGCGCGTCTACGACGGCGTTCATTTCCTTCATTGCGTTCAAGCCCGAATACTGTATGGAAGCCGTTTGATCGAGTACAAAGCCGTATTTTGCGTAAATTTCCTGCAATCTGCCGTACACCGTCTTGCCGATATACATATAGTAGCAAACCATTTCGGCGCAAAGCATCGACGCGACCACCGCGTCTTTATCCCTTGCATACGTGCCGCGGAGATATCCACAGGATTCCTCAAAACCGAATACGTAGGTATGCTTACCGTCCTTTTCCCATTGCTTGATTTTTTCGCCGATAAATTTGAAGCCGACGGGCGTTTCGCACAAAGCCACGCCGTAATCGTCGCAAAGGGCTTTCGCCATTCCCGTCGTAACGAAGGATTTGACGACCGCCGCATTTTTGGGCATAGCGTTGTCCTCTGCAAGTCTGGTCAGGATATAATCCAAAAGCAAGATACCCACTTGATTGCCCGAAAGCGCGACGAATTCGCCCTCTTCGTTTTTCAAAGCAACGCCCAAGCGGTCGGAGTCGGGGTCCGTACCGAATACCACGTCCGCGTGAATTTTGTTCGCGAGCGCGATACCCATAGAAAGCGTTTCCTTAAATTCGGGATTGGGTACTTTGACCGTGGAAAATTCGGGGTCTTTTTTCGTTTGTTCCTCAACGACGGTCACGGAAATACCCAGCTTTTTCAATATCTTCATTACGGGCACGTAACCGCTGCCGTGAACGGGCGTATAAACGAGCTTCAAATCCGCGCCGCATTTTTTGACGGCTTCCTTGGAAAGCGTGAGCTTGGAAAGCTCCTCCACGTAATCCTCGTCCAGCTTCGCGGGTACGGGGACGATCAACGAAGGATTTTCCCCCTTCAAAGTGCGGGGTGCGTTCTCGATACGCTGAATGAACGAAACGACCTTATCCGTGTCCTCTTCGGGCATTTGCGCGCCGTCCTCGCCGTAAATTTTATAGCCGTTGTATTCCTTGGGGTTATGGCTCGCCGTAATCATAATCCCCGCGACCGTTTTCAAATAACGCACGGCGTAAGAAAGCATAGGCACGGGATGTACGTCGTCGAAAAGATACGCCTTAACGCCGTTTTCAGCTAACACGCTTGCCGCCGCCCGTGCAAACTCGTCCGATTTTCTTCGCGTGTCGTAGGAAATAACGACGCCGCGCTCCATCGCGCTTGCACCAAGCGTTTTTATCCATTCGGCAAGACCTTGCGTGGCGCGCATAACGGTATAAATATTCATCATATTTTTACCGTACCCGATTACGCCGCGCATACCCGCCGTACCAAACGCCATTTCACCGCCGAAACGGTATTCGATTTCTTTTTCGTCGCCTGCAACGCTTGCAAGCTCTGCTTTGCCCTCCGCGTTCAGCGCGGGATCGTTCAACCATTGTTCATAACTCTTGCGATAATCCATTCAAAACCACCTTTTTACTTTATTCTTCATCCGACTGTTTTTCCGTCGCGTCCGTTTCGGCGATATAATCGAAGAAATGCGCTCGATCGCCGCGATCGGGGTTGCTCGCGATGCTTTCGTACGTAAGGAAATATTTTTTCCCTTTTATCGTATAGTAATACACGTATTGTTGACAAATAAAAATCATATACGAAGCGGGAATAGTCAAAAGCAACGCACTGCCAAACGTGCAAAGCGTTGCAGCAACGTTGACGATAACGACCACGTAAACCAGCACGATATACGTGGGAAAAATCTTCCAACGCTTCTTTGCTTCCTCCGCGTTTTCGCATTTCATTGCAAGCGAAAGCTTCTTGTTATCCGTCGTCATTGCAGGCATCCACAGCCCCGTAAACGTCAATTTTAACGCTTGAATAAGCACCGTTACCGTCATTCCCAAAAACAGTGCAGGCGTAACGTTAATTAAAGAAAATAGCAATAAGACTATGCCTATCGTTGCAAGGTCGAATAAAAAGGTAACGGGCACGTACACGAGCGAATACCTACACGCCGCGCCCAAGCGTGCCACAAACGTGGGCATTACGGGCGTTTCCGCGTACGTCGTCATTTTATCGTTCAAGACGTCGCCGACTGCGAAATAGAACAGCGTTTCGACGAAGCGTTTGAGAAGGTATACCAGCACGCAACCGACGATCACGAGGATAATCGAGGCCATTTTAGAGGAAAGCAGCGTCCCCACGTCGTGCAACGACCCGCCCTCGCCGAAAATGCCGTCCTTTAATTTGGAAAGCGTTGCGCCGTCAGCGGAAAACAGAGCGGTGAAAAAGGCGCGAAACTCTAAAATCAATTCTTGCGTCGCCGCGTGGTTCCATATCTCCATCAGCCCCGGCAAAATCATTGCCGAACAGAAAGCCAAAGCAATCACGTTGACGATAATATTATATAGCGCAATCTTATAAACGTTTTTGAAATTGTCTATAAGCAAGCGCATTGCATTACGAAAATACATATCCTTTCTCCTTCGTAATCAATCGTTGAAATAACGCTTCAAGTCGGCGCGTTCTATGTTATCACGGTCGAAATACGCCACCATCATACGCACGCAATAAATCAGCGTCAACAGCGCGAAAAACGCCGTCGTGACGATCGTGAACACCAAGGGGTCTTGCACGAATACCGCGCACGCACCGATTACCGCTTCCGCCACCAAGAACGCGATAAGCTGACCGACGAGAATTTTCCATTTGACTTTGGACATCAAGTGATAGGAATAGTACAAAGCCTCCCCTGCCTTAAAGCCCGTAATCTGCATACACGGCAGCCAAAGATAAATCAGCCCGATTGCATATATCAAAACCACGTGCATAGCCAAGTAAAAGGTAATCATTAAAAAATACGCCGTAAACGGGTCGGCTATTTTCGAGAAGAAAAACAAGAACGCCGACACGAACAGGCTCCAAACCTCGTAAATCGCCAAAAGCAACAAGATATACCCGCAAGTGGAGAGCAAATTGTCGTTCAAGCGCGAGAATAAGCCGTTATACGTACGCTTGCCTATCCGCATGTGCTTATCCAACAGAGCCATCATCATAGCCACGCAAACGACCATAAGAATTATTCCCAAAAACCCGAATACGATTGCCTCCCACGACGCGAAATTGAGTATGGACACCGCGCGGAATAAATGCGAAAAATGAAATTCGCCGATTTTACCTTGAAAGAAGGTATCCAAAACGCAATAAATCGCCTCCTCGTCCGTTGACAACGACACAAAGAAGGCGGGAATAATCGCAAACGGGAATATGTAAAGAAAATTCTTGAAGATATATTTACTTGATTGTACCGTATATTTCATAATATTTCTTCCTCTTTGGTAATTATAACATAAAAAAAGTATTCTGTAAAGTATTTTACGAAAAAAATCCCTTATGCGTATAATTGATTTTTTTTGAATTGTATATATAATATGAAAACGACCGATAAAATCGGTCGTTTTTGGTCTTCCCGGCGAGGCTCGAACTCACATCGGCCGCTTAGGAGGCGGCTGCGTTATCCCGTTACGCTACGGAAAGAATGCTATAATATAAAATTATACCTGTTATAACCTGACTTTATTATTATACTCCTTTTTTTGAAAAAAGGCAATTATTTTTTATACTTTTTATTATTTTCCCCTTTCAAATCGTTGCAAATTCATAAAAAAAATGATAAGATATTATTGTATCAGATTTTTCGATTGATACACAGCTTAAAATCTATTTTTTCGAGGAGAAAATTTTATGTCTTACGTAGAAAGAGTGTTAGAAGACCTCAAAAAACGCAACCCCGGTGAAAAGGAATTTCACCAAGCAGCAACGGAGATTTTATTGACGCTTGAACCCGTTATCAACGCGCACCCCGAGTATGAAAAAGCCGCGCTTTTGGAGCGTTTTACCGAGCCCGAGCGCACCATTTTATTCCGTGTGCCTTGGGTAGACGACAACGGCAACGTACACGTCAACAAAGGCTATCGCGTACAATTCAACAGCGCAATCGGACCTTACAAGGGCGGACTTCGTTTCCACCCCTCCGTCAACCTTTCGGTTATCAAATTCCTCGGTTTGGAGCAAATCCTTAAAAACAGCCTTACGGGACTGCCTATCGGCGGCGGCAAAGGCGGGTCCGATTTCGACCCCAAAGGCAAATCCGACCGCGAAATTATGGCTTTTTGTCAAAGCTTTATGAACGAGCTTTTCCGTCATATCGGCGCGGACACCGACGTTCCCGCGGGCGATATCGGCGTGGGCGCGCGTGAGGTGGGATATCTCTTCGGTCAATACAAAAGACTTCGCGACGAGCACGTAGGTGTGCTGACGGGGCGCGGACTTTCCTACGGCGGCTCGCTCATCAGAAAGGAAGCGACGGGCTACGGGCTCGTATATATTACGGCGGAAGCAATGCGCCTTCGCGGCGATTCCTTCGAGGGAAAAACGACGATTGTTTCGGGAAGCGGTAACGTAGCCATTTACGCTTGCGAAAAAGCGCAACAGCTTGGCGCAAAGGTCGTAGCCATGTACGACTCCAACGGTTATATTTACGACCCGAACGGCATTCAGCTCGACGTCGTAAAACAGATTAAAGAAGTTGAGCGCGCGCGTATCAAGGAATACGCCGCCCGCGTACCCGGCTCTAAATACGTAGAAGGCTGCAAGGGCATTTGGACAATTCCTTGCGACGTGGCGTTACCTTGTGCAACGCAAAACGAGATTGACGGAGAAAGCGCGGCAAACCTCGTCAAAAACGGCGTAAAATACGTTGCCGAAGGTGCGAATATGCCCTCTACCTTGGACGCAATCGAAGAATTCCAAAACGCGAAGAACGTCGTTTATCTCCCCGCCAAAGCGGCAAATGCAGGCGGTGTAGCGACCTCCGCTTTGGAAATGGCGCAGTCCTCGGGCAGACTGTACTGGTCCAGCGAAGAGGTAGACGCAAAGCTGAAAACGATTATGGTGAATATCTATCACAATATCGATAGCGCGGCGAAGCGGTACGGCTTTGAAGGCAACTACGTAATGGGCGCGAATATCGCAGGCTTTGAGAAGGTTGCGGAAGCAATGATGGCGCACGGTATCGTATAAATTTCATAAAAAAGCATAAGCAGGTATGCGTTGAATTGCATACCTGCCCTTTTTTTGCTTAAAATATTGCTTTTTCTGTTTTTTCGTGATATACTTATATAGAGGTGGCTTATGTTTTTCAACGAATACCAAACGGAAGAGCTGTTTTTTCGTTACGCAAAAGGCAAAAGCGTACGCACGGGCAAAGAATTTCACCCTTACCACGAAATTTTCTTTTTGCTTGGCGGCGACGTGGAATTTATCTCCGAAACGAAAAAAGAAAGATTAGCCCCGTGTACGACGGTGATTATTCCCAAAAAGACCTTTCATCAATTCGTCATTCGCGGCGACGAGCATGCCTACTGCCGTTGCGTTTTTAATTTTGAAAAAGTGAGCGGCTTGAACGACCTAATCGAGCGCAAGCTTTCCCGCGTTGCCGTTGTCAAAGACGAAGCTTTGACCAAGATTTTTCTTTCCTTTAAGGACGCAATCAACGCTTCTGCACAGGAAGAGCGCGACGCGCTCGTCAAAGCGTTCTTTACGCTCGTGCTCGTGCAGCTTGAAAAAGAAAATGCAAGCGAAAACGCTACGCCACGCTTTCACCCGTTGACGGGTGCGGCAATCGCCTTTATCAATCAACACGCGGAAATGCCCTTAAACGCAACCCTGCTGGCAGAGAAATTGCATTGTTCCGTATCCTACCTTGCACACGTGTTCAAAAACGATATGCAAATCTCCCTCTATAAATACATACTGGAAAAGAAGCTTCTGTTTGCTCATGAAAACCTGCAACACGGCGCGAGCGCGAATACGGCGGCAATCGAATGCGGCTTTAACGATTATTCGGGCTTTTACAGACAATATAAAGCCTTTTTCGGGTATTCCCCGTCCGACACGCCGCGCGTTTAGTTTAACGCCGCCTTATACCGTTTTGCAAGCGCGGTAATCCCTTGATAATCCCCTGCTTCCAACAGTTTTTTATCAATAATATTCGCACCAACGCCAAACCCTTTTACGCCGACTTTGATATAGTCGGCGATATTATTTTCGTCAATACCGCCCACGGCGAGCATTTTCACGCCCGAAAGCGGAGCGGCAATCGCCTTCACATACGAGGGTCCGCCCATCTTGGCGATAGGAAACAACTTGACGAAATCCGCTCCCGCGCGGACTGCCGTCAGAGCTTCCGTGGGCGTAATCGCACCCGGTATGGATACCATATCCAGCTCGCGCGTGCGTTTGATTACAGGCTCGTAGGTGTCGGGGGAAATGATAAACTTCCCGCCCGCTTGCTTGGTGTATTCCACCTGCTTCACCTCGACCACGGTACCCGCGCCCACGAGCATTTCCCCGTCAAAGCGTCTTGCGAGCGAAGCAATCATTTCCGCCGTATTCTCGTCCGAAACCTTTTTATCCATAGAATACGTGACCTCTATCAAGCGTATACCGCCTTCATATAAAGCTTCCGCAAGCGGCAACAGCTTCTCTTTTGCCACGCCGCGCACGATTGCAATAATTTTTTCCTTTTCTATTTCTTGAATGACCCGTTCTCTCATTTCCGTTTACCTCTGCACTCTACCGCTGCCGTCGCCACCCGCGAGCTTTTGCACCTCGTCTACGGTGACGAGATTGAAATCGCCTTCAATCGAATGCTTTAAGCAGCTTGCCGCTACGGCAAACTCAATCGCTTGTTGCGGTGCAAAGCTCTGCAACAGCGCATAAATCAACCCGCCGCCGAAGCTATCGCCGCCGCCCACGCGGTCAACGATATGTATGGAATATTTTTTAGAAAAATAGGCTTGACCGCCCGTATACAGCATACCCGACCAATCGTTATCATTCGCGCTCTTACTTTCACGAAGCGTAATTGCCACGCTCTTGAAGTTAAAACGGTCGGTCAATTTTTTCGCCACGGAGATATACCCCTCTCTATCCAGCTTACCGCCATAAATATCCGTATTATCCGCTTCAATGCCGAACACGTCTTTGGCGTCCTCTTCGTTGGAAATGCAAATGTCAACGTATTGCATCAGCTCCGTCATAACGGCACGCGCTTTTTCCTTACTCCAAAGCTTGTTGCGGTAATTGAGGTCGCAAGAAATTTTTATCCCCCTTGCCTTTGCGGCTTTACACGCTTCTTCCGTCAACGCCGCAACGTTATCGCCAAGCGCGGGCGTAATGCCCGTAAAATGAAACCAGTCTACGCCCTTAAAAATCGCGTCCCAGTCATATTCCTCCGCTGTGGACAATGCAAACGCCGAACCTGCACGGTCGTAAATAACCTTGGAGGGGCGTTGACTCGCGCCCTTTTCCACGTAGTACACGCCCAACCGCGCGCCGCCGCGTACGATACGCGTGGTATCTACGCCTACCTTACGCAAGCTGTTGACGGCGGCTTGTCCTATCTCGTGTGCGGGAACCTTGGTCACGAACGCCGCGTCTATCCCGTAATTAGCAAGCGACACCGCCACGTTCGCCTCCCCGCCCGCGTACGTTACGCCGAACGTATCCGCCTGCACGAATCGGTTGTATCCGTTCGGCATTAACCGCATCATAATTTCACCAAAAGCAACTACCTTCATTTTTTTCACTCCTTAAAAACGTTGTTTTTATTATAACATTATATTTTGTCAATGTGAATTGATATTTTTAGGTATTATATGGATATTCCTGCTTTATTTGTCATAAAAAAACGAGCCGTCAGGCTCGTTTTCGTTTATTCTCAATAAAAAGTAGCAAGCTGTTCTTCGGGCGGTTCGCAAACGATTACGCGTTCGGCGACGAGGACGGGGCCTTTGCCCTTATATACGCGGTGCTTTTGGAACTGTACTTTTGCCGTAACGTTGATCCAGTCCCGCGTTTGCAAATCCATAATATGCGGAAGCACGCAAGCGACCCCGCAATACTGAATATCGTCCGCACAGCAGGTCATTACGTGTCTGCCCACGACGATATCTTGCGGCGAAAGGCGTTTATCCGTAGCCACCAAGCCCTTGAACTTGACCGTTTTTCCGATATACGCTTCTAAATTCTCGGTCAAATCGCGGTAGAAAAACGCGTAATCCTTATCCTCGATTACAATTACGGGCGCTTCGATATCAAAGGGAAGCGGGTCCTCTATGTCGTCAAAATCGGCTTTGCCGTCCTCGCGCTCGTAAACGATATCACAGCGTCGGGAAATCCCGCGAACGATTTTATGGAGCTGCATTTTATCCATGCTATCGTCAAAGCGGTTGAATACGACGAGCTGGGTATTTTCAATCTTATCAAAGGTAAACTGGCGCATATTCGCGTTGTAATTGAGGAACGTACGCGCGTCGAAAAAGGTCATTACCTGATTGATCATCCAGCCCTCGGGCATAGCCGCAAAGAAATCCTCCAAAAGCCACGTGCCGTTGTATTCTACGATTACGCGGTCTGCACCGTGTTGAAGCTGCAACTGTGTTAAATACCCCTCGTTTAATTGTTCTTTGTCCTCTAAAACGATGAGAGCAACGTTTTCCGCGCCCGCAAAACGGGTCGGCTCGTATTCGAGCTCGCCCTCTTCGGTGACGAGAAGCAACGTTTTTTCACCCGAAGAGAAGCGCGGGTCCTCCAACGTTTCTTGAATGAATTTCGTTTTGCCCGATTCCAAAAATCCCAAAAAGAGATAGACGGGCGTTTCGGTGGGAAGTTTTTGTTTCATATTCGTATTCCTTATATTTTGAACAATTCGGCAAGAGCCGCTTCGTTGAGCTTACAGCCAATCACACAAAGCCGTCCCGTAACCGCGGCACAACCCTCGCGAACCTCGGGTTCGGCGGGTACGTAGTCGAAATGCAACCACGAGTCTTCGCCCGCAACGATTCCCTTCGCGCGCAAGACCGTGCCGTATTTTTCCTCATCGCCGATTGCTTGCAACGCGTCAAGCAGCTGCTCTTTCGTGAATTTTCTCGTCGTTTCCACGCCCCAGCTCGTAAACACCTCGTCGGCGTGGTGGTGATGATGGTGATGATGCTCGTGTTCGTGCTCGTGGTGGTGCTCGTGTTCACAGCAACCGTGTCCGTGGTGATGCTCGTGTTCGTGGTGATGGTGGTGACAGCAACAATCGGGGTCGTCGCACTCGTCGTGGTGATGGTGGTGATGGTGTTCTTCAACCTCTTTTTCCAAACTGTCAAGCTCTGCCTGTAAGCAATCCTTGCGTTCCATTGCCGCCAAAATTGTTTTTCCGTCCAGCAAATCCCACGAAGCCGTGACGATATTTGCTCGCGCGTTCTTTTCCTTCAACAGCGCGACCGCCGCCGCGAGCTTGTCCTCGCTCGTTTTATCGGTATGCGATAAAAGAATACAGCTTGCATGCTCCACTTGGTCGCCGAAAAACTCGCCAAAATTTTTCAAATACATTTTGCACTTGGACGCGTCTACGACCGTGCAAAACGCGTTAAGCTTGGCGTTTTCCAAGCCCGCCGACGCAACCGCTTTGATGACGTCCGAAAGCTTGCCGACGCCCGACGGCTCGATTACGATACGGTCGGGCGCGTATTGCGTAGCGACCTGCTTCAACGCCTTGGCAAAATTGCCTACGAGCGAGCAACAAATACACCCCGAATTCATTTCCGTAATATTTACGCCCGCGTCCTGCAAAAATCCGCCGTCAATACCGATTTCGCCAAATTCGTTTTCAATCAAAACGACCTTTTCGCCCGCGTACGCTTCTTGTAACAATTTTTTGATAAGCGTCGTTTTACCCGCGCCTAAAAAGCCTGAAAATATATCTATTTTGGTCATTGTATTACTCCTTTTATACTTGATTAAAATGCCCAGTTGCCATCCTTAAAAATTTGCACGCGCTCGCCCGTTTTGGTGATACCGACGATAGACATATCCTTGGAGCCAATCATAAAATCCACGTGTATCATGCTCTCGTTGATACCGCGCTTTTTACATTCCTCGTCCGTGTATTTTTCGTAGCCCTTCAAGCACTCGTTAAAACCGCTGCCGAGCGCGAGATGACAGCTTGCGTTTTCGTCGAAAAGGGTGTTATAAAACAGTACGCCCGATTCGTTGATCGGGGAATCGTAGGGAATCAGCGCACATTCGCCAAGCTTGCCCGCGCCCTCGTCCATAGAAACCATTTGCTTTAACAGCTCCTCGCCCTTTTCCGCCTTGACCTCGACGACCTTGCCGCCCTCGAAACGGACGGAGAAGTTTTCAATTAGCTCGCCCATATACGAAAGGGGCTTCGTTGAATACACGATCCCCTCCGCCGCGCCTGCTTTGGGGGAAGTAAACACCTCTTCGGTGGGAATATTCGGGTTGAAAATTCTGCCTTTAAGCGTCTTTTCCTTGCCGCCGCAAAATCTGCCGTCCTCGTTAAGCTCCACGTAAAAGTCCGTGCCGTTCGCACTCTTATATTCCAAAGCTTTCAAGCCCAAAGCGTTGAGGTACGCACAGCGTGCGTCCAAATCGGCGTTATGTTCTTTCCAAGCCTTGACGGGGTTTTTGCCGTCGGCACGGGAGGTGTGTAAAATCACCCGCCACATTTCCGCCATAGCTTTCTTTTCGGGAAGGTCGGGGAAAACCTTTTTTGCCCAAGCTTTACCCGGGACTGCCGCAATACACCATTGATGACGGTTTTCCATTGCCAAGCGGAAGGGCTTGACTTGCGGATAAATCGCGCGACGAGCCGCGCTCATTTTTTCTTGGTCAACGCCGTTCATACCGTCGGGGTCCTCGGACTCGATAAACAAGCGGCAGGAATAATTCTTTGCCTTGAATTCCCACTTTGCCTTTGCCCAAGGCTTCAACTCGGACATACTCTCCAAGCTTCTGTACGTTGCGGAAAGCTTTTCGACGGGCTGGTGACTCCATTCGACGTACACCTCGCTTGCGCCCGCTTTATAACATTCCTCCACGACCATGGTCACAAATTCGGGTTGGTCAAGCCCCGCGGCAATAAATACCGTCTGCCCTTTTTTAACGTTCAAACCCGTTTTTGCCAACAATTTTGCGTATTTTTTCAGTTGTGCTTTTGTCATATTTTTACCTCTTTAATCTATTAAATTTAACCAATTAAATCGTAATTGACCGTTTGATAAAACAGTTCTTTCACCGCCTCGTCGCCTTGTACCCGCGCAAGTATCCACATCAGCTTGGTAATGATACTCTCATAGGTCATAGAATAGCTTTCCAAAATCTCGAAACGGTTTTTAAGACCTCTGCCTACGCGATACACGTTCATATCGCTGCCCTCTTGCTCCACTTGCGTCGTTACGACGAGTGTTTTGCCTTTATTTTCCCAACTGCTTATCACCTCGTAAAAGCCGTAGTAGTCGCCCTCGGGAATACCGCCCGTGCCGTAGCCCGACAGCACTACCGCGTCGTTCATTTTGAAATACGCATCCAGCATTTCGCCCTTTACCCCGGGGGTGAGCGTGAGCAGCGCGACCTTTTCGTTCAGCTCGGTATAAAAGGTGGGCGCGTCGCTTTTGGGCGTCGTGATATATTGAATAATCTTCCCGTCGCGAATGACGGCAAGGTTGGGGAAATCCACGCTCGTAAACGCGTTAAAGCTCTTGGTGCGTATCTTTTTTGCACGCGTGCCTGCAATGACCTTGCCTTGAAAGACGATTACGACGTCGCAAGCCTTGTCCGAAGCCGCGTATAAAAAGCTGTCGCGGAGATTGATACGCCCGTCCGTGTCCTCTTTATCGATAGGCTGTTGCGAGCCCGTGAGCACAATGGGCTTGGGCGAGTGTTGGACGAGGTAGGAAAGCATTGCCGCCGTATACGACATCGTGTCCGTACCGTGACATACGACGAAGCCGTCGTAACGCTCGTAATTGTCCTTAATCGTTTGTGCAAGGGCAATCCAATGCGCGGGGGTCACGTTCGTGCTGTCGATATTGTAGGGCTGCACCGCGTCCACGTCGCAAAAATCGAATATTTCGGGTACGCAACGAAGCAGCTTTTCCGCGCCGATGGACGGAACGAGCCCCTCGTCGCTCACTTGCGAAGCAATCGTGCCGCCCGTAGCAATCAAGAGTATTTTCTTTTCCATAATCCTTATCCTTTGCGGCGAAGATAATCGCCTTTTTTCAATGCGTAGGGACATTTGATTTTATAAATCTCGCGTACGAGCTTTGCGTCTGCCGTCGCCGTACCGTCGGAGGCGTAAATTTCCTCCGCGACAAAGCTCTTTCTGAAATGCCCGTCGGGAGAAAGGACTTCCAACTCCTCGCCCTTTTTGAAACGGTTACGCATTTCCGCAATCACGAAGCCGTTTTCGCTCCCCAAAACGTCGGCGATATAAATATATTCGCCCTTGGATTGACTGTCCGTATAATTGACCGTGTTTGCGTTTTTTCCGTCGGCATACGCCTGTGTATAATCGCGGTGCGCCACGCGCAAAAGCTCGTTTTCGGAAACGGCGAAATCCTCGCCGTTCATGGCGCGGCGGTAAGCGTTGATTACCGTCGCGAGGTAATACCCGCTCTTCATTCTGCCTTCGATTTTGAATGAACGAATACCTGCCCCCTCCATTTCCCGCAAACGGGCAAGCATATTCAAATCCTTGCTATTGAAAATATACGTACCTTTTCCGTCCTCTTCCACGGGCAACCATTCGGCCTTTCCGTTGGTTGCGTTTTGCGCGCGCACCTCGTAACGCCATCTGCAAGATTGTACGCAAGCCCCGCGGTTGGACGACCTGCCGTCCAAATAATCGGACAAAAGACATCTGCCGCTATACGAGATACACATTGCGCCGTGCACGAACGCTTCCAGCTCCATTTCGGGAACGAATTGATGAATTTCCGCAATTTCCGTTAAGGAAAGCTCGCGCGCCAAAATAACGCGGGAAACGCCTTGCTCTTGCCAGAATTTGACGGCGTATTTGTTCGTGGTATTCGCTTGCGTGGAAAGATGCAAGCAAAGCGTGGGCGCGACCTTTTTTGCCACGTATGCCACGCCCGCGTCGCTGACGATTACCCCGTCTACGCCGATGGAAGCAAGCTCTTGGAAATATTCTCCAAGCAGGGAAAAATCCGCATTACGGGCGTAAATATTCGCCGTAACGTATACCTTTTTGCCCTGTTCGTGTGCAAAGCGTACGGCAAGGGCAAGCTCCTCTGCCGTGAAATTATCCGCAAAGGTACGCAAGGAAAAATTTTTCCCGCCGAGATATACCGCGTCCGCGCCAAAGTGCAGCGCGGTCAGCATTTTTGAATAGCTCCCCGCGGGAGCAAGCAATTCCACGTTCATTCGTCGCCCTCTTTCGTATCGTTGGGTTTATATACGGACAGCGCAACGCCGTCGCCCACGTTCAAAACGGAAGTGATAAAATCTTTATCCGCCGTCACCACTTCCAAATACGAACGTATTTTTTCTACGATCGAACGGCGTTTTTGCGGCGTTTCTTCCTCACCGCTCACCCAGCCGAACAGCAATACGTCGTCGGCGAAAAGGGTAGCCCCCTTTTTCATAAGGCGTTTCAAATCAAATAAATATTTTTCATACTGGGCTTTCGGTCCGTCTAAAAACACGAAATCGAATTGCCCGTCCATCATAGACAATATCTCGCCCGCATCACCCAGGTATGCGTTCACGCGCGACGCCACGCCGAAATCTTCAAAATTTTTCTTGGCTTCTATATACCGTTCTTCTTCCAGCTCGATCGTCGTCAGCCTTGCCGTAGGGCAGCTTTGCAGCATTGCCACGCCCGAAAGCCCGACCGCCGTGCCGATTTCCAAAATACGCAACGGCTTCGTCATTGTCAGCGTTAAGAGCAAAAACTGCAACGTTTCGTCGTCCGCTACGGGAATACCCCGCGCCAACGCTTGCGCGCGGCGCGAGGATAATTTTTCGTCGATATTGAGTTTTACGAGTGAAGCCGTATATTCCATTGTTTTTCCTTCGTATCAAACGTCCAGCACGGACACCACGATCAAGGGCGATTGCTTGGTCTTTTTATAGAAATAGTTTTTGAGCGCCTTTTTTATATGCGTAACCAGCTCCGCCGTATTCCCACTTTCGTAATCGTAGCCGTCCACCGCGCGCTGTACCACCGTCTTGATTTCCGCTTCCGTGCCCGTGTTTTCCGTGAACATAAAGCCGTGAAATTCGAGTACGGGGTCGTTAATCACGTAATTCCCCGTCACCGCCAGCGCAATCGTTAGGATACCGTCGGCGGACATCTTCAATCTATCCTTCATGACCTCGCTCGTGCCGTAATCCTCAAAGCCCTCGCCGTCAATCAGCCGCGCGCCCGCCTGCACGTTCTCTCCAAACGCAAGCGAACGGTCGGTTAATTCCACACAGTTTCCAACCTCGGTAATTAACACGTTTTGTTCGCTCATACCAAGGGCTTGGGCGAGCTGGGCGTGAAGCTTTAAGTGACGATATTCACCGTGTACGGGAATGAAGAACTTGGGCTTTAACAAGGTGTGCAAAATTTTATGCTCTTCTTGACAAGCGTGTCCCGAAACGTGGATTTTTTCCAAGCTTTCGTATACGACGTTCGCGCCCTTTTTATACAGATTGTTAATGACGCGGTATATCATTTTTTCATTGCCCGGAATGGGGTTTGCCGAAATGATAATGGTGTCGTTTTGTCCTACCGTCACCTTATTGAAATCGCCCGAAGCCATACGCGTCAGCGCGCTCATAGGCTCGCCCTGTGAGCCTGTGGAAACGATTAAAAGCTCCCCGTCAAACAGGTTTTTCGTGCGCTCTATATCGATTAAAACGCCCTCGGGGATTTTCAATTCCCCAATTTTTACCGCCGCGTCCACGACCTTGAACATACTCCGCCCCGAAAGCGCGACCTTTCGGCGGTATTTTACCGCAAGGTCGATAATTTGCTGTAAACGGTGTACGTTGGAGGCAAACGTAGCAATGATGATACGGCGCGTCGTATTTTCCGAGAATAAATGGTCCAACGTCGTTCCCACGACCGTTTCGCTCATGGTATATCCCGCGCGCTCGATATTCGTAGATTCGCCCATATACAACAGAACGCCCTCTTGTCCAAGCTCTGCTATGCGTTTCAAATCGATGGGCTCGCCCGCAACGGGCGTTAAATCAATCTTAAAGTCGCCGCTGTGATAAATCAAGCCGTTCGGCGTACGGATCGCAAGCGCGCACGCGCCTGAAATGGAATGGTTTACGTTGATAAATTCCACCTCAAACACACCCAAACGAATACGGTCGCCCGCTTCCACTACGCGCTGTAAAACATTGGGGAGGCGGTGCTCCTGCAATTTATTGTCGGTGAGCATCAAGGTAAGCTTCGTGCCGTAAATGGGGGTATCGGCGTTTAATTCTTTCATAAGATAGGGTACGCCGCCGATATGGTCTTCGTGACCGTGCGTAAGCAATACGCCGCGTACTCTGTCTTTATTTTGCGCCAAATAGGTGATATCGGGCACGACCGAATCGATACCCGGCATATCCTCGTTGTTGGGGAAGGTCAAGCCCGCGTCCACGACGATAATATCGTTGCCGTATTCGATTGCCGTCATATTCTTGCCGATTTCCCCTACGCCGCCGAGAAAGACGATTTTAACGGGTTTTTGCTTTTTCCCCGTCGTCTTTTCCTTAATGGTCAAGCGTTTGGTTTTGCCGCGTTGCGGTGCAAGCGCGGTTTCTTCTATCTTAACGGGGGATACGGGCTGTTTTGTAGCCGCTTTCGGCTTTTGCACGGTGCGCTTGGGCTTTTCTTGCGGTTCAAAATAGAACGTATCGCCAAAATCAAAAGCCGTGCCCGTGGGATTGCTTTTACCGCGCTTTTGCAAGCGTTTGCCCGTTTCTGCCGTCTTGTTTTTTTCGCGCGTAACACGCGCATTTTCGTTTTGTTTTCTTTCCTTCACTACCTTTTACTTTCTCCTTGGCGGCTTCTTGCCGCTCATAAAATAGAGAGCCGAAAATATGGGAATTATCAGCTCTCTTTCATTATTCGTATGTTTTGTCGTACGGTGGATTAGAAGTCAAGCGTGACTTTCTTTTCTTTCGTAACTTTGATAAACCCGTCGTCGAAAAGCTGCTTCGTAGAAGCGTATGCAAATTCTTCTACGTAATCGACAGCTTCAAACGAAGCTTGTTTTTCCGCACCGAGCTTTTCAGCGAGGATACCAACCAAACGGAGAGCCTTCTTTGCCGCCGCGTCGCTCTTGATTTTCACCATAAACGGCGTGTTTTCATACGCTCTTTGGTTGCCGACGTTCTTCTGGTGGTATACCGTCGTTTTCAAATCGGGATTTTCGGGGTCTAACGCAAGATAGAAGCACAACGTCTTACCGCAAATGTTTACCTTGGCAATCGTGTCGCGACCGAAATTAAATCTGTCGCCGTGCCAGCTTACGTTGGAATTAATCTTTTTATAAGAGGTCAATTCGTTTTTAATATCGCTGTAATAGCCCTTGATACGGTCTTCACTCTGCTTCATTTTCGCCGTAAACGATTTCTTCAAACGAATCACAAGCCCCGTTTCCGCGTCTACAAGCTGGTTGTCGATTTCTTGATAATCGCCCTCTGCCGCAACTGCAAGCTCTTCACTTGCCGCGGGTGCTTCCTCCGCCGTTTCTTGGGCGACGGGTTCTTCAACGACAGGCTCTTCAACAACGGGTTCTTCAACCGTTTCTTGAACGACTTCTTCCACAGTTTCTTGGGCGACGGGTTCTTCGACTACCTCTTCTACTGCTTCTTCAACAACTTCCTCTTCAACGGGCTGTTCGCATACCGCTTCACAAGTATTACACATACTGCAAAGTTTTTCGGAAACGCTCATTGCAATCGCTTCAATACCTTCGTCGTCAAGCACAAGGTCATACGAGGGTTCTTCTTCCTCTTCGTTGACCGCGGTCAATTTTTCAAGCTTCTCTTCAACGATTGCCGCTACGCGCTCGTAATCAACCGTTTCAGCCTGACCGACCTTCTCGGTGACTTTCTCCGCGATTTGGTCGATACCCGTTTGATCCAAAACGACGTCGTAGGATTGCTCGGTGTTATCCGCAAGCTTCGCAACCACCATATCGGAAAGCAAATCGTAATCGATTTCGGGTGCTTTTGCTTCGGGGACTTGCACTTCGGGAATAACAATCTTCGAAGCAACAGCTTCTGCAATCGCGTCCGTATCGGGCATTTCGGGCGTAGGAACAACGAGCTTCGCCGCCACAGCTTCTGCAATCGCGTCCGTATCGGGCGCTTCGAGGGCAGGGACAACGATTTTTGCCGCTACCGCTTCCGCCAACGCGTCCAAATTCAACGCCGCCATAGCTTTTTCAACCGCCGCGTTTACGACGCTTGCAAGCGTATCCTCGTCTACGACGATTTGCACCTTTTCAGCTGCTTTTACGAAACCGTCGTTGATACGGCGATAATCTACTCTTTCAGGATAAGGCAGAGATTCGACTACCTTTTCCGCCGTGCCGTAGATAAGCTTGTCGTAATCGATTTTCGCCTCTACCGGCTCACTTGCTACGGGAGCGGGTGCGGGAGCTTCCTGCACGACTTCTCCGAGCAGCTCGATTACTCTGTCGCCAACCTCGTCAACGATACGCGTGTAGTCCACGTTTTCTGCAACGGGAACAGCCGCAATCGCTTCCATAACCTTGCGGCTATGCTCCGCAACGCTTTCTTCCGTTTTTTCCGCAACCGCTTCAATCAGTGCTTTATAATCCGCATCCTCCAAAAGCGTGATGCTTTCCGCGACTTTGAGGTGGATTTCTTCCAGCGTTTTATCAAGCTGCTCCAAAATCGCAAGCTTTTCTTCTACCGCGTTGACCTTCGCCACTACGTCGTCCGTAATGAGCGTTTTCATACCCTCGTAAATGGCTTGCTGCTGCAAATAGCCGTACTTGATTTCGTTGAGCGTTTCTTCCATACAAGGAATTACGTCGGAAACCTCTTCCTCTACCGTTTCAGCAAGCGTTTCCTCGGGATATGTACGGAGCTCTGCAAGAGCTTCTTTAATCGCTTCGAGCTTCTCGCTCGCGCTCGCTTCCAACGCCGCGATTTTTTCCAGCGTATTCGCTTCCACCGCCGCAAGCTTTTCCGAAGCGTTATCGGTTAATTTAGCAAATTTTTCCGCAAGACTTGCTTCTTGCGCATCAAATTTTCCGTTCGCGTTTGCTTCCGCCGCTTCCACTTTCGCCGAAGCGTCTTTGATCATAGAAGCCAAGCCGTCGTAAATCGTTTGATTTTGCTTATAGCTGTAACGAATCTCCTGTGAAACCGCTTGTGCCGATTTATCTTTGTCGCTATTGATTTGATTGCACAAAGAGCCAACCTGCACGGAAGAATATTTCAGCTCGGTAAGAAGCTCTTTCTTCATCTTTTGCAGATCGTACGAAAGCCAACTATACAGAGCGTCGATCTTGGAAGTCTCCACAGGGGGTTTCACAACTTGTTTCTTGTCCGCCATTTTACACCTCGGTTTTTTTCGTTTTGCAAAGCCTTGCAAACGGATTTTTTATTAGATTTAGCGTGAAAAAGCTAAAATTCTGCTTTTACAAGCACTATTATACCATATCTTATTCAATCGGTCAAGGGTTTTACAAAAAAATATTGACTAAAAAAGTAATTTTTTTGAAAAAACCGCCTTCTTACGAAAGCGGTTTTTCCTTTTTCAACGCGTACACGGTACGCTCTTTTTCATTATTTTCCTTTTTTCTCCAACCGTCTTTGCACGAGCTTAACGATTTCCACCACGGGAATGACGCAAAGTCCAATTAAAACTGCAAGCGCAAGCTCGATAAAGCCGATCGGCGCAAAGCCGAATACTGCCGCTACGGGCGGGATTGCACATACAGCAACGGAAAGCACGAACGAGCCGAGCGCAGCAAGCCAAAGAATTTTATTCTGCTGTTTGAGCGCGAACAAGCTCTTTCTTTGCGAACGCATATTCAAGCTGTGGAAGATTTCCGCCATTGCCATCGTTAAAAACGCCATTGTCGTGCCGTGTTCGCTGTTGGTGATTTCCCAGTTGCCAACCTCGATAAAATGTCCTACGAAATAGGAAACGAGCACCAAAATTGCGACCAAAATGCCTTGATATACCACGTCGATACCCATACCGTCCGCAAATACGCCCGCTTTCGAATTACGGGGTTTGCGTTTCATAACGTCGGGCTCGGCTTTTTCCGTACCCAACGCAAGCGCGGGGAAGGTATCCGTAACGAGGTTAATCCAGAGAAGGTGTACCGGCTCTAAAATGGTAAAGCCCAGCAACGTTGCAACGAAAATCGCAATGACTTCGCTCATATTGGACGCAAGCAGGAACTGTATCGCTTTACGGATATTATCGTAAATACGACGTCCCTCTTCCACCGCGCCGACGATGGTTGCGAAGTTGTCGTCCGCAAGCACCATATCCGCAACGTTTTTGGTTACGTCCGTACCCGTGATACCCATACCTACGCCGATATCGGCAGACTTTATAGACGGAGCGTCGTTTACGCCGTCGCCCGTCATTGCCGTAATATAGCCCGCTTTTTTCCAAGCGTTGACGATACGCGTTTTATGCTCGGGCTGTACGCGTGCGTACACGCCGATAGTCCTAAATTCCTTTTCGAAGGTTTCGTCGTCCATTTCGTTGAGCTGTGCGCCCGTCATAGCGCGAACGCCCTCCTCCAAAATGCCAAGCTCCTTCGCAATCGCGACCGCCGTATCTACGTGGTCGCCTGTGATCATAATCGGGCGGATACCCGCTTCACGGCATTGTGCAATCGCCGCCTGCACCTCGGGACGAACAGGGTCGATCATACCGCAAAGTCCCGTAAAGCAAAGCTCCGTTTCCACGTTTTCCGTGGACAAATTCGCGGGAATTTCTTTCCAAACGCGCTCCGCGCACGCAAGCACGCGCAGGGCGTCGTCTGCCATTGCTTTATTTGCCGCAAGGATTTCCGCACGGTACTCGTCCGTCATTTTTACGGCTTTGCCGTCTTTGAGATAGTACGCGCATTTATCCACAACCACGTCGGGCGCACCTTTCGTATAGGAAACAAAACCGTCGCCTTGCGGGTGGAAGGTCGTCATCATTTTACGCGAAGAGTCGAACGGCAATTCGTTGGCGCGGGGATTGACTTTTTTAAGCTCGATTTTGGAAAGACCGAGCTTGTTTGCCCAAGCCACGAGCGCGGCTTCCGTAGGCTCGCCCGTAACAACGCCCTCCTCGTCGATTTCCGCGTCCGAGCAAAGTGCCATACCTGCCGCTACGCGTCCCTCGTCCTCGCAAAAGCTCTTGACGACGGTCATTTTATTTTGCGTAAGCGTACCCGTTTTATCCGAACAGATAATCTGTGCACAACCAAGCGTTTCCACTGCCGTAAGCTTACGGATAATCGCGTTACGCTTGGACATATTCGTTACGCCGATAGAAAGTACGACGGTAACGACGGCTGCAAGCCCTTCGGGGATTGCAGCGACTGCCAAGGAAACGGCAATCATAAACGAACCGAGTGCGAACTCGAAATCAAAGCCGCCGTGGCGGATAAGCTGTACGGCAAATACGATTACACAGATACCCAAGACGAGCCAAGTAAGAATTTTGGAAAGCTGTCCAAGCTTAATCTGCAAAGGCGTTTTACCCTCTTCCGCTTGTGCAAGCGCGCCCGCAATCTTGCCCATTTCGGTATCCATACCCGTAGCCGTAACCACGACCACGCCGCGTCCGTACACGACGGTACTGCCCATATACACCATATTTTTACGATCGCCAAGCGGAACGTCCTTTTCGCCCGCTTTGAGCGTAATCGCTTCCGTAATTTTTTCCACGGGCACGGATTCGCCTGTAAGAGCGGCTTCCTCGACCTTTAAGCTCGCGCTTTCAAGGATACGGCCGTCCGCAGGAACGGCGTCACCTGCCTCCAACAAAACGATATCGCCTACAACGAGGTTTTCGCTGGGCGTGATGATGATTTTACCGTCACGCAGCACTTTCGAAGTCGCGGCGGACATTTCTTGTAGTGCTTCTATTGCCTTTTCGGCTTTGCTTTCTTGGAATACGCCCAAAATCGCGTTGATGAGCACTACGGCAAGAATGATGATTACGTCAACAAACTCGCCCTCTTCACCGCGCGTCATATGATACACGGACAACGCGCCGCTGATTGCCGCCGCCACGATCAAAATAATGATCATAGGATCGGCAAGCTGTTCTAAAAATCTACGAATAAGCGATTTTTTCTTTGCGGCGGCAAGCTTGTTCTTACCGTTTTCCGCAAGACGTTTTTCCGCTTCCGTCGCAGAAAGACCTTGGGACGCGTTCGTGTTCAAACTTCCTAAAACAACGTCCTTCTCCTCACAATACCCTTTCATTTTCCTTTCTCCTTTGGTTTTATTGTGCAAAATGAAAGCCCCGCATATTTGCTATACACGGGGCAGGTTTCCTTTTTTCGACCGCCACGTACAGCCTTTTCTTTTGCTATACGTGAGTCTCGCAATTTAAGACAAGCCAAACCCAAAAGGGTTAGTGTTGTTGACTTGTCGCGCAAAATCACGCGCTTGCTACTCCCTCACGGGAACTACTTTTTTATTTTACCATAATTTACTTAATCTGTCAAACGAATGAATGAATTTTTTTGAAAAATTATTCCTCGTCGTCGGGCAACTCGACGTTATGGTATACGTTTTGCACGTCGTCGTGTTCTTCCAACGCGTCCAACATCTTCTCAAAGGTAGCCACTTTGTCGGCGGGAAGTTCGATTCTGTTTTGAGGAATCATAGCGATTTCCGCCTGTACAAAGCAAATTTTATCCTCTTCCTCTTCGTTTCTACGCGTCTTGGGCGCTGCCGCTACCATCTCCGCATTTTTGTCTTCAAGATATTTACGAACCTCCGAGAAATTTTCGGGAGCGGTGAAAATTTCGTATACGTCGTCGCTGGTCACAATATCGTCCGCACCTGCTTCAAGGGCGATTTCCGTCATAGTGTCCTCGTCCAGCTCTACCGTTCTTTCGACCACGATATAGCCCTTATTGTCAAAGTTGTAGGATACGCAACCGTTTTGACCGAGCTGACCGCCGTGTTTACCCAAAATGGCGCGCACGTCGCCCGCCGTACGGTTGATGTTGTCCGTCAAGGTAACGACGATAACGGCAGAGCCTGCTACGCCGTAGCCCTCGTAGGTCAATTCCTTATAATCCGCGCCGTTCATTTCACCCGAAGCCTTTTTAATGCTGCGCTGAATGTTATCGTTAGGCATATTCGCCGCCTTTGCTTTTGCGATAATATCCGCGAGCTTGCTGTTCGTTTCGGGGTTGGGGTTATTCTTCGCCGCAACGGCAATTTCTCTGCCGAGCTTGGTGAAAATTCTGCCCTTTGCCGCGTCCGCTTTGCCTTTCTTTGCCTGTATGTTGTGCCATTTGCTATGTCCTGACATAATATTCTCCTTTTATTTTTGAATAAAGCTTTCTTTTTTGAGTAAATACATCAAAACGCCCGCCGAAACTGCCGCGTTTAGGCTTTCTTGCGTCCTTTCCATCGGGATTTTTACCGTGTACACCGCACTATCTCTTACCGTGTTTGAAACGCCGTTGCCCTCGTTACCGATTACGAGCGCAAATTTTTCAGGGGCTGAAAACGCAAACGCGTTCTCCCCGCCCATATCCGCAACCACTACGGGTACGCCGTTAAGCGTAGAAAGAATTTCCGCTCGCGTTCCCTCGTAGAGCTTGGTGAAAAACACGCCGCTCATACTTGCGCGAACGCTTTTGGGTGAATAGGGGTCGGCGCAATCCTCGGTGAGATATATCTCCTGATAACCCGCGGCATTTGCCGTGCGGATAATCGCCCCCAAATTTCGGGGGTCGGATACGCCGTCAAGGATAAGACAGGAGGCTTTTGGCGCAACGAGCGCGAGCTTTGGCGTTTTCACCCGACAAAGCACGCCTTGCGGCGTTTTTTCGTCGGACAGAAAGCGCAAAACGTCCTCGGAAACGCACACGGTTTTTTCTCTCGCAAAGGGAAGTTCACCCGCGTATTTCTCCGAAACGAAAACCCGCTCTATCTCCAAACCGCTCTTTTCACATTCGCGCGTCATTTTGACGCCCTCTACGAGAAAAAGCCCCGTTTGTTTTCTGCCTTTTTTGTCTTTGAGCGAAGCCGTTTCCTTGATTAAAGGATTGTTTTTTGACGTTAATACCATTTCTTAAAAAAAGCGAAAAAGCCTTTTGTATAAAAAGGCTTTCTTTCCTGCTTAAAGTGCAGCTTTTGCTTTGTCAACGAGCTGCGTGAACGCTGCCGCGTCGTTTACAGCCAAATCCGCAAGCACCTTTCTGTTGAGGTTGATACCAGCAACGGAAAGACCGTGCATCAATTTGCTGTAAGAAATACCGTTCATTCTCGCCGCCGCGTTGATTCTGGAAATCCAAAGACGACGGAAATCTCTCTTTCTTCTTCTTCTGCCGATGAACGCATAGTTCAAAGATTTCATTACGGCTTCTCTTGCAATTCTGTAAGATTTGCTCTTATTGCCGAAATAGCCTTTTGCAAGCTTCAAAATTTTTCTACGCTTTTTTACCGCGTTTACTGCTCTTTTAATACGCATACTCTTTTATCTCTCCTTCTCTTATTTCTTGTAGGGCATCATACTCTTAACGGTGCTTTCCTGCGTGGAAGCAACGAGCGTGGTTTGACGCAAGTTTCTCTTTCTCTTTCTGTTCTTGGTTTCTGCTTTGTGGTTCTTACCGCTGTGCGAACGGTTTACTTTACCCGAACCGGTGAGCCAGAAACGCTTTTTCGTGCTGCTATGTGTTTTCTGTTTAGGCATAAATTTATCCTCCGAATATTTTTTTCTTGTTTTTATATAACGAGCTTAATAAAAAGCTTGTCCGCTTGATGATAACCCTTGTTTATTTCGCGGGCGCAAGGATCATTAAAATATTTCTTCCTTCCGTCTTGGGTTCTTTGTCCATAACCGCCTTTCCGCCGAGCATATCGAAGAAACGGCGCATTACGTCCAAGCCCATTGCCGCGTGCGCCATCTGTCTGCCGCGCATACGGATAGAAACCTTGACCTTGTTTCCGTCGCCGAGCATTTCCACCGTCTTTTTCGCCTTTACGTTCAAATCACCCACGTCAATCGTCATAGAAAGATAAATTTCCTTCAATTCCACGATTTTTTGATTTTTACGGTTTTCCTTTTCGCGCTTGGCTTGCTCGAACTTGAACTTGCCGTAGTTCATAATCTTACATACGGGCGGCACGGCGTTGGGGGAGATTTTAACCAGATCCAACCCCTCTTCGTCGGCAATCGCCATTGCCTCACGCGCGCTCATAATACCGAGCTGTTCACCCGTAGCAGAAATAACTCTAATCTCTCTATCACGAATATTCTCGTTGATTTGATGCTGGTCTTTAATGGTCGTATACCTCTCCAAAATAATTAAGGGTCGCTTTTACACAAGCAACCCTTTTCCGCATAATAATCGCCGTTTTTCCACGGTGAGAAAATTATCGAGCCGTACCGATCAAAACCGCACGGCGAGAAGGTTCTCTTCTGCTTAGCCTACATATCATAACATAAAGCAAACCTGTCTGTCAAGCGATTTTTCGATATTTTTCAAAAAATTTTATTTTTGTTAAAACGCCGTCTTTTCTTCAATATCCTTTTTCACGGTGGCGATAAATTCGTCCGCGCTCACCGCGCCCATGTCCCCTTTATCTCTACGGCGAACCGCTACTTGCCCTGCTTCCGCTTCCTTTTCACCAACGATAAGCATATACGGCACTTTTTCCATTTGCGCTTCGCGGATCTTATAGCCGATCTTTTCGCTTCGATCGTCCACTTCCACGCGGATACCCGCTTCTT
>JAZNGH010000042.1:0-66929 GCA_045576335.1 Candidatus Scatosoma sp.
CCCGTAATTACAATTTTATCACCCGCTTTGAGTTCGCGCACCTTGTCCACCGTGTTTTTCTTGGGGAAATAGGTCGTTCGCAAACTGCCGCTCCCGTCGTTAATCGACAACGAGAATCGGGATTTCGTTTCATCCGCGCCCGTCTTTTCGTTGTGCTTGACGTACTGCTTCTCCTCAATATACGTGACGCTCCCGCAAACGGCAAAAACGCCCTCTTGCGCTAAATGATCGGCAATATACGTCGCAAATTTCGGCGCTTCGTCCGCGCCGTCTAATTTGACGAAATCGTGAATGGGGAAACGGCGAATTTCCACCGTGTCCGCATCCTCCGTTTGCGGCAATTCATTGAGCAACTCATCGCTCGGCTCTTGCTTTTCCACGATTCGCACCGTGCCGTAAAAGCTACCGCAAAACACGCCCGAAAGATACGCGCTTACGTCGTCGAGGATTTTTCCCGACGAGAAAAGGGATTGCTCGCCCGAAGCGACGTCAAAGCAGAAATTCGCGCCGCTCCCCAGCATATCCACGTGAATATACGCCTCGTCCAAAAATGCCGCAGCCGCGGGGAATTTGACCGTCATATAATCGTAGATTTTTTTTCGGATTGTTTCCGCGTCGGGAACGCGCTTTATAATTTTGACCTTTGCCGAAAAGCCCGCGGGCAGGTATTGCTCGGAGATTTCTTGCGCCGTTGCCGCTTCCATTGCGGAATAGGTCTTGTCTGTTACAAGCGAAAACTCCGCCACCTTGTCCTTCTTGGTGACGGTAATGCCGTAAAGTATGGCGTTTTTCAGCCCATTCAATTCTCGCAAACGGGATACATATTCTTCTTTTTTGCTCATTGCAGCAATTCCTTTATTTCTTGAAAAAACGCGTTTTCCGCGTCCTTTGCATCCACTTTTTTGAACGGCTCGCCCTTTTTGAAAATAAGACAAGACCCGTTGCCGCCTGCAATCCCCAAATCAGCATCCTTCGCCTCGCCCGGTCCGTTGACGACGCAACCCATCACCGCGATTTTTGCGCGTTTTTTATAGGGCTTTACGAACGAAGTTACCTTTTCCGCAAGCGACATACTCTCCCACGAGCAACGCCCGCAAGTGGGGCAGGAAACGACCTCCACGAACGCCTCGTCCAGTCCGCAAGCGCGAAGTATCATTCTCCCTGCGTCAATCTCTTTTACGGGGTCGTCGGTCAGCGACACGCGAAGCGTATCCCCGATTCCGTCCAAAAGCAAACTGCCGATCCCAACCGCGCTCTTGACGATACCCGCTTCCGTCGTACCCGCTTCCGTTACGCCGATATGCAGAGGATAATCCGTTTTTTGTGCCAACAGTCGGTATGCCTTTACGGTGAGCGGAACGGAGGAAGCTTTGACGGAAATCACGATATCCTCCACGCCCAGCTTCTCCAAAATACGCACGTTATACAGCGCGCTCTCCACCAAAGAAAACTCGTTTTTACCGTATTTTTCCAAAAAGCCCTTTTCGATACTTCCCGTATTCGAGCCTACGCGAACGGGGATTTTATGTGCCTTGACGCAATCAGCAACAAAACGAATTTCCTTTTCTCCGCCGATATTGCCAGGATTAATACGGATTTTATCCGCGCCGTTTTCCACCGCCGCCACGGCAAGCTTATAGGAAAAATGGATATCGGCGACGAGGGGAATGTGGATTCGGTCTTTCAAGGCTTTGATAGCAAGTGCGTCCGCCTCGTCCGCAACCGCCACGCGGACGATATCACAGCCCGCTTTTTCAAGCGCGGCGATTTGCGCCGCCGTGCTTTGCAAATCGGCGGTTTTCGTCGTCGTCATAGATTGAATTTTTACGCTTTCGCCGCCGCCCAGCTTAACGGCTCCCACGCAAACGAGTTTGGTATTCTTCATTGTAAAATCCTATTTTTCTTTTTTATCCGTTTTCATCATTTGTTTCAGCTCGGACATAAACGACGACAAATCCTTAAAAGAACGGTACACGGAAGCGTAGCGGACGTAGGATACCTCGTCCACCTTTTTCAAACGCTCCATTACCATTTCCCCGATTGCTTTCGTCGTGATTTCGCTTTCCATACTGTTGTATACCTGTTTGGAAATGTCCGCCACCATATCGTCGATAAGCGACATAGGCACGGGGCGCTTTTCGCACGACTTGATAATACCGTTACGGATTTTTTCCGCGTTGAACGATTGCCGCGTTCCGTTATTTTTTACCACCAAAACGGGAATAACCTCTATCGTTTCGTAGGTCGTAAACCGCCGCCCGCAGCCCGTACATTCTCTACGGCGGCGAATAGCTCTGTCGTCGTCTGCCGAGCGCGAGTCGATTACCTTGCTGTCCGTGCAGTCACAATACAAACATTTCATTGCTTCTTCCCCTTTCTTTTGCGTATTTCCACGACCTCTTTTTCGTACCCGCGGTCGTTCGGAATATAATACACCTTATCTTTGAGTGAATCAGGCAAATACTGCTGTTCTACGTACCCGCCGTAATCGTGCGGGTATTTATATTTTCGGCTATTCGCCTTATCCTCTTTGCTACCGTAGGAATTGTCCTTCAAATAGGGCGGCACGGCGTCGTCGCGTACCTCCCGTGCGTCGGCTATCGCCGCGTACATTGCGTTGACTACCGTATTGCTCTTTTCCGCCTCGCAAACGTAAATGATTGCTTCGGACAACGGAATACGCGCTTCGGGATACCCGATTTTTTCCAACGCGTACATAGCCGAAGTGGTAATTTGCAACGCCCGCGGATCTGCCATACCGACGTCCTCGGCGGAGTGCACTACCAACCGTCTTGCTACGAGCATAGGGTCGCAACCGCCCTCAATCAAGCGCATTGCGTAATACAGCGCGGCGTTTGCGTCGCTGCCCCGCAAGGACTTACAAAACGCCGAAAGGAAATCGTAATAGCTGTCCTCGTTGTATGATAACGCCTTTCTTTGAATGGATTGCTCGGCGTCGGCAAGCGTGATATGCACCTGCCCGTTTTCGTCAGGCTCGCTCGTCAGCGCGGCAAGCTCCAACGCGTTATAAGCCGATCGGAGGTCGCCCGCCGCCATACGCGCGATATGCACAATTGCGTCCTCGTCGGCGAGAACATTTTTCTTGCCAAGCCCTTTATGCCGACTTTTAAGCGCGGCTTTGAGTGCGCCGACGATATCCTCGTTCGTCAAATGCTTAAACTCAAACACCCGACACCGCGACACGATAGCGGGCGTCATTGCCGCATACGGATTTTCCGTCGTAGAGCCGATAAAAATAATCGTGCCCTGCTCGATTGCAGGCAAAAGCGAATCGCTTTGCGTTTTATTGAAGCGGTGGCACTCGTCCAAAAGCAAATAGGTGCGCTTGTTGTACAATTTGAGGTTTTCCCTCGCCGTTTCCACCGCTCTTTTTACGTCCGCGACACCCGCGTTTACGGCGTTGAGCTTTATAAACTCCCCGTTCGTACGGAGCGCGATAATATTCGCAAGCGTGGTCTTTCCGCAGCCCGGAGGGCCCCAAAATATACAGCTGCCCAGCCTATCCGTCGCAATCGCGCGGCGAAGGAGCGAGCCTTCGGCAACGATATGCCTTTGCCCGATAAATTCGTCTAGCAAGTTGGCGCGCATACGCTCGGCAAGCGGCTTCGCCGTTTCTTCGTTGTTGTTAAAATCGAATAAATCCATACTGTCCTTCGTTTATTTCATTGCTCTTTTGATTTTTGGCGCGTATTCTTTGCCGATTTCGTAGCCGCGCTCGTAAGCAAACTTAAACTCCTTGAAGGAATATTGACTCATATTCCCAAGCTTTGGCTCTATCCAAAAATCGTACCAGTCTATATCCGCTTCCTTTTTCATTTTGGTACGCGCGTTGTCCATCATATCCACGGTTTCAAGCAACACGCCCAGCGTCGTGGGGCGTTTTTCGCTACAATCGCGCCATCCCAAAACGTCCACGGCAACTACGATATCCGCGCCCATTTTTTTCACCGTTTTATAGGGTACACGGTCAAGAATACCCCCGTCGATTAAGCGCATTCCGTCCTTTTCCGTGGGCGTAAAAATAGCAGGAATACTCGACGAGGCCACGATTCCGTCCAACACCTTACCCTTGGAAAATTCCACGATTTCTTGCGAAATCATATCCGCCGCAATACAGCGGTACGGGATTTTCAGCTCGGAAAAATCGGGGTCGCCCAAGTACCGTTCCAAAAGCCGACGGATTTTCTTGGATTCGAATATACCGCCGCGTTGCGCCGAAGGCGCAATCAAATCGAACAAGCGGAGCTTATACACGGCGTGGCGCATTGCCTCCACGCTCATACCCGCCGCGTACGCGCCGCCGACCACCGAGCCCATTGAACAGCCTGCAATATAATCGGGCTTTATGTCCGCTTCTTCCATCGCCTGTAAAAATCCGATATGCGCTACGCCGCGGCTACCGCCCGCGCCCAACGCAAATCCTAGCTTTTTCTTCTTCTTTCTCATATCAGTCCTTGAAAAATTATCCCGTTTTAAGAATATGCGCCGATAAGTTTGCACTCCAAAGTATTTTCTTTAATTGCCGAAAGCATTTCCTGCACCTCTTTGGACGCGATATCGCAATCCGCTTCGATAAAGAAACGGTAATCGCCCACCTTGTTTTTAACGGGACGGCTCTCGATTTTCGTCATATTGATTCCGTATTTAGCAATGATTTGCAACAGCTCCAACAAGCTCCCCGGTCTATGCGGGCAAACGGTGGAAAAGAATATTTTATTGCTCGTTTTCGGTAACGTCTCCACACCCTTTTTTACAAGCAGGAAATGTGTAAAATTATTCTTTTCGTCCGAAATGCTTTCCTCGCTCATCACAAACCCGCTACGCAAGCTACCCGCCATGTGCGCGCCTGCAATCGCCGCACTCTTGCCCATATCGTCCTCCATTGCGCGCGTTAAACCAAAGCCCGTAGACTCCGTTTCGCGAAGGGCGGCAAACGGCATTTGCTTTCTCAAAAACGCCGCGCATTGATCGAGCGCTTGGCGGTGCGAATACACCCGCCCGATTTGCGAGGGCTTGACCCCCTCTTTGTACACCAAACGGTGGTCTACGCGAAGCACGATTTCCTTTACCGCGTATAAATTTTCGGAAGCTTGCAACAGGTCGAGATTTTGCAAAATACCGCCCTGCAAGCTGTTTTCAATGGGCACTGCCGCCGCGTCCACTCTGCCGTTTTCCACCGCCGCGAGCACCTCGGGGAAATTGCGGAAGGGTACACACTCGTCCGCCCAACCCTTGCTCGCCGCCTCATTCGCGGTTTCCGCACTTAAAAAGGATTGCGCCGCAAGGTGGGAATAACTGCTTTCAGGCCCTAAAAATGCTATTTTCATATTCGTTGATCTCCTTATACTTGCTCTGCCAAGTCGTATAACAACCGTTCGGTATCCTCCCAGCCAAGGCAGGGGTCGGTGATGGATTTGCCGAACACCTCGTCGTGCTTTTGCGAGCCCTCCACTAAAAAGCTTTCAATCATAAAGCCTTTTACAATTTTTTTGAAATCCGCGTCAAAGCGGCGGTTTTGCATAACCTCTTGCGCGATACGGATTTGCTGTTTGAACTGCTTGCCAGAGTTGGAATGGTTGCAATCAATTACGATTGCGGGATTTGCAAGCCCCGTATACATCTCTTTCAGCTGCATAACCGTTTCATAGTGGAAGTTGGGCACGTCGCGCCCCGCGCCGTCTACCCCGCCGCGCAAAATTGCGTGGGCGTACGGGTTTCCATCCGAGCTTACCTGATAGTTGCGGTATTTGAAGGTTTGCGGGCTTTGCGCCGCAAAAATGGAATTGACGAGGGCGATAATATTCCCGCTCATAGGGTTTTTCAAGCCCACGGGCGCGTCGATACCGCTCGCCACCTGTCTGTGCAGCTGATCCTCTACGCTACGCGCGCCGACGGCGTGATAGGAAAGCAAGTCCTCCACGTACGCCGTGTTTTCGGGGTAGAGCATTTCGTCCGCACTCGTCAAGCCCGATTCGTTGATTGCCGCAAGATGCAACGCGCGTATGCTTCGTATGCCGCGCGCGATATCCGCTGCCCCCTCGGGGTCAGGCTGTAAAAACATTCCCTTATATCCAACGCCCTTGGTACGGGGCTTGTTGGTGTATACTCTCGGTACGATTACGAGCTTTTCCTTGACCCGTTCGTTGAGCTTGCCAAGGCGCGAAATGTATTCCAGTGTAGGGGCAGGCTCGTGCGCGGAGCAAGGTCCGACGATCACGAGCATTTTATCGCTTTTACCCGCAATGACCGCCTTAATTTCCTCGTCGCGATTTTGTTTTATTTTCTTCATTTCCGCCGTGAGCGGGGATTCCGCAATAAATTCCTCTGGCTCAGAGATGAAATACTGTTTCTGCAACATAACTGTACTCCTTTATTCTTTCGTATATATTCTCTCTATATATTCTTTGACTTCTTTCGTAACGTATTCGTCTATCGGCGTGGAAAATTGCAAGCTGTTTCGCACCATAGACGAGCTGACGTGCAAATATTCCTGTCTACACGGCAAATAGAGCGTAATAAAATCCTTGTCCAGCTTCTTGCTCGCGTAAAAATTCGCGTTTTCAAAATCGAGATCTACGCCGTTTCTAATCCCGCGCACGTATACCTTCGTTCCCTCGCGCTGTAAAAGCTGCGTCACCGTTCCCGCAAACGCCGTCACGCGCACCCGCTTTTCGTTTGGAAAGAGCAAGCGCCACATTTCCTCCCTTTGTTCAACGGAAAAGTAGGGCGTTTTTTGGGGGTTGACCATAATCGCCACCACGACCTCGTCGAAGATGGCAAGACAATCCTCCACCGTCGCTTTATGTCCCAGAGTCGGCGGGTCGAACGTACCCGCAAACACGCATTTTCTTTTATCGCTTTTCATAAGACAAATCCCTCTTAAAGAACGTGAAATAGGTCTTGCCGTATTTCCGCTCGTCGTATTTTTCCAAGCCCGCAATCTCGCCCTCAAACGGACGGTCGCGCTCGTAAACGGCTACGCCGTTTTCCGAAAGCAGACCTTTTCTTGCAAGTATTTCAAGTGCCTTTCTCCCGTAATCGAAACGGTACGGCGGGTCGAGAAACACGATATCGAACTGCCCTTGCAGCGTTTCCAAACACGTCGCGAAATCGTAGCCCGTCACCCTTGCCTCTTCACCCAACGGGATTTTCAAGGCGGCGAGATTTTTTTTCACGATTGCAAGGCTGTCCTTTGCCGCGTCGTTGAATACGACCGATTTTGCACCGCGCGAAAGACTTTCAATCCCAAGCGCGCCGCTGCCCGCAAACAAATCGAGCACTCTTGCGCCCATCGTCTTGAACGCCAAAATATTAAACAACGCCTCTTTCGCCCTGTCCGAAGTGGGTCGAACCTCTTGTCCGCCAAACTCCGCCAGCACTCTGCTTCTGTATTTACCGCCGATAACTCTCATAACCGTTTTTCGCGTTCAACGCGTACCTGCCCCTTTGTTATTTGCGCTTTTTGGGTTTCGTTCCAGGCAAACCGCCGTAGTTAATTTTCTTTACCTTGGCTTCCTCTGCCGCCGCCGCTTTATCCGCAAGCTCTTGCGCGCGAATCGCTTTGTTTCTACGCCCGTACGCGCCGACGATATACATAACGCCCGTAACGATAACGGGCAACGCGCCGAAGGCACAGGAGATGAAATAGCTCACGGCGATACCGCTTGCATTGAGAAGATAAAAGGGCAAAATCGACCAGCCCGAAAGCAGGAAGCACGCAATCACGAGTATACCAAACCCTACGTCCGAATTCGCGCCGTTTTCCGTAAGCGTGGCGTTGATTACTTCGGCGTTACAGCCGAAGATAAGCCCCGTAACGACGGGCAAAATCGCGATAAAGCAGCCCATAGCAAAACCCTTCCAAGCGCGGTATTCCTTTGCTTCCTTGTGGGAAGAAATTTTATATCCGCCCTCAAAATCGCTCGCCGAAACGCGTTTCATATTTCCCGAAACGAGCATTTCGTAAGCGTTGCCGCCTTGCGCGTAGGTGACGAGCGCGTTGTACGCCATAGCCGCAACCACGCAAACGATTGTCCAAATCAATTTACCGTCGTCCCATTTCAATTCAGCCAGCTCGCCCTGTACGGTCAGCATCATAAGAATCGTTCCCGCACAGCAGTACATCAGCCCCGCGGGGAAACCGCCCTTAAAAAGCTCCCAAAGCTGTCTGCCGATTTTCTTGAAGGTGTTTTTTACGTTTCCCATTGTTTTTCTCTCCGTTTTTCCTTTGTTTTACCCTTTCCTATTACCTGAACACTCCGTATATATAAAAACTTTTTCCGCGCGGCGCGTCGCCGCGCAAAGCACTTCGTACGAAATCGTACCCGCAACCGCCGCCGTTGCCGCCGCGTCCGTCATTACGGGAAGCTCCTGCCCGCGCAAAAGCTTGCCCTCGCGCACGCACGCGTCCATACATAAATTATTCGCGTTGCTTTCATAGCCGTCCGTTCCGTTTTCCGCCGTCCGCAAAAAACCGTCGGCGTAGCCTACCCGCAACACGGACAGCCGTCCGTCCGCAAACTCCGTTTTTTTCGGCGTTCCGTAGCCCGCGCCGCCAAAGCCGTATTTACGGCTGTTCATAACGCGCGCGTATACGCACATTCCCTTTTTCAAGGACAATCCCTTCACCGTTTCCGCTGAAATATCCCTTGCGCCGTCGGGAAGATAGCCGTACAATCCGATACCGATACGCACGCCGTCGAAATAAAAATCTTTCCCAAGCAACGCGCCGTAGGTCGCCGATAAATGCGCTTTTATATCGGGATAATACCGCCGACAAACGGCGAGCATTTTCAAAAACACCGAACGCTGTTCTTGCGCGCTTTCGCGCGTTTGCCCGTATAAATGCGAGTATACGCCCTCTACCTTGACGAACGGATTTTGCAAAAGCCGTTTACAAACCTTGCCCAGCGTTTGCGCGTTCATACCGTAGCGATTCATTCCCGTATTGACTTTGAGATGTACCCGAACGGGCAAGCGAAGCGATTCCGCAACCCACGACACCGCACGTACCGCGGGGATATCCCCTACGGTGACGATAAACCCGTTTAACGCCGCCTCCTCAATTTCCTCTTTGCCAAGGGGCGGGGTGAGAATAAGGATATCCTTTCCGCAAGCCGCCACGCGAATTTCTTTCGCCTCCTCCAAAAGGGAAACGGCAAAGCTTTGCACGACGCTTTCTATCGCGTTGACGACCTCTTCCGCGCCGTGACCGTAGGCGTCCGCCTTGACCACCGCGCAAACGGGCGTTTGCGTTAAGCGGGAAAAGGCTCGTGCGTTGTCTTTTATATTCTTCAAATAAATCTTCGCTATAATTTTCCGCATTCTTTATCGTATGCGGAAGCAATGAAAAAGTTGCAGTTATTCCCCAAACACGATACGGTGACACATATCACATTCTACGCCCGAAGCAAGCTTGCTCCTTGCCGCAATGGGGAATTCCATACTGCAAAACGGACATCTGCCCCCTGCTTCCTTGCCCACGACGGGAAAAATCTTTTCCTTGCGCTTGACCTGATATTTTCCGAGCATTTCAGGCGAAATATCCTTTGCAATTTTGGCAAGCTCCGCTTCAATGGCGGTTCTTTCGCCCTCTTTGGAGGCTTTCACCTCTTTGTATTTTTCCGCCGCTTCGCCGTACTGCTTCTGTGCGGAGATGACCTGCTTTTTCAGCTTTTGATATTCCTCATCCGTCGCTTTGATGCCCGCAAACAGCGCGTTGATATCCGCCTTGATTTTTTTGAGCTGGTCGGCGATTTTCTGCACTTCCTTTTTATAGAACGCAATATCTGCGCCGCCCTTAATCATCTCTTCCAGATTGTCAAACTCCTGCAAGGTCGTTTCCACTTGCGCGTACTTTTTCGCAAGCGCGTCCGCTTCCGCTTTGAGCGCGGTTGCTTTCACTTCCAACGAATCCAGCTTTTCAGGTGCGGTCTTTAAGAATTTTTGAAGCTTGACGTACTTCTTTCTCTCTTCGCTTTCCGAAAGCGCCTTTTCCAGCTCGTACAGCTTCGCATCCGCCGTTTGATAGTTCAAAATAGCTTGTAATTGTGACATATAAAACTCCTCCCGTCAAAGCAGGCTTTTATCCGTATGATACGCACACGGAACGCTTACCTGCCGACGCAATTTTTCATAATATTTTTCAAAGCCGTAATTTTCCGACGCGTAATGCGTCAAAACGATTACGGCAAGCCCCGATTCCTCCGCCAGCGTCAAAACGTGGTGCTTGAAATCGGAAGAAATCATAACCTGTGCGCCGCTCTGCACGGCAAATTCAACGGCTTCCTCGTCCGCGCCGCTCCCGCAAAAGCTTGCCGCGCGTAAAATAGGTCTATCTGCCCCGTAAACGAGCACCCGCCCCGTCGAAAAAACCTTTTTCATACCCTCTGCAAGGGCGGAAAGGGTGGTCTTTTGGATATCGTATACCCGCCCGTAGCCGCCTACGCTTAACGGGTGCATAATGTGTTCAGCCTTTGCCCCGATTAGTCCAACCGAAGCCGCGCCGTCAAAGCCACCAAGCGCCGCTGAAAGCATAACGCCCTGCATCAAGCTCTCGTCAACCCCTCCTTCCGCGCAATCGAGATTTAAGTGCATCGCAATCACGCTGATACCGTGGCTGATACATTTTATAAGCTTTTTTCCAATCGGCTGAAAATCCGTCGCGCGGATATCCCCGATTTTGCCGTAAATGGCGGGGTGATGAATAACGATTAAATTAAAACCCTTTTCAATCGCGCAATCGATTGCCGCAAAGGATAAATCAAGGGAAAACAGCGCACCCCTCACCTCTTCGCCCGTATCCACGAGAATACCGCTGTTATCGTATGCGCCGTATTTTTGGCAATATTCGTCGCTCAACGTCTTGGGTGCAAGCCCGTCGCAAAGCGCGTAAAACTCACTTAATTTCACCGCTCAATACTCCTTTTAACCGTTCCTTTCTTTCCGTTAAAGCCAAACGGCTCTCCTGCTGCAACGTGGGACAGGCAAGGTATTTATCCGTGTCCGCAAGCAGCTTTTTAGTGCGTTTTACGAACGCCTCGCCCATTTGCGTAAGGTTATCCCGTCCAAATTCGTATTCCGCATCCGTATACGCTTGCTTTTTTTCGTCTTCTTTGCGAAGCCTGCCTACGATTACCTCGTAAAACTTATTATCCGCAAAGGTATAATCGCGTTCGATATACCCGCCGTTTTCGAGAATATAACGGCGAAGCTTCTCCGCGTCGTGCATAGGCTGAAAGACGAAGCGTGCGGGCATAAAGCCGTACCTTTTATCCGAAAGTATGGACACGATTTCGCTGCCGCCCATACCGGCAATCAGTACCTGCTCGGTATCCTTGGGAACGCCGAAAAAACCGTCGCCAAGCACGCCTTTTGCCCTGCCCTCCACAACGAAGCGGGCAAGCAGTTTTTCCGCCTTTGCCAAGCTGCCGCGGCTCACGTCCGAAAAAATCAACCTATCGCATAGCTGATTTTCAAGCATATATTCGCTGCAATAGCCGTGATCGCACCCCACGTCCGCAAAGCTTTCCGAACGCACCAAAAGCGAGCACAGCGTATCTATCCGTTTTCCGTAGCGCATTATTCCAAAAAGTCTTTGAGCTTTTTGCTACGCGAGGGGTGACGGAGCTTTCTCAACGCCTTGGCTTCGATTTGACGGATACGCTCACGCGTAACGTTGAACTCTCTGCCCACCTCTTCCAGCGTTCTGGGCTTGCCGTCGTCGATACCGTAGCGCAAGCGAAGCACCTTTTCCTCTCTCGGGGTAAGCGTGTCGAGTACGCCAAGGAGCTGTTCTTTGAGCATGGTAAACGCCACGGAATCGCTGGGCGTCGTCGTCTTTTCGTCCTCGATAAAATCGCCGAGATGGCTGTCCTCTTCCTCGCCTATCGGCGTTTCCAACGATACGGGGTCTTGCGCGATTTTCAAAATTTCGTGGACGCGGTCCTCGGTAACGCCCATTTTTTCCGCAATCTCTTCCGCCGTCGGCTCTCTGCCAAGCTCTTGCAACAAAAGACGCTGTACGCGGGTAAGCTTATTGATGGTTTCCACCATGTGCACGGGAATACGAATGGTACGCGCTTGGTCGGCGATCGCACGCGTGATCGATTGACGAATCCACCAGGTTGCGTACGTGGAAAATTTGAAGCCCTTTTGATAGTCGAACTTCTCCACGGCTTTCATAAGCCCGAGGTTGCCCTCTTGAATGAGGTCGAGGAACAGCATACCGCGCCCCACGTAGCGTTTGGCAATGGATACGACGAGTCGAAGGTTTGCCTCCGAAAGACGTTTTTTCGCCGCTTCGTCATCCTCCTGCATACGGCGCGCCAAATCCACCTCCTCGTCCGCGGAAAGCAGCGGCACGCGACCGATGTCTTTGAGGTACATTTTTACGGGGTCGTCCAAGCCGATATCGGACAGAGCCTGTTCGAAAAGCTCCCTATCTCTTTGGTCCTCGTCCACGATTTGAATACCCGCTTCGCCAAGCGATTTATACACGAAATCGATTTGGTTTGCGTTCGTGTCGAACTTCTCCATAATATCGCAAAGCTGGTTGGTCGTAATGCTGCCCTTTTTCCCGTACGCGGCAACGATACCGTCGAGAATTTCTTTGAGTTTTTGTTCGGATATATTCACCCTTTTTATCCTCCGTTTATATAAAAGACTTTTTTGTCTTTTCCTTTATTTTCTTTTCCTTTTTTGCATTAGCTCTACGAGCCTTTTGGCAATATCCTTGCGTTTTTCCTCTTCCGTTTCCGCGGCATATTGCATATTGAGCGCGTTAATCTCCCGTTCAATCTGCTCACGCTCTAACGTTTTCACGCTGTCCAAGAAAAACCGCTCGGCAATCTCACCCGAAAGCTTGTCCCCGAAATTGAGGTCGAGCACGGCGTTAAATTCCACGCTCTCTTCCTGCAAAATCTCAAACAGCTCACTGGGGCGTATCCGCTCTCCCTTTTGCTCGCAATTGACGATATATTGTGCAATCACGATATGCGTTTCGTCCGTAAGGGCGAGCGTTTGCAAATCGTAATCCTTGGCATACGGCGCGGAAAACAGCTTCGCCGCCAAAATAAAGCGTATCGCCTTTACCCACTTGTCGGCATTTCCCGCCGTTTCGGAAATGCGTTCCTTGGGAATGGTCGGCTCTGTCTTTTCCTTTGCGGTGTTTTGCAAATCGCGCTCCAAGGCGTGATAGGATATTCCCGTCTTGTCCCGAAGCTTTTTCAAAAGCTCTTCCTTGACCGACTCGCTTTCCGCCGCACCTATCACCTGCAACGCTTCCGTCACGAAGCGGCGTTTTTCTTCCGTTCGCGAAAGGTCGAATTTGCGCTCCAACGAATGTATCTTATAATCGACGAGCGGCATTGCCGCGTCCAAGCATTTTTGGTATTCCGCCGCACCCCTTTTCACCACGTCGTCGGGGTCAAGCCCGTCGGGCATAGGCACGACGCGGACGTTAAGCTTCTCGTCTTTGAGAATTTCCAAGCCCCGAAGGTCGGCGTTTTGCCCCGCGAAATCCCCGTCGTAGCTAATCAATACGTTGTCCGAATAGCGTTTGACGAGCCGCGCCTGCTCGGTGGTGAGCGAAGTGCCCATAGAAGCCACTACGTTTTCAAAGCCGCCTTGGAACAGGGAAATGGTGTCCATATACCCTTCTACCATAATGACCTCTTTTATCGGCTGCTTGCGTTTAAGCTTTTTCAAGAGATTGATATTATACAGCGTTTTGCGTTTGTTGAACAACAAGGTTTCACGCGTGTTTTTATACTTGGCAAAATCGGATTTTTCCAAAAGTCTGCCGCCGAACGCCACCACCTCGTCGAACGCGTTGATGATGGGAAATATCAGCCGTCCCGCTTCGAAATCGACAAGCTTGCCGTTTTTCGCTTCCCCAACCGCGCCGCTGTCCAAAAGGTCCTGCCGCGAATAGCCCTTTCCCGCCAAATAGTCGGGCAAGGAAAAGAAATCGAGCGACGCGCCCAAGCCGAATTTTTTGACCGTCGTGGGCGATAAACCGCGGTTTTTGATATAGGTCAAATGCGCTTCCGCACGCTTGTCCCCGCTGTAAAGGTTAGAAAGATAAAAGCGGGCACAATCGAGCATAATCGCCGCCATGGTATCCCGTTTTTTCTTCATTTGCGCGGCTTGCTCGGTGTCGAAATTCGTTTCGGGCACAGCCATTTTCGCGCGCGCGGCTAAAATTCGCACAGCGCCCATAAAATCGGTGGATTCGATTTCTTGCACGAAGCGGACGACGTCGCCCGATACGCCGCAACCAAAACAATGATAAAATTGCTCCGCCTGATTGACGGCAAACGAGGGCGTGCGCTCGTGATGAAAGGGACAGCACGCCCAATGCGTGTTGCCCTTTCTGTCCAGCGCAAGATAGCCGCCGATCACCTCGACGATATCGTTTTTTTGTTTGAGCTCCTGCATAAAGCGAGGATCAAACCCCTTGCTCACGAATCCGTTCCTCCGATTGAAAAGGTAGTAGGTATAAAAAGATTTTCAAATACGCCTATGGCGTAACGGTCGGTCATACCCGATAAATAATCGCATACCACCCGTTCCTTGCCGTCTTTTTCCAAAAGCCGCAAATACGGCTTGGGCAGTTTGTCTACGTGGTGCATAAAATACTCGAAAAGCTGGGTCAGCATACGCTCCGAACGCTCTTGAATGGATTTGTTCGCCAACTCGTACACCCTTTCGAACATAAACGCGCGAAGCTCGTTAATCGCGCCCATCATCTCGTCCGACATTCGTACGAACGGTTGATTATAGGAGCATTGATAGATGTCCGTGATCGCGGTGTTGATACGCGTTTTCGTTTGATTTCCAAGGAGCTTTACCGCGCTTTGGGGCAAATCGCGCTCCTGCAATATCCCCGCGCGTATCGCGTCCTCTATGTCGTGATTGATATATGCGATACGGTCCGCCAAGGACACCGCTTCGCCCTCCAAGGTCGAGGGCTTGCCCGTGCTCTTGTGCTGTAAGATCCCGTCGCGGACCTCCACGGTCAAATTCAAGCCCCGCCCCTCTTTTTCAATGCAATCGACCACGCGGAGGGATTGCTCGTTGTGGAAAAAACCGCCCGTTGCGAGCTTGGCAAGCACCCTTTCTCCCACGTGCCCGAACGGCGTATGCCCCAAATCGTGTCCAAGCGCAATCGCCTCGGCAAGATCCTCGTTGAGCGCGAGGGAACGGGCAATGGAGCGGGCGATTTGCGACACGTCCAGCGTGTGCGTTAAACGCGTGATGTAATGGTCGCCTTGCGGTGCGAAAAAAACTTGCGTTTTATTTTTCAAGCGTTTGAAGGAGTTGCTGTAAATGATACGGTCTCTATCGCGTTGAAAGTCGGTGCGAAAATCACAGCTTTTTTCCTTACGCGCCCTGCCCCCCGTTTGCGAGGATTTTTTCGCGTACGGCGAAAAAAAGCTTTCTTCTTGCACGCATACGCGCTCGCGTACGCAAGCATAGCTTTTCCGTTCGTCCATAGCATACCCCCTTGTGTTTGTGTATCGCCCCACTTTGAGCGTGTATCGCCCTTCTTTGAGCCACGCGAAGTAAAACGCCGTGCTATACGTCGTTTTACAGCTCTCATATAATATATTCGACAAAAAAGCCCGTTTCCCTTTTTTTCTATGAAAAAAACTTGAAAATTTTTGATTTTTTCAAAAAATTCGGTTACAACAAAGGGAGGGCGTTCGTCAACGCCCTCGCATTTCCAAATATTTTATACCCCGTAAAAGGTATTTTCAAACTTGTCTGCCGTAGATTTCTTCATATTTTGCGACACAAAGCTTATACGCCTCGTCCCGCATTTTTTCCGCACCCGCCTTTTCTCCAAGCGATAAATCGGGATAAATAGGCGAAAGTACGTGCAGAGTATGCCGTTGCAGGGGATAACCGTGCTCGTCCGTTTTGTCCCCGTCGTCTTGCATTGTGATAAAGGTTGGCACAACGGGTACGCCCGCGCGATAGGCGAGCTTGAAACCGCCCACCTTAAAGGGGCGAGGCTTGCGGTAATTCCACCACATTTCCTGCTCGGGGTATACGAGCACGCTTTCCCCGCGTTTCAAAAGCGTATTGACGGCAGAAAAAAAGTTCATCATCGTACGGCGGTTGGACGAAAGCGGCAACGTGTCGCAATGGCGCATCAACAAAGCGTACAAGCCCTTAAAGCCCGTGTAATTGCCCTCGCGTATGATTTTGTAGAGATATTTTCGCGGCAGATATTTGCGCAAGCAATGAAACACGATATAGTTATCGCTCGGCGAAAAATGGTTGCAGGTGACGATTGCACCGTTTTGGAGTGCGGCGAGATTTTCCGTACCCTCTACTCCCTCTATCACCAACTTCCCCGTTTTGATAAGCCCTAAAAAATATCGATCCCCTACGAAATTTGCAATTTTCCTTTTGAGTTTGCTCGATTGCTTTTCACAAAGATAATCGACCTTATCGGGCGTAAGCTCCTTGGCGGGCGGGTCTATCTCTACGCAAGCGTCGAATATACCCTTTTTCTCATTCTCTTCAATCCGTTGCAGCACCGACCGCCGCTCTGCCGAAACCTTCGATAAATCCATACCTGCCCACCTCGTTTTGTGTTTTTTTCGCCTTTTCTACGGCACTTTTTTGCATAGTTTTGAGATAGTTAGACGGGCTATCCGCCTCCGCTTTTGCGAGCGCAAGAAGCCGCTCTCCGTCCGCTTGGTCGCGTAACGCCATTTGCGGTGTAAACGCCGCTTTCTTCGCCGCTATCAAATGATAAAAGGGCGTTTGCTTGGCGTATGCCCAAAAATGCTCTTCGTATAAAACCCCGTCGTAATGCCAAGGCTTCAACGAAAGGTTGTAATGTATGAGCTTAGGCGGCAATGTGCGTTCGCTACCGCTAGGCATTGCATTCCACTCCCCGCCGTAATAATACGTTTTGTCCTTGCAAATCAAATTCAAGCAATCTTGGTCGGGTGCAACGGTGAACTCGTAGCTTTTCAAAATGAAATAAAAGGCGTTGTAAAAGCGTATGGAACGAAGTTTTTTCAAATTGAGCGTAATCACGCCCGAATTGAAATAATTTTGCGGCTCTATCCCCAACGCCTTGCTCGTATACTCGCAAAAAGCGGGCACGGCGGCAACCGCCTGATCGGCTACCGCGCCGATATAGCTATCCTTGATATCGATTGCAAACAGCTCGGCGATATCCTCGCAAAGTACCGTGTCACAATCGAGATAAATGGCTTTATCATAGCAAGGGAACAGCTCGGGAATGAACAGGCGGAAATAAATCGCGCTCGTGTAATAGTCCCTGCAACGCATAACGCTTTGTATTTGCGCCGCCTTTTTGGTAATATTCACAAATCGCACGGAAAGGTTAGGCGTAGCCATTTTTTTGATAGCCTTGGCGTTTTCCCCAAGCGTCCCCGTGTACAAAACGTGTATTTTATATTTGTTTTTCGTGCTTGCGTGCGCCTTCAAGGACGCCAGTGTTACCGCCAAAAACGGCATATAATTTTCATCTGCCGCAAAAAACACGGGAACGGTAAAGCCTTTATTTTTAATCGTTTTCTCTTTCATTTTTATAATTTCCTTTTCATTTTTTCAAGGCGGCTTTTTGCCCGCCTCTCTTATAGTTTAGGACATTTTTCCAAAAAAGAAAACCTATTTTTCGCTTCTTTCATTCTACCCGTTTTTTTGCCTCTCCACTCCATCAAAAACACATTCTACCGACACAAAAAAACAACTCTACCACGGGTAGAATGGATATCTACCGTGAGTAGAGTTGTTGAAAATAAAGGGATTGCGGCGTTAAATTTCAATCGTCGTGCCGTCGAAGGCGGGTTGATACCCGTACTCCTTTTGCGCGCGGGCGAGGTTCTCCGAAAGCGGCGCGGCGTTGTGCGAATAGTGCGTTATCACGTATTTCGTGCGCGCGTCTACGATTTCCCGACGCATCATTTCCTCCTGCATTGCCTTATTATCCTCCAAGCCCATGTGCCGCGAAACCGTGCCCGCCGTTTGAAAAAGGAAGGTACAATCAAAGGCAACGAGGTCCACCCGTCTACCCGTCCGCTTGGCATAGTCTTGTAAATAGTCCAAAGTTTCTTTTGGCAATCTGCCCGTATCCGTCAAATGCAGATAGGTTCTATTCCCCTTTTCCACGAGATAAACGAACGCCGTTTCCGTTTGACTGTGTTGCGCGGGAAGCGCGGTGACGGCGTAACCGTTTTCACCGCCCACGGTAAACGGCTCAAACGCGCGAATCTCGCGCATAGAAATCGTTTGCGCAATCTCCTCGCGAAGCTCGCGGCGAGTGCACTCAGCAAAGACCTTGCAAACCTCCGCGTTGCCGTAAATCTCCAAAGGGGCAAGCGGCGTTCGGGTATATTTATAGCCCCGTAAAATGAAATCGTGGGCGTAGAAATGGTCCATATGGCTGTGCGTGATAAGAAGATAACGGATCGCGCCAAGGTCCACGCCTTGCGTGAGTGCGTGAACATACGCGTCGGGCGGAAAATCGATACCCAGCTCGCCGTCGATTACGATTTGCGAGCGAGTGTGCCATTCCTCTTTTCCGCGACGGCGTAGCTGTTCACAAACCTCGCATTTACAATAGATAGCAGGCGCACCTTCTGCCGCGCCCGTGCCTAAAAAGCGTATCTTCATTCGTTCTTTTCCTTTGCGGTTCACGCTTCCAAAAGTATGGTCACGGGTCCGTCGTTGTTTTGCTCGATTTGCATATCCGCACCGAAAACGCCCTTTTTGACGGTCACGCCAAGCTCTGACAAAGCGTGCACCGCGTACTCGTACAACGGCTCGGCTTTTTCGGGGCGTTCGGCGAGCGTAAAGCTCGGCCGATTCCCGTGCGACGCGTCACCGTAAAGAGTGAACTGTGACACGAGCAAAACCTCTCCGCCCACGTCCTTGACCGATAAATTCATTTTACCGTTTTCGTCTTCAAAAATCCGCAACGCAGCGATTTTTTTGGCAAGATACGCCGCTTCCTTTTCCGTATCCCCTACCTTTACGCCGAGAAATACGGTTAAACCAAACGGAATTTCGGAAATCAATTTCCCGTCTACGCAAAGACGGGTGTTTTTTACTCTCTGTACTACTGCTTTCATAATTATTAGGTACAATGAAATGCAGGATAGGTCTTATCCTGCATTTTTTGCTTGATTTTATAAGGAATATGAGCGATTAAACGCGGCTCATATATTCGCCCGTTCTCGTATCGATACGGATCGTTTCGCCCTCTTCTACGAACATAGGAACTTGAATGGTCGCACCCGTTTCTACCTTTGCATTCTTCATAACGTTGGTAGCCGTGTTGCCCTTTACGCCCGGTTCTGCTTCGATAACTTTGAGCTCTACGAAGTTTTCGGGTTCAACCGAGAACGCTTTGCCATAGAGGAATTTCACCGTTACGGTGTCGTTTTCCTTGATGTATTTCAGCGCATCCTCAACCTGATCGTAGCTCAAATTTTCCTGATTCCATTCGTCGTCTACGAATACGTAGAATTCGCCGTCGAAATAGGAATAGGTCATCTTCTTCGTTTCTACCTGTGCCGTTTCAAGCTTTGCCGTGGGGTTAAAGGTTTCGTTGGACAAAACTTGTCCCGTAACCACGTTTTTAAGCGTACATCTTACGAACGCCGCGCCCTTACCGGGTTTTACGTGCTGGAAATCGGTGACCGTGTAAACGCCACTCTTGTATTCAAAGGTAACGCCCTTACGAATATCGCCTGCTAAAATCTGTGCCATAGTATTGTTCTCCTTATACTATAAAATAATAAGTTTTTTGTCCGTCTTGGACATAAAGCTCTTAATGCTTCCGTTTTTCAATGTGACCGTATCTTCGATACGGATACCGTACTCGCCTGCCGCGTATACACCCGGCTCGTCGGAAAAGACCATACCGTCCGTCAATATTTCCGTGGATTTGGGACTGACACGGGGATATTCGTGCACGTTCAAGCCTATCCCGTGCCCAAGCGAATGGGTAAATAACTCCCCATACCCTTTTTCTTTTAAGTAATCCCTGGCAATCGCGTCGCCGTCAATACCCGTCATACCGCTTTTTAATTTTTCCTGCACGAGATTATGCGCCGTCAAGACCGCTTCGTACGCCTTCTTGAACGCCTCGTGCTTCCCGTCATCGCCAAACAGGAAGGTGCGCGTGATATCCGAACAGTACCCGTTGACACGACAACCGAAATCAATCAAAATCTCGTCGCCGAACGCCAGCTTTTTTAAGCCCGTTTCGTGATGAGGCACGGCGGCGTGCGCGCCGAATGCAACGATCGTTTCAAACGCAAGTCCTTGCGCCCCCGCTTTACGCATATTGTATTCAAGCAGCGCGGCAACCTCCGTTTCCGTCATTCCCTCTTTGATTTGCGGCAACAACTCGTTTAACGCATCCTCCGCAATCTCGCAAGCCTTGGCTATATTCGAAAGTTCCCATTCGTTTTTGACCGCCATTGCCTTTGCAAGCGCGTCGTCTATATTCACCAAGCGTACGCCCGCCTTTTCCAGTGCGAGGTACTCTACGTGACTCGTTTCACGGAAAGAAATCCCCACGCTCGAATACGACGCCAAACGCTCTAAAACTTCCTTTTGGGTATACAGCGTTGCCCTTACCTCCGTGTTTTGGAAAAGCTTTTCCGCCGCTTCGATATACCGCTTGTCCGTATACAAGGTCGTTCCGTCTTTATCCACGAGCGCGCAACCGTTTTCAGCAACGAAGCCCGTGATATAACGAAGCAAATATTCACACGAGGTATACACCGCCTCGCAATCGGATAATGCAAGCACTTTTTTTCCGTTCGTACAGACCATTAGAAACTCCCTTCTTTCTATATTGTACCAAAAATTTCATCTTTCGTCAAGTATACGAAAGGCGTTTTTTCAGATACTTTGATAAATTCGCTTCATTTCCGCCGCGTCCTCGACTTGCGTGCCGTCCGATTCGCTGACGATATACGGTTTTAAGTGCAACGCTTTGAGCGCGGCGGCAAGCGGCTCGAAACACGGACCGTAAATCTCGTCGGCAAAGGTTAAATGCTTAATCTCGCCCTTTCCGCCGTACATAATTTTGGAAAAGTGCACGTGGAAATGCTCCATTCTCTCAAAGCCAAGCTCCGCAATCATATACTCCAAGCGCGATTGATAATCCTCCACCGTTTTCAGCGAGCCTTGTTCGCGGGCGTTGATATGCCCAAAATCCACGCACGGCACGAAAAACGGCGCAATCTTACAAAATTCCGTGATTTCCTCCACCGTACCGATTTGCGCGAGCTTACCCATCGTTTCGGGGCAAAACAGCATATCCTCCAAATTATTCAAGGCGATATATTCCGCAAGCGTATGCAACCGCTCCCGCGTTTTTTCCACCGCCTCAAAGCGCGTTGCCTTGCCTTGCGCCGCAGGGTGAAACACCACGCGTTTCCCGCCCATAAGCTTACAGACCTTCGCGCTGTCCAAAACGTAGCCGTAGGACTTTGCCGCCATTTCGTCATCGGGGTTGGCAAAATTGATAAAGTAGGGCGCGTGCGCAGAAATTTCTATCCCCTCCGCTGCAAACGCTTCACCGATAGAAATTGCTTTATCCTCCGTCATGCGTACGCCGCGGCCAAAGGAATATTCAAAGCAATCCAGCCCCCGTTTTTTGACGAACGCCGCCGCCTGCTCCGTATGCGCGTTGCCCTCGGCATAAAAGCTTTCAGAGTTTCCGCTCGGTCCAAATTTAATCATTGTCTTGCACCCTCCGCACGTCCTCGCGTAATTGCTCTACGAGCAGCTCCGCGTTTTGAAATTTTTTTATATCCCGCAAATACCGCACAAAACGAATTTTTAGCTCTCTTCCGTATAAATCGCCGTCAAAGCCGATCAAATGCGTTTCCGTCACCGTCCGTTTTTCTTCAAAGGTCGGACGGTCGCCAAAATTCGTCACCGCTTTATAGTCTTTACCGTCCACGCAAACTCGGGCTTCGTACACGCCCTTTTTTATAGGGAATTTTTTAAGCGGGTACGCAATATTCGCCGTTGGAAAGCCCAAGCCTTTCCCAACGCCTCTGTCCCGCTCGACCTTGCCCAGCAAAAAGAACACTTCGCCGAGCAACGCGTTCGCCCGTTCCACCTCGCCCGCCTCTAAAAGACGTTTGATGGTGGACGAGCTGACCTTTTCTCCGTCTACCATGAGCAATTTTTGCGTTTCAACGCGTACACGGGTGCTTCGTTCTAACATTTCAGGCGTACCGCTTGCGCCTTTTCCGAATCGAAAATCGTCGCCGCAAAGAAAAATCTTGGGCTGAAATTCGCCTATCAAGAGCTTGGCAAAGGCTTCCGCCGACATATCCTTGATTTCCTCGAACGGCAGTTCAAACAAAGCGTCTACGCCCACCGCGCGGAATATTTCTTCGCGTTCGAAAAGCGTAAACAGGCTTTCGCTCGACTTACACCCGACGATCGTCGTAGCAACGACGGGGAGCGCATACGATTTTGCGCGCGTCACGAGCGTTTTATGTCCCGCGTGCAAGCCGTCAAAGCCGCCGAGTAGCATCACGCAGCCCAAAGCGGAAATATCCGTGTTTTGTAAACGCACCGTTTTCAACATAATTTCGTCTTTGCCTTTGCTTTTCCGTCTTTAACTTCGGCTATGCCGTAAAAGGCTTCGCCGTTATACAGCTTATACAGTCCGTCCTCCGTTTCCGCGTTCACTGCCACACCGTTGAAGATGCGCTCGGCATTCTTGCCGTAAAGCGTAAGCGTAGGATACGGCAACGTTTGCTCGGTGGGGATAATATACTTTTCCAGTTCCTCGATAGTAGGGTCGCTTTGCAAAAGCGAAAAGGGTATAGCCTGCCCGATTTCAAAATATCCGCTCTTCGTGCGGCGAAGTGCGCTCATAACGGCGTTCGTGCCAAGTGCCTCGGCAATATCCCTTGCAAGCGAGCGGATATACGTACCGCCCCCGCAACGGATTTCCAAGCGATAAGTATTTTCCGCTTCCGCTTTGCCCAGCATTTGCATACCGTAAATATGCACCTTTTTGGGTTGCAGCTCAAATTCCACGCCCGCGCGGGCAAGCTCGTAGCCGCGCCTGCCGTTGACGCTCTTCGCGCTGTACTTGGGTGGTATCTGCATAATATCCCCGAAAAATTGCGGAAGCGTCGCCGCAATTTCCGTTTCGCTCGGTACTCGCCCGCCGTAAACGAGCGTTCCCGTACTGTCCAAGGTATCCGAAGTAACACCGAAGGTAAATTCGGCAATATAAATTTTTTCCTTTTCAAGAAAGTAATCAAACAAACGGGCGGCGTTACCCACGCCTACGGGCAGGACGCCGCTTGCCAAAGGGTCGAGCGTACCCATATGTCCGCACGGCGTGCCCGTCAGCCATTTGCATTTATTGACTACCGTCGAAGAGGTCATTCCCGACGGCTTATCCACGTTGAAAAAACCTATCGTTTTTATCTTACCTTCCCTTTTCACAGAACGCTCCTTTTTAGCGAAGCTCGATACCCAGCTTAAATTTGAGGTTGTTCAAGATTTTCTTCACGAAGTTATCCAAATTTTCGGGCGTGAACGACTTTTCCACACCCGCGTCGGGCGTAAAGGTCAGCGTGAACGCCATACTCTTTTTGCCCGCGGGAACTTGTCCGCCGCGATATACGTCGAAAAGCTTTGCGCTCGTCACGTATTTACAAGAGTGCATAAGCACCTCTTCAATCTCCTCACAGGTCAGCTTCTCGTCTACAATCAATGCAAGGTCGCGCTTGACCGCGGGGAATTTAGGCAAGTTTGTATAATACACGCGGTCGTCCGCTTTTGCGAAAAGCGAAGCAAGGTCCAGCTCACCGAGATATACTTTTTTATCCAAGCCCAAGCCGTCCGCGATTTCGGGGTCTAATTCACCGAAACAGCCGACGGTTTCGCCGTCCAACAACACGTTTGCCGAAACGCCGGGGTGCAGATAGGATTTTTCCGCGCGCTCGTACTTAAACGAAAGGTGGAACGTCTCCGCGATACGCTCAATCGCGCCCTTCATATCAAAGAAATCGTTTTTGCCGCCCCAAATGCCAAGCACGATATGCTTGCGCTCCGTGGGCTGTTCGTTTGCCGCGGTATCGCGGGGAAGATAGATATTCGCCACCTCAAATTCTCTGCCCTCGTCGTTGCCGCGACGGATATTTCTCACCGCGTTGGCAAGCATAGACGGTGCGAGGAATGTACGCATAAGCGACAATTCTTCGCTGATGGGATTAAGAATTTTGACGGCGTTGCGCTCCGCCGCGGATTTGGAAAGCTTCATAAGCTCGAAATCCTTGGGGGAATAGAACGAATAGTTATACGCCTCGTAAAAGCCTTGCGTGCGAAGCAGATTTTTCCAGCGTAATTCCCGTTTTTGTTCGTCGTTCAAGCCGCCGCCCGTCACGCTCGCCTTTTCCAAGAAGGTCGGCGTGATATGCTCGTAGCCGTACATACGGATAATTTCTTCCGCAAGGTCGGGATAGCCGTCAATATCGTCGCGATACCCAGGAACGGTGACGGTGAGCGCATCACCGCAAACCTTGGGTTGGAAATTCAAATTATCCAAAATACGCGTAATCTCTTTTTGGGGTACGGTGATACCGAGCAAGGCGTTTATTTTTGCAATGCTCGCCGTCATTTGACGGGGCGCAAGGTCCACCGCGCAAACGTCGCGGCGAATATCCGTTACCTTTCCGCAAGCAAGCTCTTCGATAAGGTGCAACGCTCTGTCCATTGCCAACGCGTTGGTGTATGCGTCTATGCCCTTTTCAAAGCGCGCGGAGGAATCGGAGGATTGACCAAGCGCACGCGAGGTCTTACGCACGTTGTCGCGCGCAAATTTCGCGGATTCGAAAAATACATTTTTCGTCGTGCTCTTAATCTCGCTGTTCAGCCCGCCCATAATCCCTGCCAGCGCAACGGGTTTTTTGCCGTCGCAAATGACAAGATTGTCTTTATTGAGCGTAAATTCCTTTTCGTCTAAGGTGACGATTTTTTCTCCGTTTTCCGCGCGGCGTACGACGATTTTACGACCGCCGATATCGTCCGCGTCAAACGCGTGCATAGGTTGCCCCATTTCGAGCAACACGAAATTCGTGATGTCTACGATAGGCGAAATAGAACGGATCCCCGAAAGCGCGAGGCGTTTTCTCATCCACGCAGGAGAAACTCTGTTTTCGCCCGTAACTTTTTCCACGTAATGCCCCACGTAGCGCGGGCAAAGCTCGGGTGCGAGCACTTCTACCTCTACGGGCAAAGCGTCCGTTTTATGCGCCGTATAATCGGTTGCGGGCGTTTTGAGCGGTTTATTCAATACCGCCGCTATCTCGCGGGCAATTCCCAAAATACATTGACAGTCAGGGCGGTTTGCGGTGATTGCGATATCAAAAATCCAGTCGTCCAAACCAACGATTTTTTTGATGTCCTCCCCTACGGGCGCGCTGTCGTCAAGCTCTAACAAGCCGTTGACCTCCGCGCCAGGATAGAAATCGTCGTTGATGCCAAGTTCTTCGCCCGAGCACAGCATACCAAACGACTCCACGCCGCGAAGCTTGCCTTTTTTAATCTTTTTAATCCCGTCGGGATTTTTTTCGAGCATCGCGGGATTACTCTCGACCACGGTGGAATTATCGAGCGCGCAAGGCGTTTTCATACCCACGTATACGTTGGGCGCGCCCGTAACGATTTGTAAATCACGGCCGTATTCCTCACCGCAATCGACGATACAAATTTGCATATGGTCGCTGTCGGGGTGGGGCGTGAGCGATTTCACTTCACCGACCACGACGCGGTTAATCTTTTCTCCGAGATAGGAAAGTTCTTCCACCTCAAAGCCACAGGAAAACAGCTTTTGCGCAAGTTCCTGTGCCGTCATATCGATATCTACGTAATCTTTTAACCAACTGAAAGGTGCTTTCATCTTTTCATCTCCTTACTCTTCGAATTGTTCCAGGAAACGCGTGTCGTTTTCAAACAGCGTCTTAATGTTGTTGATGCCGTATTTGAGCATAGCGATACGCTCGATACCCATACCGAACGCAAAGCCCGTGTATTCGTCGGGGTCAACGCCGCAATTTTCCAAAACGTGACGGTTGACCATACCCGCGCCGAGCACTTCTATCCAGCCCGTACCCTTACACAACCGACAGCCCTTGCCGCCACATTCCGAACAGCTCAAATCCACCTCTACGCTGGGTTCTGTGAAAGGGAAATAGGAGGGGCGAAGGCGTACCTTCGTTGCGGAAGTGAACATTTTTTGTGCAAACGCTTCCAGCATACCCTTTAAGTCGCAAAGGGTGATGCCCTTATCCACGACCAAGCCCTCCATTTGATGGAACATAGGCGAATGCGTCGCGTCGTCGTCCGAACGGAATACTCTGCCCGGGGAAAGGATTTTAATAGGCGGCGCGTCCTTTTCCATTACGCGGATTTGCCCCGCCGAGGTCTGTGTGCGAAGGAGCAGGTTTTCCGCAAGATAGAAGGTGTCCTGCATATCCCGCGCGGGGTGGTCCTTGGGGGTGTTGAGAGCGGTGAAATTGTAATAGTCCGTTTCAATTTCCGGTCCCTCGAAAACCTTGAAACCCATACCCGCAAAGATATCGATCAGCTCGTTTTTGACGAGCGTAATGGGATGCAAAGCACCCGCCTTGTATTTCTTCCCCGGCATAGTGATATCGATACGCTCGTTTTGATATTTTTGTTCAAGCTCTAATTTCAAAACGATTACCGAGCGTTCCTCAAAAAGAGCCTCCATTTCCTGCTTAAATTCGTTGACGATTTTACCGAAAGCGGGGCGTTCCTCTTTCGCCAAATCCTTCATACCGCTCATAATCCCTTTCAACTCCGTTTGAAAGCGGACTTTCAGCTCGTAAAGCTCTTTTGCCGTTTTCATTGAGCCGATTGCGTTTTCAATGCTTAAACGCAAAGCTTCGATTTTTTCTTTCATTGTGCACTCCTTTCTTCGTGTAATAAAAACCGCCCTGCGCGCTTAATCCATAAGCGCGCAGGGCGAAAATTTCCGCTGTACCACCTGCATTCGTACGGCGTTTGCCGCACCTCGTTCCACGCAATAACGCCGCGCACGCGTTCCTCCCTACTCGTCTTTCAAGAGGACGGCTCCAAAGCGAAACGGTCGTTTTTCCACTTCTACGCGCCTTACAGCCTACGGGCACGCTCTCTGAAAGAAGCCGTTGAAAAACGCCAACTTTTTCCTTGCCTTTCTATATCTTCCTTATTATAGCCGCAAACGCGCGAAAAGTCAAACGATTTTGCGTTATTTCGCACAGTTTTGCTTCAATAGGTCGCGGATTTCTTCCAAAAGACGGGTGTTTGCCGTCGCTCTCTCTTCCTCCGCAGCCTTTGCCGCCGCTGTCTCTTCCTCTGCAAGACGCGCGTCCTCCGCCGCTTTTGCAGCCGCTTCCGCGCAACGCTGTGCGTAAATTTCTTTCGCTTCCTTTTTGGAAACCTTTTCTTCCATTCTGATTTGCGCGATTGCCTTTCTCTTGCTCCATTCGGGATTGTTGAACATTTTATCGCGCTCCGCCGCAAGCCCGTTCATCACCTTGACGATGGAAAACAGCACGAACGCAATCAAAAGGAAATTGATGATTGCGCTGATAAACGCGCCCCAGTCGATATAAATAGAGTTTGCCAAATCGACGATTTGCACGCCGTTTGCGTCCGTGGTCATGACCTTGGAAAGGAAGGTCACCGCCCCCTCCAAGCCGTCCGAGCCGAGCACCATTGCCAACAGCCAGTTGATGATAGGCTTTAAGATATAATTACTCAAACCGTTTACGATACCCGTAAATGCGCCGCCGACGATAACACCGACGGACATATCCAAAACGTTTCCGCGCGTAATGAATTTTTTGAATTCTTCAAAGAACTTCTTGACGCCGCTTTGCTTTTTCTCTTGTGCCATAATAATTTCTCCTTTGATTTTATCACTATTATTATAAAACAAGCAGCAAACTTTGTCAAGAAAATTAACGCAAAAACACGCCCCTTTGGGGCGTTAATCTTTTCCTTATTCTTGGTTTTCGATTGCGGAACCGCTCATCAAATCGCGTACGAAATACATATCCTCCGCAAGCGCGCTCATAAGCGTGATAAGCTCGCCGCGCGTTTGCTTTTTCTCCGCGTATTCGATTGCGCGGATACATTCCGTAATCGCCGTTTTCAAGGCGTAAAAGCAATCGCAAAGACTGTCGTATTCGTTGAGGGTCACCTCTCTTTTTTCCAGCTTCATTCCTCATCCTCCCCGCTCGCGGCTTTTTCGTCGCACTTCTCGCCAAGCAAGCCCTTTAACGCCTGCTTGCGCTTTTCGCTTTTTTGCGCGAGGCTTTCCATATCCTTGGCAAGCGTCGCGTCCATCAAAAGCCGCGAATAAATCCGCGCTTTTTTCTCTACGATATCTTCCGCTTTCCACAGCTTTTTCAACGCTTCCGCTTCCCTGTCAATCGCGCTTTGCATATCCGTTTTTGGCATAAAAAATCCCCCTTTTTTATCAAGTATGACGAAAAAAGAGGGTTTTTATTCTTTTATTTATAATCCTTAAAAACGCATAAATACCTCTCCTCGCCTCCACGCAAGGTTTTTTCTACCGTAAAACGCTCCTTTTCGTATAAATCGTAATAACACCTTGGGCACAGCTGACCGACCCCTTCGATATAAAACTCTCTGTCGCTTACAGGCGTATCAAACGCATATTCAGTCGCTTGCGAACAAACCACACACCGTTCCCTCTCCACAGCGCACGCCCTCCCGTTTACGTATTATTTGTAACAAATCGTTACATTTTATATTGTAACATTATGTTACAATTATGTCAAGGGCTTTTGAGGGGGAATTTTTATGAAAATGATTGGCTTAAAACTGATAAGAAAGAGAAAAAAATACAGTCAGTTAAAGGTGGCTATGGATTTATCGATTAGTCGCGAGGCTATTTCGTATTATGAAAACGGTAGACGAAGCCCCGATACGGATATGCTTATCTTGCTTTCCAAATATTTTAACGTATCCATCGACTATTTGATAACGGGAGAAGAATTTAAGAAAAAATAACGGACCTTGGAAAATATATCCAAGGTCCTTTTCGTTATAGTCGGTTACGATGTTGTCGCAGATTATTTGCGGTAATAATCGCAAAGCGGGGAAAGCTTACAATTTACGCAATCGGGGCGTTGGGCATGACAAATTTTGCGCCCGTGCCAAATAAGCCAATGATGCGCCTTTGACCAATCGCTTTTAGGGATAGCCTTTTGCAGGCCCGCTTCCACCTCCAAGGGCGTTTTGCCCTTGGCAAGCCCCAAGCGGTTGCTCACGCGGAAAACATGCGTATCCACCGCAATCGCGTCGCCGCCGAACGCGACTGAATACACTACGTTCGCCGTTTTTTTGCCCACGCCCGCAAGCGAGGTCAGCTCCTCAATCGTATCGGGGACTTTGCCGCCGAATTTTTCTAAAATATCCCGCGAAGCGGAAAGGATGTGCGCGGCTTTCATTCTGTAAAAGCCGCACGAAAAGATATATTTTTCAAGCTCCGCTTGCGAAAGCGTGAGCATTTTTTCGGGTGTGTTATATTTTTCAAACAATACCGCCGTCACTTTATTCACGCGTTCGTCCGTGCATTGCGCGGACAAAACCACCGCAACGAGCAATTCGTACGCGCTGTTAAAGTGCAGCGCGGGTTTTGCGTCGGGGTATAAGCCTTCTAAAATTTCAAGGGCGATTTTTTTATCCGTCTTTTTCATAGCCCTTACATTATAACATTTTTTTAGCGTTTTTGCAAGCGTTTATCCGTACGGTAACACCGACATTCTGCCGCCCACGAAATCCGTTTTATAAAAGCCTTTGAACGAAGCGTACCTGCCCGTTTTCAAAATTGCTTGCGCGCGAACGAAATACCGCCCGTCGAAGCGCACGCACAGTCCGCAACCGATTTTCGCCTCTTTCGGCGTAGGCACGGTCGTTGCCGCTACGCCGTATTTATTCAAACGTTCCGCATAATCCAGGCTATGCGCCCGCGAACGGAACACCGCCAATATCATCATAAGTCATACACTCCTTTTTTTCGGAATAATATATTTAGGAATAATATATTTTATGTAAAATCAGAAAAAAGAGGTACTTGTATGATTTATTTTGATAACGCCGCAACGGGCGGCAGAAAACCCGACGCGGTGCTTTCCGCCGTCAACGCCGCCTTAAAGGTTTGCGCCAACCCCGGCAGAAGCGGGCATAAGCTTTCGCTTGCTTGCGCCACGCTCGTCCAAAATTGCCGCAACGCGCTCGTGAGCGCGTTCGACGGTTACGAATTCGACCGCGTCGTATTCACCAAAAACTGCACCGAGGCGTTGAATATCGCGCTGTTTGGCGCATTGAAAAAGGGCGACCACGTCGTAGCCTCGTGTATGGAGCACAACTCCGTTTTACGCCCTTTGGAAGCGCTCAAAAAAGCGGGCGTAATCACCTACGACGTCTGTCCGATAGAAGAAAACGGCAATCTCTCGCCGCAACGCGTTGCTTCGCTCGTCAAGCAAAGCACCAAGCTCGTGGCAATCACCTCCGCCTCCAACGTGACAGGCGCGATACCGCCGATTTCCGCGATACGAAGGGCGTTGCCCTCGCGCGTGCTATTCCTTTGCGACGGCGCGCAAGGCGCGGGGCATTTCCCTATCAAAATGCGAGAAACGGGCTTGGATATCCTCACCCTCGCGGGCCACAAAGGCGTGCACGGCATACAGGGCAGCGGCGCGTTGCTCTTTTCCGACCGCGTGGAGCTTTCATCCCTGCTTTACGGCGGAACGGGGTCTATGAGCCTATCGCTCGATATGCCCGATTTCTATCCCGACGCTTTGGAAGCGGGAACGCTCCCCTTTCCCGCCGTGGTATCCCTGCTCGAAGGCGTACGGTACACGCAAAAAGTATTGCCAAAAATTCAGGAAAGCTTACTTTCCCTTACAAGCTATCTTTTGGAAGGTCTAAAAAAATTGCCCCTTTATAAGCCCTATTCCCTGCCCAACGAATGCGGAATCGTGGCGTTCAAGCACGCGTTTTTGCAATCGGAGCATATCGCCGATTTGCTTTCCTCCAAGTACGGTATCGCCGTGCGCGGGGGCTTGCATTGCGCGCCGCTTATGCACGAGGCGTTGGGGACTTTGGACGGCGGGCTCGTACGCGTTTCTTTCTCGCACTTCAACACGGAAAGCGAGATTGACGAGCTGCTTATCGCCCTGCAAGAAATTTCTTAAATCCGTTTTAATTTTTCGACGATTGCCTGCAATTTTTTGCGTTGCGCGCTATCCAGCATAGGCGCGAAGGCTTGATAAAAATGATCGATTTCGGCGTTGGAAAGCGTACCCGCGCGCTTGCTTTTTTCCGCTTCCGTCAAAATGCTCCGTAGCATATCCGCGTTGCTTTTGCCGTTATACGCCGAAGCGATTTTCTTCGTCAGCTCCTCTGCCGTCGCCGCCTCCTGCTTCTCTTCTTTTGGGGAATAATCCTTAAAGCTTTTCATACTTTACCTCCAAAGCGTTTGATACATACTATTCTTTTTATCAATTTTTGGTCACCGCGCGGCATATACTTTATTATGGAAATTTTAATGCTCGTGCTGTTATATTATTTTTCACAAAACCCCGATTTTGCCGAAAGCGTAAAGCCGCTTATGAGCAAGCTCAAAGATTCCCAACAAATGCTGGACTTTTTGAACGACCTTTCCAAATTCTCTCAAACGTTCAGCACCTTTCAAGCCCCCAACAAAGGCGATTGCAAAGAGGAAAAGACCCCGCCCGAAAAGGAAAAGAGCGAAAAAACGCCGCAATCCCCTACCTCGGGAATTGCGGACGAGTTTATCCAACAAATTTTAGAAAATTATTTAACGAAAAACAAGTAATTTACAGGCAAAAACCGCCGTTGACGGGAATATCCACGCCCGTCACGTACGCGTTTTCCTCCAAAAACAGCACGGCGGAGGCTACGTCCTCGCCCGTGCCTATCCTGCCTACGGGGATATCCGCTTTTATAAGGCGTAAATCCTCGTCGGAGAAATGCGCGTTCATAGGCGTATCAATCATACCAGGAGAAACGCAATTCACGCGGATACCCGAATACCCAAGCTCCTTTGCCAACGCCTTCGTAAAGCCGATCAAGGCGGCTTTGGAGGCGGAATAGACGCTTTCACAACTCCCGCCGACCTCCCCCCAAACAGAGGAAATATTGACGATTAAGCCGCTTTTTTTTGCCAGCATACCCTTAACAGCTTCGCGCGTACAAAGAAACGCGCCGCGCGTGTTTACGGCGAATACGCGTTCGTATTCCGCAAGAGTCACGTCTTGAATTTGCTTGACGAGCGAAACGCCCGCGTTGTTCACGAGCACGTCCACCGCGCCAAGCTTTTCAAACAGCTCTTTTACGTCCTCTTCCTTGGAAACGTCCGCGCGGTAAACCTCAAAGCCGCGCTCTTCCATAGCGCGCGCGTTTTCTTCGTCCTTGGAATAGCTCACGCATACGCGATAGCCTTTTTTCTCAAACGCAAGCGCGATACTTTTACCGATACCGCGTACGCCGCCCGTGACCAAAACCGTTTTCATTGCATACCTGCCCCGTTTATTTTTTACTTTCGCCCACGATTTGGACGATTTCCTCCGCAATCTGCTCGGGCGTTTTTCCGTCCACGTCAACGATATAATCGGCAACGTGCTCGTAGACGGGCATACGCTCCTTCATCAGTCTTGCAAGGCGGTCGCGAATACTCTCGGTGGAGGTTTGAAGCAGAGGCCGCGTGCCGTCCACGTTCAATCTTTTCGCCAAGGTTTCGAGCGAAGCGCGCAAAAACACGATTTTACCGTTGGGCTTTAACAGCGCGTTATTTTCGCTTTTGAGCACCAGCCCGCCGCCCGTGGAGATAACGAGGTCGTCCTTTTTAGAGAGTTCTTTTACGACCTCCGTTTCTAATTTACGGAAATGCGCCTCTCCGTAATATTCGAATATATCCGAAATTTTGCCGTGGCGATCGACGATCACGCCGTCCGTGTCGTACCATCTACGACCCGTCAGCTCGGCAATTTTAATGCCGATCGTCGTTTTGCCCGCGCCCATCATACCGCATAAAATTACGTTCATTATTTTACTCCGTCAACGATTTCAAGCCCTCGATTGCCGCAAGATAGCTGCCGTGACCGAACCCACAGACTACGCCCTTGCAGGCCTCGGAAAGCACGCTCTTTTTCCGAAATTCCTCGCGCGCGTGTACGTTGGAGATATGCACCTCGGCAACGGGAATATCGATTGCCGCAATCGCGTCCCGAAGCGCGTAGCTGTAATGCGTAAACGCGCCCGCGTTGAGCAAAATGCCGTCGTACGCTTTATTCAGGTACGCTTCGTGCAGCTTGTTCACGAGCTCGCCCTCGATATTGCTTTGATAGAACTCCACGCTATCGCCCGCGGCGTTGCAATACGCCGCGATTTTTGCGTTGATATCGTCCAGCGTTGCCGTTCCGTAAACGCCCTTTTCGCGCTTGCCCGTCAGATTGAGATTGACGCCGTTCATCACAAGAAATTTCATTTTTTTATTCTCCTTTCTCGCCGTATTTGGCAAGATACTTTTCATATAACGCTTTGGCGTTCGCCGCATCCGCCCGTTCGCCTAAATAAATACAATCGGCGTAATACGCCTGATAAAAAAGCATCGCGTCCCCGTTGCAAATTTGCAAGCCGTTCTTTTCGGCGAGCCGCAAAAACTCCGATTTTTTAGGCTCGTAGATAAGGTCGACCGCAACCCTGCTCCCCGCGAAAGCCTTTTCGCCGACGGGGGATTCCCCCTCGCTGTCGTGCATACCCACGCCCGTGGTGTTTATCACGATATCGTAGCCGCCGCGTTCGGGATCGTCTGCCGCCGTAACGCCAAGCTGCATACACGTTTCTTCCAGCTCCGCGCGGTTTCTTCTGTACATAGAAACTTCCGCGCCCGCGTTCTTCAAAGCGACCGCCGAGCTTCTGCCCGCGCCGCCCGCGCCGAGGATAAGCACGCTTTTATTCTTGACCTCAATCCCCGCCACGGTAAGCATCAGCAAAAAACCTGCACCGTCCGTATTATAGCCCTTGCGCGTTCGACTGACGACGGTGTTCACCGCCCCGCAAGCAACCGCGTCGCTATCGATTTCGTCCAGATATTCGAATATATCGCGTTTATAGGGAATGGTGATATTAAAGCCGTCGAAATCCCCAAGCAATTTCCATATAACGTTATCCAGCTCGCTTGGCGTTATGGAAAACCGTTCGTATTCACACGCCACGCCCATTTCCGTCAAAAGGAAACGGTGCATACGCTCGCTCAAGGATTTGGACACGTCCTTGCCTATCAAGCCAAGGCGTAATTTTTTTGCATTTTGTCCGTTCATTGCATACCTGCCCGTGCGTTATTGCAGCTTTTCAAAGAAATCGGGAAAAGAGATTGCACAACATTCGGGGCGGGCGATATTGCCGCCGTTTTCAGAAGCAATCAGCCCAACCGCCGCCGTCATGGCGATTCGGTGGTCAAGATAGCTGTCCACGTTCCCCCCGACAAGCGTTTGCTTGCCGCGGATTACGAACCCGTCCTCTCTTTCCTCACATTCGCCGCCGATACTGTTGATAAGCTCTGCCGTCGTACGGATTCTGTCGCTCTCTTTTACGCGCAATTCCTTTGCGCCCGTGATCACGCTTTCGCCGTCAGCAAACGCGCAAAGCAACGCCACGAGCGGAAGCTCGTCAATCATAGCAGGCACGTCTGCCGCCGTCAAATAAATGGCGCGCATATCCGATTTTTCCACGAGAATATCGGCAATTTCCTCGCCGCCCGAAACGCGTTTATTTAAGAGGGAATAGCGAATACCCAGCTTATCGAACGCCGTCAAAATCCCCGTGCGGGTGGGGTTTATCCCCACGTTTTTACAAAGCGTTTTGCCCTTTAACGCGCCCAACGCCATAAAGTACGCCGCCGAGGATATATCCGCGGGCACGCATACGTCCACTGCCTGCAAGCTGGTTTTTTCAACGGAAACCGTGTTGCCGTTCACCTTGATTTTCGCACCCATTGCCGCGAGCATACGCTCGGTATGGTCGCGAGAGCGCACGGGCTCGGACACCACCGTTTCCCCCGTTGCGGAAAGTCCCGCGAGGAGAATGGCACTCTTCACCTGTGCCGAAGCAATTTTCAAATCCACCGTCGCGCCGTGCAAGGCTTTGGGGGAAATATATACGGGCGCGTGACCGTCCGTCGTCCGTACGTCTGCACCCAAAAGCGCGAGCGGCTCGGCAACCCTTTTCATAGGTCGCGAGGACAAGGAGTTATCGCCAGTCAGGGTCGCTTCAATCCCCTTTCCTGCCGCAAAGCCCGTTAAAAGCCGAATCGTCGTACCCGAATTGCCGCAATCAAGCGTCGTACCGCTACGAAAAGAAGGTGTGCCTTTGACGCGAAGCGTCGTACCGTCAATATCGATTTTTGCGCCCAGCTCGCGCATACAACGGCACGTGGAAAGGCAATCCTCGCCCATAAGCGCGCCCGTAATCAACGCTTCGCCGTCCGCGCCGCTATTGAGCATTACCGCGCGGTGTGTAATCGATTTATCGCCTGGAAGCGTAAATTCGCCCTCAAAGCGTTCTCTTGCTTGAATTGATTGCATACCTGCCCCTCCCGTTTGGGCTTTTTTCATTCCCTCAAAGTTCCTTTACCGCTGCTTTCAAAAGCGACGAATATTCCTCAAAATCCAGCGTAAGCGACGCCCATTCGCCCTTACGCTTTGCCACCGCCATTACGATTTTGTTATCGCTCGTGTTCTTCTTATCCGCTTTCGCCTTTTCGGCGTCCTTTCCAATATTCGAAAAATCAGGACAAGCCTTTGGCTCGACAGCCAACGCGCGACGGATTATTTTCAACAAGCCCTCGCCGTACGCCTGTTCGCACACGCCCTTTTTGATGGCGATTTTCGTTTCAAAGTACATACCATATAATACACTCTCGCCGTGGGAAAGCCCGCTCGTAAGCTCGATTGCGTGCCCCGTCGTATGCCCGACGTTGAGCGATTTCCGCTCGCCGCTTTCCTTTTCGTCCGCTTCCACGACGCGTACCTTGTGCAAAATACTCGGCAATATCAGCCCCGTTAAAAATTCTTGGCTATCCAGCGATTGCGCGCCGTCAAGTAAATCGTAGATTTCCGCGTTCAGCGCGGCGTATTTGACGATTTCCCCCAAGCCGCATTTGATTTCGCGCGGGGGCAGCGTTTGCAAAAACGCGGGCTCGACGAGTACCTCGCAGGGCTGATAAAACGCCCCGACGATATTTTTCACGCCGTTCAAATCGACCGCCGTCTTTCCCCCCACACTGCTGTCCACTTGCGCCAAAAGCGTCGTCGGGATCTGTACGCAAGAAATGCCGCGCATATACGTTGCCGCCGCAAGCCCGCCGATATCCCCAATCACACCGCCGCCGACGGCAAAAAGACGCGAGGTGCGGTGCAAGCCCGCCTCCACCATTGCTGAAAGTATTTTACCCAACGAAACAAAGGTTTTGTTTTCCTCGCCCGCCTCTAAAACGAATATCGCCGCGTCCTCAAAATATTTCTTGAAAAATGCGGAATACAACGCGTAAACGTTGGAATCGGTCACAACGAAATTCTTTTGCCCTTGGAGCAAATGCGGCAAACGGTTTTCCACAGCCCCGCACAGCGCGTATATTTTTCCCGTCATAGAGGGAGTTTTGAGCGTAATTTCTTCCATTTCTCTCTCCTTACGGCAAACGGTCGTATCTGTCCTTGACCTCGGCAACCGTATCCCCGCCAAGCCGCTCGCTTACCACGTCCGCAAGCACTTGCGCCACGACCGCTTCGGCGATAATTTCCATAGCGAAAATCGCGCACACGTCGCTTCGCTCCGAAGCCGCCGTCGTCGGCTCGCCGTTTGCGTAATCCACCGTTTGCAAGCCCTTCATAAGGGTAGGAATGGGCTTCATTGCCACGCGCACAACCAGCTCCTCGCCGTTGGACATACCGCCCTCGATACCGCCCGCGCGGTTGGTGTTGCGGTAATACCCGCGCGCTTTCTCGAAAAAGATTTCGTCATGCACGTCTTTACCGCTCTTTTCTCCCACGGCAAAGCCGTCGCCAAACTCCACGCCCTTGACCGCTTGAATACTCGTAAGCCCCGCAGCAAGCCTTGCGTCCAGCTTTTCCGTATACGTCATAACGCTTCCAAAGCCGCTCTTTAAGCCCTTTACGCGGATTTCCACGACGCCGCCCGCCGTATCACCCGCTTTTTTGAGCGCGGCAATCTTTTCCTCGGCAAGCCGTTCCGCTTCGTCGTCAATCATGCCCACGCCCGTCGTTTTCGCCTTGGCAAGCTCGTTAAACGCATACCTGCCCGTGTCCTTTACACCGCAAACCTCTTTGACAAACCCGCCGATTTCCACGCCGAGCGCGGCAAGATACTGCTTATACACGCCGCCTGCCGCAACGCGGATTGCCGTTTCGCGCGCCGAAGCACGCTCTAAAATATTGCGAGCGTCCGCTTGGGCGAACTTAATCATACCCGTCAAATCGGCGTGGCCGGGGCGTACCCTCGTCAGGCTCTTTTCCTGCATTTTCGCCTCGTCGCAAGCACCGTCCGACATACAATCCGCCCAGTTTGCAAAATCCTTATTATAAATACAAAGGGTAACGGGGCTGCCCAGCGTTTCGCTGTTGCGAACACCCGTTAAAATTTCCACGCGGTCGCGCTCGATTTTTTGTCTTGCACCGCGACCAAACCCGCTTTGGCGCAAAGCCAAAGCTTCGTTAATTTTTTCTATATCGATTTTCAAATGCGCGGGCAAACCCTCAATGATTGCCACCAACGCCTTGCCGTGCGATTCACCCGCCGTCGTTAATTTCATAATAGCTCCTTATATTCCCGTTGAAAATACGTATTCTCCGCCCACGAAATCCACCGTTACGCGCTGACCGTTCTGCACACGGCCGAGCAGGATTTCCTCGGAAAGCCTGTCCTCTACGCGCCTTCTGATTACCCGTTTGAGCGGTCTTGCGCCGTATTGCGGATCGTATCCCTCTTTGACGAGCGCGGAAAGTGCCGTACCCGTCACCGAAAGGGTGATGCCGCGCTGTTCCAAAAGCCGTTTGGAAAGGGAAAACACGAGCTTTCCCGCAATCCGCTCGCAATCGGCCTCCGTCAAGCGGTGGAAAACAATTACGTCGTCTAATCGGTTCAAAAATTCGGGACGGAATTTTTCCTTCAAGGCTTTGGTCACGTTTTCCTTCATGCCCTCGTACTGTTTCTCGTCCGCGCTATCATCGCTTCTGCTTTCGCTGCCAAAGCCGTAAACGCCCGTACGCTCGCTCTGTGCGACCGCCGCGCCGACGTTGGAGGTGAGAATGATTACGGCGTTTTTGAAGCTGACCGTCCTGCCCTTATTATCCGTCAACCGACCGTCGTCCAAAATTTGCAAAAGCAAATTGAACACGTCGGGATGCGCCTTTTCAATCTCGTCGAAAAGAATAACGCAATAGGGGTTGGTGCGGACCTTGTCCGTTAATTGTCCCGATTGCATATCCTCGTAGCCCACGTATCCGGGAGCCGCGCCGATAATTTTCGACACCGACTGTTTTTCCATATATTCGCTCATATCCAAGCGAATCATCTGCTCCTCCGAGCCGAACATTGCCTCCGCCAAAGCCTTGCAAAGGTCGGTTTTGCCCACGCCCGTAGGACCGACGAAAATAAACGAGCCTATCGGGCGCGAGGGGTCTTTCAAACCCGCTCTTGCTCGGCGAATGGCTTTTGCCACCGCGTTTACCGCTTCGTTTTGACCGATAATGCGCTTATGCAAATCTTCCTCTAAACGCATAAGCTTTTCGCCCTCTTCTTGCGTGATTTTCGTCAAGGGGATACGCATACGCGCGCTGACGATTGCCGCCACCTGCTCCCTTCCGATGGCAAGCCTGCCGTCCGCAAGACGAATGGGGGATTGCGCCTGTTTGAGCGCGTTTGCCTTTTCTTGCGTTTGTTTCTTTTTCTCAAACGCCGCCGTGGCGAGCGCGTATTCGCCGCGCCGCTCTTGCGTGACGCGTTCCTGCTCCCAAAGCGCGATTTCCTGTTCCAGCTCCGCAAGCTCCGTTCCGCCGTCCTCTAATACGCGAACGCGCGCCGCCGCCTCGTCGATCAAATCGATTGCTTTATCGGGCAAAAATCTGTCCGTGATATAGCGAGAAGAAAGCTGCACGGCGGCTTCAATCGCCTCTTCGGTGATGACGATGCCGTGATGCTCCTCGTATTTTTTACGCAAGCCCTTCAAAATGGCAACCGTATCCGCTTGCGAGGGCTCTTCCACACGCACGGGCGTAAAACGCCGTTCCAACGCGCTGTCCTTTTCTATGTATTTGCGGTATTCCTCAATCGTCGTCGCGCCGATTACCTGCAAATCCCCGCGGGCGAGCATAGGTTTCAAGATATTCGCCGCGTCCATACCGTTGTCGGACGAAGCACCCGCCCCCACGAGCGTGTGAATTTCGTCGATAAACAGCACGACGTCGCCGTCCTCCATGACCGCGCCTATCATATCCTTTAAGCGTTCTTCAAAATCCCCGCGGTATCTCGCCCCTGCAAGCATACCCGGCAAATCCACGGAAAACACCGTTTTATTGTAAAGCTGTTCGGGCACGTTCCCCTCGACGATGAGTTGCGACAAGCCCTCGACGATCGCGCTTTTGCCCACGCCCGGCTCGCCGATTAAAACGGGATTGTTCTTCAAACGCCTTGAAAGCACCTGAATAACGCCCTCTATTTCCTTTTTTCTGCCGATTACGGGGTCAATCTTGCCACGCCGCGCGCGTTCGGTCATATCCAGACCGTACGCCGAAAGCTTTTCAAGTGCCGCGCTCTTTTTGCCCTGCTTTAAGGCGTTGCCCTTTTCCAGCGTAGAAACGTGTTTTTGCTCCGCTTCTTGGCGTTCCGTTTCTTTATAGCTCTCGTTAAAAAAGGGCTCGGCGTGCGTAATATCCTTTTGTTGCGGTTTTTCAATCAAAGCCTTGGTTTCTTCCACGAGCAAATCGATATCCACGAGCCGTTGAAGTATACGCACAGCAAAGCTGTCGCGTACCTCCAAAATCGCAAAAAGCATATGCGAAGTCCCCGCAAGCACGTCCGTATCCTCGGCAAGCAGCACCGCGCGGTCGTACATACGCTGTGTTCTCGGCGTTAAGCCGTCGTGTTGAGAGCGTCTGTCGATATTTTTGAAAAACAGCTCCTCGTAACGCTCTTTATCCACGCCCGCCGCCATCAAGACCTTGTGCGCCGAACATTCGGGCAGGTTCAAAAACGCGTAAACGAAATGCTCGCTTCCCACGTACCTTGCGCCCTTTTCCACGGTGATTGCGTTTGCCAACCGCAAAGCGTTTTTGAAGTTTTCCGAAGCCTTTGACAAAGGATACATAAGCGTTTTTTCCTTGTGTTTCTTAATCCACCCGAACGACCAGCTCGGGCAATACTTTATGCACGATATCCGCGCGCATTACGTTGCAATCGTCCTCGCTCGCGTCCTGCAAGCCGTTTTCCAAACGGAAGGACGCGGGGCGCATATCCGCCACGAAATCGTTGAACGAACGGATATCCCGTGCCTTGAAAAAGCCAAGCGCCATTCCAAGCTTTACCTTTACCATACCCGCCGTCAGCTCTTTGAGCGGCAAAACCGCGCAATTCGTCAGCGTACCGTACGCCCGTAAGCAAGCGTCCCGAAGCGGGATTTTTTTCTCTTTGAGCATACGCTCGCGCGCGCGAAGCTCCAAATCGGAAAGGGTCATGGTCATACGAATCATCTGTTCCAAAATTTCCTTTTCGGACACGCCCAGCGTGCGTTCGTTGCTTACCTGATAGCTGTACCCCTCCGCCGCCGTGCCCTCGCCGAATACGCCGCGCACGGTCAAGCCGCCCGCTTTGAGCTTGGGCAAAAAGCCCTCTAACTCCTTGCTCCAAGCAAGCCCCGGCAAAAACATCATCACCGAAGCACGCATACCCGTTCCAAGATTACTTGGACAAGCAGTAAGATATCCAAGCTTTTCGTCGTAGGCAAAGCCCAAGGACGAGTTTAAGCCCTCGTCGATACCGCTGATATGCTCGTATGCTTTATACAAATCAAAGCCCTTGTAAATACATTGCTGACGCAAATGGTCCTCTTCGTTCACCATAACGGAAATGGATTTATCTAACGAGAGAAACGCCGCGCCTATGCCCTTGCGTTTACGCAAGGCGGGACTGACGAGGTGCTGTTCTTGAAGCAGCGTCGCTTCCTCGTCGGTGAGGGTAGCCATATCGTTTTTTTGGAAAACGTCGATTTTGCCTAATTCCTGCTCTACAAGGTATACTACCTCCGCGGCAAGCCGTTCGCTCAATTTATGCGGAAAGGGGTATGCCGCAAGATTGCGGGCAAGGCGGATACGGGTGGAGGTTACGAGCGTTTCGATAAAGGTCGGTTGCGCCATACGAAATCCTCCTCTTCACCCCTACGAAGCCGCGTTACGCGTTCCTCGTATTCCTTTGCTGCCAAATAATCCTCTTCCTCGTAGGCTTGCTGTGCCAAAGCTTCCAGCTCAAAGCAACGTCTTTCCACGCGCTCCGCTTGCGTTTCGTAAGCCTTTTTCCCCTTATGAATTTCACAGCCCTGCATTTTCGTCACGACGGGCAACACCGCGTGCGCAAGCGTTTGATAGCAATGCGCACAGCCCACGATATTCGTGCGTTTGAGCTGGGCTACGCTCGTGCCGCAATAAGGGCAAGAAAGCAAGGCTTGCCCCGCGGTATCCTCGGGGCAAACGAAACGTTTATGGTAACATTCCAGACAGTAATACGCCGTCTCTTTTTTACCGTTTTTGATTTGCTCGTACGTTTTAGTGGCTTGATTTTTTCTACATTTACCGCACAGCATACAAAATTCCTTTTAGCCAAATAAAAAGACTTAAAATGGCTACGATTATATTTCTTGCGAAACCGTCTCCTCTGCCGAAGCTTTCGCCCGTTTTTTGTTTTTCTTGCGTTCGCCCCTTTGAAAAAGCGAGCGGAAAGAACGGAAAAACACCCACAGCGTTTCCAAAACCTGCAAGGGTACGCCAAGCAAAAATACTAGCCAAAGCGCGTCGTACGCACCGACCAACGCGTTCACCGTCAAATACAGACAGGTCAGCGTCGTCCAAATGAGCACGGAAACCGCCAAGAAGTTAAGCAAACGGTATTTCCATATCCCCGCGTACACAATCAATACGATTGCATTTACCATTACCGCGTACACAAACGCAATCCACCACGCCCCTACGGGCTGTAAAAGCTGCATAAGCACGAAAAAGCAGGTCGCCACCAGCCATACGATACCGCTCGATAACAGCATAATAAGCAAATGTATGCCCGTGACCTTCTTTTTTTGCGTTTGACAAATTTCCTGCTCCGTTTGCGCGCTCCCTACCAAATCGTTGAGCGTAACGTGATATAAATCGGCAAGCTGCAACAAAATGTATATATCGGGAACGCCGTTGCCCTGCTCCCATTTGGAAACGGATTTATCCGAATAATTGATTTTTTCGGCAAGCTCCGCTTGCGTCAGCCCTGCCGCTTTGCGGTAATAGGTTAAATTCTTCGCGATTTTGCCGTTGATTTCGTTAATATTCTCCATAGTCCTATAATAGCATTTTTTTTGCATTTCGTCAAGCAGGTACGCGGGATTTCCTTTATTTTTATATGCAAAACCAAAAAAACAAACCTTTCCTTATCGCGCATAGCGCAAAAAAGGGAACGCCGAACGGCGTTCCCCTAAAAAGCCTTTTTACCTTCGTCAATACGCTCTGGCGTAAACGATAACGTGCTCCGATTTTTTACCGCATACCGCACAGGTTTCCTTGCTTTCGCCCTCTGCATATACACGCGCCGTCGCCGCCGTTTCTTCCTTGATTTTATCCTCGCATTCGCGGCAGCCGCACCAGCCCGCTTTTACGAACCTGCCCGCTTCCACGCCCGCAAGAATACCCGCGATATCGTCCGCGTAGGTGATACGCTCGTCGCGACGCTTTCTCGCCGCCTCCAACATATCCTTTTGTACCTTTTCAAGCAAGCCCTTGACGCTTTCCACCGCGTTTTCAAGCGGCATTTCCGTCTTTTCAAGGGTATCGCGGCGCGCGCAAAGCATCTTGCCCGCCTCGATATCGCGAGGACCGAGCTCGATACGCACGGGAACGCCCTTCATCTCCCATTCGTTGAATTTCCAACCGGGGCTGTTATCCGATTTATCCAGCGTTACTCTAATACCTACCCCCTCCAATTGTGCTTGGAGAGCCTCGCAAGCCTCGATTACGCCGCCCTTTCTTGCAGCAATCGGAACGATTACGCATTGAATGGGCGCAACAACGGGCGGGAGCACAAGTCCGCGTTCGTCGCCGTGGGTCATAATAATTGCGCCGATCAAGCGCGTTGAAACACCCCAAGAGGTCGTATACGCCATCTGCAAAACACCTTCGTTGCCAAGGTATTTGATATCGAACGCCGTTGCGAAATTCTGTCCCATATAGTGGGAAGTACCCGCTTGCAAGCTCTTACCGTCGCGCATCATAGCTTCCATGGTATACGTTGCGACCGCGCCCGCAAATTTTTCTTTTTCCGTCTTTCTGCCCGTCAAAACGGGGATTGCAAGACAGTTTTCGGCAAATTCCTTATAAACGGAAAGCATTGCTTGCGTTTCTTCCTCCGCTTCCTCGCTGCTTGCGTGGGCGGTATGTCCCTCCTGCCACAAGAACTCGCTGGTACGCAAGAACGGGCGGGTGGTCTTTTCCCAACGCATAACGTTACACCATTGATTGACCTTTAAGGGCAAATCACGATAGGATTGCACCCACTTGGACATCATAGTACCGATAATCGTTTCGGACGTGGGACGGATTGCCAAAGGCTCGGCAAGCTTTTCCCCGCCCGCGTGCGTTACGACCGCCACTTCGGGCGCAAAGCCCTCTACGTGCTCCGCTTCCTTGGTGAAATAGCTCATAGGGATTAAAAGCGGGAAGTACGCGTTTTCTACGCCGCGCTTTTTGAAGCGGGCGTTCATTTCGTTTTGAATATTCTCCCAAATCGCGTAACCGTACGGGCGAATGACCATCGTGCCCTTTACGGGACCGTAATCAACGAGCTTGGTCTTTAACACCACGTCCGTATACCATTGCGGGAAATCCGCGTTGATATCCGCGATTTGTTCTACGAATTGAGTTTCTTTTGCCATAATATTACACCTCCGTCCGCCTCTGCCGCGGACCTATTATCGCGAAAACTCGCCCCTCGTTCTTCCCGAAGGGCGACGTTTTCCTGTTTTTTTGCGTTTTTTAGTTCTTTTTTACGTACGCCTCGAATTTACGAAGCTCGAATACCTTATCGCATACGGGACAGCGGTGATAAGGAGATACCTCCTTCACGCTTAAATGCTTGCCACAGTTGGGACATCTTACGACGTGCGATTTGCTGGGGTCAAGCTCCAAGGGAATTTCCACGGGCTCTTCGCTGAACGTTTCCTTTTCCTCTTCTTCCACTACGGGAGAAGGCGTGGGCTGTATGTATGCGGGAGCCGGCATAGGAGAAGGACGAACGGGCACCGCTTCCGCCGTCGAAGAAACGGGCGGATACTGTGCGGGCGCTTGCGCCGTCGCGGGGTACGGGTAGTAATAGATAGGTACGTAAATTGGCTGACCGTTTTGACCGTTCATAACGGGCACTTGACCCATAGCAGGCGTTTGCGGTGCTTTTTCGGGGTCGTAGAAATCCTCTTCCTCTTCGTCCTTGGACGGTTTGGTCTTGGATTTGCAAATGCAATCGAACAAGAATACCACGAACGCGATTACCGCAGGGATAAGGAGATTGAAGTTGAACACGCCAGCCGCCATTCCCGTATCGAAGGGAAGGAAAGGTAACGCCGTCCATACGCCGATAAACAAGAACGCCAAGAAGGAAGCCACTGCGTACGTTTTCATACCCTTACCGAATTTACCGTCACGGTTGAACTCCGTAGCCGCTACCGCGTGACCGAGCATAATAAAGATGAAAATCCAAGCGAAAAGCTCTAATATCATAGGAATAAGCTGGGTGATATTCGTACCGAACCAAGCGAAATCTTGCGCAAGCAACGCGGTGAAGCATTGTTGTAATTTCACAAGCAGAACGCTTTGCGGAACGAGGAAATACACGATTGCCGCTACCGCTACGAGCTGAATGAGGTTGCGTACGAAATAGATAAACAAGCCGTATTGGCGTTCCTCTTCTTCAATCTTCTTACCCGTCGTAAACAGCGTGACCGTACCCTCTGCAAGACCGCATACGAAGTGCCACAAAAGCCCTACGCCCAAGGTTATGTATCCGAACAAGGTGATTTGTTGCTCCACGACGCCCTCCGCGTTGGCGGAAAGGGAAAGTAGCATAATTTGCAGGTTGCAAATAATCAAGGCTTTGAGCGAGCTGGAATACCGTTTACTGATATCGTCCATCGCGTACATATTGCGGTTGAACCCGTTTGCATAGCTTGCACGGCGTTTGAACAGCCAGTTGAGCTTTCCGAGCGCGCGCAAGATATTGATGAGCAACGCCAACAACATTGCCGCGTAAATCAAAATAACGAGCAATCTTATAAGCAGCTCCGCGTCCTGTAAAAAGCCGAGCGCGCCGTTCGGACTGGTAAAAATAGCCGAGATTTCCGCAAAAGCTTTGAGCACGGGCAAATCAAGCCCCGTCGCACCCATAATCGCCTCCGTGGAAACGCTCGTGCCGCTGACCATCGTCAGCATTACGCCTGCGGCGGCGAGCAAAATCAAGCCCAGCAAATACATCATACCGACGAATTTTGCTTTGCCTTGAACCGCTCTGACGCGTTTCTTCAATAATTTCGCCTTGGATTCAATCCGTTTCATATTCCTATTCTCCTTACGGGTATTCCCGTTTAATTTTTAATTTTAATCGTTATCCATTAAATAGTCGTCCACGTCAATCTCGTCGGGATCCGTTTGTTTTACTCTGGGATATTTACGGAGCACGAGCTCAATCACGAACGTCGCCAGCGCAACGCCCGCCACGATCAACAAAACCGAATTAGGCTCGCTCGCCGTCAACAGCTTTGCGGCAACGTACGCGCCGCCCGCAAACAACGCAAGCAACAACGACCAAAAGATATTCGCCTTTCTGCCCGCCGCTTTCGCGCCGTCGGGGTCGAACTCGACGTTTCCAAGCACGTATCCGAGCATTGCCAAAATCCACACCGCAACGAAGACATGGATTGCGGGCACGATAAGCTGCATAGGCTCTGCCAGCAACGCGCCAAAGCCGTTTTCTTGAAGGTTCTGCACCGTTTGTGCAATCACCAAGTCTTGTGCAAAGAAATACGCGCAAGCCGCCACCGCCGCGATCTGTATCAAATTGCGAATGAAAGGCACGAAATTGCCCACCTCGCGCTTGTCTTCGATAATACCGCCCTCCGTCGTAAACAGGCTGACGTTTCCCGCTGTCATACCGCACACGAAATGGAAGAACACGCCCACGCCCAACAGCACGTACGCCAAAAGATTCAGCGTTGCACCGCCCGCAAGGAGCGTAATCAAAAAATGTACGCCGATTACGCTGGAAAGCGAGCAGGAAAATATATTACCCAAATCATCCATCGCGTACATATTACGGTTGAAGCCGTACAGCTTACTTGCAAGACTTTTGAAGAGCCAGCCAAGCTTCCCGATTGCACGAAGCACGTTGATAAGCAATATCACGAGCATTACGCCATACAGCAAGACAATGGAAAGCGCGTAAATATTCGAAAGGATTGCGCCCAAAATGTCCTCGGCGGTTGCAATCGCAACGACGGGCTTCCAAAATTCCAACACGCCGAGCGTTGCGCCCTCTACCGTGATCAAGGGCAGACACGCCAACGCCGTCACGGCAAGCAGGGCGATAAAATAGAAGAAACCTATCGTTTTCGCGTTGCCTTGCGCCTTGGCGATACGCTGTTTTATATACAAGCGTCTTTTTTCGGCAGTCACGTTTTCATTGTTAGCCATACTCAACCTCCATATCCGTATCGGAATCCCCCTCAATAACACGAAATACGCCGCTTGCGCGCCGCTCGTTTTTCGTATACGGTAAAAAATCCGATTTTCTCTCTTATTCCATTATAGCGTGTTTTTTCGTTAATGTCAATATCCTTACGGGAAAAAGTTTACAAAATACGGAAATTTTTTTCGTGCATTTCCGCGTTTTTTCGCTTATTTCCCGAATACGTCTTTATACGCCGCGATACATTTGTTGATAATGTCCATTGCTTCGTCGCGGTGGCAAATCTCCTTCACCGTCGTTTGCTTGTGCTCCAACGATTTGTAAACCTCGAAAAAGTGCATCATTTCTTCAAAGATATGCTTGGGCAACTCCTTGATATCGTAATATTCTTTATAAGTAGGGTCTTGAACGGGTACGGCGATTATCTTTTCGTCCAAAGAACCGCCGTCAATCATTTTGATTACGCCGATAGGATAACAGGTGACCAAGGTCGCGGGATAAATCGTTTCCCCGCAAAGCACCAAAACGTCAAGCGGGTCGCCGTCGTCGGCAAAGGTGCGCGGGATAAAGCCGTAGTTGGCGGGATACACCGTAGAGGTGTACAGTACCCTATCCAAACGAAGCAAGCCCGTGTCCTTGTCCAGCTCGTACTTGGCTTTACAGCCCTTGGGAATTTCGATAAAAGCCTCAAACTGCTTTGCCGTAATACGGCTTGCGGCAATATCGTGCCAAATGTTCATAGATAAATATCTCCTCTTAAAAATTATTTCCTCTACTTGTTATTTTAGCATATTTATCCGTTTTAAGCAAGAACAAACAGCCCGTTTTTTTTATTTTTTTGCCCGACCGCGAGTAAAAAACGGCTCGACCGCAAGGGTGAGCCGTTTATACAGTATGTTGATTATTCGTGGAAATATTCTTCTGCAACGAGGCAATACGCACCGTATACGCCCGCTTTGTTGCCAAGCTTTGCGCCCACGATTTTCAAGGGCACGATATCCATTGCGATATACGTTCTCGCGTCCACCGCTTTGCGGAGCGGCTCGAACAACGCGTCACCCTCCCCCGCAACGCCGCCGCCAAGAACGATGGCTTCGGGTCGTAAAATATTCACGAAATCGGCGATACCCTCGGAAAGATAGGACACGAATTGATTGATTACCTTTTGCGCCGTTGCGTCCCCCTTTTTCGCCGCCAAAAACGCCGTCCTACCGTCCACGTTCTCTATTTTACCCTCGACAATATTCCACATTTCGCTTTGCAAATCCTCCACCATTGCGTGTCTGGTCTGCTGCACGAGAGCCGTCGCGGAGGCGTATTTTTCATAACAGCCACGCCGCCCGCAAGCGCAGGGCAAACCGCCCTCGCGAATGGTGATATGCCCAAGCTCCGCGCCCGCGCTTTTGTAACCCTCTATGAGCTTTCCGTCAAAGACCATACCACCGCCTACGCCCGTGCCGATCGTAAGCAGAATACTGCTTTGATACTGTGCGGTAGCCCCGAATTTCGCCTCGCCGAGCGCGGCGGTGTTTGCGTCGTTGGCGATACGCACGGGCTTACCCGTCAATGCGGAAAGCCGCTGTGCAAAGGGTACGTCCGTCCAGCGGAAATTCGTCCAGCGCAACACGATTCCGCGGTTGCTGTCCACCACGCCCGGAACGCCCGCGCCTATTCCTACGATTTCCGAAAAATCCACGCCGCCCTTCTCCGCGAGCGTTTTTGTAAGCTCCGCTATATTTTCAACCGTTTTTTCAAAGCCGTCGCAAGCGTTCGTCTTGACCTTTTCCTCACACAGAATTTCTCCCTTTTCCGAAAACAGCGCGCCTTTCGCACTCATACCGCCCACGTCGATACCGATAATATATTTTGCCATAGTTACCGCCTTGCATTTTGTTTATAGCACTATTATAACTCGTTTTTAACGCAAGTCAACGAAATTATTGCGTAATTTTTTCAAAAGTTTTCGTTTTTTGCGTCAAAAAGCTTTGACAACGCAAAAAAAATGTGATATAGTTATATAGCTTTGCGAATGAGCCATGCAGAAGTACCCAAGAGGCTCAAGGGGCTCCCCTGCTAAGGGAGTAGTATGGGAAAACCGTAGCACGAGTTCGAATCTCGTCTTCTGCGCCAAAAAAGAGATGCTATTAAGCATCTCTTTTTTTGGTGTTAGGGACGAATGAGAAATCGTGAATTCCCACGAGTTCGCGCGACGAGCGAAACACGAGCGTCGTTTTTTCGTCCACAAGGCAAAATTGTCAATGGCATTTTTTCTGCTTTTATTACCATTTTTTCCGCTTACATAAAAAAACGGCAAAAAAACGGCGAGCTGCCAAAAAGCAGCTCGCCGCGTGTTAGTAAGTTTTTACGATTAGTGCGTCAGCAAGAACATTGCAAGGAAGATAACCGTCAAAACGTAAGTAGCAACGCTAACCTCTTTCGCTTTGCCCGTGCAAACCTTGATAATCACGTGTGCAAGCAAGCCGAAGCCGATACCAAACGAAATATTGTAGGTAAAAGGCATCATAGCAATCGTAAGGAACGAAGGAAGCGCAATCGCGGGATCGGACCATTCGATATCGCGAACGTTGTTCATCATCAAAACGCCAACGTAGATGAGCGCCGTAGCCGTAGCACAGGAAGGAATGAGCTGTGCAATGGGCGAAAGGAACATAGCCACCGCAAACAAGATTGCGACTACGTAAGAGGTAAGAGCCGTCTTACCGCCCGCCGCCGTACCAGCGGAGGATTCAACGAAGGTCGTAACCGTGGACGTACCGAGGATAGCACCCGTCGTGGTAGCGATAGCGTCTGCAAGCATAGCCTTGTTAAGGTTGGGAACGTCGCCCTTTTCGTCGAGGAGGTTACCGCTTCTGCAAGCACCGTACAGCGTGCCGAGCGTATCGAACATATCCACAAGGCAGAACGCCAAGGAGGACGTGATAAACATCAAGATAAAGTTCGCAACGCCGTTCTTTTCAATATAAGGAGCGAAGTTGAAGCCGTCCGTAAAGACCTTACCAAACGCTTGTTCACCGAAATCCTTGAACGCGTCGAAGGGATTGGAGAACGAAATGGAAGCGAATACCGCTTTGCTGGATTCGTCGCCAAACGCCGCGCCAAGACCGAGGAGTGCGTAGTAGAGAACAGCAGAGCCGAGGATACCCCAAAGGATTGCACCGCTCACCTTTTTCTTGGACATAGCCGCAATCGCGATAACGCCGAGAACGACTACGAACAAAGGCACAAGGGAAGCCCAAGCGTGACCGCCGAGCAAGTTCATACTACCCATAGTAACACCCGTAGAGGTGCTGGGAACGACGAGCTTCGCATTTTGCGCGCCGAGGAAGGCAATAAACAGACCGATACCCGCGGGGATTGCTTTTTTAACGTCCTCGGGGATTGCCTTAAAGATTTTCTCGCGAAGACCAGTAACGGTAAGTGCGATAAATACCAAACCGTCGATCAAGATGAACACAAGCGCGTTCGCATACGTGAAGCCGAAGCCTACGCACATAGTATACACGAAGAACGCGTTAAGACCCATACCAGGAGCTTGCGCCAAGGGCAAACCGGACAAAAGGCCGATAAGCACCGTACCGATAATCGCGGACAGCGCGGTTACGATATACATAGCACCGTAGGAAACGCCAAGAACGTTTACGCCGCTACTAAACGGGTCGGCAAACATTCCCGCGTTGACCATGAGAATGTACACCATTGCCATGAACGTCGTAAGACCAGCCATAATCTCCGTCTTGACGTTCGTTCCCTTGTTCGTCAGATCGAATTTTCTGTCGAGAAAGGCATTGAATTTAGACATAACAACTCTCCTTATAAAAATATTTAGTAAGTATTTTCGCTTGATTTTTTCAAAATTTACCAAGCTTATCATCAGTTTATCACATTCGACAATTTTTGTCAAATTCTTACACGCATTTTTTTCAAAATTATCAAAATGAATTATTTTTTACCCAAACGCTTGCTTTTATCACGAAAAAGTTTTATAATGAATACGATAAATCATTGCGAGGTGTTATTATGAAAGTTATCATTACCGAAAATTACGAAGAAATGAGCAAAAAGGCGGCGGAAATCATTATCGACGTCGTAAAAAACAACCCCGAGGCAATCCTTGGGCTTGCAACGGGTTCCAGCCCTATCGGCACGTACCAGAATATGATTAAGGACCACCGAGAAAACGGCACTTCCTATAAAAAGGTCAAGACCGTAAACCTTGACGAATACGTAGGACTGACCGCCGAGCACGATCAAAGCTATGCGTACTTTATGCGTACCAACCTCTTTGACCATATCGATATCGACCAAAGCAACACCAACCTGCCCTGTGGCAGCGCGAAGGATTTGCAAAAGGAATGCGACCGTTACAACGCACTCCTTGACCAAATGAAAGCGGACGTACAGGTTTTGGGTCTTGGCTCTAACGGGCATATCGGCTTCAACGAGCCGAACACTCCCTTTGATTCCGTCACCCATCTCGTAGACTTGACGGAAAACACGATCAAAGACAATTCCCGTTTATTCGCTTCTATCGACGAAGTGCCCCGTCAGGCTCTGTCTATGGGCATCAAAAACATTATGCAAGCCAAATCTATCGTAATGGTCGTGTCGGGCAAGAACAAAGCGGCTGCCGTAAAAGGCATGGTAAAGGGCGAGGTCACCCCCGCGCTTCCCGCTTCCGTATTACAGCTTCACCCGTTCGTGACAATCGTTTGCGACAAGGACGCGGCAAGCCTTCTCTAATCCTTTCAATTTTATAAAAATTGCGGCGAGTTTTCCTCGCCGCTTTTTTCACGAAACTTTCACTAAAAAAATAAATGAAAGTATAAAATACAATTCGTTTCATTGATAAAATACTTGCTTTTTTTCGACCTATATGGTAAAATAATTTTAACTGTACGATGGCGTATAGTCGATTTTTGTTGGGCTAAAACGCCGAAAATGACATAAATGAAAACAAGGAGAAAGGAATTATGAAAAAACTCAATCAACTTTTGGCTCTTATCGCGGCGGCGGTACTGTCCTTGGGCGTACTCGTTTTGACGGCTTGCGGCGGCACCGCTACGGCGTACACCGTATACGTAAAGGACGCAAACGGTGCGGCAATCGAGGGCGTTCGTATCGGTATTTGCTCCTACGACGAAACGACGGGTGAAAAGGGCTCTTGCCTTGCGCCCAAAACGACGGACGCGGACGGCAAAGTCGTGCTTGAAGCAGACGAAGGCACATATATTATCAACGACGAATTGTTTTCCAGTGCTTACGAAGCAGAAAAATGCGTATTAACGGCTTACGGCGAATATACGCTCGTTCTTACCGCAAAATAATATTATAATCCAAGGAATACTTTTATGAAGTTTTTTAAGAAAATCCTGACGCTTGCCGTAGCGTTCGTTTTGGCGTTTAGCTTGGGCGTAATCACGGCTTGCGACGACAACGGAGGCAATTCGTCCTCGGAAATCGTAGAGCCCGTCGATTACGTATATAAAGTCCGTACGCAATCGGAGGGCGGCTTCGGTCTTCGCAACGTGCTCGTTTCTCTGTACGACGGAGAAACGAAGATTTCTTCCGTACTCACGAACGCGCAAGGCAACGCCTTTTTCCTTGACGAGGACGTAGCCCAAACGGGCACGTACAACGTCACGGTTTCGGACGTGCCTACGGGTTGGCGCATAAAGAACGACGACCTCGTTTATCAAACCTCTACGCAAGAGGGTACGACCGTTACCATTGATTTCACTGCACAGCTTATCACGGACGAGGAAACGCCATCCACGAAGCTGTACCGTCTTGGCGACGTTATGTACGATTTTGCCGTAGAAACGAGCGACGGGGATATCTTTATCCTCTCCGAAGCCCTCACGCAAAAGAAAATGGTCCTGCTCAATTTCTGGGCGACGTGGTGCGGTCCTTGCGTGTCGGAGTTCCCCGCCATGCAAAACGCATATACCACCTACGAGAGCGTCGTGGACGTAATCGCGGTGAGCATTGAAGCCTCGGACGATCAAAGCGCGGTGCGCGATTTCAAAAAACAGCACTCGCTTACCTTCCCTATGGCGGGTCAGCCCGCGGGAAGCGTCATTTCCGACCATTTCAACACGGCTTCCATTCCCACCTCCGTACTCATTGACCGTTACGGCGTGATTTCCTATTTGCATACGGGCGCAATCACCTCCACCGCCGATTTTACCAACCTGTTCGATAAATTCATAAACGACGATTACAAGCAAACGGTCATCGACAGCAGCGCGGGCGAAAACGGAAACGACAACAACGGCAGCACCGAGCTTGCCAAGCCCACGGTTTCCCCGCCCGAAATCAGCAAAATCGACGAGCATCTCACGGGCGATTCGACGACGTTTGCCTATTCTTGGGAAACGGAGGACGAATATTCTTGGCCTTGGGTGGTAGCGGAAACGGAAGCGGACGGGAAATATATCAGCGCGTCCAACTCCACCGTGGACAATTCCTACGCCATTCTCAACGCGGATTTTGAAGCGGCAGCAAACAAAGTGCTTGCGTTCGACGCCTATATCAGCACGGAAAACAAAGCCGACGAGCTGTTCGTTATGATAGACGGCGCGATCATTCACAGACTTTCGGGCGTTCCCACGACAAAAGAATGGAAAACCTACTACGCATACGTATTCGAAGCGGAGCACGCGGGAAAGCACACCCTTTCGCTCGTATACGACAAGGACGCAACGCTTTCGGGCGGCGACGACGTGGTATATCTTAAAAATTTGCGTTTGCTGGACAAATCGGTATTAAGCGCGGACGGCGTAGACCTCAATATCTTCCGTTACGCGGCGACGGGCTACAATTCCCCCTTTGGCGAAAACGGCGAGGTCAAGGAATTATCCGAGGCAGAAAAGACAACGAAGTATTCTAATTACGCAAACGTGCTCTATTCCACGGCGGACGGCTACTATCACGTAGTGGACGCTGGCGCGACGAGCGTGGATATCGAAACCGACCCCATTCTTTTCGTGGAGCTTATGAATTCCACGCATTGGAATATGTACGATTTGTGGCAGCTTGCCTATAACGGGCTGCTCGTATACGAGGGTTTCAACCTCGAAGAAGCGGTCGAGGAATTTGCTTGGGCGGCGACCAACTCTCAAAACGGCTACGTGCCCGTCACCAAAGAGTTAAAAGAGCTACTCGAACTTTGCGTATCACTCGACCCTATCGGCGACGAGTACAACGAGCAATATCATAAAGATTATTACGAGCCGAAATACCATAAGGCAAATTACGACAACGAATGGTTGGAGCTTTGCCTGTATTTCGACCACTACGGCAATACGCCGCAAATGAAAGACCCGACGGCGGGCGTGACCTTTGACGGCGCAATCACCATCAACGAGGGCGAAAACCATATCGTTTGCGACGTATCCCTCGTTCCCCTCGGTATCAAGCATAAATTCGTCCCCGCAAAATCGGGCGTATACCGTCTGTATTCCAAGGTAGGCGCGGATTTGACGGGCAGCGACTCCTCTACCGACCCGCAATGCTGGATTTTTGCAGAGGACAGAAAGACGGAGCTTGCTTACAGCGACGACTTCATTTTAAGCCCGACGGGCAATTTTGACAATTTCGATATCTCTATTTATATGGAAGCGGGCAAAACCTATTACTGCCTGTTTGCGTTCTTCCTCAACGACGTGGGCGAGTTCGATATGCAAATCGATTATCTGGGCGCATATCACGAAGTCTTGACGAACGCGGCCATCGGACCTTACAGCTATAACACGGTCACGAGCGAAACCTTCCTGCCAGGGGCACAAAAGGTCAAATACGACGAAGCGACGGACACCTACCGCGTGACGGACGAAAACGGCGTATTCCTCGGTGACAAGTACGCGGGGCTGGACGACGCGATTTATCTCGACCTCGTCAACACGACCTATCTTTTCTCCTCGCAATCGCTCGCGGGGATTATCGAATCGGCGCACGAATACGCAGAAAACAAGCGTTTGTTCTATCTGCCCGACGGTAAAGGCAGCTACACCGATTATACGGATGAGATGCAAAAATATCTGTTCTTTGCCTACCGTAACGACGGCGAGCTGTACGGCTTTACCAAAATCGACAAGGCGTTGATGGAAATTTTAATCAAGTTCACGAAAGCGTACGACGGCTTCGGCGGCATCACAAATTCGTGGCAAATGATGTGCTACTATTATCAGCCTATCGGCTCGCAAAATTAAGGTAAGGAGATAACGGTTATGAAATTTTTGAAAAAATTGTCTTTATTGCTCCTTTCCTGCTCCTTCGTGCTTTCTGCGGCGGCGTTTACCGCTTGCGGCGGCGACGAATCCTCCACAAGCTCCTCCTCTTCGTCAAGCGGCACGGTAGCCGACCCCAACGAGGGCTTGGAGGGGTACATCAAGCTCCCGCTCGACGAGGCGAATATCACCGTTTCCTCCTTCCTTGGCGGCAGCGGCTCGGCGTTCGACCGTTTAGAGGGTGAAGCGGGCTTGTATTACGAGGTGGAAACCTCCCCTCGCGGTATGATTTTCTTATCCTTTGCCGCGCAAGACGCTTACGAGGGCGACCCTACGGCGGCGGATTATCAATATCAGGGCAAATCGGGGCAATACGCGCTCTACACCGTCGAAAAGACGGAAAACGTGGAAATTATCCGCTACGACGCAAGCGAGCAATATATCCCCATGGTGGACGGCGAATATATCGGCGAGCCTGCCATGACGCTCCGCGACGGCAGACTGTATTCGCTCGTCAATTGCAGCGACAAACATAACAACCAGCAATGGCGCGCCGTGTATGGTATCCGTTGCATAGGCGAAGCGCAAACCGTGCGCGTACGCTTCGTACGCGTTGCGGATGCTATCAATGGTCCCGCAACTACGCGCTACCCTATCGTGCCCAAGGAAATCGCGGGCAAGGCGAGCGTACCCGATTATTGCAAGCCCTACGACGTACCGTATACGAGCAGTTATTTCTACGACGCGAACGCGGAATTGACCTTTACGACGCCGCTTAACGGAGCGACGACCACGGTCACCAAAAAGGGCTTCTACCGTATGGGTACGGCAGAAACCCCCGGGGAAATCATTTACGCGGCGGTGGACGCAAGCTCCCGCCTGCTCGGCGCGACCTTCTCGGAAGCGCAGGATTTGGGCAACGCCCTTTCCCTGTACTACGGCGTAGACGAAACGACGGGGAATTATATCATTCACGATTATATTGATTTCATCACCAACGACAAGGGCGGCGACGGCGAAACCGATTTAACCAAAGCCTGCTACGTAAACGCGGCGAACGCGGACGGGCTTTACCCCGTCAATCAGGAGCTTTACGAGTTCTTGCAAACCTACGTGTCGGTGAACCCGCTCGTACAAGAGGAGGGCGAAACGGAGGTTGCGGCAGAAAAGCATTGGCTGGCGGCTTGCTCCTATTACCGCGAAGCCAAGCTCGGCTCTGTCTATTACCCCATTCCCTTGAAAGAGGGCACGAATACGGTTACGATCAGCGAAGCGTTCACCCCTATTTATCACAACGTAAAATGGCAGGGCGACGACGATAAGACCTCGGGTTATTATACGATAACGAGCAACAGCGACGACGCGTGGCTGACCATTGACAGAAAAAATTACAGCGGCAAATTTTCCGTGACCTTCGAAGCGGACGAAACGGACGGCAAAACCTTTATGCTCTCGTGCAAAGACGGCGGAACGGGCGAATTTACCGTGACTGTTTCCGAGCCGAACGGCACGTACGTCAATCCTTTTACCCTCGATACGCTTGGACAAACGACGGTGCAACCGCTCGAAGTCCTTGCCGCGGACGGTACGGTGCAATACTTTGCGGTATACCGTTATACGCTGCAATCGACGGGCGGACAAGTGGCTTTAACCACCCAACAAGCGGGCGTAAGCTTTGAATTTATCGGCGGCGTGGGCGAGGACGGCACCGTCACGCCCGATAGCGATGGCAACGTTTCGTTCACCGTGCTCGTGACCGCAAAGACGGCGGACGCATTTACAGCGACGGCGACGATTACCGCAAACGCTTAATGAGGTACTACTATGAAAAAAATTAAAAAATTACTTTTGCTCGGCGCGGCGTTTTTGGCAACCGCTTCCCTTGCATTTGGCACGGCTTGCGGGAATGAGGGCGACGACTCTTCTACGGATTTTTCCTCTTCGTCAAGCACGCAAAGCTCGCAAACGGAAACGCAATCGTACTATAAAACGATTATAAACGGCAAAAAGGTAGACGTAACGCCTACGGGCGAGGATAATTTCTATCTCGGCGCGACCGTCACGGTCAACGTGCCGAGCGCGGGCACGTACGTCGTGAACAGCACGGACGGCGCGGCATTCGGCGATAATACGCCCGACACGGAAACGGACAGCGTGTATACCTTTACGGCGACCGCCGCGGGGGATTATACCTTTAAGGTGAGCTATTTCGATATGAGCGGCGCGGGCTCTGCACGCGTCACGTATTACGTTTACGAAATGACCAAAGCCCCCATCACGGAAGCGGGCGGCGCGGTGAAATTGCTTGCAAACGTCAATGCGGCGGTGTCCTTTACCGCGGCGAAAGCGGGCAGATACCGTATCGTGACGAATACCGACTATAATTTCTACCTCGGCGCAAGCGACAGCGAGGGCGTGTATTCCAAAACCTTTATCGTGGAAACGACGGCGGATAATCAAAGCGTGGATTTCTTCGTGCGTTGCGACAACGGGCTGGAAAGCTTCAAATTCACCTACACCGTCGAGGACGCGAACGCCGTAGCGGTGCAGTCGGGCGAAAACACGAAAACACTGTATTCTATGGAAAACAATTTGTTCTCTTTTACGGCGGCGACGGCGGGCGAATATAAAATCACGACGAGTGCCACGGGCGTTTCGTTCGGGCAATACGACGCCACGCTTGGCGAGCCTAATTTCAGCAAAGCGGAAACGTATTTTGAGGGCGGCGTAGCAAAAAGCGCGTTCGTGTTTACGGCAAACGCCAACGAAGCGGTGCTTTTTTACGCAAAATCGTACGATAGCACGAGCGAAGTGACCTTTACGATTTCCCCTTGGACGGAGGAAAACAAATACCCTTCGGAAATCAAGCTGCAAAGCTCGGATATGACGATCAATATGAAAGCCAACGGCGCGACGAGCGCGACCTTGAACGTGACGGGTTCGTACGCGATTTCTTGGAGCGACGTGGACAACGACGCGCAAACGAGCACGCCCGTTACGCTCACAATCGGAAGCCAAACCTTTACGAGCGGCACGCTGCTCTTGAACGTCAAGGAAAACACCGCTCTTACCTTCAACAATCCCACGGGCGAGGCGGTGAAAGTCAAGCTTTCGTATTCAGAGAATACGCCCTTGACCTTTGAAGCGTATATCGCGGCGGACGATACGGAAAAAACGACGATTAACTACGCTACCCGCGTAGCGGAGGATAAGAGCTTCCTCCTCACTTGGACGGGCGAGGGTACGCTCTACAAGGGTGAAACGGCGTACACGGACGGAACGACGGGTATCGTGTTCGACGGCGTAAACAAAAATATGCATTTGCTTGCTCAAATTTCCGCGCAAACGGAAACCAAGCTCGTATTTACGATTACGGAAATCGTAACAGAAGAATAAGAAAAACGATAGCGTAAAAACGGAACCGGAAAAGCCTTGCCTTTTGGGGGGGTTTTTTTTGTTTTACAATTCGGGCTCAACTGCCGCTTTTAATTCTTCAAGCGTCATAGAGCTTTCAAAAATATGCTTGATAATGCCCTCGCGGTCAACGACCACGGTGATAGGCAAGCCGTCGCCGACCTCAAACAGCTCCTTTACGTCGTTGTCGGTATTATACCGTCCAAAGGTACAGGTATAATTCACCCAATGGGAATAATAGGTATCGTATTCCCCTTTCTCGTCGTCTTTGTTTAAGTAATCGTCGAGCAGTTCTTGCGGGGCGTAATGGGAATCCGCGCTGATTATTACGACCTCCAAGCCCTCGTCCTTGTACTCCTCGTACAGCTCGTTGAAATGCGGAATTTCCTTTTTACAGGGCTGACACCAAGTCGCCCAAAAATTGAGCACGACCACCTTTCCGCGCTGGTCTGATAAGGTAAAGATTTCGTCCGTTATCACGAATTTGCCGTCCTCTACGCCGTACACGGTGTCCAGCGTGAAATCGGGACATTCGTCGTACAGCATTGCGCCGACCGTTTCCTTATCAAAAAAATTGTAGTACACGAGCGCACCGCAAAGCACCGCTCCCGCCAGCGTGTACGCGCCGATTTTGAAGAGCTTATTCCTTTTCATTGGCGTTCACCTCCGAAACGGCGATTTCTTCTTGCGGCTTTTCCGCTTCCTTGCGTTTGAGCATACCCGTCAACGGTTTGATTTCCGTTGCCGCGGGCGTATCCGCGTCGTTTGCGCGTACGAGCAACTGTGCACCCTTCCACGTAATCGCTTTTGCGGGGCAGACGGAAATACATTCGCCACAGCTGATACATTCGTGGTCGCCGACGTTTTTCACGTCCATTTTACATACGCCCACGCACAATCCACAGTCGGTGCATTTGTTTTTGTCAAGCTTCACGCCCAAAAGCGCGATTTTACTGAAAAAGCCGTACAGCGCGCCGAGCGGGCAAAGGAAACGACAGAACACGCGGAAAATGAAAATGCTTGCCACGACGATAATCACCAAAAGCATAAATTTCCACGAGAACAGCGGTCCGAGATTGCTCAAAAGTGCTTCGTTTTCGGGGTTAAGTAAAAGCCCCAACCCGCCCTCGAACGTACCCGCGGGACATATGTATTCGCAAAAACCGGGGATTGCAAAGCTTAACGGCACGATTACGACGAACGCAACCAAAACGAAATATTTGAAATAGGACAAAACGCGGGTCGCTTTGCTCTTTTTGAGCTTGGGAGTTTTTATCTTATACAGAAGCTCCTGACCAAGCCCGACGGGGCAAAACCAACCGCAAATCATTCTGCCAAACAACAGCCCGAAAAGCACCAAAATCCCCAAAACGTATACGGGCGTACGGGTTTCGGACGCGGACAGCGCGTTTTGAAGCGAGCCCAAAGGGCAAGAGCCGATCGCTCCGGGGCAGGAATAGCAATTCATTCCCGGCACGCAAAGGTTTTTGGTCGCGCCCTTATAAATGCGCCCGTTGAAAAAGCCCTTTATATTCGCGTTATATAAAAGCGCGGTATAAAGCTGAATAATCTTCCGCCGCGAGGGTGCGTGCTTGACAAACCAAGCCTTGATTTTCCCGAAAAACGTTTTCATAAATCCTGTAAAGCTCCTTAATTTTCAAACGGATAAAGTAAAAGCTTGCGCCAAGCGAAATAAAATAAAGCAAGACGCAAGATAGGTAAGGCGTACGCGGCTTTCCCGACGGGAGATTTACAAAAGTAAACGAGCGAGGGAAAACGCAAGTACAACGCCGCATATCGTAACGTATTCTTTATTTTATCCTAAACCTATACATTGCGTGCATATCTTGACCGCCTTTGCAAGCACGTCCGCCATACCGCCGTTGTTCACGCCCAAGATAATAAATACGACTGCCAAAACGCCGACAGCAATCCGAACGCCCAACAAAAACCACTTTGAACGCAAAAAAGGCAATTTGTCGCAAATCGAGCGTTTTTCTTCTCGTGCCGCCGCCCTAACGCCCTTTTTCGCGTTTTCCGCAATCGTCGTTTTTACAAGCGAAATTTCCGTTTTATAAAGGGAAGCGTTGAGATAGACCGCGGCAATGCCCGCGCCCAACGCGGCGAATATCCAAGGCAACGCCCTCACCAGCCTCTCCGCCTCCTCGTGCGAAGCAAAAAAGCCCTCCTTCGCCACGGGCGTATACGCGCCCAAAAGATAAATAGCGGCAACGGTTACACAGACCAAGCACACCGCTAAACAAACGGACCAAACGAGCACGCGGCGGGAGCTTTGCCTTTTCATATCCGCCGTAATATCCGTTTCGGGCAAACGCCTCGAAAGCTTGGCAAGCGTGGAGCGAAGCTCTACGCTCGGCAAAACGGGCGTGTTCTCTTCGGGAAAAACGAAAGCGAGCACGACGACGCCGACGAACGCCGCCACCCAAATCAAAACGGGCACGGCGATACGGGAAAAGGCGTTCGAAATATTCTCGACCGTAAACGATTTATTGCCCAAGGCGTAAATGCCCCAGACCTGTATAATCAACAACAGCCCGACGAACGCGCTGTACGCGCCGAAGAAAATCCCGTAAATGCGGCGCGGTGTATGCTTTCTTTCCGTCATATCTGCTCCTCTTTATATTCTCGTTGGATATATTATATAACAACTTTGATTTCCTGTCAAGCAATTCCAACGCCGCGAATGCGGGCGTTTTTGTTTTCGTTTCCCTGCTTTGCCTTTTTTATCCACCTTTTTCCTATGTGAAAAATGGATAAAAACGCTAAAAACGCTTAAAAACCTCTTGTCTTTTTTTGCGATATATAGTATAATGAATAATGGAATTAAATGGGGTAATTTACCCGTGCGTACGCACAAAAAATATCCCCTCTATCCCAAAAAAAACGGAGTATTTATGAAAAAATATCTTATCGCATTATTACTTTCCCTTTCCTGTGGCGCGTTCGCGCTTGCGGCGGCGAGCTGCAACGACGAGGGCGACAGCTCGACGCCGAGCGGTGAAACGCATACCGTTACGCTGCAAGGCGGCGAAGGCTACGGCTTTGCGGGCGAGGGCGTTACCCAAGGCGCAAACGGGCAATGGACGGCGACCGTCGCGGAAGGCGACGCGCTGCAATTCACCCTCGATTTGGGTGCGTTTTACGACGGAACGCCTACCGTGACCGTCGGGAATACCGTGCTCGCGGAAAAGGACGGCGTATATTCCTTGACTGTGGAATCCGACGTGACCGTCACCGTCAGCGGCATAGTGAAAGCGACCTCGAATATGCTGGGTACGGGCGCGTTTGACGACGCGTTCGTAATTACCAAGCCCATCGACCTTTTATATATCGCGGAAAAGGTCAACGCGGGCGACACCGCATACAGCCGCGCGGCGTACGTCTTGGGCGCGGATATCGACTGCAAGGGCGAGGAGCTGGAAATCATCGGCGATTTAAGCACGCCGCAAGCCTTTTTCAGCGGCTGCTTCTCTTGCGTGACCGACAGCGAAACGGGCGAAATGGTGCGTTATACCATTTCCAACTTCGTCATCAATTCGGACGATTCCAACTACGTGGGGCTGTTCGGTTGCGTGCAGACGGATATCGCCGTTTCGGGCAGCGGTATGTTCTACGGGATTCGCTTGGAAGATTTCACCATCAACGTCAGCTCGTCGGGGCTTGACAAGGGCAACCGTACCCTTTATTGCGGCTCTTTGATAGGCTACGGCGTGGGCGTTACCTCCTATCTTTGCGACGCAACGAACGGACAAATCAACGTTTCGGGCGACGCGCTCGAAAACGCGCTTGCAGGCGGACTTATGGGCGTACAGCAGGGCTATTATTTCAACGATTATTCGCAAGCGTATCTCGCCGAAACGGCGTACGCTACGGTAGACGTGGACGTGCGTAGCGTACAGGGCGTGACCTTGTTTGCAGGCGGTATCACGGGCTATTTGTACACCAACTCTATTTTCGCCCCCTCCGTTATCCATAATTCGTACGCAACGGGCAACGTCAGCGGTGCAGTCCGCGCGGGCGGCGTTACGGGCGGGCTTGGGCAGTATACCTCTATCGCCAGCAGCTATTCCTCGGGCAACGTTATGGCAAACGCGACTTCGACGAGCGACACGGACGGGCTTCCCGAAGAATTCAGCTACGCGTATGCGGGCGGTATCGCGGGCTACGCGGAAAACGACAGTATCGTAAACGATTGTTTTGCGACGGGCGTGCTCTCGGCCAAAGCCGTTGACGGTAAAAATTCCGAATTTACGCACGCGGCGATCGCGGGCGGCGACGAAGCGGGCAAGGTATCCGTTTCCTCGCAAAAATACGTCGTTAAAAACTGCCGCGGCGCGATTGCAGAAAACCTGCTGGAAACGCTCACGAAAGAGCTTGGCTGGCAGACCTATAACTGGATTATATCGGACAGCGCGCTTCCTACCATCAACTACGACGCTTCCAGCGAATCGGTCACCACGACGATCACCGTCAACTATATAACCCAAACGGCGGACGGCGTGAAAGCCGTTACGGTCGGCGGGGTGGAAAACGACAAGTTCTCCTACACCGATTCCTACGCGCCGATTATGGACGCATTCAACAACGGCGACATTCTCACCTATCTCACCGCGGACGACGGCGTGCTTCTCTCTTACGGTTATTTCTTCGACGAGGCTTGCACGCAACCCGTCCCCTATTCCTATCTCACCACGCGTAGCGTCGATATTTACGTCGGCTTTACCGACCCCGCGCCCATTCTCGGCGAATATTATATTCAAACGGAAAGCGCGAGCGAGCCTATTTTGATTTCAATCAAAGCGAACGGCACCGCTCTTTGCGACGACGGCGCGGACGAAATTACCGTCAATTATCAGTACGACGGCGAAAACTTGCTGTTAGAAGGCGTACGGTTTGCGAAATTCTTTACGGGCGCGGTCGATACGGAATTGAGCGTCAACGAGGACGCGGCATTCGACCTCAACCGTTATACGCTCAATCATTTCAAGGCGTCCTTGAATGACAAGAGCGTTTTGGAGCTGTACGACGGCGTATATTTCACCGCGGCAAAACCGCTTACCGCGTATAAGGCGAAAAGCGCGTTGCAGGGCGTGTATTACCTCGACGGCACAACGCTTGCACAGCTCACCTTCCGTCCCGACGGTACGGGCGTGTACGAGGCTACGGGCGCGTACGACGAATTTACGTATACCGTCAACGCTACGGCGGTAACTGTAACCTTTTCGGACGAAACGGTCAAGGAATACGCGAAAAACGAGCTGCTTGCGTACGACGCGCTCCACGGCGTTTGGCAAAAATCCGCCTCCGTCAATAAGTTCTACGCTTTCGACGGTAAAGGCGAAAACGGCGTAGGCACTTGGAAAGCGTACTATCGCGTATTTACGAGAAGCGGCAGCTCCGTCACCTCCAACGACGAGCTTGTAAAACAAGGCTCGTACGAATGGGACGGCGTAGAAAAGGTATTCGTGCTCAAAGACAGTGCAAGCGTTTACGGAACGGCTATGCTTGACGAAAACGGTTACCTCGTCGTGGCGGTAAACGGAAATAAAGAAACCTTCTCCGCGGACAGCGGCTTTAAGGGCGTTTGGGAAAACGCGCAAAAGGATATCGTGCTTTCCCTCGACGGCGTGAACGAAGCGGGCTTAGGCAAAGGCGTATTGACGTATACGTACGGCGCGGAAACCGTGGACTACGAGCTGACCTATCAAGCCAGCCAAACGCAAAATTACGTTACGCTGTATTATGCGGAATCTCCCCTCGGTTATTTCACGGTGGACGCTTGGAGCAACGTTATGATTGCGACGGTATTCGACGCGTTTGATACGGACGCGGACAGCGATTATCTTTCCGCTTATCTCTTCCTCGTCGGCGATTACGAGGGCGAATGGATTAGCAACAACGCAATTTTCGACAATATCCGTTTCAGCGGTATCGGCTCGTTTAATGCGGACGGCAACTGGGAAAGCACCGTTACAATCGGCGACGAAACCGTGCGTTATACGCTGGAAAAATCCACGCTTTCGGGCTGGTTTGACTATAACGAAACGCGCTATACGATTGCATACGACGACCTTACGGGCAAGATTACCGTAAACGAAAGCGTTATTTTGCAACGCAAGGATATTTTTGCGGATACCGATTTCGTGTCCGTTGCGGCAGACGGTAGCGTTACGCATTACGCGTTCAACGGTAAAGGCGAATTGACCAACGGCGGTATATTGACCGTAAACGGCGAAGCCGAATACACGTACAAGAAAAACGGCGATAGCTACGATATTTATTCGGGCACGAACACGGTCGGCTCTATTGTTCGCCTCGAAGGTGAAGCGTACTATCTCTTGACTATCGGCGGTACGCAAGTGCAGATGTTTGTCTATAACGAATTTATGGGCAAATGGGCGATTAGCGGCGCGTTTGAAACGCTGGATATCGGTCCTACCGACCTCGACGGAAATATCACGGCTACCTATAAAGGCAAAGCCGTCAAGATTACCTATTACAATTCGGCTACGCTCACCTTCTCTTACGAGGAAACGAGCGGTATGCCCGTGACCTACTATATGTTCCTCGTCTACGACGAAGAAAACAAGTTCGATTGCTTCGCGATTTCGGAGTATAACAGCACGATTTACAACGATTACCGTTTCTGCTCGCTCGCAGATGAAATGATGGGGACTTGGTCGCAAACGGAAACGAACGGTAACCCTGATTTTTCTATCAGCTTTGACGGCGCACAGACGAATTATAACAACGGTACGGCACATTTGTCCTATAAGGGCTTTGTGACGGCGTATTATTACAGAACGTACGACGACGGCTCTATCCTGTTGTGGTCACAAGAGGCGTACGACGGCTCGACCTTGTATTATACGATTGAATGGTGCTCGGAGGGCGAAGCGGGCGCGTTCGTGAGCGAAAACGGCAAAGCGTTCAAGCGCGCCGAGGCGGATTCGCTGTTCAAGATGCAAGCAAAGGACGCCGACGGTTATACCTATACGTTCGACGGCAAGAACACGAGCAACGACGTTTGGGGCACGGTAACAGCGGAAAAGGACGGCGCGGAAACGATTACCTACACCTACGATATCGTGGCATTCAACACCGACCGCACGGCAACGCTTACGCTGAAAGATACGAGCGGTAAAGAGTACACGGCAACCTTGAATTATCGCGACAGCGAAAACGTAACGATAACGATAGAAGAAAAAGAAGCGGAAGCCGCATAAGCATTCACCCCCTGCCCGCAAGTCCTTGCGGGCAGGGGTATATTTCAAGGAGTTTCCTCTCTTTTTTGAAAAATTGTTCCTCTATCAGGCTAAAAAGAATTGACTTTTAGAAACATCTCTGTTATAATGTATACGTTTTCCAACGTCGAGGCGTAGCGCAGCTGGTAGCGCGTCGCGTTCGGGACACCGCCACCGGTCTTGAAGCAGTGATTTTTGAAAATCGCTGAACCCCTTGAAAAACCTAACAATTCGGGCGGTACACTTTTCTACAAAACGTTCGAAATAAGTGGCTTGACCACATGTTTGACCACTTACGAAAATAGATAAAAAACTGAGAAATCGAGGCGTAGCGCAGCTGGTAGCGCGTCGCGTTCGGGACGCGAAGGTCGTGGGTTCAAATCCCGTCGCCTCGACCAAAACCCCGTGAAAATCAAGCGATTTTCACGTGTTTTTCATTGCTTATTTTTATTGATTTTTTCAATTTCCCTTTTCTTTGTTTACTGCGTATCAAATTTTGAGGGGCGACGGTTTATCCTACACTGGACAATTTTTTCATCAAAGAGTTGCCTATTGAAAAGCTAAAAACGACCCATTTCTCAGTCGTTTTCGCTTTATAATTATGTTACAATATTGATAAATGATGTGTTTTCTCGTATTGTTGCAAATCCTTATATAATTGAGAATCAGCAAATTCCTCTAACGAATAAGCACATCTTAAACTGTGCTCTATATATTTAAATCCCCAATTATTGCATAATTTACTGAAAATATGTACAAAATCATGTCCATTTGTAATCTTCAAAAAATCTATTAAAGTAGAACATGAAGGCTGTTTGTTAATCATTAAAATTTTTACCGCGCCAAGCTGGTTGGAAGGATTTTGCCTGTTAAT
>JAZNGH010000043.1:0-9044 GCA_045576335.1 Candidatus Scatosoma sp.
GGTCGGGCAGGTCATTCGTTTCTGGGATGAGTACGTAGAACTCAAAAAAATCATTGAAAGCGGTGTTTACGGCAAGGTTATCAACGCGAATTTCCGTAGGCTTAGTCCTCGTCCCGATTGGGGTTGGGAAAATTGGTTGCTTGATTACAAACTTTCGGGCGGTGCAGGTCAAGATTTACATATCCACGACGTGGATTACGTGTTGTCGGTGTTTGGTCAGCCGAAGAATTTTTATTCGGTGAAGAATGTGAACGGCGAGAAAAATTCGTATGTGAATACGATTATGCAATATAACGATTTCGTCGTTGGCGTAGAGGGTACTTGGGATTTGCCGGCAAACTATCCGTTTACGGCGACGTTCCGCGTAGTGTTTGAGAACGCGGTTGTGGAAAATGCAGGCGGAAAGTTTATGCTGTATACGAAAGAGGGCGCGTCGGAAATCAAGATAGAGAAAAAAGAACTTGTTGGCGGCGTCGAGGGCGGTAATATTTCCGATTTGGGCGGTTATTATAACGAACTCGTTTATTTCTGTAATCAAGCAAAGACGGGTGAAAAGATAGAAAAAGCAACGCTTTGCGACGGCGTTTCCTCGCTTGAATTTTTGTTAAAGGAGCTTGCGTTCAATGCTTAAAGTGGGTATTGTCGGTTGCGGGAATATTTTTACAATGCACGCAACCTCTTGCGATCATTTGAAAAACGCCACACTTGTCGGTGTTTGCGATATAAAAAAGGACAGGGCGGATAAAGCGGCTAAAAAATACGGTGTGCAGGCGTATTACGATTATAAAGAATTGATTGATAAAGACAAAATTGACGTTGTACATATTTGCGTGCCGCACTATTTGCACCCGATTATTTCTAAATATGCGCTTGAACACGGCGTACACGTATTGTGCGAAAAGCCTATGAGTATAAAGTATGAGGACGCGGTTGAAAACGTGCGTATTGCCGAAGAAAAGGGGTTGAAATACGGCATTATTTTTCAATGCCGTTTCAACGATACATCAAAGCTTATCAAGGAAAATATTGTCAACAGTAAGCTTGGTAAGGTATTATCCGCGCGTGTAGTATTGACTTGGTGTAAGCCCGACGAATACTATTCGCTTTCCGATTGGAAAGGTACTTGGGATAAAGAGGGCGGTGGCGTAATCATTGACCAAGCCATTCATTCTATTGACCTTGCAAACTGGTTTATAGACGACGAGCCGATTGAAGTGCAGGCGCACCTTGCCAACCGTGGTCATAAAATTATGGAAGTGGACGACACGGGCGAAGGGTTTATTCGTTATAAAAACGGCGGGACGCTCTCGTTTTGGGCAATGAATAACTATGCCTGCGACGAGGCGATAGAAATCCGTTTGTGCTGTGAAAAAGGCAAAGCGTATATGAGCTACGACGACGCGAGAATTGAGTTCAACGACGGAACGGTGCTTTCGACGAAACAAGGCGCGGGGGATATCGTTTACGAGAATGGAAAGGATTATTGGGGCTTCCAGCATATCCGCGAAATTGCCGATTTCTACGACGCCGTAGAAAACAATAGAGAACCGTTTATAAGCGGAAAAGAGGCACTAAAAATACAAAAACTTATTTGTGAAATTTACGAAAAAGGCAGATAAAACAACCCGCTCTTTCTTGCGAGAAAGAGCGGTAGTTTTTATTTTGCGTTTTTAATGACGAGTTTTTCAAGCAGGGCGACGAGCGCGTACATAATAGCCGCAAGCACGCAAAGAATGAATACCGCACTCATAACGAGATCGAGCTTGAAAACTTGCCCGCCGTAGACGATTAGATACCCGATGCCCGCTTTGGATACGATATACTCGCCCATAATCGAGCCAATCCACGCCATACCCACGTTGATTTTTAGCATAGAAATAAAGTTGGGCATAGACGAAGGGATTACAAGCTTGGTGAGAATTTGCAGCTTGCTCGCACCCATAGATTTGAGCAATAATAATTTATTTGGATCGGTAGACATAAACCCACCGAGCATATTTAAGATTGCAACGATTAAGCCTATCAAAACGGTCATAAAGACGATGGCTTCGCTGCCCGTTCCGCACCAAATAATGATAAGCGGACCGAGCGCGATTTTGGGTAAGGCGTTGAGCACGACGAAATAGGGCTCGGAAATACGCCTGAAAGCCTCGCTCCACCAAAGCAACAGGGCAATCGAGTACCCCAAAACGACGGCAATTGCAAAGCCTGCCAGCGTTTCCCAAAGGGTAGTGCCTACGTGATAAAACAGACTGCCGTTTTCATACATTTCTGCAATCGTACGGACGATACGGGAGGGCGAGCTCGTGATAAACGGATTTACCCATTGCAGCTGCGCGGATAACTCCCAAATCCCGATTAGTGCGAATAAAATGGCAAATCTTGCGATATTGATGAGTACGCTTTTTTTGCGTACGCCGCGTAAGTAAAGGAGATGCTCCTTGGAAATATTTTCGTTCTTCATACGTTTAACTCCTTCCAAAGCAATTCAAACCAAGCGGAGAATTGTTTGTTTTCCCGCCGCTTTAACGGTTCGTTTTCGGGAAAGTTCAGCGTATGGCTTGCGATCACGCGCGCGGGACGGTGGGAAAGCACGAGTATTCTGTCCGCGACGGAGATGGCTTCGCTGATGTCGTGGGTAATAAGCAGCGCGGTTTTACCCTCGCTACGGATAATTTTATATACGTCGTCGCACACGGACAGGCGGGTTTGGTAATCGAGCGCGGAAAACGGCTCGTCAAGCAGCAGCACGTCGGGGTCGACGGCAAGCGTACGAATGAGCGCGGCGCGTTGGCGCATACCGCCTGAAAGTGCGGACGGATAGCTTTTCAAAAATTGTTTCAAACCGTATTTTTCGGCGAGCGCAAGCGCGCGAGCGCGGGCTTCGGGCGTATTCTTGCGTTTGATTTCCAAAGGCAAAAAAATGTTTTTTTCAATCGTACGCCAAGGGAACAGTTCGTCCTTTTGTAGCATATACCCGAACGAACAACCGTTGGTTTTGACTTGCCCTTCGGTCGGCGGGAATAATCCCGCCGCCAAAGAAAGTAAAGTCGTTTTACCGCATCCCGACGGACCTATGATTGCCACGAATTCACCCTCCGCGACGGAAAAATCGAGCTTTTCGGTCGCTACGGTTTCACCTTGTTTGCTGTGGTAGTGCATTGTAACGTTATCAAAGCGTAAAACTTCTTTCATTTGCGTATTCCTTCCAAAAGTACTTCTTTTTAAGTGTTATAAACCTCGTTATAAACTTTATTTGCGTACGAATTGTCCACGAGTTCGTTCATTTGCGCTCTACGCGACAATTCGCCCGCGTTTTCGATAATATCCTGTAAACGGTTGAAGCTGCTTTCCGTCATTGTCAACTCCGTTCTCCAAGCGTCGATATCGCGATAGCGTTGCAAGGAAGCCGCGAGGGATTGCTCGCTCGTGCCCTCGAAATAGGAAACGAGATAGGGGGCTACGGTTGCAGGCGCGGTTTCGTTGACGTATTTTACGGCTTTGGTCACGGCGCGGAGGAAGCCTTCGGCGGCTTCGCCGTTTTGCTGTAACCAAGAATTTTTCGCCATAAAGCAGGTATAGGGAACTTCGCCCGAAGCTTCGCCGACGGACGCGACGACGTGCCCCTTGCCCGCGGCTTCGTATTCGTAAGCGGTGGGGTCGAACATGGTGCAATAATCCGCCGTGCCCGCTTCAAACGCGCTTACCATAAGATTAAAGGCTACGTCGTAGTTGAGCTTTAAGCCGTCCACGCCGTCCGTCAAACCGTTTTGATTTAAGACGTATTCAAAGGTCATGGCGGGTACGCCGCCCTTTCTTCCCGCAAGAATTTCTTTGCCTGCCAAATCGCTCCATTTGAAATCAGGCTCGGAATTTCTCGATACGAGGAAAGAGCCGTCGCGCTTGGTGAGCTGTCCAAATACGGTGGGTACATCGGTAGAGCCGCCGATAAGTACGTATAAAGCCGCTTCCGGTCCGCAGAAGCCGATATCGGCGTCGCCCGAAAGCACGGCGGACATAACGTGGTCTGCGCCGCCGCCGTTGGTAAGTTCTATCTTGATGTTTTCGTCCTCAAAATACCCCAAAGCGTCCGCGAGGTATAAAGGCGCGTAAAAAACGGAATGGGTAACCTCGTTGATTTGTAAGGTTTTCATACCGTTATCTTCCTCTTTACAAGCAGATAAAGGGAGAAGGGTGAAGCAGGTAACGAGTGCCGCACAAAGCGTTTTTTTTGCGTTTTTCATGATGACGTGTTCTCCATTTTGAAAAAATTTTAGAATAATATATTATATGAGAGGGCATTAATAATTGACAATCCGTTTTGAAAGTGATAAAATGAGATTTACCCTGCCTTTTTATCGCTCGTTGACCGTGGTGGGTGAAAAAGAGAATTTACACGAGGATTTTTAGCTATGGAAATGCAAAAGACGTACAATCCCAAAGATTTTGAAGATAGAATTTACGCCGATTGGGAACAATCGGGGTATTTTCGTGCGGAGATTGACCAAAACAAAGTGCCGTTCACGATTATGATGCCGCCGCCCAACATTACGGGTCAGCTGCACATGGGACACGCTATGGACGCGACTTTGCAGGATACGCTTATCCGTTTTAAGCGTATGCAGGGTTACGCCGCATTGTGGCTGCCCGGTTGCGACCACGCTTCGATTGCGACGGAGGTCAAAATCGTTGAAAAAATGAAATCGGAGGGCGTGACGAAGGCGGATATCGGCCGAGACGGCTTTTTGAAACGCGCTTGGGAATGGAAAGAACAATACGGCAACCGTATTATGATGCAGCAACGCAAAATGGGTACGTCTTGTGACTGGTCGCGTCAAGCCTTTACCATGGACGAAAAATGCTCTCGCGCGGTGCGCGAAGTGTTCGTCAATCTTTACGAAAAGGGATTGATTTATCAAGGCGACAGAATTATCAACTGGTGTCCTTGCTGTAAAACCGCGCTTTCGGACGCGGAGGTTGAATACGCGGAAGAGGGCGGACATTTCTGGCATTTGCGCTATCCCGCGACGGACGGGAGCGCGGAAGTCGTGGTTGCCACCACTCGTCCCGAAACCATGCTCGGCGATACGGCGGTTGCGGTGCACCCCGACGATAAACGCTATCAAAGCCTCGTGGGAAAAACGCTGAAATTGCCCTTGACGGCTAGAGAGATCCCCGTCGTTGCGGACGAATACGTTGACCCCGAATTCGGTACGGGCTGCGTAAAAATTACGCCCGCACACGATCCCAACGACTTTGAGGTGGGAAGCCGTCACGCTTTGCCTGTGATCCGCGTTATGAACGACGACGGCTCTATGAACGAAAAGGCGGGCGTATATCAAGGTTTGGATAGATACGAGGCGAGAAAGCGTATCGTTGCCGATCTTGAAAAGAGCGGCAACCTCGTCAAAATCGAGGCGCATACGCATAACGTAGGACATTGCTACCGTTGTCATTCGACGGTCGAGCCTATCGTTTCCAAGCAATGGTTCGTTAAAATGGAGCCGCTTGCAAAACCCGCCATTGACGCGGTAATGCGTAGCAAGGTAAAATTTGTGCCCGAACGTTTCTCCAAAACGTATTACAACTGGATGGAAAACGTGCGCGACTGGTGTATTTCCCGTCAGCTTTGGTGGGGACACCGTATTCCCGTTTGGTATTGTAAGGATTGCGGCGAAGTCATTTGCAGTAAGGAAGACCCCACGCATTGCCCCGCTTGCGGAAGCCAAAATATCCGTCAAGACGAGGACGTGTTGGATACGTGGTTTTCTTCCGCCCTTTGGCCGTTCTCTACGCTGGGTTATCCCGAAATTACGGAAGATTATAAATATTTCTATCCCACCGACGTACTCGTTACGGGCTACGATATCATTTTCTTCTGGGTTGCGCGTATGATTTTCTCGGGTATCGAGCATACGGGTAAAGTGCCTTTCCACGACGTGCTCATTCACGGTATTATCCGCGACGACCAGGGTAGAAAAATGAGTAAATCGCTCGGCAACGGTATCGACCCGCTTGAAATCATTGAAAAATACGGCGCGGATTCCTTGCGCTTGTCCTTGCTTACAGGTGTTGCACCAGGTAACGATACCCGTTATTCGGATACCAAAGTGGAGTCCTGCCGTAACTTTATCAATAAGCTTTGGAACGCCGCTCGTTTCGTGCTGATGAACGTTGGGGATAAGAAAATACCTTCCATTGACAAGGTAAAGCTTGCCCCTGCGGATAAATGGATTATTTCCAAGCTTCAAAACTGTATCCGTGAAGTAACGACCAACTTGAATAAATACGAGCTTGGCGTTGCAAGCGACCTCGTTACGGGCTTCGTTTGGGACGATTTCTGTGACTGGTATATCGAGCTTTCCAAACCCTCGCTCTACGGTGAGGACGAGGGGAGAAAGACGGACGCACTTGCCGTGCTTTGCTTCGTTTTGGAAAACGCGCTCAAACTCTTGCACCCGTTTATTCCGTTCGTGACGGAAGAAATTTACGCAAATCTTCCTAACGTTTCGGGCAGTATTATGGTTTCCGATTTCCCTCGGTATAATTATAAGCTTGCCTATAAAAAGGAAGCCAAAGCCTTTGAGGGCGTAATGGAGATTATTAAAGCCGTTCGAGCAATGAAAAAGGACGCGGAATGTCCTCCTTCCAAAAAGGTGGAATTGTTCGTCGTTACGGAAAATAAACGCCTCGTGCAGCTGAACAAGGATTGTATTATGAAGCTTTCGGGCGCAAGCGTGCTTACGCTCGTGGAAAGCGTTGCGGCAGTAGAGGGAAAAACGGTTTCCGCGGTGACGGAAATGGCACAGATATACGTTCCCTTGGGCGAGCTCGTGGATATCGAAAAGGAAAAAGCGAGATTGTCCGCGGAAATCGAGCGTATCGACGGCGAAATCGCAAGAGCGGAGGGTAAGCTCAAAAACGAAAGCTTCGTGAGCAAAGCCCCGCAAAAGCTCGTAGACGCGGAACGGGAAAAAGTCAAGAAGTATCAAGACATGAAAGCCAAGTGCGTCGCACAGCTTGAAAATCTGTAAAAGGGATACGATAGGAGCAAAGAATGGTTTTTTCTACTGGTGAAATTTTGGTGGATATGATTGCAAGTAAAAACGGAGAAACGACGGCGTATGCCCGCTATGCGGGCGGTGCGCCGTTTAACGTTGCTTGTGCCGTTAAGAAATGCGGTGGAGATAGCGGTTTTTACGGTAGAGTGGGAATGGATACAATGGCATTTTTCTACGGGGATTTGCCGAGAGTAAACGTTTGGAAACAACGCTTATTGAATTGGATTTAGAACATAATACTACGATTGCCTTTGTGGATTTGGATGACGCTGGCGAGCGTTCGTTTTCCTTTTATCGGAAAGGGACGGCAGATTATCATTTACGGATAGAGAGTATAATACCTTTTATAGAGCAGTCGACTATTGTACATCTCGGTTCTTTAATTATTAGCGAAAAAGAAGGTAGGGTTTATGCTGATAAGCTTGTGCGTGAAACCCATAAAAGGGAGAAATTGTTCAGCTTTGATGTGAATTATCGCGACGACGTTTTTTCAAGCGAAACGGAAGCGGTTGCCGTTTATAAAACATATATGGATAAAGCGGATATAATGAAACTATCCGAAAACGAAATCGCATTGTTTTCTTCCGCGCCCACATTGATAGAAAAATTACGCGAAATCGCCAAGAAAAATCAGCTCGTAGTGGTAACGTTAGGCGGGGCAGGGAGTGCATATTTTTATAATGGTGAATTTGCCGTCGTGCCGTCTATCTCCGTAAAGCCCGTAGATACGACGGGAGCGGGTGACGCTTTTTACGGAGCGTTGCTTTCGAGATTAGACGGGCAAGGTTTTGTTAATTTGCAAAAAAGCCTTGCGCTTTGCAAATGTTGTGGGGGCGTTGACAACGACCGCAAAGGGTGCTATTGATGCAATACCTTCTCTTGAAATTGTCCAAAAGTACTTATAATTCTTATCCAATGCTAATTATTTTTATATATAAAAAATGCTTAAAACCTTAAAAAAGTTCGTTCAAACGTTTGACAAACGGACTTTTTCGTGGTAAAATAATGCTGTTGCGATATAGGGTGTACTATGCCCTCACGCCGAAACAGGTGTTTTTCGGGTGGACAAGCAACGCTTAAATTCGCTTCTTTGAAATTGCGGTAAGGGCAATTTCGAGGGAAATATATTCCAAAATTTTTACAAGGAGGTCAAATTTATGCCTACTATCAACCAGCTCATCAAAAAGGGCAGAGAAAAGCTCACCTACAAATCCAAGAGCCCTATTCTCGACAACTGCCCCCAAAAGCGCGGCGTATGTTTGTCCGTAACCACGACTTCTCCCAAGAAGCCTAACTCCGCTATGCGTAAGATCGCACGTGTACGTCTTACGAACAAGCAGGAAGGTACGGTCTACATTCCCGGTGAAGGTCACAACCTTCAAGAGCACAGCTCCGTGCTGATCAGAGGCGGACGTGTTAAGGACTTGCCCGGTGTACGTTATCACATCATTCGTGGCGCGCTTGACACCGCCGGTGTTGCAAAGCGTAAGCAGTCCCGTTCCAAATACGGCGCAAAGCGTCCCAAGTAAGTAACGGACTACGCAAAAGCATAAGTTAGGGTGGCTTAACAAAAACCCAAAGTCGGTTGCGTTTTAAGACTAAAACCAAAACGCAAAAGACCTACTTGTAATCGGAATATAGCTCGAAAAGCCCCGAATAAAAGTAGGCAGTATGCAACGCGCGTTGCAGAAGGTTCGCACTTTTCAAATTTTTAAGGGAAGCGCGATAGCTGTACTGAAGGGTAATGCCCTTATCAAAAAATTATTAAAGGAGGATAAAACTATGCCTAGAAGAGGTAATGTCCCTAAAAGAGACGTTCTGCCCGATCCTATGTATAACAGCAAAGTCGTAACCAAGCTTATCAATCAGATTATGCTCGACGGTAAAAAGGGTACGGCGCAAACGATCGTTTACGATGCATTCAAAATTATGGGTGAAAAATTAAATATGGACCCGATGGAAGTGTTCAAGCAGGCAATGGAA
>JAZNGH010000044.1:0-21047 GCA_045576335.1 Candidatus Scatosoma sp.
TGCTTTTTGCATATACTACTTATATTATATCCTACATTTTGTAGAATGTCAACATTTTGTAGGATAAAATGTTAAAATAATTTTATGAAACATAATGAATTTGGAAAAAGATTAAAAGAATTAAGAATAGAAAAAGGGCTATCCCAACGAAAATTAGGAAATTTTCTAGGTGTTTGTAATCAAACGATAAGTTTTTGGGAGGCAGGAAGTCGTGAACCAGATTTAGATACCTTAAAAAATATTTCTTCTTTTTTTGACGTATCCGTTGATTTTCTTTTAGGATTAGTAGAATATTAAACCGCCGTGGCAATCGCCACGGCGGGGTGTTTTTATTCTTTTATTAAGGCTTTATCACAATAAACGGTTGATTAATGTTTTGCACGGTTTGACGAGAAAAACGCAAGAAAGACAAGCGCAACGCGAGGGCGCATACCCGCTATGGTCTGTAACCGAGCGTTGCGCTCCATATTTACAGCGTTTTTCCGCCAAAAATCAACCGAGTGTTAGGACAGGGTCTTTATTAAATCCTTGATCACTTCGCCCGCTAAAAGCAGACCCGCCACAGGTGGCACGAACGCGATACTTGCGGGAACGGGTTTTCCCCCTTCCTCCGCACTTTTTTTTGCGTTCGGCTCTTCCTTGGAATACACGACCTTGACGTGCTCGATACCCCGTTTTTTTAGCTCTCTACGCATTACCCGCGCGAGCGGACAAACGCTCGTTTTGGCAATATCCGCAACCTCGAATTTCGTCCCGTCAAGCTTATTCCCCGTACCCATGGACGAGATGACGGGCACGCCCGCCGCAAAAGACTTCTCTATAATCGCAAGTTTTCCGCTTACGGTATCGATTGCGTCCACCACGTAATCAAACGCCGTAAAATCAATCGTATCCGCGGTTTCGGGCAAGAAAAACACCTCGTGCGTGCACACCCGCGCATCGGGATTGATATCCTTTACGCGCGCCGCCGCCACCTCCGTTTTCCGTTTCCCGACCGTCGACGAAAGCGCGAAAATTTGACGATTGATATTGCTTTCGCTCACACAATCGTTATCAATCAAATCCAACGCACCAACGCCGCTCCTTGCCAAAGCCTCCACGACGTAGCCGCCAACCCCGCCCAAGCCGAACACGGCAACGCGGGTATTTTTCAATTTTTGAACGGCTTGCTCGCCGATTAACGCTTGCGTTCTTATAAATCTTTCCATTTTCCGTCCTATCCTTGTGTATTCCAAGTGCGGTGCTGTTTGAACCATTCGGTGTCCTTAAACAGTGTTGCGTTGTTTGAACAGCGCACCGTGACGCTGCCGTCCTTGGAGCAAATTACGATATTTCCGTTCATAGAGGTATACCCCTCTTCCGTTTCCGCGACAATCGACGTTACGAACACCTGCTCGGTGTACTTTGCCACGCGGTCGGTAAACGCTTGCGAGGGGAAATCGTTTTCGGGGTATTTTTCGTCGGCATACTCCATATTTCCGCAACAACAGCAAACGCATACGATTTCCGGCTCGATCACAGACAGCAACGCGTCGCTGCTCGCTGTATAACTGCCGTGGTGGCCTGCTTTGAAGAGTTTGCATTTGGGCAAATCGGGGTTATATTGCACGAGATACTCCTCGCCCTTTGCCTCTAAATCGCCCGTGAAAAGATAATGCGTATCCGTCGCCTCTTCGGAAAGGAGCATACACACCGAATACTCGTTTTCGCCGCCACCGCCCGTTGTTTTATTCTCGTAGAAATAATTGTAGAGAATATTCATAGAAACGGTGTTTTGTTCGTCCAAATAGTACTTTTTCTTGGCTTCGCCTTCCTCGTACCAGCACTCCTTGGCATCATAGACGGCCGTACCCTGTCCCTCTAAATAGGTCACCGCTTCCAAATACTCGGAATACAAAACGCTCGTTTGGTCACTACGGGCAAACTGAATGAGCGTTTGAATCTCGTATTGATAGAAAATCCCGTCGCGCGTATCGCCCGTTTTCAAACCCACGAAACCCGCGATATGGTCTTGGTGCGCGTGCGTGGCAATGACGTATTCCAAAATGCCGTCCGTGCAATAATCGTCCAAATAGTTCTTAATCGTCGCCGCACTGTTTTTGCGCGAGCCTGCATCAATCAAAACCTCGGTATCGCCTACTTTTATCAGCGTACAATCGCCCGTAAACGCGTTGCCGACCTCTAAAAAGTGAATGCTCAAATCGCTTCCGACGATATTTTGAATATCTTGCTCGGTGAACGTACCGCCTGTCGCCTCCACTTCGGGTTTTTCACCGTCAGACGACGTGCTGTCGCTTTGCTCTGTTTGAGTGAGTATACCGTCCAGAAAGGGAATATACACAACGCCCGCGGTATGTAAAACGAAGCAAGCTACGATTGCAAGAATCAACAATATGATAATAAACGTTATGACGGGATATTTTTTGGCAAATTTTTTCACCTTTCTTTTTCTCGACATAATACTCCTTTTTTTGAAAAACCGCCGTCGTTTTTACCGACGGCGGTTTTTGCGTTTTTCGTGTTATACGAACGATTTTTTACATAGATTCGTGAATCGTTCTCGAAATAACGTCATCCTGCTGTTCTTTCGTAAGCTTGATGAAATTAACTGCGTAACCGGATACGCGAATGGTAAGCTGGGGATACTTTTCAGGATGTGCCTGCGCGTCCAGAAGCGTCTCGCGGTTGAAAACGTTTACGTTAAGGTGGTAACCGCCGTCTGCGACGTAGGTATCCAACATTTGAACCAAATTATCTACTCTGTTCGACATAATATTATCTCCTTTATATATTGTATTCTTCTATTTTACCCGATTTGCGCTTTTTTCACGCAAATCGGGAAATAAACTTGATTAGTCCTCTCTGCCAAGCGAGCCGGGCGTGATGGAGAAGGTATTGGAAATACCGTCTCTCGAATATTCATACGGCAATTTTGCAACCGATTCCAACGAAGCAAGCGCACCGTTCGAATCTCTGCCGTGCATAGGGTTCGCACCGGGAGCAAGCGGCGTACCAGCGCGTCTGCCGTCGGGCGTGTTACCCGTCTTTTTACCGTATACGACGTTGGAGGTGATCGTAAGAATGGACGTCGTAGGAACGCTGTCACGATAGGTGTAATGGCTCTTTACCTTCTTCATAAAGGTCTTCAAAATCCATACCGCGATTTCGTCTGCACGATCGTCGTTGTTGCCGTACTTGGGATAATCGCCCTCGATACGGTAGTCTACTACGATACCGTCCTCGTTACGAACGGGATATACCTTTGCATACTTGATTGCCGCAAGCGAGTCAGCCGCACAGGAAAGACCTGCAATACCCGTCGCAAAGAAGCGGCGTACGTTGGTGTCGTGCAAGGACATTTCCAAAGCCTCGTAGCTGTACTTATCGTGCATATAGTGAATGAGGTTAAGCGTATTCACGTACAAGTCCGCAAGCCACGTCATCATATTTTCGAATTTCGCAACGACTTCGTCATAGCAAAGCGCGTCGTTGCTCGTAATCGGCGTAAATTCGGGGGAAACCTGCATAGGCTTGCCCGTCTTTTTATCCTTCATAAGCTCGTCCTTACCGCCGTTGATTGCGTACAGCAAGCACTTTGCAAGGTTTGCTCTCGCGCCGAAGAACTGCATATCCTTACCAACTCTCATACAGCTTACGCAGCAAGCGATTGCGTAATCGTCGCCCATTTCGGGACGCATAAGATCGTCGCTTTCATACTGAATGGAAGAGGTACGAATGGAGATGTCCGCGCAATACTTCTTGAAGCCTGCAGGCAATCTCTTCGACCACAACACGGTGAGGTTGGGTTCAGGAGCAGGGCCGAGGTTGTCAAGCGTGTGCAAAATACGGAACGCCGTCTTGGTAACGAGCGATCTTCCGTCTACACCCATACCGCCGATCGATTCGGTTACCCACGTGGGGTCGCCCGAGAAAAGCTCGTTGTATTCTTTCGTTCTCATGAATTTCACGATACGAAGCTTCATAACGAAATGGTCGATATATTCCTGCGCTTCTTCTTCCGTGATAATACCCTTGTCAAGATCTCTTTGGATATAGATATCAAGGAAGGTCGTGTTTCTACCGATAGACATTGCCGCGCCGTTTTGATCTTTAACTGCCGCAAGGTAGCCAAAGTACAGAGCCTGTACAGCTTCTTTCGCCGTTTCTGCGGGCTTGGAAACATCACAGCCGTAAATTGCCGCCAACTCTTTAAGGGCTTTGAGGGCTTTGATTTGATCTGCCAATTCTTCGCGGTTTCTAACCTTATCGGGGGTCATATCGCCATTGATAGCCAGCTTGTCCTCTTCTTTCTTTTGAATGAGGTAATCTACGCCGTACAGCGCAACTCTACGGTAGTCGCCGATAATTCTGCCGCGGCCGTAAGCGTCGGGAAGACCCGTCAAGATATGTGCGGAACGAGCCGCTCTCATTTCAGGCGTATACGCGTCGAACACGCCTTCGTTGTGCGTTTTTCTGTATTTCGTAAAGATTTCCTTGACCTGCGGGTCGATTTGATAACCGTACATTTCGAGCGCACCCTCGGACATACGGATACCGCCGAACGGCTGCAAAGCACGCTTGAAAGGCTCGTCCGTCTGCAAACCTACGATTTTTTCGAGGTCCTTATCCAAATATCCCGCACCGTGCGAGGTGAGCGAGGAAACGATTTTCGTATCCGCGTTCAATACGCCGCCCGCGTCGCGTTCTTTTTTAGACAGGTCGCAAACGATAGCCCAGAGCTTTTTCGTCGCTTCCGTTGCAGGCGCAAGGAAGCTTGCGTCGCCTTCGTACGGCGTGTAGTTGCGCTGAATGAAATCACGCACGTCTACTTCGTCGCTGCACCATTTACCGGGAATAAAACCTTCCCAACCTTTGTATTGCATCATTGTCACTACTCCTAAATATTATTTTTTCCTTATCTGCAATAAACCGCCAAGCGGATTATTTTCTAATTTTTGTGCTCCTCTATTTTTGCGTCCAGCCAAATCTCCAAAATTTCTTCGGGCTGAAACCCAGAGCAACGCGCGAATATCTCGCCCTCGTCCGTCAACAGAATGGTAGGCACGCGGGTAACGTCCCACTCCTCCATCAGCGCGGTCGTGGAATAATCTGCCTCGATATGCACGAGCTTTATATCCTCCCGCGACCCAACGAGCCTTTGCAAAATGGGCATCAAGGTCAAGCAGTTTGCACAGCTCTCCCCGCTGATTTCCACACAGCAAAGTCCCTTTAATTTTTCTTTAATACTTGCGTCCATTATTTCTCTCCGTATAAAATACGTTTTGCGTTCATCACCCGTTCTTTGGAGGGCGAAGCTACGTCTTTGAGCGGATAATCAAGCCCCAGTTTCTCGTATTTCACAATCCCCATAGTGTGGTAGGGCAAAACCTCCACCTTTTCCACCGTTTTTAAGGTATCAATAAACGCGCGCGTCCGCGCAAGGCTTTCGTCGTCGTCCGTGAGGTTGGGCACGAGCACCTGTCTTATCCACATTTTTTTGCCGTGATCGCTCAAAAATCTCGCAAAAGCCAAGGTCTTTTTATTCGATTGCCCCGTCAGTTTTTTACAAGCCTCGTCGTCGATATGCTTGATATCAAGCAAAAACAAATCGGCAAAGGCGAGAAGTTCCTCGTGCTTTTGCACGCTTTTTTCGTTGTCGGCGTCAAAGGTCACGCCCGAGGTGTCAACGCAAGTGTGAATGCCCTTTTCTTTAAGGCGTTTGAACAGCTCGATCACGAAATCGATCTGCAAGAGCGGTTCGCCGCCCGTCACCGTAACGCCGCCCTTGTCGCCGAAATAATTTTTATATTTCAGCGCACGCTCCAAAACGGCTTCGACGGTGTATTCCGTGCCGCCCGCCCCCCAAGTGTCGGGGTTGTGGCAATATTGACAGCGCAACGGACAACCCTGCAAAAACACGACGAAACGGATGCCGGGCCCGTCCACCGTGCCAAAGGACTCGAAAGAATGAATACGACCTATCATTTTTCTACCTCCTATGTATAAAAAGGGCACACGCAACCACCGCGCGACGCCCCTGTCCGTTCTCACGATATATATTATAACACGCCACGCTTTGCTTGTCAAGTCTTTGCAAGTATTTTTATTCGTGAGAAGGCGGAAAATTTTTCCGAAATTTTCCGCATTATATATTTATATATAAACCGCTATATTTATTATAAACCAAAAAAGCGAAAATTTCCTCGCTTTTATCGAAAAATAAACAGCTTTCTGCCCAAATAGTTCCACACCAACACCGTCGCCGTCATAATCGCTTTCGCCAACCATTTTTCCCAAGCCGTTCCCAAGAACGCGGTGCTGCCCAAAAAGGAAATTTCGGGAAAGAGCGCGACCAACAGCAAAATGCCAAGCTCCGTGATTGCCAAGCCGATTACGCCTATCAGCGCGAACAGCGCAAACGATTTTTTAGAGCGCACCCTCTTTTCGTCCTGCACCTCGCGAAAGACGAAACGCACGGACAAAACCCAGTTTACAAGCAACCCCACGCAAAAACCAAGCGCGGTGGAAAGCGCGAGCGCAACGGTCGCCCAAGCGGGCTCGTTTATCGGCATAAAAAGCGGAAAAAGCCACGCGTCGAATATCCAAAACACGATATAATCGACAAGCGTCGCCGTGCCCCCGACCGCCAAAAAGCGGACGATTTCCCAAAAAAGCTGTTTTTTCGTTTGCTTACGTTCGCTCACGCTGCCCCTCCCGTTTGCCCAAACAAAGGGGGCAGGTATTTAACCAACGGTCTTTTATGGGCTTTCCATAAATCCTTGCAAAGCAAAATCACGTTGACCGCCTGCACGATTGCAACCACGCCCAGCGACAAATAATCGAGCGTAAACAAGTACTCGCATATCACGTAAAAAGAACAAAACTGGGTGAGCAGAGCCGTATATACGCGCTTGGGGCGCGTAAAGGCGTACACGATTGCAAAAATATCCGCAAGGTAAAAATAACGCTCGTGCATGTGCGTCAGTAAAAAGGGTATGGCGAGCGTAAACAGCAACGCAAAATCCACGAAGCATTGCTTTTTCCATTCCACTTTGCGCGCGCAAAGGTACATGGCGAGCACGGTCACGCACATAGTCATAAACACGATTGCGCGCGAGATGGGTAAGCTCCAATCGTCGGGCACGCGCCCAAACAACGCCGCAAGCGTGGGTGCGTTGAGGGTGAGCGACGCGTATTGCGCCGCTTGATTGAAATAAACGGTGAGCAGTTCCCAAAAATCCCGTCCCGCTATCCACGCAGGCAGACAAAAAACGAGATATACGCCCACGATCAAAAGGGGCGAGTACAGCGGGATTTTGCGCTTAAACCAAAGCACCACCAAAAGCGGTGCGAGAAAAATCGCCTGCAACTTGAAAGAAAACGCTACGCCGTACAGTACGACCGCCGTGATTTTTTTGTCTTTGAGTAAAAAATACACGCAAGCCACGCAAAAGGCGGTATAGATGCTGTCGCATTGCGCCCATACGCCGCTGTTGAAAAACACGGTCGGCAAAAGCAAAGTCACGGAAAACGAAAAGGTTGCCGCCGTTTTGTTTTGCGTGTATTCCTTAACGCAAAGCCCCACGAAAACCGCAAGCACGATATCAAAGAGGCAGGAAACCGCCTTAATCGAATAGAGCGAGGGTACGGGGAAATAGGTAAGAAACGCCAGAATATACAAATACGCGGGCGTATAATCGCCCAAGCTCATGCCGATTGCCTGAAAGCCGCCCCCTTCCTTTAACGCGTCGAACCAATGCGTTAAAAACGCTCTGTAATCGCCCGACTGAATATCGAAAGTGAAAATACGCATAAGGATAGCGACCGCCGTAACGAGCATAGCCAAAAGCGCGTATTCCGACGCGAAAAACGCTTTGAGTTTTATCCAAATTTTGGGGGTCGTTTTTTGCATTACAATCACTCCTTATACCAAGGTATACGCATACCTGCCCTACCCGTTTTTGATACGAAACAAATTCTCCCCGTGAAAATCACGGGGAGCTTTCGTTGTTTAAGCCGTCGTTTCGGTTGCGGGAGCTTCGTTAGATTGAGAAGCTTCGTCCGTAGACGCTTCCGCCGCCGTTTCCGTCGCTTTATACGCGCCGATATATTGCGGGGTCACGCTCTTATACGTCTTTGTACCCGTACCCGCGGGAATGAGCTTACCGATAATAACGTTTTCTTTCAAGCCCACGAGATAGTCGCGCTTGGTGCGGATAGCCGCCTCGGTGAGTACGCGCGAGGTCTCTTGGAAGGAAGCAGCCGAAAGGAAGGAATCGGTTGCAAGCGCAGCCTTGGTGATACCGAGCAGCACGCGCTTTGCAAGCGCGGGTCTGCCGCCGTTTGCCATGGCTTTCGCGCTTTCGTCTTGGAAGGTGACCATATCGACCAGCTCGCCAGGGAGCAGGTTGGTGTCGCCCGCGTTTTCTACGCGTACCTTTTTGAGCATCTGACGGACGATAATTTCAACGTGTTTATCGTTGATTTCAACGCCCTGCGAGCGGTAAACGGACTGTACCTGTTCAAGGATATAGTCCTGCACGCCCTTGACGCCTTGTACGCGAAGAATATCTTGCGGGTATACGCTACCCGCGTTGAGCAATACGCCGGGAACGACCTTTTCGCCCTCTTTGACTTTGATTTCCGCGTTGAAAGGCAGCGTGTATTCTTTCTTCACTTCGCCCGTTGCCTCGTCGCAAATCTTGATATGCTTCGAGCCGTCGGAATCGTCGATGGAAACTACGCCGTCAACCTCGCAAATCGTCGCACAGCCCTTGGGCTTTCTGACTTCGAAAAGTTCTTCGACACGGGGAAGACCTTGCGTGATGTCGCCCGTTGCCGCGATACCACCCGTGTGGAACGTACGCATGGTAAGCTGGGTACCGGGCTCACCGATAGATTGCGCCGCAATCGTACCGACCGCTTCGCCCACCTGTACGGGAAGCGTCGTAGCCATATTCTTACCGTAGCACTTCGCGCAAACGCCGAATCTCGACGAGCAGCCGAAGATGCTACGAATAGAAACCTCTTCAATGCCCGCGTCACAAATCGCGTCCGCTTCCTTTGCGTCGATAAACTGGTTCATGCCGACGAGGATTTCGCCCGTTTCGGGATGTACGACGTCCTCTGCCGCAAATCTACCCAAAATTCTCGAATGAAGTCCCTCGATTTCCTTACCTACGGTGTCGTAGATAGCGCGAACCTTCATGCCTTGCGGCTTTCTGCCCGCACAGCAATCGTCCTCGCGAACGATAATTTCGTGCGAAACGTCAACCAAACGACGGGTCAAGTAACCCGAGTCAGCCGTTTTCAACGCCGTATCGGTCAAACCTTTACGACCGCCGTGCGAGGAAATGAAGTATTCGAGAACGGACAAGCCGTTTCTGAAACACGATTTAACGGGAACTTCTATCTTTTTACCTTGCGGGTTAACCATTAGACCACGCATACCTGCAAGCTGCTTGATTTGGTCGATCGAACCACGCGCGCCCGAGTCAGCCATCATCCAGATAGGATTGAATTTATCCTCTTCACCCTGCTTTTTCAAGAGCGAAGCCACTCTGTCCGTCGCCGAATCCCATTGCGCGATAACCGCGTTGTAGCGTTCTTCTTCGTTCAAAAGACCGCGCGCGTATTTCTTTGCAATCTTGGAAACTTCCTTTTCCGCACTATCGATAATCTCTTCCTTTTCAGCGGGAATTTTCATATCGAATACGGAGGTCGTCAACGCCGCAAGCGTCGAATATTTATAACCTCTTTCTTTGAGCGCGTCCAAAACGTAGGAAGCCTTGGGAGCTTTACCCGTTCTAAACGACGCCTCGACGATCTTGGAAAGGTGCTTCTTGCCGATTGCTCTTGCCTTGCCGATAAATTCGGCGTCAAGCTCCAAGCGGAGATACGCTTCGGGCGTATCGCGTTTTACAAAGCCCAAATCTTGGGGCAAATCTTCGTTGTACAGCAAACGTCCAATGGTCGTCTTGATGATACCCGAAACTTCCAGCTTACCCGTCTTTTCGTTGCGACGCACTTCCGCGTTTTTCACGGGCACTTCGCCGTCCTTGTTGTCTACGGGGCATCTGTAAGGCAAAGGCAAATGGTCGAACTTGCCTTCGGGAAGCTCTACCACGCGCTTCAAATACATTTCATCCTGCTCGTGCGCGAGCTTGTTCTGATAAGCAAGGATTGCTTCGTTCTCGGACGAATACACGGGTGCTTCGTACACCTCGCCGTTTTCGTCGGGACGGCCTTGCTCGTCGTACTTTTTGCCCTCTTCGCGGCGTTTGATCGTCAACCAGTACGCACCGATAATCATATCTTGCGTAGGCGACATTACCGATTTACCGTCGGCAAGCTTCAAAATGTTGTTTGCCGAAAGCATCAAAAATCTTGCTTCCGCTTGCGCTTCCACGCTCAAAGGAAGGTGAACTGCCATCTGGTCGCCGTCGAAGTCGGCGTTGAACGGTCCGCAGACAAGGGGCGAAATTTTAATCGCACGACCCTCTATCAACACGGGCTCGAACGCCTGAATGGACAGACGGTGCAGCGTAGGCGCACGGTTCAAAAGCACGGGGTGGTCCTTGATAACGTCCTCTAAAACGTTCCAGACCATATCCTTGGTCGCCTTTTCTACGGCGCGCTTTGCGGTTTTGATGTTGTGGCATTGACCGCTTTCCACAAGGCGTTTCATAATGAACGGCTTGAAAAGCTCGATTGCCATTTCCTTGGGCAGACCGCATTGATAAATTTTCAGTTCAGGACCGACGACGATAACCGAACGACCCGAATAGTCTACACGCTTACCGAGCAGGTTCTGACGGAAACGACCCTGTTTACCGCGAAGCATTGCGGAGAGCGATTTCAAATCACGGTTGGAAGGACCCGAAAGTGCCTTGCCTCTTCTGCCGTTGTCGATCAACGCGTCCACCGCTTCCTGCAACATACGCTTTTCGTTTTTGATGATCATATCGGGCGCGCCGATTTCCATCATCTTCTTCAAGCGGTTGTTTCTGTTGATAACGCGGCGGTACAAGTCGTTCAAGTCGGAGGTAGCAAATCTGCCGCCGTCAAGCTGTACCATAGGACGGATATCGGGCGGGATCACGGGAAGCACCGTCAAAATCATCCATTCGGGGCGGTTGCCGCTCTTTCTGAACGATTCGATAACTTCCAAACGCTTAATCGCCTTGATTGCCTTTTGTCCAGGGCCTTTCGCGCTGTTTTGACCCTCTTCGAGAGCCTTTTTGCAAATTTCGCTTTCCTTGTCAAGGTCTACCGCCATCAAAAGCTCGCGAATGGACTCTGCACCCATGCCGACCTTCAAGCCCGTTACGGACGAATCGCCGTATCTTTCTTCGATTTCGCGAAGCTGCTTGTCGGTGATGACCTGCTTATATTCCAGCTCCTCTACGCTACCCGCGTTGAGTACGACGTAGGAAGCGAAATAGATGACCTGTTCAAGCTGTTTGGGGCTCATATTCAAAAGCAAACCGATTTTGGAGGGTACGCCTTTGAAATACCAGATATGCGAAACGGGTGCGGCAAGCTCGATATGCCCCATTCTTTCACGGCGCACCTTCGAACGCGTAATTTCAACGCCGCACTTTTCGCAAACGTGACCTTTATATTTTACTCTTTTATATTTACCGCAATGGCACTCCCAATCCTTCATAGGCCCAAAAATCTTTTCACAGAAAAGACCGTCTTTTTCGGGCTTTTGGGTACGGTAGTTAATGGTTTCGGGCTTGGTTACCTCGCCGTACGACCATTCTCTGATTTTCTCGGGAGAAGCGATGCTGATTTGAATAGAATTGAAATCGTTTAATTCGTACATATTATATTCTCCTTACTCCTCGTCCTCGTCGTCAAAAAGCTTGCCGAAGCCAAAATCGTCGTCGTCCAAATCGTCTTCGAAATCCTCGTCGTCCTTGGAAGCCGTGCTATCGAAGCCGTCCTCGTCGTCGCCGTCCTCTTCGAAGATGGAAACGTTGAAGTCTTCGTCCTCGTCGTCCTCGTCCTCGTCATCCACGTTGAAGTCGATTTCTTCGAGTTCTTCCTCTTTAAGGCTATCCTTACGGCTCGCTTCGTTGTCCGCCATTTCTTCTTCGTCCTCAAATTCGCGAATGATAAGCTCGTCGCCCGACTCCGTGAGCACCTTAACGTCCAAAGCCAAGCTTTGCAATTCTTTGAGCAATACCTTGAACGCTTCGGGAATACCCGGTTCGGAAATGTTCTCGCCGCGAACGATGGATTCGTAGGTCTTTACACGTCCTACGACGTCGTCCGATTTCACGGTGAGAATTTCTTGCAAGATATGCGCCGCGCCGTACGCTTCCAACGCCCAAACTTCCATTTCACCGAAACGCTGACCGCCGAACTGGGCTTTACCGCCGAGAGGCTGTTGCGTAACGAGCGAATAAGGACCGATTGCACGCGCGTGGATTTTATCGTCAACGAGGTGGATCAGCTTAATCATATACTGAACGCCGATCGTAACGCGGTTTTCAAAAGACTCGCCTGTTCTGCCGTCGAATACCTGGAACTTACCGTCAACGTTGCCGTCGGGGTTGAGCAAGTTATTCTCACGGAACATAACTTCGAGGTCTTTCTCCGTCGCACCGTCGAATACGGGCGTTGCAATCTTCCAGCCAAGCTGCTTACATACGTAGCCGAGGTGTACCTCTAAAACCTGACCGATATTCATACGCGAGGGAACGCCGAGGGGGTTGAGCAAGATCTGCAAAGGCGTACCGTCTGCAAGGAACGGCATATCCGCTTGCGAAAGCACGCGGGAGATAACGCCCTTGTTACCGTGACGACCCGCCATCTTATCACCGACCTGAATTTTACGCTTCTGCGCGATATATACGCGCACGAGCTTGTTCACGCCCGGCTCTAATTCGTCCTTGTTCTCTCTCGTAAATACTTTTACGTCTACTACGACGCCGCCCTCGCCGTGAGGCACTTTAAGGGAAGTGTCGCGGACTTCTCTGGATTTTTCACCGAAAATTGCGCGGAGCAATCTTTCTTCGGGCGTAAGCTCCGCTTCGCCCTTGGGGGATACCTTACCTACGAGGATATCGCCGCTGCCGATTTCCGCACCGATACGGATAATACCGTCCTCGTCCAAATCCTTGAGCGCGTCGTCGCCCACGTTGGGGATATCACGCGTGATTTCTTCGGGTCCGAGCTTGGTATCTCTCGCTTCCGTTTCGTATTCCTCGATATGAATGGAGGTGAACACGTCGTCCTGCACGAGTTTTTCCGAAAGCAGGATAGCGTCCTCGTAGTTGTAGCCCTCCCATTCCATATAACCGATAAGAATGTTTTTACCGAGCGCAAGCTCGCCGTTGTTGGTCGAAGGACCGTCGGCGATAATCTCGCCCTTGAATACTCTGTCGCCCGTGGCAACGATAGGACGCTGATTTAAGCAAGTACCCGCGTTGGAGCGTTCAAATTTCTTCAAAGGATATTCGCGAACCGTACCGTCGTCCTCTTTGATTTTTATCATATTAGACGCACAAGATACGACGACGCCCGCTTCTTTCGCGGTGACGATAACGCCCGAATATTTCGCGATATCGCCCTCGATACCCGTCGCAACGATTGCCGATTCCGTTTTCAAAAGAGGAACTGCCTGACGTTGCATGTTCGAGCCCATCAACGCACGGTTGGTATCGTCGTTTTCAAGGAAAGGAATAAGCGCGGCAGCAACCGAAACGAGCTGCTTGGGCGATACGTCCATATAGTCCATCTTTTCGCGGGGCATTTCCGTAATATCGTTTTGATGACGGCAGCCTACGCGTTCGTTGACGAACTTACCCTCTTCATCCAACGGCTCGTTCGCCTGTGCGACGATATATTTATCTTCTTCATCCGCGGTGAGATAGTCCACGTGCGTCGTAACGATACCCGTGTCCTTGTCCACTCTGCGGTACGGGCTCATAATGAAGCCGTATTCGTTTACCTTTGCAAAGGTAGCAAGCGACGTGATAAGACCGATGTTTTGACCTTCGGGCGTTTCGATAGGACACATACGGCCGTAATGGGTATGGTGAATGTCACGCACTTCGAAGGTAGCTCTATCTCTGTTCAAACCGCCAGGACCGAGCGCGGAAAGCTTACGCTTGTGCGTAAGTTCTGCAATGGGGTTGGTTTGATCCATAAATTGCGAAAGCTGGGAAGAACCGAAGAATTCGCGAATGACCGCCGATACGGGACGGATATTGATGAGTGCGGACGGCGTGATTTCCATAGGGTCTTGCGTCGCCATTCTCTCTTTGATCAATCTTTCCAATCTCGCGATACCTACGCGGAGTTGGTTTTGCAACAATTCGCCCACCGAGCGCACACGACGGTTGCCGAGGTGGTCGATATTGTCAATCGTACCGATACCATATTTCAAATCCAAGTTGGTGGAGATGGAAGCTACGATATCGTCCACGGTGACGTGCTTATGGCAAAGCTTGTCGATAAGGGGACGAAGCTCCTTCTTTTGCTCCTTGGTAGGAACGGGATGCTCGGAGGAAAGGATTTCGTGGAACAGCTTACAAGCCGCGACGAACTTACGACGGTTGTCACGTCTCTTTTCTCTGTTCTTCTTTTCCTCGGGCTTCTCGTCGGGCTCTTCTGCCTTTTCAATGGTCTTGTAGAGCTCGTTGATATCGTCCATATATTTTTCCGCAACCTCTTCTACGCTCAACGAAGCACATTCCTCGGCGAGCATTTTGGAGAATTTATAGCTGGGATAATGAATGGTAGGAAGCAAGCCGAAATCCCTTGCTCTTGCCTGTACGGGAATATCGGAAACCTCCGAAAAATCCACCGTACCGTTGGCAATGATTTTGTGACGGATTTCGCCGTCCTCGGGGTCGTCCACGAGGACGAAAATTTCGTTGATACCGCAATTTTGGATATCCTTGGCTTGCTTTTCGGAAATTCTTTCCCCTTCGTTGGCGATAATTTCGCCCGTTTCGGGGTTCACGACGGTATCCGCTACGCGGCAGCCCTCCAAACGGTAGGAAAGGCAAAGCTTCTTGTTGTATTTATATCTGCCCACCTTCGCGATATCGTAGCGACGGGGATCGAAGAACAGATTGAAAAGGTGCGCCCTTACGGAATCCTCCGTAGGCGCTTCGCCGGGACGCAAACGACGGTACAGCTCGTACAAGCCGTCCGATTCGCTCTTTGCGGTGTCCTTTGCAAGCGTAGCCGCAATAATTTTATCGCCGGGGAACAAGTCCTCTATCGCACGGTTAGACCCGAAGCCCAGCGCACGGAGCAATACCGTAATGCAAAGCTTCTTCTTTCTGTCTACGCGCACGTAAAGCGCGTCCTGTGCGTCCTGTTCCAGCTCCAACCACGCGCCGCGGTTGGGCATAACGGTCGTCGCGAACATTTCCTTACCCGTCTTGTCCTTGCTCGACGCGTTGTATACGCCGGGGGAACGGACGAGCTGGGAAACGATAACACGCTCCGCGCCGTTGATGATGAACGCGCCGTTTTCCGTCATGAGCGGCAAATCGCCCATAAACACTTCTTGGTCAACGACCTCGTTTTTCACCTTGTTGACGAGGCGTACCTTTACGCGCAAAGGCAGCGCGTACGTAGCGTCGCGCGTACGACATTCTTTTTCGTCATACTTGGGTTTGTCGCCAAATCTGTGCTCCAAGAAATAGAGCTCAAAATGGTCGGAGTAGTCGGTAATCGGGGAGAAATCCTCAAACACCTCGCCAATACCCTCTTCGATAAAGGTATTGTAGCTGTCTTTCTGGATTTCAACAAGGTCGGGAATGTCGATTACCTCGTTGATTGAACCGAATTTTCTTCTTTCGGTCTTTCCGTACTTTGAGATAGGTAAATCCATCAGTTAAAGTTGCTCCTTTATTTTTTTCAGCGATCTACCGAGTATATCTTTTCATCGATAAAAATCGAATTTTTCTAAAATTTTGTTCGTTACGCTTTACTTTTGCCGCCAATTACGCTATAATAAGGATAGCAAGACTTTGTAAAAAATCGCGCATTGCCTTTATTTTCAAGCAATTCCGCCTTTTTTTCTTTCGGGGATTTTTTACGCCGAGCGGCATTACGCCATAATAAGCATAATGATACATTATCTAATTATATCCCTCCAAAAAAAAGAAGTCAAGCAATTTTGAAAGCGATTTGAAAAAATTTCTAAAAAAAGGTGTTTTTTTATGCGTATCGACAAGTTTTTGAAGGTTTCCCGTATCTTAAAGCGGCGCACCGTCGCGCAGGAAGCCTGCACGGAAGAAAAGGTGCTGATAAACGGCAAGCCCGCCAAGCCCTCCACCGCCGTCAAGCCGCTTGACGAGGTGGAAATTTTGTACGCCGCGGGAAGCTTGAAGTTCCGTATTTTACAAATCAAGGAAACGGTAAAAAAGGAAGAAGCCGCTTCCCTTTACGAGGTGATTTTATGAAATATACCGTCTGTGCCATCGTTTGCGCCGCGGGAAAAGGCGCACGCGCGGGCTTTGAAAAAAACAAAGTTCTCGTCCCCGTCAACGGCGTAACCCCGCTTGAAAAGACGCTTTCCGCGTTCGATTTCCCCGCAATAGACGAAATCATCGTAACGAGCAGTCAAGCAGACTACGGGGAAATTTCCGCGCTTGGCAAGGCGTTCTCCCGCACGAGCGTCGTCCTCGGCGGCGACACCCGTTCGCAATCGGTGTACAACGCGCTCAAAGCCGCGAAAGCGGATATCGTGCTTATCCACGACGGTGCAAGACCGTTCGTCACCCGCGCGGTTATCGAGGGCTGTATACAGAGCGTGAAATCGCAAGGCAGCGGCGTTTGCGCTATTCCTTGCTCGGACACGGTTGCAATTTGCGAGCAAGGCAAAATCAAGACCGTGCCCCCGCGCGACACCCTCTGTCAAATACAGACCCCGCAAGGCTTTTTCCGCGAGAATATCCTGTTCGCGTACGAACGCGCAATGCAAACGGACGAGCTTTTTACGGACGATTCTTCGGTGTTTGCGCGCTATTGCGGCTCGCCCCGTCTTTGCGCGGGCGCGCGCGATAATATTAAATTGACCTACGCGGAAGATTTTCGCGCGGCTATCGCCCGTTGCGGCTTTGGAGTAGACACGCACGCGTTTGGGAAAAACCAGCCCTTTATCGTGCTTGCGGGCGTAAAAATCCCCTCGGAGAGCGGACTTATCGCGCACAGCGACGGCGACGTGCTTTGCCACGCCGTTATGGACGCACTCCTCTCCGCGGCAGGGCTTCGGGATATCGGGTTCTATTTCCCCGACAAGGACGATAAATGGAAGGACGCAAGCTCTATGCAAATGCTTACGAGCGTCGTGAATATGCTCAAAGACAACGGCTTTGCCGTTAAAAATCTTTCCGTTGCCGTGCAGGCGGAACGCCCCCGTCTTGCGGGATATATCGACGATATGAAAAACGCCCTTGCGAGCGTTTTGGGGCTTGACCCCACGGCAATCGGTATTTCCGCGGGCACGAACGAGGGCTTGGGCTATATCGGCGAGGGCAAGGGTATCACGGTAAACGCCTACGCCCTTTTACGCGAATTATAAGGAGAATTTTATGGCAACGAAAAGCAAAGCCCCGACGAGTCAATTCGTATGCTCGGTATGCGGCTACGCCGCGCCCAAGTGGCTGGGCAAATGCCCCGATTGCGGGAATTTCAATACGATGCAGGAGGAGCTGGTACGCGCCGCGGACAGCGCGCCGCAAGCGCGCGTAGGCGTAGCGCAAATGAAAACGCGCGCAATCCCGCTTTCCAAGGTCGGCTACGAGAAGTTCGACCGCGTAAAAAGCGGGATATCCGAATTTGACACGGTGCTCGGCGGCGGTATCGTACGCGGCTCGCTCGTGCTGCTCGGCGGCGACCCTGGTATCGGGAAATCCACGCTGTTGACGCAAGTCGCCGCGCATTTGGCGCAAACGAAAAAAGTCCTCTACGTTTCCGCGGAGGAAAGCTGTTCACAAGTAAAAATGCGTTGCGAACGGTTGGGGCTCAATTCGGAAAATTTGTATCTTCTCAACGAAACTTGCTTGGAGGATATCGAAACGGCGATTGAGGATCACGAAACGGTGATCGTGGACTCCGTGCAGGCGATTTATACCGAAGCACTCTCCTCTGCCGCGGGCAGCGTGGGACAAGTCCGTGAGTGCGCCGCAAAGCTGATGCGGATTGCCAAGTCGAGAAATATCACCTTTTTCATTATCGGTCACGTCACCAAAGAGGGTGCTTTGGCAGGGCCGAAAGTGTTGGAGCACATTATGGATACGGTGCTGTATTTCGAGGGACAGCAGGAGGACAATTATAGGCTTCTCCGCGCCGTCAAAAACCGTTTCGGGTCAGCGCAGGAGGTAGGCGTGTTCGAGATGACCGACCAAGGCATTAAAAGCGTGCGCGATTATTCGGAGCTGTTTTTATCTGAAACTCGCGGCGTTGCAGCAGGCTCGGCGGTCACGCCCTCCGAAAGCGGAAACCGCTGTATGAACGTAGAAATTCAAACGCTCATTTCCAAAACGGCGTTCGGTATGCCGCGTAGAATGAGCCTTGGTGTGGATTATAACAAGCTCGTCGTATTGATTGCGGTGCTGGAAAAGCGGTGCGGAATCCCCTTTTTCTCCTCGGACGTGTATATCAACGCTATGGGTGGGATAAAGCTGGGCGAGCCGTCCGTTGACCTTGCGATATGTGCCGCGCTCGCAAGTGCGGCGAACGACGTGCCGATAGATAGGTTCACAACTGTCTTTGGAGAAGTGGGCTTAACGGGAGAAATCCGTCCCGTGAACTACGCCGAAAAACGAGTTAACGAATGTATAAAAACGGGCTTCAAACGGGTGATTTTACCCGCAAAAAATATCAAGACCTGTCAAAAGTACGCCGACCAAATCGAGCTTGTCCCCGTGCAATACGTCGGACAAATGATTAAGGCTCTAAATTTGAAAAAATAAGTAAAGCAGGTACGCGTTCAACGCGTACCTGCTCCTTTCATTTATAACAATTTAGCTATGAGCTTTTCCCGACTTTCCGCCGATAAATACACGGGCGGGATATCCAGCAAAGTCTTGCAACCGCAAGCCCCCTCCGCGCGCAAACGGTATACTGCCCTCGCGCAAGCCACGAGCACGGATGCCGTAAACTCGGCGTTGGATTGGAGTTTCAAGGAATATTCAATCACGTGTTTATTGCCCTTGCCTGTCACGCCGCTACGCACGACCACCCCGCCGTGCGGCAAGCCCGCGTGTTTTTCGTTCAATTCCTCTTGGGAAATGAAATGCACCGTGGTATTATATTCTTCAAAATAGTTGGGCATCGTTTTGATCTCGCGTTCAATGCGCGCCTTATCCGCGCCCTCCGCCGCTACGACGAAGCATTCTCTTTCGTGCTTTTCACGGGTGGTGAGCGTGGGATTTTCCCCGTTCCTCACCGCCTGCAACGCGCTTTCGACGGGTATGGTATACTGCTTTGCGTCCACTACGCCCTCGATACGGCGAATCGCATCCGAATGTCCTTGGCTTACGCCCTTACCCCAAAAGGTATAATCTTGTCCTTCGGGCAAGATTGCGGAAGCGTACGCGCGGGCAAGCGAGAACATACCAGGGTCCCAGCCCGCCGAAATCACGGCAAGCGTACCCGCCTCTTTTGCGGCTTCGTCCACCTTTTGCAGGTGCTGGGGGATTTTCGCGTGCGTGTCGAAGCTGTCCACGAGATTGAAATGCTTGGCAAGCGCGGGCGTTTGCATAGGCAAATCGGTAGAGCTGCCGCCGCAAAGAATCATCACGTCTATCTCGCCTTTCTTATTCAGCGCGTCGTCGGACGAATACACGGGCAAGCCCGTCACCGTTTTCAAGGTCTGGGGGTCACGGCGGGTGAACACGCCGACCGCGGTCATATCGGGATTTTGTGCAATCGCTTGCTCCACCCCGCGACCGAGATTTCCGTAACCGTAAATACCAACACGAATACTCATATTTTTCTCCTAATTTTCGTCTGCTGTTCTAATTATAGCACATACACCGACGATTTTCAAGTGCTCAACCGCAAAAAATCAAGGGGATCTTTTTAATTTTTCTTATAGCGGATATGCAAATTACGCATAACCCGCCGCTCTTTGACACAAAGAGCGGCGGGTTTTCGTTTGCCTCTTAATACATTTCCACGTACGCGTCGCGTTCTGCACCGACGGATACGTATTTGATCTTGCAATCACAAGCTTTCTCGATATATTCGATATACGCGAGGGCTTCCTTGGGCAAGTCCTCTTTCTTGCGGCACTTGGAAATGTCGCAATTCCAGCCCTTTACCTTTTCAAACACGGGCTTGCAATCGTCCAAAACGTCGATAAACGGGAACTCGTGGATAACCTTGCCGTTCAGCTCGTACGCAACGCAAACCTCTATTTCCTCGTAGCCCGACAAAACGTCCATTTTCGTCAGCGCGATTTCCTTTGCGCCCTGACAGCGGATACCGTAACGGGAAGCCACGACGTCGAACGGTCCAACCCTTCTCGGTCTGCCCGTAGCCGCGCCGTACTCGCCGCCCAAATCACGCAAGAATTTCGCTTTGTCGCCGAAATATTCCGCCGTGAAAGGGCCTTCCCCTACGCAGGTGGAATACGCCTTCATAATCCCGATCGAGTTGTCGAGCTGAAGCTGCGGTACGCCTGCGCCGATAGGCGCGTACGCCGCGATCGTGGACGACGACGAGGTGTAGGGATGGATACCGAAATCGATATCGCGCATTGCGCCGAGCTGCGCTTCGAACATGATGTTCTTGCCCTGTGCGTGCGCTTCGGTCAAATACAAGCCGACGTCGCAAACGAAGGGCGCGAGCTGTTTGCCGTATTCCTCGAAATATGCAATCATATCCTCCGTCTTGATCGCTTCGGCATGATAACCGCCTACTACGCTCAGATTTTTCCATTCCACAATATCCGCAACGCGCTTATACAGGCGTTCAGGATTCAAAAGCTCGCCCATACGGAAAGCTTTTTTAAAATATTTATCCGCGTATACGGGCGCGATACCGCGACGGGTCGAGCCGAATTT
>JAZNGH010000045.1:0-2162 GCA_045576335.1 Candidatus Scatosoma sp.
CTCTTAAATTAACCAAACGACAAAAGAACGCGATTTACGCGTTGCAACTGGAATATTTTACCGAAATTGCGCAACTTCAAGCGCGAATCGAGCGTTTGGAAGCCGAGCGAGACGCGCGTTATCGCGAGGTCTTGACGCAAAAACAAAGAGAAGCCCTCGACGTGAAGCTCGCCGAAGTCGAAAAATCGCGCGCCGCAAAAGCGGAAGCCAAGGAAGCCGCCGAAGAGGCGGAGGCGGAAGCCGCGATTAAGTAAACGCTCCGCCAAATCGGAAAAAAAACGAACGACGCGTCTTTTCGCGTCGTCTTTTCTTGCGGCGGAAACTCGTTTCGAATGCGCGCAAGAATTTGAAAAAGGTTAACTTTCCCCAAAAACGCGGCGGCGCAAGGATTGCGGAAAGTCCTCAACTTGCGAAAAAACGCGGAGACAAGAAACAAAAAAAGCCGGTCAACTTTCGTCAACCGGCTTCATATATCATAGTAAAGATTTCACACAGTGCAAAACCAATTCATCGCGATCCCTCGTAAAACGATTGGTTAACCAACCGAGTTTCTAATATCCTTAGAAAGGAGGTGATCCAGCCGCAGGTTCCCCTACGGCTACCTTGTTACGACTTAGTCCCAATCGCAAAGTTCGTCTTCGGCGCTTAGCTCCAATAAAGGTTGCTTCGGCGACTTCGGACGCCCCCTGCTTTCGTGGCTTGACGGGCGGTGTGTACAAGGCTCAGGAACACATTCACCGCGGTATGCTGACCCGCGATTACTAGCGATTCCGGCTTCATGTAGTCGAGTTGCAGACTACAATCCGAACTGAGGATCCTTTTTGGGGATTTGCTAAACCTCGCGATCTCGCTTCCCTTTGTGGAATCCATTGTAGGACGTGTGCAGCCCTAGGCGTAAGGGCCATGAGGACTTGACGTCGTCCCCGCCTTCCTCCGCATTAACTTAGGCAGTCTCGTTAGAGTACCCGACCGAATCGCTGGCAACTAACGACAGGGGTTTCGCTCGTTAAGGGACTTAACCCGACGTCTCACGACACGAGCTGACGACAGCCATGCAGCACCTGTGCAAGTTTCACCATTGCTGGCAACTTACTCCCCTTTCAGGGAGGGTATCCATGCATGTCAAGCCTAGGATAAGGTTCTTCGCGTAGCCTCGAATTAAGCCACATCCTCCACCGCTTGTGTGAGCCCCCGTCAATTCCTTTGAGTTTCAGCCTTGCGACCATACTCCCCAGGCGGAGCGCTTAACACTTTCGCTACGTCCGGGAATTAAAATTAACCCCCGAACAAGCGCTCAGAGTTTACGGCTAGGACTACCGGGGTATCTAATCCCGTTCGCTACCCTAGCTTTCGCGCTTCAGCGTCAGTTAAAGCCAAGCAAGCCGCCTTCGCCACCGGTGTTCCTTGCAATATCAAAGCATTTCACCGCTCCACCGCAAGTTCCGCTTGCCCCTGCTTCACTCAAGTCTTACAGTTCGGAGCCCAGTTCCTCGGTTGAGCCGAGGGATTTCAAACCCCGCTTATAAAACCGCCTACGCGCCCTTTAAGCCCAGTGATTCCGAATAACGTTTGAACAGTTCGTCTTACCGCGGCTGCTGGCACGAACTTAGCCCGTCCTTCCTCCAATGATAGGTCAAAAATAGGGGATGGCCCCCATTCATTTCCGCCTAATCGACAGTACTTTACAATCCGAAGACCTTCGTCATACACGCGGCGTCGCTCGGTCAGACTTTCGTCCATTGCCGAAGATTCTCGACTGCAGCCGCCCGTAGGCGTCTGGGCAGTGTCTCAGTCCCAGTGATCGGGGTCATGCTCTCACACCCCGTACCCATCATCGCCTTGGTAGGCCGTTACCCTACCAACTAGCTAATAGGACATAGACCAATCTCTTAGCGGAATCTCACCTTTCCTCCGGAGAGGGCGTCCGGTATTATCGTTCGTTTCCAAACGCTATCCCGGGCTAAGAGGCATGTATCTATGTGTTCCTATCCCTTTCGCCGCTCTAGGGAAGACCGAAGTCTTCCTTGCCGCACGACTTGCATGCCTAATCCACGCCGCCAACGTTCATTCTGAGCCAGGATCAAACCCTTCAATTCTTTTTATACTCGACTTGTTTGAATCAAGGATTCAAAGAAGTTTTCGTTCGATCGTGGGCGAACTTC
>JAZNGH010000046.1:0-6303 GCA_045576335.1 Candidatus Scatosoma sp.
ACAGCATAAAAGCAGAAATGCTTGCAAAAGGTTATACCGCAGAAGATTCCGAACTTGCGTTCTATAAGGTAGCAGGAACTGTGGTTTATTCGGTAGGCGTTGAAGCCGACGGAAACGACGTCATTATTTCAATGGGCGCAACTTCACCTACCGCAACACCCGGAGGGGAAATTCCCGGCGGAACGACTCCGGGCGGACAGACGGGCGGAGCAACTACCACGTGGCCCGCAAGTCAAATTCAAAGCATACTCGGATATGCGCTCCCTCAATATACGGGACAAGCGGAAAGCTTCGTCGTTACGCCTTATACGGAAGGAGGGGTTGTCGGCGTTAGTGTTACCATAACCGGTGCAAACGCTGATGATCTTGAAGCGTATATTGGGAACGTCGGTGTTTTTCGTGATAACGGATATTCAAGTGCCGGCAGTAACGTTTGGGCTAAGAGATTAGATAATGGGGACAATCTCGTTATTCCTACCTATACGCAAGGTGATTACGATGACAATTTTAGACCGACTACCTTGACTTTTATAGCGTATATCGAATCTAATACGGGTATTTATTCAAGTTGGCCGAGTACGGATATTACCGCTAGTTTTGCGAGCGCAGGAGTTCCTTCGTATGAAGGTGGAACGTCTTATGACTTTTCAGATACGGCAAGCAGTTACAACGATTTTGCCGATGCATACGAATCTATCATTCAAGCGTATCAGATTGCGCTACAATACGGCGTTGTAGACGCTGAATTGGAGGCACAGTATCAAGAAGCACTTGAACTTATAGAGGAAGCAGAAAAGGTCCGCTCTAGCAGAATTACCGTTTACGGAACAAACGAAACCGAAAGACAGGCGTATATAACTAAAATTTTGGCATCGCCCGATAGAAATAACGAAGAGAATTTTGTGTTGACAGGTAGCGACGAGTATTCAAGGCTTTATACGTACTACACGACGGAGTATAAAATCAGCATAACTTTAAGCGACGTGGAAGACGGTAAATTGCATATCGATTTGTTGAGAGTTCCCACCTCGCTTTTAGAGGACGACGATTTACCTGTTGTTGCAGGTGCTTATACGCTGCCTCAAAACGTTAAAATAGTTTATGACGACGGTATTTATCAGTACGTAGCGTATAAAATAGGCGATGATTATTACGTAGGTAAACAATATCTTCCCGATTCTGCCTTAGGACAATATTCATCGGGAATGATCGAGCAGAAGTACTATAAGAAGAACGGCAACGTTTGGGATGTGTACACGATGGATATAGGCGATAGCGATTGGGTTAAAGATACCGATTGGCAGGAAAACGATATAACGTATCTTGAAAAAGATGTCTTCGATTTTATCGTTTGTATAGACGACGTTGAAGAAGCGGTGGAAATTGGAACGCAAACGGTTGCGGGTAAGAATTGTACCATTTACGAATTAGATACCGGCTATTATAGAGAAGTTTATTACGTGGACGAAGAAAGTAATTTAATATATAAGTCGGAATTTTATTATGATACGACGCTGGGTATGGCTTACGAAATAACGGAATTTAATACCGCCGTGACTTCGTTCGAGGACGTTGAATTACCGCAATAAAGAAAAAATTAAAAATAAACGGAAAGGAGAAAACGACAATGAAAAAGTTAATTGCATTATTACTCGGATTGATGATGGCGTTCTCGCTCGTTGCCTGTGGAGATCCTTCAGGGAATACGGGCGGAGGAGGTGGCTCCAGCGGAGGAGGCGGTGGGAATAATCCTATTGTCACACCGGGGGATGATTACGATCCCGACGATCCCGAACAATATATTTATAGAAGCGTGTTTGTAAACAGTCCTTATAAAGACCAATGGGATACAAGTAGATGGGGTGCAGAACTTGACGGCATTTGGGACAGCTCGGTGCTCCCCGATAAAATCCCCGAAAAACTGTCAAGCGTAACAGAAGTGGATAGAACGGAATATACGGGCAAGCTTGACGATAAGCTCGGTAGTAATCCGCCCGGCAAACTTTATATTGATTACGACTATGAGGGCGACGTAAAGCCGTGGGAATATTACATGGTAATGTTTACGGGCACGATGGATACGTTCAATACTATCGTGGCAGACTTTGAAACAAATTTTGCGTGCTACGACGATAGAAATGACGGGATGGGAGAAACGAGATTTAGGGGCGAATTCCACGCGTATAGCACCGACCTGTACGTGTATATGAGTTATCAAGAAGACGGTTCGTATAATTCGGAAACGTACGAATTTGAAGGCGACGGAACGGTTTGGTTTACGCTCTATGCAATCCCCGTGCATCATCAATTGCCGAAACTTGTAGAAGGCGTTCCGCTTATGCAGGCAGGATACGTAATGTGGGTAGATACCTACCTTACGTGTTACGGTGAAGGCGACGACGATTATACTGAACTTCCGTACGATTATCAGACGGGAACGGCAACGGGAACGGTAAAGGAATATTGGGGTGTGGATTTTGACTATTACGGGGCGACCGTTGCCGACGCGGACGCATACGGCTCGCAATTGATGACAGCAGGGTTTACCCGTGACACCAACGAAAATAATCCGTACTACAAAATCTATTCAAAAGAAGATATTCAAGTGATTGTACAATACGATGACGAGTATAAATGTGTGATGGTTAGCGTTCAGACCGAAAATTGGTATTAAACAAAGGAGAAACGATTATGATGAACAAACTTAAGAATAATTTAACTTACGTATTTTGTGCAGGATTAGGACTTTTGAACTTTATATTCTTGGCGTTTAATTATATAGCGTCGTTTGCGGAATACAGTTATGCAGGATATGGCAGTTATTCGCAGTCCTACGGCGTAAGCGGATATAAGGTAATGGATTTGTGGGAACTTAAATTTAGCGGCGTAATGAGTTCTATTATTCAGCTTTTCGTGCTGTTGCTTGGCATTGCATTGCTTGCTTGGGGCGTGCTGGGACTTTTGAAAGCGTTCGGTATTTTTGAAAAGTTCCCCGATAGGCTCGGTAAATTTGAATCGAAGAAACTCGGCGAATTTGGACTTTTCGGTTTAGCAGGTCTCAACGTATTGCTCCTTATTTTCCTTATTATCTTAACGGCAAGCAACACCGAAAAGAGTGAATACGGCTCGGCAGGTATCAAACTTTCCGCAGGTATCTTCATCGCACTTATCTTTACCGTAGGCGCAGTGGTTGCACTCAAAGTTTTAGAAAAGAAACTTCCTGCAACCGACGAAGGCGGAGAAAGCGTAACCTACGTTTGCGGTAAATGTGGCAAGAAAGCGAAAGCAAAGGATAAATTCTGCAACGCTTGCGGTGGCGAGATCGAAAAGAAAGTCGTAGTAAAAGAAGAATACGCTTGTGAAAAGTGTGGCAAAAAGGCGACGGCAAAAGACAAGTTCTGTAACGGATGCGGTGGAGCCGTCGTAGTGAAGAAAGAAGAACCAAAAGAAGAAGCGGCAACGATTGAAGACGTCGTTCCGCAAGGATAACTAAATCGGGGGATAGGAAACTTTATCCCCCTAACGCATAGGAAAGCAAAGGATAACAAAAAGAATAAAAAGGAAAAACAAAAAAAATAAAAAATGGAGGTAAACAAAATGAAGAAGTTTTTCTCAATAATCCTTTCATTGCTGATGATGTGTTCGTTTACGTTGACAGCGTGTAAGAACAACGATACGCCGCACACGTGTTCAAGCAAGTGTAGCGTATGTCAACTTTGCACGGACGAAGATTGCACGGATTCGGCTTGTAGCAACAAGTGTCAGGGACACGGCGCAGAACATACTTGCGAAAGCGTGTGCCCGACGTGTGGCAGGTGCACGGATAACTCGTGTACTGAAACGGCGTGCGTGAATAAGTGCCAAGGTCATACACCTGCACCCGGCACGCATACCTGTGAAAGCGTATGTCCTATTTGTGGAAACTGTATGGACGAAACGTGTACGGAAGACGAATGCGAAGAAAAGTGCGCAGGGCACGAGCAAGCGGAGCTGACGGCGGCGCAGTTCGTTGCAAACACGTCTAACTATTTGACGGACGCAAACGAAGGGATTTCGGCGGCAGCAGCGGCTCTTGGTAGCAACGTTGAACTTTCTTATGCGGAGCCTTTCTTCCCGATTTCCCCGATGTCGGCAAGAGCGATCACCCGTTCAAGCGGTGTAAAAATGCTGTCGGCAAGAACGTATAACGCAGGCAATTCCATCGTTCTTCTTTCGGATACGAAGGATGAAATGATGATGTGCGGAAAATGCGGAGAAGTGGAAGTTACCGTTGAGCAAAAGTATTGCGACGCTTGCAAAGAAGCAATGAGTGGACAAACGAATCCTAAGAATTATTCTACGGGTGAAACGTTGGAACAGTACATAATCTTCAATTCGGTGGCAAGAAAAATTCAGCTTATCGTTGGAGCAACCGAATACTATACGGAATACGATTTCCCGTTCCCGAACGAATACGAGCTTACTCTTATCGGCACGGTTAAGTTTGAAGGCGAATTGACGAAGCTCCTTAAAGAGATAGAGGATTACGAATTGAGCGCAAACGCGGATGATTTCTACGTTATCGAAGAACCGCAGTACGCAGACGGCACGTGGAATCCTGAAATCGGTGGTTTCGATAAAGACTTGGGCGGTCAAACTCTTATCGGTAAAAGGGTGCGCGGATTTAAGTTGGAAGGCAACACGCTTATCACTTCGACTTATTACGTTTCTTACGATTATATGAATAATAACGAAGAAAGTATCAGCGAAGAAGTATACGTAGAGTATACGATGGACGGCAACAACTTCTATTATGAAAAGTATAAAATGGAAGAAGGTCAAAAAGTCGTTGTCGATATGTTCGATATCATTAAAGAAGAAGCAGGCGATTATCTTGGCGACGTGTACTACGTACAAATGACGCTGAACGGCGAAATGGAAATCACGGGCAATCCTGCCGTTTACTTTGAAGAAGCGGTGGATATCGCGGACCAATGGCAAAGATACGTAAACGAAAAGATGGGTACGGGATATCACGCTGAAGTTCCTACCAAAGTTTACTTAAACGGTAAAATCCACAAGGTGGATAGGGACGTAATGTACGAAATGTATTATTTCCGCGATTACGACTATGCGGTAGCAGGCTACGAAAGCACCTGCGAACTTCAAACGCAAATCGACGAATATTGGGACGGAAATTATATTTATGAGTATATTCGTGGAAGCTCCGCACCGTTGCCCGAAAGCTGGGAGAACGGCTTTGATATCAACTTGGGCGCAAACCTTGAAGGTATGATTGAAGATTCGTTATACGGTAAGTATGCGGAAACGCTCGTATATAGAGCAAGCGGAAATATTCAAACTCCGCCCGAAGGGGCTAAATATTATCCGTTTGAACTCAAAGAATCCAGCGCAACGTTAGATATCAACGATTCTTATGAAATCATTGCAAGCTCTGCAGATGAGGCTGTTTGGAGCGTGAGTTCGTCTAACGAAGAAGTTGCAACCGTGAGCGGTTTAACCGTTCAAGCGGGCAGCATGGAAGGCGAAGCGATTATTACCGTACAACGTAATAATCTCGTTAGATACTTCCACGTGCTCGTTCGTAATAGACTCGTTTATGACGGTCCCGAAGAAATGACGATCCGTTTGGGGACTACGGGACACGCAGTTTTCAATGCGTATAGCAACCAAAACGACGTGTTGGAATTCTGGTCGGATAACGAAGAAATCGTTACCATTGACGAGTACGGCGTTATTACCGCTCATAAGAAAGGCGATACGACCGTTTGGGTGAAAACGCAAGACGGCGCAAGATTTGAAAAAATGTTCGTTCACGTTGTAAATACGGTTGACATAACGTCTCTCTATTTACCGAGTGAGTACGGCGTTGGAGAATCTTATGATGCAACGATGCACCTTATGGGGCTTGGCGGAATTTCCGTTACCTACGATACGGTTTTGGATGCGAACACCGAGTACTATATGGTTTTCGACGGATTGGATATTGAGGGTTATGTATACCCACTCCGCGTTAACGGGCAAAATTATGCAGACCAATCCGACGTAGTGGTTACTGAAGTTTACGACGAATGGACCGACGACGCAGGCTATCATTACGAATTAATGAAAGATTACCGTAGCGTAACCTTCAAAAATGCAGGCACGTATAAACTTGAATATTTGACCTATACCAACCCGATCGGGTATCAATACGTAACGCCTGACTATACGGGTGATTCTGGTGTTCTTGACGCAAAACAGCTTGTGCTTTTGGAAATCAACGTGACGGTTGATACAAACTTGCCGTACCGTTACGACAAG
>JAZNGH010000047.1:0-133199 GCA_045576335.1 Candidatus Scatosoma sp.
ATTACTACGGTACCGTTAGTGTTCTCTTTCATAAATAAACTAACGGAGAAATATAAAATGAAATCAAACAAATTTACACAATTTTTAAGAAAGAACGTTACATTATTACTTGTATTGGTCTTGGTGGTTGCCATAGGAACAACAATTTTTATTGGTTGTAGCAGTAATTCAAGTTCAAGCAGTACCCCCGAATCTTCAACCGAAAGTGTTATAAACCCTGATAATTCTTCTACTGAAAATGAAGATAGTTCAAGTAGTGAAGAAAGTTCCGAGCAGGAAGAAACACCGACCACCCCCGAAGATTCTACACAGGAAGAACCCGAACAAGAAGAATCAACACTCCAAGAGCATACCGAAACACCCGATAATCCACCTGTGGAAGAACACCCCACACCACCCCCCGAAACACCACCAGTAGAAGAACAAGAGCCTGTAAAGGTTTATTTTATATCCCCAGTAGAATATACTTCTCTTGGTTTGGGTTATAATGATAGTGGTTTGGTCTTTAATCAATATCTTAAACAATGGGTATCACACAAGGCTATTGACCTTATAGCCGAAAATGGTACACCTATTAAGGCTATGTTTGACGGTGTTGTTTTGGAAGTCTTACAAGAAAGTTCAGTTGGTTGTATGGTAAAAATCGACCACGGGGAAAACGTTGTTATTACATACGGCTCATTAAACAGTTGTTCTTTAACTGTTGGGCAAACTGTAAAGCAAGGCGATATTATAGGCGAAGTCGGTACAACTTACCAAGACGAAACAGGTTACGGCGACCATTTGCATTTAGAAATTGTTGTTGACGGTGTTCCTGTGAATCCAACCCCTTATATAGACGGTACTGTTTATAGAGAGATTGAACAAGAATAACTAAAAAAAGATAGGCGGTGTAAAAGCCGTCTATCTTCCTTAAATATAAAAAGTGTAAAAAAATGTGTAACAAATCTTGTGTGGTTTGTAGAGTTGATTTCGTTTTACAAAAGTTACGAAAGATAGTAAAATATTTACGCAAGTTAGAAAAGATAAGGTAAACAGGCAGTTTAAGGTGTCTATAAAACCTGTTAGAGAGCGTTAATATATTTCGTAATCAGCAGGTCGCCGGTTCAAGTCCGGCCAGTAGCTCCAATATGACCGATTTTTGACGAAAAATGCGCAAAAATCGGTCATTTTTTTGCGTTTTAGAGCCGTTTTAGGTAGGGTTTGGGGAACAATTTGGGGAACAAAATCATCCAAAAGCCTTATTCTACGCGGTCTTTCAACGTAGGGAACTTCACCATATCCATCTGCTCTCGCATAAATTTATCTGGAAAATGCGTATAAACCTTATCGATTAAACGACTGGGAGAATCGCCCATCCAAATTTCAACAATGTCTACGCTGACCTTTTGACGGCAAATTGAACTGAATGTATGCCTTAAATTGTAAGCCGTGTAACCATTAAGTAATTTTTTTATCAATCGTTCACGCGGTTTTGCGGAAACTTGAAAGGTTAACGGTTTATCCCAATCAATCAATCCCTGTACCTGTTTCGGTATGGGGATTTTTTTGTACTCGATTTTTCCATTTTTGCGCTTTCGATTTCGTGCAATAAGAAAATTTCCTTCCCTATGCGTTTCGTGGTCAAGCTCACAAGGTCGAAGCCCGAAGAAATAGAGCATATATGAGCCTTGTTTAATCCTTTCAAATTCGGGCAGGTTTACGCGTTCCAAAAAAATATATATTTCTTCTTCGGGTAACGCATCGCGCGTATGCCTATCCGCTTTTACGAACTTAATCAATGCAACAGGGTTATGCTGAATAATACCACTCGCTATTGCATACTTGAATATACCATTGAAAAGGGTACGTAATTCCTCGTATTTGCGTGGTTTTCTCTTGGGAACTGATTGTAAGTACGTAACGAATTCTTTTCCGAGTAGTAGATTATAATGATAACCTCCATATTAGATTTTATTGTTTGTGGACCCTATTTATAAACTGTATTACAAAAAATAAAACACAATTTATTAAAGTTTATAAAATTTTTTTGAAAGGAAATAGTCGATTTTGGCGTTAGGGGAGAGAAATATGTTGCAACAAAATCCGACGCCTAAGCAGGAAAAGAAAAATGCCACAAATGGCATTTTTGAGCCTTTCGATGAGCGAAAGGAAACAAGTAGGAAACCCGCTTTTTAACGATGAAAAGTACAAAATTTCATAATTTTCCTTATTGTTTCTAATTATTATTGACAAGAAAATTTTTTTTGCTATACTAATGTTAGAGAGGTGAAGAAATGACAAAAATTGAAACCTTGAAAAATTCCGCAAAAGTATTATTTGGTAGCGATACGCCCGCGATAAACGGGGAAGAATATCTTGCGCTTTTAGATAGCGCGCAGTCGCAAGCCGAAAAAGAATTTTATACCCAAATCTATAATTATTTGTTAGCAAAACGCCAAAAAGAAGTGATTGCAAATGAACACTACTAAAAATCAACAAATATTAAAAACTCGCCGTGTAAACATTACACGACGGGTTTTATTATTTGTTGGGTAAATTATGGGTATGAAAAAACTGCTTGGAAAAACCACTTCATCTTGTATAAATTTTATTTTTTAATTACTAAATATGGTGGTGAGTAAAAATAGAAATTCTTCGAAATCGTGTTATGCAGGAATGTATACAAGGGTTCAAATCCCTTTCTCTGCGCCAGATACGAAAAACTGTTGGTTTTTAACAAAACTGATAGTTTTTTTTGTTTTATTTATCATCATATTGAGCTATTCGGGGTGCGTGTAGATACGCAAGGTCGTTTGAACGTCCGAATGTTCCATATAAAGAGAAACCGTTTTTCAAATAAAACGATGCAAAAAGCAAATAATAAGGCATTGAAAATAGGAAAAAATTTTGATATAATAAAACTATAAAATAAAAATAAATTATAAAATAAAAACGGAGAAAAAAATGAAAATTGCAGTTTTAGGTTTAGGCTCGCGCGGCGGTATGTATTCGGATATCATCGTCGAAAAGCATAAGGATTGCGAGATCGTAGCGATTTGCGATTACAAAGAAGATAGACGCCGATTAGCGGTGGAAAAATACGGTGTTGCGCCCGAAAACGTGTTTGCCAACAGCGACGAGCTGTTTGCAAAGGGCAAAATAGCTGACGTGCTCATCCTTGCCTCGATGGACAAGGATCACTATAAGCAAGCCGTCAAGGCGCTTGAACTCGGCTATGATATTCTTCTCGAAAAACCTATGAGCCCGAGCGAGGCGGAATGCCGCGAGATCATCGCTACGGCGGAAAAGTACGGCAGAAAAATTGCGGTTTGCCACGTTTTGCGATACGCACCCTTTTATTCTGTGCTCAAAGAGATCATCGACAGCGGCGAGATCGGCGAGGTGGTCACCGTGTCGCAGACGGAAAGCGTAGGCTATTGGCACCAAGCGCATAGCTTCGTGCGCGGGAATTGGCGAAATTCGGACGAAACCAGCCCCATGATCCTCCAAAAATGCTGTCACGACTTCGATATTATCCGTTGGCTCGTGGGCAGCGGCTGTAAAAGCGTGTCGTCCTACGGTAGTCTGACCCATTTCGTTGAAAAGAACGCCCCCGAGGGTGCGGCGGCGCGTTGTATCGACTGTAACGTGAAAGACTGTATCTATAACGCCGTCGATTTCTACAAGAAAAATACCGCTTGGTTTGATTTCATTGCCAACGGTCATACGGACGTGGAGGAGGGGCTGCGCGTGCTTCCCGCGGGGAGATGCGTGTATAAATGCGATAATAACGTGGTTGACCATCAAGTCACGAATATGCTCTTTGAGAACGGGGCGACGGCACAGCTTACGATGACCGCGTTTTCCGAATACATGAAACGTGAGATCCACGTACACGGTACGAAAGGCGAGATCATAGGCGATATGGGCAGACAGATCCTCGATGTGTATATCTTCAAAAACGGGTATAGACAGATTGATATCAACGCGCTCGGCGTGGAGCTGAAAGGTCACGGCGGTGGGGATATCGTCCTTGTGAAAGAGTTTCTTGACTACGTGAAGGGCACGGGCAATATCCGTACCTCGGCGAAGATCAGCTTGGAAAGCCACCTTATGGCGTTTGCGGCGGAAAAATCCCGTCTTGCGGGGGGCAAGCCCGAAGCGATTTCGTATTAACGAAAATGACGAGAAAGCGAAAAACGCCGAAGAAAATAACCTTTTTTACTAAAAAAGGCGAAAAATAGGCAAAATTTCAAATAAAATGATGTAAAGAACAAATAAAATCATATTGAAAAAATTTTTCGTATCGTTTATCATTAAATAGTAAACTGACGGGGTTTTATGTTTTTGTCGTTTTCTTACAGAATGACGAAAAGGCAAACGGTTATTCTGAATAAAGCAAAGACTCCCGAGTAACAAAGCAAAAAAATTTTTGTAATAAAAATCTATATTTTAGGAGGAACTATGCAAAAAACAACATTTTGGAAAGCAGTAAAAGCAACGCTTGCGACGTCGTGCGTATCGTTGCTCGCGCTCGGTTGCGTATTCGCGAACACGGATACCGCCCGCGCGGAGGAAACGGCAACCCCGATGGACGTTACGAGAGAAGGGATTTATGGTATAACCGGCTCCTATTCGTACGTCAATTCTGGGACTACGAATTACAATATGGGAAATTCGAGTGTTTCGGAAAACTTCGAGTTTGTCTCCCACGTTACTTTGGCAATAACGAACAAAAACTTAAACGTTCCCATCGGTATCCTTTTGACGGAGGGCACGAAAAACGGCGCGGGCTATTGGTTCGATATTCAGACGGACGTACAGAGTACCGGTAAGGAATATGGGTACATAGCCTTGTATGACGGCGCATACGGTGGAACGAAAACCTTGATGACGAGCACCTATGCGAAATCGGATTCCGAATGGCACGACGTGATTTATAGCCCGAGCGGTTTTGATCTTCGCTTCGGCGCGCAAGATTATTGCGTAGGGGGTACGTTCTCTTACACGCACGTATACGTTTATATCAACGACGTGCTGTTTATGGATGGCAAGGATGAATCGAAAAATGATCTGGGTAACTATTTTGGCGCCGATAACGGTGGAAGCCGTGTGACCTTCCAAGACTTCCAAGACGCTAAGACGGGCGCGATGACGACGGAGGATATCTACGATCTCAATCCCGACGATGGAAATGCTTTGACGAACCGCGGTGTCTGGCATAATAGTTCGGGGTTTAACGGTACGCTCGGCAAGACGACCGTTACGGAAAACTACGAGTTCGTAGGACACGTCAAGATGAATAATTCTAACGCCAATCAAAATTTCCCCTTAAAGATTTTAACAAGCGCAACGACGTATTCTGAAGCGGACGATTCGGGGTATACCTTTGATTTGAAAGGAAGTTCGTCGAAACTCGTCTACTTCTTCGATGGAAAGACAAACATGAAGAGCTTTAGCTTTATCGCTCCCGACGAGTGGTATGGCGCGTCGACGGGCTTTGACCTTCGTTTCGGCGCGAGAACGTACTATTATCCCGACAATACGTTCGCGTTTACCAAGGTCTATGCGATCGTGAACGGCGAGGTTGTATTCGATTACACGGACACCACGCAGAATACCAACGGCTCGAACGTCACGTCCGACGCTGGGCACGGACGTGTGACGATTTTTGCGGCGAAGGGCGAAGAGGCAGAGGTAGTCACGCAAGATATGGCGGACGTATTCGGCTTGCCCGTGCTTGAAACGAACGTGCAATCCAACTACCCTACGGCGACGGTTGACTGCAACGCTAACTTTGCGCTTAAAACGCGTATCAAACTCGTAGACGAGGTTGTCTCGGGCTGTGAAGAAGCGTCGATTTCCTTGCTGCAAAACGCGGCGAACATATCGGGCACCTCGAGCTATCACTTGAAAATCGATTTGACGAATCAGCAACTCAAGCTCGTTCCCGGTCGATATGGAAATAATGCCGCAGTGACGGTGGCAATTCCCGAGTCTTGGGACACGGGCGCGGAAATCGTCATGGGTATTAAGGATTACGTTCGCGACGGAAACGTGGCCTACCGCATTGTATGGCTGGAAAGCGATGGCGAAACGCTGCTCCGCTACGTTGATCACGAGTATCGTGCGCTCGGCAATAACGTATACGTCGAGAAATATAACCGTCTTGCGCTCTACACCACGAAAACGACCGTAGAGGAATTCGGCGTGGAGGCACTCGGTGCGAGCGTGAAGATCGGCAGCGAGGGTATCCGTTTCGTATCTTCCGTAGATATGGCGACGTATAACGCGCTCGTAGAATACTATGGCGAGACGAACGTAGAGCTTGGTACGGTGGTACTTCCCAAGGTACTTGCAGCGGACGAAAACATCACCAAGGAAACGGAGCAAGCGGAGAAAATTGTCCGCGAGGTATGGTTTGACGAGGGCGATGCAACGGGTCTGTTTACGGGCGTCGTATCGCAGGTTCCCGTTGGCTACAAGAGTGTGGATCTGTATGCGAGAACGTATTTGACGGTCACGGTGGGCGACGTAGAATACACGTGGTATTCCAAGACGATCACCCGTTCCATGGAAAGCGTGGCGGAAGCGGCTCTTGCCGACTACGTGGCGGATTTTGACGAAACGCACACCGAGGAAAAATATAAGTATGAGATCACGATTGAAGGCGTGACCTATCATAGCTCGATTTCCGCGGAGGATCGCGAGGAACTGAAAGCATATTTGGTCAGGGAGGTAGAGTAATATGAAAACGTACAAAACCGTCAAGATTTTGGTTATAAATATAGCAAAAGAGGATATCCTTTGTACCTCGGGTGAAGCGGTGGTGGACAACGAAATCACTTGGAACTGGAATTTCACGTTTCAGCAGTAAATAACTGACAAGGAGCGGCAATAAAAATAAAATATTGCCGCTCTGTTTTTTTGGAAAAATGAAATCTGTAAAAATTAAAAAAAATCTGATATTACTTCTTTTTTCGTTTGCGGTCTTCTTTTTCGCGCTGTTTGGCGTGAATACGTTACACTCTGTTTCGGTGAGCGGTGAAGAAGGTGTGCAAATGGTCGTAGACCTCTACGAGCTGACGGGTGAAAAGATACGATCGGATACGGTCGTGAAAAATCTCGTCGGCAAGCAAAAATACGGCGACGGCTTTTCTTTTCGCTCTCGCGTTTTTCTCAACGACGTTGAGAAGGTTTCCGTGATCGGCATTTTACAGTCGGGTATAAACGTATACAGCGGGGACGGATACTATTTCGTATTCAACGGCGAAACGGGCGGGCTTATCAAGGGAGCGTACGGCGAGGGAACAAACGTTTCGTTCGTTGCGGAAGCGGATGTTTCTTCCTTGGAGTGGCAGGCGGAACAAGGCGTTTTGCTTGAATTCGGCGCGTACGACGGGTATACGGGAAGTGAAAAAACGCACGTGACGGTATACGTTTCGCTCAACGGCGAGCGGGTTTTGACCTACGACGATTTCGAGCTTCGCGCGTTCGGGGAGAACGTGGTGGCTTCCACCTACGGTACGGCGGTGTTGATGACGACGGACGAATTGACTGTCGATAGCGTCACGCGTGAGGATATGTCCAACGTGTCTGGCTTGCCCGTGCGCGAAAGATATGCTACGGGTGTATGCTTGGGTAGCTCCTCCGTTGATTGCAACTACGAGTTTCGAGCGAATATTCAAATGTACAGAAACGAGGAAGCTGTGCCGATCGGCATTTTTCAGTCGAGAGGCGACACTTGGAGCGGAAACGGCTTCTATCTGATTATAGACGAAAAAAAGGGGATGAGTATTGCGGATAACGCCTATGGCGACAGCGAACAGGGCGGGAAGCTTGATATTATCAGCCCCTATATCCGCGCGACCTACGAGCCGATCGACGTACTTTTTGAAGAGGGCGGCGCGGAGGTGCGTTTTGGCGCGTACTACGTGCGTTCGGGTGAAAAGATACTCTACACTTACGTATACGCCACGCTCAACGGCGAGCGGGTGCTCTCGTGGTGTTGCACGGAAACTAAACCGCGTGGAAAATACGTGGTCGTCAACACCTACGCATGCTGTACGATGACGACTACCCGCCCGATGCGGAATATCCGTTTGTCGTCTGTTGACGGCAGTGCGTCGTTTGACGAGGGTGCGAGCTTTTTTTCGGACGTGGACGCGGCGATCGAATTTTCCGTCAAAGCTGGATTCGCCGTGACGGGTGTCAAGGTTGACGGGGCAACTCACGCGTTTGAGGAAACGGAAAAGGGAGCGAAAATTGTTCTTCCTGCTGATTTTTTCGAGGGCGAGAACTTCGTCGAGGTGACGACGGAGGAGAAAACGGTGAGCGTCTTTTTGCCGACGGGCGACGGGTGCGAATATCTTGTAAACGGAAAAACGGAGTCCGCGATCCCTTGGCGGGGCGGGGCGTCCGTGATGATCGTGCCGCCCGAGGGAAAGAAAATAGCCTCTTTCCTTGTGAACGGTGAGGAAAAAGTCACCGCGCTCGTGGAGGAAAATGGGAAATATTATTATAACGTTTCGGGCGCGATAGAGGATATGTATTTGGAAACGCTTTTGGCGGATATGACCTACGCCGTCACCGTGACAAGCAGCAAGGGCGGAAGCGTAACCGCTTCGACTTCTATCGTGGAGCACGGTAAGAGTGTGACGTTTGCCGTGACGACGGATAAGGGTTACGCCGTCAAGAGCGTTGTTTTGAACGGTACGGAGATCTCGCTTCTTGCGGACGGAACGTTTACCGTTGAATATTGCGACAAGGCACAGAGCTTGGAGGTCACGTTCGAGAAAACGGCGACGTTAAGCGGCTGCACGGCGATTGTAAATTTTGGAGATTTGTCAGCAATTATAATAATTTGCGGGATATTTATATTTCATTTCCATAAAAAAGCAAATAAAATGATGTAAATAACAAATAAAATCGTATTGAGATTTTTGTCTGAATCAGTTATAATGTAGGCGTAAAGTTTGAAAGTCGGGCAGTTCGGCATATTTTAAGGAGGCATTATGAAAAAAATGAAATTTTTGAATTTCATGAAGGTGGGGATTGCAACGTTGGCGACCGTTTTCATGACGTTAGGTTTTGCGTTTGCGGGTACGGTAGCGGCGAGCGCGGAGGCAACGCCGAAAGAGGTGACGGTCGAGGATATTTTTGACGTAACCGAAAACCTCAATGGTGAGGGAGAGGGGGTCAGCTCCTACGTGAACACGACGACGTCGTCCTCGTGGGGCTTCGGCAAATCGAGTGTGACGGAAAACTTTGAGTTCGTTTCTCACGTAACGCTGAATATTACGAATACGAACAGAAACGTACCGCTGGGGATTCTTCTGACGGAGGCTTCCACAAGCGGTTTGGGCTATTGGTTTGATATTCAGACGGACGTGAACATGGCGGGCAACGAAAATGCGTACATAGCCTTGTATGACGGCTCGCGTACAAGCAAAGCCGTGGCGAGCACCTATGCGAAATTGGATTCCGAATGGCACGACGTGATTTACGGTAAGAACGGCTTTGATTTCCGTTTCGGTGCAGTGGACTATTATGAAGGTGAAACGTTTGCCTACACCTACGTTTACGTGTATATAAACGGCGAGCTGTTTATGGATTACGAGGACACGTCCAAAAATGCGGGCGGCTCCTATATCGGCGCGGACGACAACTGGGGACGCGTAACCTATCTTTCCGTATTCGAGCCCGAGCCCAAAGCGGTCACGGTGGAGGATATCTACGACGTTACGAAGAATAACGGCGCGGGGAAGGCGTCCTATACCAACACGGGCGCGACGGTTTGGTCGATTGGTAAATCGAGCGTGGAGGAGAATTTTGAATTTTCCACTCGCGTGATTTTGAATTTCGGCAGTCGTTTCTTAAATTTTCCGCTCGGTATTTTGCTTGACGAGGCGAGCGGTGACGGCGTAGGGTATTGGTTTGACATTCAATATCAATACGGAAAGGACAAAGACACGGGAGAGCTTTTCCCTTACGCAAAAATTTATCTGCACGACGGCGCGAGAACGAGTGCGGCGGTACAAAGCGGCACGGCAAAAGCGGAATGGTACGGCGCGAGCGGCTACGATCTTCGCTTCGGCGCGGTCGATTGCTACCGTAACACGACGTTTATGTATACGAAGGTCTACGTGATCATTAACGGCGAAACGGTTTTTGAATATTACGACGCGACCAAGAACGAAAAGGGCACGTATATCGCCGCCGACGAGGGTAACACCCGCGTGGAGCTTGTCGCGACCAAAAACGTTACAGCAAAAACCGCGACGGTAGAGGATATCTACGACGTCACGGGCAACGGTGGCACGGCGACGAGAGCGTATTATAACACCGCAGCCACACAATGGCTGCTCGGTAAGTCGAGCGTGCAAGAGAATTTTGAATTTTCCTCGCTCGTTACGCTCAATCTCGGCACGCGGCTGAATTTCCCGATCGGTATTCTGCTTTCCGAAGCAAGCCGTGCGGGCGTAGGCTATTGGTTTGATATTCAATATCAATACGGAAAGAACAAAGACACGGGAGAGCTTTTCCCTTACGCAAAAATTTATCTGCATGACGGAGAATTTACTTCTGCGGCGGTGAAGAGCGGCACGGCAAAGGACGAGTGGTACGGCACGAACGGATACGATTTCCGTTTCGGTGCGGTGGATTGCTATAAGGGCGACGAGTTCGTATACACCAAGGTCTACGTGATTATAAACGGGGAAACGGTATTCGAGTATTACGACGTTACGAAGAACGAAAAAGGCGAATACATAGCGGCTGACGAGGGCAACGCCCGCGTAGAGCTGTATTCCACCAAGCTCAAGGTGGAAAAGGAAGAGGAAATCACCGTTTACGACGTTGCGGACGTTTGGGAGGGCCCTGCTATTTGCGGCTCGATCACGGGAATCCGTACGGGCGAAACGGCAAACAAGAATATGGCGTTCCGCGCGAGAATCGAAATGCTGGATAAGCACCCCGACGCATGGATCGGCTTTATGCTCGATGTGGCGGCACACACAAGCGGTTCGGGATATTTCTTGAAAATTAACGCCGAAACGGGGCTTTCGCTCGTTCAAGGCGCGTATTCCAGAGGCAGAGTGATTGCAAGCACGCCCGTACAAGAAAAAATGTATAAAAACGGCGGCGCGGTGCTTGAAATTGGCGCGGTGGAAAACGTTGCGGCAAGCGGCGAAAGAGTGTATACCCGCGTTTACGTCAAGTTAGACGGCGAAACGATCATGGAATATCTCGATCGAGGTATCCGTAATTTCGGTTCGATCGTGCTTTCGGATACGTATAAGCGTTGCAACGTTTACACGGCGAAGGACGTGGAATGGACGTTTGGCGAAGTCGAGAAGGTCGATTGGTACGACCTGACGGGGCAATTCTCCACGCTGTACGGGTATACGGGTAGCGAAATGACGGCGGGCACGTTGCCTCGGAATAAGAACGTTGCGATCGTAACGAAACTCACGTTCGGCGACGTGGAATTCAGCAAAGACTATATTTTCCAGCTTTGCTTTATAAAAAACAGCAGCGCGTTAAATTCAAGATGCGGCTACCGTTTGAAGATCACGGAAAGTCAGTTGCTGCTTCGCGGCGACAGATATCAGATTAACATCGACACCGACGCGGCGGTGCGCGCCCGTCCCGACTCAATAGGACCTGGGAAAACGGTGGAGTTGGAGATCGGCACGCAAGAAGTATTTACGGACGGCGAATACTTTGGCGATAAAATCTACGTAAAGGTGAACGGCGAGGATTATATCTCCTTTATCGACGTTGCACCGCACCAAGAGAACGGCACGTTCGTGCTTTCGCCGCTTGGAAATAAGGTAGGCGGCTATGCGGAATTTGCTACGGCAAAGCAGGTGGCGACCTTTACGAGTACGGACGAGGAAGTCGGCTTCAAATCGTATACCGTATTTGCAGAAGAGGACTTCACGCTGAATATTCCCGTTGAAACGGGGCTTAAAATAACGAAAGTAACGCTTGACGGCGAGGAAGTGGAATTTACGCTTGTTGAGGGCGGTGCGGTTGTCGCGTTTAAGGCGGGAACCACGGGCGGCAAAATTGCCGTAGAAACCGAACGAGCTACGCTGACTGCTACTGTGACGGGCGCGGAAGACTACACGCTTGATGGTGCAACGGACGGAAGCTTTGCCTACGGCAGCAATCTGACGTTGAGCTTTGCCCGTCCCGAGGGGAAAACGCTCGCTTCGCTTACCGTCGGCGGGGTAGATAAGCTCTCCGAGGTAACGTACGACGGGGGCAGGTATGCGTTAAACTTGTATGCGTTGATTGAAAACGTGGAAATCGTTTGTACGTTTGCGGATGCCGCGACGTATACAGTCACGGTAACGCAAGCCGCACACGGTCATATCGAGGTGTCCGCACAGTCGGTCAAGGCGTGCGAAAGCGTGACTGTCAACGTGACGCCCGACGAGGGATATAGGGTGCTTTCGCTTACCGTCAACGGCAAGAAAGTGTCGATAAACGCAAACGGCGAATACGTGCTTGAAAACGTTTCGGAAAACGTGACGGTTACGGCGGAATACGTTGAATACGTACCCGTAACAATTGAGGAGACGAATACGGGATGTAGCTCGATCGTAGCGATCGGCTGGCCTGGTGCGATAGTGCTTGGCGCAGTTGCGCTTACCGCACTCGCGTTGATGCAAAGGAGGAAAAGGGATGAATAAATTAGCGAAGAAAAGTCGGAAATTTCATGTAGGAACGATTTTGTTCTGCTGTTTGATGATGTTTCCTGCAGTATCCCATATCATCATTTTCTGGGCGGGTATTCAGTTTTCGGCGATTAAGATGGCTTTCACCGATTATTATACGGGCGAATTTACCTTGTTTGGGAATTTCGAACAAGCGATCAATTTGCTGTTCAGCACGAAAGGTGCTGACGTAAGCTTTGCGTTCGCCAACACGTGTCAATTCTTTTTGGTTGGCGTGTTGAACACGTTTCTTGCACTGTTCGCCGCGTATATGCTCTTTAAGAAAATGGCGTGTTATAGATTTACGCGTATTGCCTTATACTTGCCCGCCGCAATCAGCGGACTGATGATCGCACGACTTTTTAATCAGTTCTGTATGGCGGACGGTCCGCTTGGGGCGATTGTGGAAGCGTTTGGCGGGAGTATGCAAGGCACGTCCTTGATGACCAACGAGAGCACGGCGAAGATTACGATTATGCTCTATGATATTTGGGTCGGGCTTGGCGGTAGTCTCATCATTTGGTACGCCGCGATGAACCGTATTCCGCCGCATTTGCTCGAATACGGACAATTAGAAGGGATTGGCGTATTCCGCGAATTTTTCAGCGTCGTTATGCCGCTGATCGGTCCGACGTTCGTCGTTATGTTTACTTTGCAAATCGTCAACTTCTTCGGATCCTCGGGTTCCGTTCTCGTGTTTACGCGGGGTAAATACGGCACGACGACGATCGCCTTCTGGCTGTTCAATATTGCACTCGGCGAAACGGAAAATCTCTATAACGCCGCGAACGCAGCAGGACTTTTGTTCCTCGTTTTAACGATTCCGATTTTGATTGTCGGCAGAAAGATTATGAACAAATTTGGACAGGAGGTGCAATACTGATGAAAACACAATCACAGCGAATCCGTCCTTCGAGCAAGACCGTTTGGCAAAAAATCGCCAGCTATTTCCGCTCTCACGGTATCGTATTTCATATTTGTGCATTTATTCTGTTCATTTGGGCGGCACTTTTAGTGTTCATGCTCGTATGGGGCTTCCTCGTTTCAATTACGCCGTATAGGGGCTTGGACGGTTACGCGAACAACAAGACGAGTATTATTCCCAAGGCGATAGATTTCTCCTACTATCCCGAATCGTTCAAGTTGATCAAAGCGGAAACGCCGTACGGAAAGATGGTCAATTACGGCGGCTTGCTGTTCAATTCCATTTGGTTGACGGTCGGCTCAACTTTGGCAAAGCTCATTTCTACGGTATGCTTTTCCTACGTTGTGGCGAGATATAATATTCCCGGGAAAAAGGCGATCTATATGTTCGTCATTGTCGTAATGATGCTTCCCGAATACGGACAGACCGTTCCCAATTTTACCTATCTTCACTCTTTGGGGTTGATAAATAATCCCGCGTTCCTCTTATCGCAATTTAACGGACACGGCTCGGGCTTTTTGATTTACTATAGCTTCTTTGTCAACGTTGACAAGGCGTACGAGGAATCCGCAAGACTGGACGGCGCAAGCGAAATGACGATCTTCTTCCGAATTATGGTGCCGTTATGTATGCCAATCATCGGCACGATGTTCTTGACAGGGTTTATCGGAGGATGGAACGATTACAGCACGCCGATGATCTTTATGTCGGAGTATCCCAATCTCGCGCTCGGCTTGTTCAATTATCAGCAGAGCCGCGATTATCAAGGCGCACCCGCCTATTTTGCGGGATTGTTCATAGCAGCTTTACCCGTTGCAACGCTGTTCCTCATCTTCAACAAGCAATTGATGACGAATTTGGTTATCGGTGGTATAAAGGGTTAAAATAAAAATCAATAAGGAAGGAAAAAACAATGAAAATGAAAACCGTCAACAAAATTTTGGCAACTACACTCGGCACGGTGCTCACGCTTGCGTCCTTTGGCGCGTGCGGCGGCACGCAAGGTAACATCGATCCCACGATTGAGGATACGGAAAATTTATACATTTACATCCTCAAAAGAGGCTACGGCTCGGATTGGTTGTTTAAGGTAGCAGAAAAGTTTGAGGAAAAGACGGGGATAAACGTGGACGTCACCGCGCCTAGCTCCGCTACCGTTTTGGCAAGCTCTCTCGATTCGGGGCCTCGTTCTACCAACGACGTGGACATCTATTTTAACACGAAGGACTGCCGTTTGCTCAAATCCAACTATGTTGATCGTTGGACTGGCTACGATAACGGCATTATGGATTTAACCGAAGTCTATAACATGAAGGTTATGGGAGAAGATATTACCGTCGGTGAAAAGATGGTGGACTCTTTCCGTTTGAACGCGAACACGGGCACGGAGGAAAATCCTGATTACCGCACGATCCCTTGGGCAACGGGCGTTATGGGTATGACCTATAATATCGACGTATTCAAGAGTCTGTTCGGCGACACGTGGGAAAGCAAGCTTCCTCGCACGACAGACGAGCTTCTTGCGCTCGCGAAGGAAATCAAAGGCTTGGGCGGCACACCGTTCATCTTCCCCGGACAAATCGACTACTTCTCTTCGTCTATGTTCAATGTTTGGTTCGCACAATATTCTGGCTATGAAAAGTTTAAGAATTTCTACAACGCGCTCGTTGAAGACCCCGCATTCCCTGGGGAGTACAACACCTCCAAGGATATCTTCAAGGATCAAGGCAGATTGGAAGCCATCGAGGTTATGTACAGCTTGATCAATCACGAAGAGGGCTTGTACTGGGAAAACGGCTTCAGCTACGGCAGCACCGATTTCTCCGACCTTCAAGTACGCTATTTAACGTCGGAAAACAAAGTGGCAATGATGCCGAACGGCGACTGGCTCGAAAATGAATCCGCACAGGCGGGCAGCTCCGAGTTCGGTATGATGAAATCGCCCGTGATCAGCTCGATTATCGACAGACTTCCCACCGTCAATGACGACGCGACCTTGGCGGCGGTAGTGGACTACGTAGACGGCAAGACGGTAACCGCACCCGCGGGTGTATCCGAAGCGGATATCAAGGAAATTAGAGAAGCGCGAAATATGTACTTCTCGCAAGGTCTTTCTCACAGTGCTTATATGCCTGCATATAGCAACGCCAAGACAAACGCGTTCAAATTCTTCACCTATCTTGCGTCCGACGAAGCGATTGAAATTTACAATGAATACGTAGGCGGTGGCTTCTTGCCCTTCAAATACGATTATAGCAACACGGAAAATATGAGTACCTTTGAAAAGGATATTTCCAGCCTTGTCAACGATATGGTTTATTGCGGCGAGTTGAATTATTCCGCGATGTTCTATAAAGGCAAGCTCAAGGGCGTGTACTATTCCGACGGCTCTTTCTTGGAAACCAAGCTCTCTGCACCGCACAACAACAGCGTATATATGACGCCGCAGGAAGCGTTCGAGGAATATTGGTATACGGACGCGCAGTGGCAAGCGGTAGTCGAAGCGACTTCGCTCGGCAACCTTATTTAAGTTGGAGGAAACTATGAAAAAAAGCAAAAAACTTTTGGCTTTGGTTTTGGTTCTTGCGCTCGGGGCTCCATCAGTGCTCACTTCCTGCTCGGACGGTAATAAATCTGCTGAAAATATATGGGTGACGGATGCACTTGAACTTGTAGAGCAAGATAAGAAATACGAGGGCGAAAAGCGGCAGGTTATGAATATTTCGCTCGGTAAGGGTGAATACGAGGGCGCACAGCTGCAACTCCACGCGGATAAAAAGATTGTCGCCTACGACGTGACTGTGTCCGATCTGTATAGCGAAAACGCAGTGATCCCCAAGGAGGATATCGAGCTTTACGCCGAAAAGTACGTAACCATTACCGCGGAATATTCCGAAAAAAATCCCTACGGTCAAGGTTCGGTTATTCCCGACGCACTCATTCCGTTCGATACGATCAAGGAATACGGTGAAAATTTCGTCGAAGAGGGGCTCAATCAAGGCGTATACTTGGAAGTGAAAACCTATGAAAACACTGTAGCGGGGAATTATACGGGTACGATCACGGTGACGGTAAACGGCGTCAAAAGCTATGTGCCGCTCAACGTTCAAGTATGGGATTTCGTTGTTCCCGCACAGAATGAAATGATGAATTTCTGGGGTATGTTCAACTGGGCGGACTGGGGCGGCTACGAAATGGATTGCTCCATGGAAATGGCGACGGCGTATTTCGAATTTTTACTCGAACATAGAGTCTGCTCCGACCTTATTCCGCACTACGGCTTCGAGGGCGCGGAGGCGTACGTGGAAACGATTAGAAAATATTGGAATCATACGGGTTTTAACTCTTATCGCTTCTACTATGAATATTCCTACGGCGTATACGACGGGATCGAGTGCTGGTACGACGGTGACAAGCTTCGTGAATATCTCGTGGCGGTAGCCAAAGCGGGTGCGGAGGATCGTCAAGACTATTTGTCTAAAACGTACTTCTATTTCTCGTCCATTATCGACGAGCCTCATGGGCAAAGCGCATTTCAGAAGGTGGAAAAGGTAAATCAAGCGACGAAAGCCGTTGTTCGCGATGCCAACGAGCAGATTAAAGCAGAGCTGTTCGGAACGGAGGACTACGGCTTCTACGTGGAAAATATAGAAAATACGTTGCTTGAAATTCCAAATTTGATCACGACGAACAATGCGGGATATTATCCGTTGACGAACGGCTACGACGTGGATTGTATGAACTATTGCATTTCCGTCGGCGGTATGAGAGTCGACCCCAACATTAAAGAATTGGAACAAAATAAAGGGGAAGCGATTTGGACGTATTCGGGTATGGGTGGAAAAGTTCCGATGCTTGATTTCGGCTTGGAAGCCTATCGCTTACAAGGCCGTTTGCTCGGTTGGAGTGTGAAAGCGCGTGACCTCACGGGGTATTTGAATTGGGCGGCGAGTATTCACAACGATAACGCGGGGCGGAATTTCTTTAACGTGTACACCAAGGATAGAGTGTTCGGCGATTCGTTCACCACCGGTGACGGTTGGATCATTTATCCCGGTCGTCCGTACGAAATCTATGGACCCGTTGCCTCCTTGCGCCTCAAGAGCTTCCGCGATTCGATGGAGGACGTGGCGTATCTCGAGTTGTTCAGCGAATATTACGAAGCAAAGGGCTTGGATGCGAAGTCGGAGTTGGAGGAATACTACGAACAGATGATCTACGAGCCGACGGGACAGTGTTTGCTGTTGGACGATACGACGCGTTTCAACGAAATCAGATGCGAGCTGGGTGATCGTATCGAGAAGTTAAACGGCAACGATATCTGGTACGGTAAAGCGGAGAAAAATAACAATATCGTTACGCTTGATTTCAGTGTAGCCGACAGCGTTACGGGTGTCGAATACGAAGGGAAAGCGATTTCTCCCGAGAACGGCGTATATACCGTAGTGGCAGATCTTGGCAAATCGACGGAGATTTCTCTCGTTCTTATCAAGGGCGACGAGCGTAAGACGGTGACGAAGAGCTTGTCGGGCACGTTCAAGCTGTTGAACGGTTTTAATGAAAAGGGCACTTTGATAAAGGTGACGGGCGGCTCGGAAATTTCGTTGAATACCGATCCTACTTATAGCGTGGAAGGAAATTCCTTGAAAATATTGCTCAAGGGTCACGAAACGGACAATACCTTCCGTCCGGGCTTCTATTTCAACGTTGCCGATCTCGGTGTAGACGTTTCCAACTTAAAAGAGATAAATCTTTCGGTATATAGCGAGTATGACGGCGATCTTACGTTTAATATTTATACGGTAGGCGCAAACGGTGAATCGTTGATGAAGGCAGTCACGCTCACGCAAGGTTGGAATGTTATCACGATCGAAGAAGCGTACTATATTCTTAATAATAACATAAGTGCGATTCGTATCAGAATGCCTGAAAATATCACCGATCCCGCGGGGAGAACGATTTACGTCGATCATTTCACCGTCAAGGAAAGAGGAGGTAAATAATGAGGAAAATCATCAGTGTAATACTCTCCCTGTTATCCGTTGTGACGCTCTTCTTGGCTTGTGGCTGCGAGGAGGTCAACGTGTCCCCGCCCGTGGCAACAAAGGTACGTGTTCCCGAAAAATACCAGACCAACGCTTGGCGGCAAAAGAACGATTCGGAGTATTTCGTTGCCGACTACGAGCACGCGTGCGAGTTTAACTGCATCGACATTATCAGCTCGAAGTTCGGTACGCTCAAAATCAGTGGCGATTATAAGACGAGCGGCGAAAGCAGTATGAAAATTGAGGTCATCGGTCACGGGATCGTCAATCCCGTCGCCAAGGAACGTCCTGGGTTTACGGTGTTCACGAAGGACACCAACGGTGCGGACGACAATCCCTACGTGGACGCGGGGATCGACACGACAATCTACCGCAAGGTAGCGTTCGACGTGTACAACCCGATGGAAAAAGAGTCGTATATGTTCTTGCTGATCAACGGTGCTTCGCCACAGGTTACGATTCCGCTTGAAAAGGGGTGGAATAACGTAGAGCTGTTGCTCGATTCCGAGGCGAACTGGAAAGATTTAGAAACGATCAAGCGTTTTGATTTCTACTTTCAACGCTACGAAATGTTCGGCGGGATTCAGACCTACTATCTGGATAATTTCAGAATGGTGAAATAAGAAATAAAGCGGAGTGCCGTAAATCACGGCGCTCCGTCGAAATGCAAAAAAAACAGAAAAATTCGGAGTATTTATCAATTTATGAAGGAATTGCATCTAATTTGTAACGCACATATAGATCCCGTATGGATGTGGGATTGGGAAGAGGGTATCGCAACGACTTTGTCCACGTTCTATTCGGCGGTGGAGCTGTCGGGGGAATATGATTATATCTTTTGCCACAACGAGGTGCTCGTTTACGAATATATCGAAAAATACGCGCCTGTCACGTTTGAAAAAATCAAAAAGCTTGTCGCGGACGGAAAATGGCATATTGCCGGCGGTTGGTATCTTCAACCTGATTGCAATATGCCCTCGGGCGAGGCTTTTTTGCGACAGATATTGTTAGGCAAGGAATATTTTCTCGAAAAATTCGGGGTAGAGCCGACGACGGCACTCAACTACGATTCGTTCGGGCATTCCGTCGGCTTGGTGCAGATTATGGCGAAAACAGGCTACGACAGCTATTTGATCGGTCGTCCCGCATTAAAGGATAAATTTTTCTCGTGGCAAGGCTTGGACGGTAGCGCTGTCAAGACTTTCCTTTTCAGCGGTTACACCACGAAAATGGGCGAGGCGAAGGAGGGCATCAAGCAAAAGGCGGAGTGGCAGAAGGACTTGACGAAAGGTGCTGCCTTGTGGGGTGTAGGTAACCACGGCGGCGGTCCGTCGAGAAAGGATCTTCGCGAAATAAACGCTTGGATTGCCGAGGGCGACGAGCAACGCGGCTACAAGGTTTTGCACAGTACGCCCGAACGCTTTTTTGAGGGCTACGAGCCGCAAGCTGTGAACGATCAATCTTTGGTGCATTGTTGTATAAAGACGTATTCTTCCATTAACGCTATTAAGCAAAAGCATATCGAGCTGGAACACCAAATTTTCAGCACGGAAAAAATAATTGCCTTGGCGGCGTTGCACGGCAACCCCGTGCGCTTTGAAAGGCAACTTAAAGAAGCGCAAAAGGAGCTTTGCGAGCTTGAATTTCACGATATTTTGAGCGGAACGTGTACGAAGGAAGGGGAAAAGTCAAGCCTGCAAAAAGCCGACCATGCGATCGTTGCGCTTAAAGAAGCGTTTGCACAATCGTATTTTTATCTTACCGAGAAGTTCCGCGAGGCAAAAGAGGGTGAGTTCCCCGTGTTTGTATTTAACCCGCATCCCTATCCGTTAAAGACGAATATAGAGGTGGAATTCCTGATTCCCGACCCGCTTTGTTCCGAGTGCGAATGTTATGAAGTAACGGTGAAGCATGGAGAAGAAACGGTCACCTCTCAAATCATTAAAGAGGACTCTAATATCGCTTACGATCGAAGAAAACGGGTGGCGTTCGTTTACGAGTTGCAACCGTTTAATATCGAACGCTTCGAGCTGTACGTGAGCGTGAAAACGATTGAGCCGATTGATCCGTTCGTTCCCGACGAAATCGTGGTGGAGGATGAATATAAGACGGTCAAGATCGACGGTAAAACGGGGCTTCTGTCCTCTTACGTCGTAGATGGAAAGGAATACGTGGCGGGTAAGGCGTTTTTGCCCGTTATGTACGACGACAACGTGGATACTTGGGGGTGGAAGATTGACGAGGTTGGTACGAATCCCCGTCCGTTCCGTCCTTCAAAATGCGAAAAGGGCGAGTTCAAAAGGCTTTCTAACGTCCTTATAACGGAAAACGGAGACGTGATGACGAGGGTAGAGTCGCTATTTGAAAGGGGCAGTAGCTTCGTGCGCGTTTCGTATAAAATTTATAAAGGGCTTCCCTATATGGACGTGGACGTAGACGTTTCTTGGAACGAGAAGAAGAAAGCCTTGAAAATAGAAATTCCCACGGTAACAAGCGGGGAATTTTTGGGACAAATCCCGTTTGGAACGGAGTATTACGAGCGTAACGGACACGAGCAATGTATCCACCGTTTTACGGGAGTTAAGGACGAAAGTGACGATTGCTTTGCCGTGTTCAATAATTGCGTTTACGGCACGAGTTGTAAGGACAACGTCATTCGCTTGACCTTGCTCAACGGATCGTGTTATTGTGCACACCCGATACACGACGCACCGATAATCGACGAAACGCGATACAATGAATTTATAGAAACGGGCAAGCACCGTTTCTCCTTCCGCGTCGCGGTCAAGAAGGTATGCGAGCTGGAAAGCGCGTCGTTAGCGTTCGTAGAAAAACCCTATGCACTCAACCATTTCCCGCACGGAACGGAGGAAATCGTATTGCAAGAAACGCTGCGCGTGTCAGATCCAAGCATTGCGCTTTGGGCACTTCGTGAAAAGCAAGAAACGGGTGAAACGTTCTTCCGTTTGATGAATAATTCGGCGACGGAAAAACAAACGGAGCTTCTTTTTAAGGGCAGCGTATATCCTTTGCGTTTCGGTAAATACGAAGTGAAAACGATCAAATACAAAGACGGAAAAATAGAGGATTTGAAGAAATTTACGTATTAAGGAGATTGAAAAAATGCAAAAAACATATAAGGCGTTGAAGCTGTATTTTCCCGAACGGAAAAATTTTGGCGAATTTGAAAAGATTATAGACTATGCGGAATATCTCGGCTACAACACGATTGTCCTTGAAGTCGGCGGAGCGATGGAGTATAAAAAACACCCTGAAATCAACGAGGCGTGGATCGAGTATTCTAACCGCTTCAAGGACGTTCCGGGTTCGAGCATCGTCTTTCAGAATAGCTTTGATTTCCCTAAAAATTCCATACATTGGGAAAACGGCGGCGGCTCGTATTTGTCGCAAGAAGAGGTGAAATCGCTCATTCGTTATTGCAAGGAAAAAGGCATGGAGGTCATACCCGAAGTTCCGCTTTTGTCCCACTCGGATTATCTGCTTTTGGCGCATAAAGAGTTTGCGGAAAACGAAGAAGACCCTTGCCCTGACGCATATTGTCCGTCCAACGAGGAGGTGTATAAGCTCGTATTCGACGTGCTTGATGAGGTGTTGGACGTCTTTCAACCCAAGATCGTGCATATTGGGCACGACGAATATTTGAGCATTTGCCTTTGCGAGAAATGCAAGGACAAATCAGCGGCGGATTTGTTTGCGGGTGATATTATCCGTATCCACGATTATCTTGCCGAGCGCAACGTTCGTACGATGATGTGGGGGGATAAGCTGCTTGCTTGCGTCGATAATATCGGAAGCTCTTGGGGCGGAGCGAGAGTTGTGTGGTTTGACGCAAAAACGTTGAAAATCCCCACGCGCGTGATTCCTGCAACCTGTACGGCGATTGATAAAATTCCCAAAGACGTGATCATCATGCATTGGTTTTCCGCGTTCGGTGAGTATACGACGGAAGCGTTTTTATCGCGCGGGTTCGATACTTGGATCGGGAACTATGCACCGACGTCACTCGTGCTTTCCAAAGAAAACCGTCGTCAGCTCAAGGGCTTTTGCGTTTCGAGCTGGGGAACGGTGGACAGATTACATTTCCAGCGCGGCGGCATTTTCTATAATATGACCTATTCCGTCGTGGCAGATATTAAAGAAGAGATGAGCGAAGAAGAGTATGCGGAAAACGTTTTGAAAACGTTTGATAAGGCGTATCGCTATTTCAACGCTAAAACCCTTTCCGAAAAACATATTGAAATTTGTCACAACACCGACGAATTTATCGCGCACGAAGCATTCGTCGATGGGAATTATATAGAGCTGGAGGAAACGCGCCTCGGGACGTATGAGATCGTTTTTACGGACGGTACGACGCAAGAGATTCCCGTGTATTATAATTATAATATCGGCAACGCCGACAGAGATCTCAAACGCGGAAAATGGAATTTGAGAAACGCTTGCCACGCTACTTCCGCGCAGCTCAGCGAAGCGGCGGGCACGTGTAATCTTCGCTTCGTGGACGGAAAAGCGTATTATACGATCGTCGTGCCGACGAAGGGCGAAAGCATTGCAAGCTACTCGTTCAAACCGCAAAATCACCATTCGGTGAATACCCTTTACGTCAAGCTTGAAAACTAATAAATATAAGGGAGAAAATTATGAGAATTCTATTCTACGGTGATTCCATTACGGATATGGGCAGAAGTCGTGACTACGACCGCAACGCGTGGGGTTACGGGATTGGTTATCCCTCGTTCGTGGCGGGAAGCTTACTCAAAGACGGACCTGAAAAGTATGATATCCTCAATCGCGGTATCGGTGGAAATCGGATCGTGGATCTATACGCCCGCGCAAAAATTGACCTTTGGAATCTTGCGCCCGACGTGTTGAGCATTCTGATCGGTATCAACGATATTTGGCACGAAATCGGTCAAAAAAACGGCGTGGATTTAGAACGCTTCAATCGCATTTACCGTATGCTTTTGGACGATACGAAAAAGTATTTGCCCGATTTGAAAATTATGCTTTTGGAGCCCTTCGTGCTGGAAGGCTCTGCGACGAGCGCGCGTATGGAGGAGTTTTTAGAAGTGAAAAAATATGCGGCGGTCGTCAAAAAGATTGCGGAAGATTACGGCTGTGTTTTCGTGCCTCTGCAAGAGAAGTTCGACGAGTATGCCGAAAAATACGGAGCAAAGCACTATCTCTACGACGGCGTTCATCCTGACGCGGCGGGCGCAAGACTGATTGCCGACGAATGGCTAAAAGCGTTCCAATCGAATTTTGAGGGGGCGTATTGAGTAATGTCGGTAATGTATACGATAGACGTGGATAGGCTTGAGATATATTTTGGAATCAATTCCCGTTGCTATAAACATTCGCACAAGATGCTTGAACTGATGTATTGCGTAGACGGCACGCATTTCGCCACGATCAACAACGAAACGAGAAAGCTTGAAGCGGGGGATCTTTGCGTATCGAACGCTTACGATCTGCATAGCTATACCTCCTACGATAAAGGAAAAATCGTGTTGCTTCAGCTTAACGACTTTTTCACGGAGAAGCTGTTTGAAATTTATCCCAATCATCAATTTCAGAATTTTATGACGGATAAAGAATACAACGTGAAAATAATGCGTGTCTTGCGTGAGCTTTTGGAGGATCAGACGAAAAACCGAATTCGTCAGTTATCGCTCGTCAATCAGCTGTTTTTCTTAATGATCGACAAGTACGGCTTGCAGGAAAAGAATGAAAATAACAGCGTGATCATCAGCATTATGCGCTATATCACCGAGCATTATTGCGAGGATATCAGCAGAAAGGACATTGCGTCCCGTTTCGGCTACAATGAAAATTATTTTTCCGTGTTGTTTTATAAAATGGTCGGCTTGAAGTTCAAGGATTATATCAATATGCTCCGCTACAATCGCGTGCAAGATATTCTTGAACACAATGAGGATAAGTTGAGCAAGACGAACGTCATTCTTTCTTGCGGCTTTCCCAGTACGTTGAGTTATTATCGCTATCAGAAAAACGAGCAATACGGAAAAGCAAAAGCGTTCATACAACAGCCGAGTCAGTTTGACGAGGATCTCAATTACACCGAAGAGGATATTTCAGAATCGATGCTTAAAGAAGAAAATAAAAATGAATAAAAAGGAAAATATAAAAATGAGTAATGAGATATTGATTGCGGATATTCCCGCACACGTAACGGAAAAAGACAGACTTTCGGCCTCGTTTTCTCCCGATAAATGGCACGTTCTCTCTTACGAAACGGCGGAAATTTCCGGTCGTATGGTGTGGGCAAATAAGGAAACGTTCCCGCAAGATATAACGGTTCAATTAAACGCGAAAGGTAGATATCGCGTCTACCTTGGTATGATCAATATGGGTGGGGATACGACGACGGGCGTTCGCTTTTCGAACGACGAGGGAAAAACGCAGTTACGTACGTTCAGCCACACGGGCTGGTCGAGCGTGGAGTGGTTTGAAGAGGTCTATTTTAAGACGTTAGAGCTCGACAATCAAAAGCTCGTGATATCCAAACCCAAGGGATATATTTCCGTGGATAATACCGCGTTGGCGTGGATTCGTCTCGTACCTGCCCCCGTCGAAGAAACAGAAAAAGCAAAGATTTTAGCCTATCATTTCGATCAGGATTACTATGCGGAGGACGACTACCGTACGCCCGAAGACTATCTCGGCCGTATGAAAATGCTTGCGGACGGGGGCATGGAAATCATGCTTCACGAGAAGTTCCCGCTTCAAAAGATACGGGTGGATTGGTCGAAGGCAACGGTGCGAGAGAAAGCGTATCGCTATTACTTGGAAAACGGGGAGGCAGTCGAGCGGACGTTGATTGACTACGCGCACGGTATGGGTGCTAAAATCTACGCGAGCTATCGAATCGAGGCGGGAGGCTTTATCACGCCGTTCGATAGCTGCAAACAGCTATATAACGACGTAAGCTTTGACGAAAACAAGGAACTGTATTGTCAAACGCGCGACGGCAGATACGTGGATGTATGCTCGTATGCGTATCCGAGCGTGCGTAAACGTATCGTTGAAATGCTGGTCAACAGCGTTGGCGACTTTGATGGCGTGTGTGTGTTCTTCCATCGCGGCACGTTTGTGGCGTTTGAAAAACCCGTGCGGGATATGGTTATGGAAAAATACGGCGTAGAGGCTTGCCGCTTGCCTAAATCCGATCCCCGCTTACATAACGTTCTTTGCCATTTCATAACGCTGTTCATGCGTGAGCTTCGAGCGGAACTCGATAAGCTCGGCGGGAAACGCAAGGAAATTAACGCGATCGTTTATCATACTCCCGAAGCTTCCAAGCATTTCGGCTACGACGTGGAAACATGGGTGAACGAGGGGCTTGTGGATAGCGTTTCGCAAGGATTGATGACGCACTACGAGGACTTAAAGGATTGCTTGGATGAAGAAGGCTTGGTCGATCTTGAAAAGTATAAGGCGGAGCTGGCAAAACGCTTCACTATACCCCGCGACTATTCCCACGATAAGGATCTGATCGTAAAGGGCGCGAAAGAATTTTTGCGTATCTGCGGGGACAAGGCGGATTTCTACGCTACGCTTGCATGGGAGAGTGCCGAGGATTGGCACACTTGTGGAATTGCAGACGATCTGAAAAAGCTCGGCGTTAAAAAATTTATTTCGTGGAACACCAATCATAAGGCGAAATTTTTGCGTAGATTTAATGCGGAAAAATTCTATGTGGCGGGCTCGAAAGAGGAGTACGAAAGCAAAAGTTTCCGTCATTTGAGAACGCTTTCTTTGGATGGCAAAGATATTTCGCAATATAATCCAAATTGGAAGGGTTGATGAAACGGAGATTATCATGAAAGGTAAATGGATATGGCTCGACGAGAAGATTATCGAAAACACCTACGGAGAATTTCTCGTTTGCTTTGATTACACGGGTGGTAAAGCGATTTTGGAGATTTCCGCTGATACCGAATATGCGTTTTTTGTCAACGACGCGTTCGTAAACGCAGGACAATATGCGGACTTCCCTTGGTATAAGGTGCGCGACAGCCACGATATCACCCATTTTTTGAAAAAAGGCGAAAATCGATTGAAGCTCGTCGTTTGGTATAAAGGCGATAATAATTTTTGTAACTATGTAAACCGTCCCGCGCTTCGCTTTGAGTTGACCGTGGAAGGACGGCTTGCGGCTTGTTCTTCGGCACAAACCGATTGTAAGCTCTGTGGGAATTTTGTCAGCGGCGAGGTGCGGAAGATTGACCGTCAGCTCGGTTATTCGTTCGTGTGGAAAGACGATGACGGCGGGGCGTATCATAAGGCGGTCGAGCTTTCCGATATGCCCGAAGAAACGTTTTCCCGTCCGATCGAAAATTTGGAGCTTTTACCTTTCCGTAAAGCGGAAGGGGCAGGTAGTATCTACGATCTCGGCGAAGAAACGGTCGGCTATCCCTGCGTCGTTTTTCGCGCCCCAAAGGGCGAACGCATCAACGTCGCGTTCGGCGAATGGTTGCGCGACGGACACGTTCCTCGTTTTTTTCCCAAGCTCACGGACGGTAGAGATTTCTCGTTCGAGCTCGTGGGGAACGGGGAAAGAGCGACGGCGTTCAATCCCTTGCGGAAGCTTGGCTGTCGCTATCTCGAAGTGACGGGTAATTGCGAGGTTTTCGAGATTGGTTTGATGCCGCTTCGCTATCCGTTTGAGCAAAAACAAATTCAAATAAATAACGGGTTGCGTAAACGAATCTATGAAACAGCCGTGAAAACGCTCGAATTGAATGCGTTTGATCATTATTACGACTGTCCTTGGCGAGAACAAGCGTTCTGGACGTTGGACGGCAGATTTCAGATGCGCTACGGTTACTATGCGTTCGAGGATACGAGGTATCAGCGCGCCGCGTTGAAGCTTTTGAGCGAGGAGCGTAGAAAAGACAGACTTATATCTATGGTTGTGCCGTCCTCGTCGGGCGAGGCGATTCCGTCCTTTGCATTGTCCTATGTTATGGCGATGGCGGAATACGCGGAATTTTCGGGAGATCTTTCGCTTGCCGAGGAATATTTCGGGCGGATGCGGAAACTTCTCAACGAGTACGTGAACCGTATGGAAAACGGACTTGTGGCATGCTTCGACGGCTTTTGGAATTTCTACGAATGGAACGACCGCCTTTGCGGTAACGGCGGGAAACGCTTTGATGCGGTATTGAACCTGTTGACCGTATACGCTTTGCAAAAATACCGTTCGCTGTGCGAGAGCCTTGGAAAAGCAGAAGAATCGGTTTGGGCGGACGGTTTGATATGCGGTTTGAAAAAAGAAATCCGCAAACGCTTTTACGATCAAGAGGACGGGCTTTTCCGTACCTTTGAGGACGAAAAAGCGTATTCGGAATTGGTCAATTCGTTAGCGGTATTGTGTGATGCGTTGGGAAAAGATGAAGCGGAACGCATTTGCGATAAAATGGTAAAGGGCGGCGAAATGATTTCTGCGACGCTTTCCATGACCGCATTCAAATACGATGCGCTGCTGAAAACAGATACGTCCAAATATGGCAGCTATATACTCAAGGAGATTGACGATTCGTTTGGGTATATGCTCTCTTGCGGTGCGACTGCCTTTTGGGAAACACTCAAAGGAGCGGAGGATATGGACGGTGCGGGGAGTCTTTGTCACGGTTGGAGTGCGTTGCCCGTGTACTACTACACACTACTTGGCGCAGTAAAAACGAAAAAAGCGGAAGAAAAATTCGAAACGGGCGTTTTTGACGATCAGCACGCTGTGGATACAATTGACGGGGAACCCGATTTCCTCTTTGAAAATCTTTAACGGAGAAAGGTATGCGATATCTCGACTACGTAAACGTAAAACAAGGTACGGCTTCTGAACGGCGATTTTCCCATGGGAATACATTGCCGCTCACGACGTTGCCGCATGGAAGAACGATGTTTGCGCCGCAAACGAACGGTGGGCGTGGGAATTGGTTTTATCATCCAAGCGACAGAAGCTTCGAAGGGGTCAGGCTTACACATCAGGCAAGTCCTTGGGTAGGCGATTGGTCTTATCTTTGTTTTACGCCGCAAAGCGAAAAATTGACGGCGAGCGGATTTTTCGGTTGGTCAGGCTTTAAGCCCGAAAAAGCGGAGCTTGCACCGCATTATATGCACGTAAAATTACTTCGTCATAGGACGCAATTTTCGCTTGCACCCACCGATAGCGGCGCAATCATGACGGTAGAGGTGGGCGAGAGCGTGAAAAATCCCTTGTTTGCGATAATTCCCGCCGATTTCCAAACACAATACCGTGTGGACGTAAAGGCGAGGAGGATCACGGGCTACACTTGCTCTTATACCGCTGCGCCTTATCGCGACGATTTCAAGATGTATTTCGTTTTTGCGTTTGACACGGAAATTTCGGGAGAATCCTACGAAAAAGTAGGAGAGAAAGCCCGAGCCGTTGCCGTTCGCGTCGCAAACAGAAGGTATAATGTCCGTATTGCAACCTCGTTTATAAGTGCAGAACAAGCGGAGCTGAATTTACAAAGGGAGTTGGAAAACAAGAGCTTTTCTATCGTAAAGGAAGATGCCGCGATGGCATGGGAAAGCTTGCTGCGGCGTATCGAGATCGAAGCAGACGAAAAAACAATGCGTACTTTCTATACGTGTATGTATCGTGCGTTTGTATTTCCAAACCGTTTTTACGAAACAGACGAAACGGGCGAGGCTTGGCACGTTGAGCCTGAAAGCGGCGCGATCAAACGGGGCGTTAGCTACACGAATAACGGTTTTTGGGATACGTATAGGACTGTCTATCCGTTTTATTCGTTGGTTTGCCCCGAGAAAGTGAACGAAATCTTGGAGGGGTATTTGAATGTTTACGACGACGTGGGGGCTTTGCCCAGATGGCTTACGCCGTCGGAATTTAACTGTATGCCGGGAACCTTGATTGAGGCGGTGTTTGCCGATGCGATCGTAAAAGATCTGCTTACGCCCGACAATGCTCGTCGTGCTTTGAATGCGATGGTGACCAATTCCAAACGTCTTTCCGAGGGGCGGCGTATCGCGCGTAAGTGTGTTACTGAATACGAGAAATTGGGGTACGTACCCTACGACAAGTGCGCCGAGAGCGTAAACGAGACGTTGGACAGCGCGTATGGAGATTTCTGTATAGCAACGGTTGCCCAAAAGCTCGGGGAAAGGGAGCTTGCGAAAAAGTACGCCCGTTCGGCGGGGAATTACAAGAATTTGTTTGATCTCCGTTATGGCTGTATGCGCGGTAAGGATAGCGACGGTGCTTTTCGCGACGAGGTGTTCGACACATTCGCTTGGGGCAGAGATTACACGGAGGGCAGCTCTTGGCAAGCGAGCTTTTCCGTTCCGCACGATTATGCGGGACTTGCCGAATTGTACGGCGGCAAGGAACAGTTTTTGAATAAGATAGACGAGTTGTTTTCAAGCGAGCCGAAATACGCGCTCGGCGGCTATGCGTTAGAAATTCACGAGATGACGGAGCTTGCCGCGGTGAATTTTGGACAATGCGCGATTTCCAATCAACCCTCGTTCCATATTCCCTTTCTCTATGCGGAATTCGGCGACAAGGAAAAAACGCACGAAATCGTTAAACGTATGAGCGAGGAAGTATTTTCTTTCGACGAAAACGGCTTTCCGGGTGACGAGGACAACGGCTCGATGGCTTGTTGGTATATTTTTGCGACGCTTGGATTTTATCCGACTTGCCCGGGAAAAACGTCGTTTACGGTCAGCGGTGAGCAAGTGAAAAAAGCAACGCTTCATACGAACGGAAAAAGCGTGAATTTATCAGATAAGCTCGTAAACAAGAATAAGATTGATTATTTTGAACTTGTGAAAGAAGAAGAAAAGGATTGAAAAAATCTTTTATCTCGCCGTACGAGCACGTTCGTCACGCTGAAAAACTGTGCGTTGGAAAACGTTACGGTGAACGGATCAAACTTAACCCTATGATTAAGGTTAGTTGAAAATATAAAAAAACATAAAACAAGGAGTAAAAAAATGAAGATCACTTTTTTGGGTGCAGGCAGTACTTGCTTTGCAAAGAACGTATTGGGCGATTGCCTTTTGGCGGAGGGGTTACCCGAGTTTGATATCGCACTTTTGGATATAGATGCGGAACGGCTTGAAGAATCCTACGTGCTGATTTGCGCGCTTCGCGATAAGTATAAGCCCGCTGTCAAGGTAAAGAAATACCTCGCGACAGACGATAAGCAAACGGAGGAAGCGTTCGCGGGTGCGACTTACGTCGTCAACGCTATACAAGTCGGCGGTTACGAGCCTTGTACCGTCACCGATTTCGATATTCCCAAGAAATACGGTTTGCGTCAGACGATTGCAGACACGCTCGGTATCGGCGGTATTTTTCGCGGACTTCGTACGATTCCCGTTATGAAAAAATACGCGGACGTAATGGAAAAGGTGTGCCCGAACGTTCTGTTCCTCAACTATACCAACCCCATGAGTATTCTTTCGGGCTATATGCAACGAAATACGAAAATTAGAACGGTAGGGCTTTGTCACTCCTGTCAGGTGGTCGTTTCGGGAATCAACGCGTCGCTTGGACTTGAAGAGCTGCATGATGCGAAGTTTACGCTCGCGGGTATTAACCACATGTGTTGGCTGTTGACCTTGCAGGATAAGGACGGTAACGATTTGTATCCGTTGTTCAAAAAGCGTTTCAACGAGGTTAAACCCGAGTGGGATCTTGTGCGTCTTGAAATGATGAACCGTTTTGGCTATTATAACACCGAATCGAGCGAGCATACGGCGGAATATCATCCGTATTTTATCAAGAAAGACCATCCCGAGCTTATCGAGAGATTTAATATCCCTCTCGACGAATATCCCCGCCGTTGCGTCAGTCAGATCAAAGGCTGGAAGGAGCTCAAGGAAAAAATTATGCTGCCCGAAAACGTGGTGCACGAGCGTAGCCGCGAATACGCTTCCCGTATCATCGAGGCTTGCGAAACGGGCGTACCGTACAAGATTTACGGTAACGTACAAAACACGAATCTCATCACCAATCTTCCGCCGAACGCTTGCGTGGAAGTACCGATTATGATTGATAAGAACGGCTTGAATCCTTGTCACGTGGGGGCACTTCCCGATCAGCTTGCGGGCTTGAATGCACAGCATATCGCCGTACATAATATGACGATCAAGGCAGCAGAAACGCTGAAAAAAGATTATATCTATCAAGCGGCGTATCTCGATCCGCACACGCGCGATCAGCTCACGTTTGATGAAATCAAGGCACTTTGTGACGATTTGATCGAAGCGCACGCTGCTTGGCTTCCTAAATTTGAGTAAAAAAGAGGAATGTATGAATAAAAAAGTAATTTTATTCTCGATTGACGGTATGCGTTCCGACGGGCTTAAAGCGTGTGGGCATCCGTTTGTAAAGGAACTGGAAAAGAGATGCGCGTATACTTATTCGGCAAGTTCGATGAATCCGTCTGTTACCTTACCTTGTCATTTTTCGATGACGCACTCGGTGACACCGCAACGCCACGGTATTTTAACCAATACCTACATTCCGCAAGTTCGTCCCGTAAAAGGACTTTTTGAGCTTATTGCCGAGAATCGCGGAGTAAACGCTTTCTTCTACGGCTGGGAACCGTTGCGCGATATTGCTTTACCTGGTGCGCTTAAATTTGCGACCTACGTAAACGCTTATATGCAAGAAAGCGGGGATACGGTGCTTACCAACGAGTGTATTAAGCTTGTCCGTGAGCACAAACCCGACTTTGTTTTCCTTTACCAAGTCGAAACCGATGAAAAAGGCGGTCACGACAATGGGTTTATGAGTAAGCCTTACCTTGAGCGTATATCTATCGCAATCGACAACGTAAAGCGCGTTATGGACGAATTTGGAGATGAGTACTCTTTCGTTTTGATGGCTGACCATGGCGGACACGACCGCGCGCACGGTACCAATCTGCCTGAAGATATGACCGTTCCATTTTTCTTTTGTGGGGACGATTTTATCCCCGGTGAAATCAATAAGCCTCTATCTTTGCTCGATATAGCGCCTACTATCGTTAAGGTGCTTGGCATTATACCCGATGACGACTGGGAAGGTTCTCCCGTATTTTAGGTGATTTTTCAAAACATTTTTTCATCTCAAAAAGGGAATATCTGTATACGAAAATCCCAAAAAATTAAAATTTCTTCGAAACCGTGTTATGCAGGAATGTATACAGGAGTTCAAATCTCCTTCTCTGCGCCAAAAGCCAAAAACACCCCCTTTGTGAAGTGAACCCCAAAGTTTAGACAAACTTTTGGAGGTGCATATCACAATGCTACGCCATCAAAAGTTAAACAAAACTTTTAAGGGCGTAATTTTATGAAAAGAAAGAAGGAATAGAATACAGAATATCTGTTATACTAGTTTAGCTTATAAACGAGAAATAGATATAAATGAGAAGAAAATCTAAAATCGAATATTTGGGTTGTAGTTTGGTGGATGTTACGCAATCCCTTATAAATAAAGGGGTTTTGAAGCCCTTGACGGGGTTCAAGTCTGGCCAGTAGCTCCAAAAAAACGGTTGGCTATGCCAACCGTTTTTTAATGCTTTTGAAGTAATTATATAATAATATTTTCTTTTTGGGCGGAAGGGTATAATAGCGCATATACCTTTTCGGCGAAAAGGTCGCTTTCATAACATTTCCGCGCGATCCCGTTCAATTGCTCCTCGTCGTGCGCGCGTAATAGTAAAGGAAATGCACTTTCACTCAACGCGCTTAAAATCTCGCTACGCTCTTTTTTGACGGCTAATACGCGGAGATATAAGGGGGAAAGTAAACTTTCACGGACGAGCGTTTCGTCGATATTTAACAGGTTTTGTAAAGCGATACGTCGTATACGCGAGGCGGTATATCTTGCCGAGGTCAAAGAAGAAATAAGGGGTTCGTTCGTTTCGGCTACGTGTTTGAAAGCGTTTTCCAAACCCTCCGTACAATCGAGAATGCGCGCGATATCTTGCGGGGGACGCGTTAAAATTGCATATTTTTCAAGCGTTTCCAAGTGGTCGCTCAATTTAGTCGGCAAGTCTTTTTCCACGTAGTGGGGGAGATTGCCGTTCACGCTTTCGCTCCGTTCAATTGCGCCGCGAATGGCGGAAGCGGAAGAGAAATTTTCTTGCATTTTCCCGTCCGAATACCCCGCGCCCATACGCTGAACGGGCAATATATCTATATCTGCCTGTAAGGATAAAATGGCTTTCGTATATTCAAGCCCCAAAATATTATTCGGCGAGGAAAATATATCCAAGGGAATAAATCCCGCGTAAGCACGCGCTCTGGCTTTTGCGTAACTCACGCCCGAACGTATTTCCTTTTTGATTTTTTCGGATACGGCTTGCGGTTCTTCGCATAAATAACGTGCAGCGGAAACAAAAGTCAATTTATCCGCATTTTCTGCACCGAAGCAAAGCGTTTTCACGGCGGGGATAGAAGCAAGAAGATGAATTGCGCCTTTTGCAAAAAGCTCGGCGTTTGCGGTAGCAAAAGGAGTGGGGAGTTCAATTACAATATCCGCTCCCGCGGCAACGGCGTGTCTGGCTCGAACAAACTTGTTGAGTATTGCCGCCTCGCCGCGCTGTACGAAATTTCCGCTCATAAGACATACGACGGCATCCGCACCCGAAAGCTCCCGCGCGGCGTTTAATTGCCATAAATGTCCGTTATGAAAAGGATTGTATTCGCAAATAATGGCGCAAATTTTCATTTTGTTTCCCGTTTTCCTTTACTTTGAAAAAAATGTGTGCTATAATTAGAGTAACCAGTTCAATATAATCCACACCCGCGCAAAAGGCGTCTTTTTAGCGTCTTACGCCAAATGCGCCCTTATAGTACGCGAGTACGATTGCGGTCGCCTTTGACAAAATCCATCTAAAAATACGCTCTTTTGCGTGCGAGCAATTTTCAGTAGGCGAATTTTAGGCAGATATAAGGCGAAAGCTGTAGCCAAACCCGACGGTTTGGCAAGGTTTTTAACGCAATATGCGGCAAAATTCGCCACTCAAAATCGGGTTTGGATTATATTGAATTGGTTAACGTGTTAAAAATATTATACACGAAAAGAAAAAATAAATAAAGCGTTTTCAAGAGGTAAATTATGAAGAATATTCTTGATGAAATCAAAAGTAAAGCAAAAGCCCTGAAAAAGACGATAGTTCTTTGCGAGGGTGAAGATGCGCGCGTTGTTAAAGCGGCGGCAGACGCAACCAAAGAGGGCGTTGCAAAAATCGTATTGCTCGGCGACGAAGCGGCGATTAAAGCGGCAAACCCCGAAATTGATTTGACGGGCGTTGAAATCGTTAATCCGCTCACGAGCGAAAAGCTTTCGGCTTATAAAGCAAAGCTTTGCGAGCTTCGTGCCTCCAAGGGGATGACGAGCGAACAAGCGGCAAAGTTGCTCACCGACGGTACGTATTTTGGGGCAATGATGTTGAAGATGGGCGACGTAGACGGTTTGGTATCTGGTGCGTGTCATTCGACGGCAAATACGCTTCGTCCGGGCCTTCAAATCATCAAGACGGCGAAAGGCGTTTCCTCCGTTTCCAGCTTTAATCTTATGATTTGTCCGCCGCAAGGTAATCAATATTGCCCCGACGGGCTCGTTGTGTTTGCCGATTGCGGCTTAAACCCCACTTACACGAGCGAAGGTCTTGCCGATTGTGCAATCGCTACGGCAAATTCCGCAAAAGCGATTGCGGGAATTGAACCCAAGGTTGCGATGCTTTCGTTCTCTACTATGGGAAGCGCAAAACACGATAACGTAACGCTGGTAGCAGAGGCTGTAAAAATTGCAAAGGAGAAAGCACCCGAGCTTAAAATCGACGGGGAATTGCAATTTGACGCGGCAATCGTACCTTCCGTTGCCGCGCTGAAAGCACCCAACTCCACGGTTGCGGGACAAGCGAACGTATTTATTTTCCCCGATTTACAAGCGGGCAATATCGGTTATAAAATCGCGGAAAGATTAGGCGGCTTTATGGCGGTAGGACCTATCTGCCAAGGCTTTGCAAAACCGCTGAACGATTTGTCGCGCGGCTGTAAGAGCGAGGATATCGTTGCGGCGGTCGCTATTACGGTCTTGCAGACACAGTTGGTGTAAAAAAGCCGTGAAATGATATTTACTTTCACGAAAAGAAAGAATTGTTGTAAAAAAAACGGAAAATTCATTGAAAAAAAAGTTGACAAAGTCGTAGAAATATACTATACTTGTAAGGCTGGTTTCGTGATGATTATCGACGTAAGAAAGCTCAATGCACAAAAAAAGTACGTTGGGACGATGGAATTTGAATATTCCGCGCCCGATACGCTCATTGATATTCCGTTCGTGAAATTTGCTTCGCCCGTAAAAGTACGTTTTGATTACGAGCTGTTTGCAGACGACGCGTTGGAAATACACGGCAGCGTAGCCTTTACGATCGCGGGACAATGTTCCAGATGCTTAAAGGACGCAAGCCTTTTGGTAGAGGGCGAAATAGACGCTCTTTTCGAACCGAAAAAGGACGCCGAGGATTATTCCTATTCGAACGGTATAATCGAGCTTCAAAAGGCAATTGAAGAGGCGGTGGTGGCAAGTATGCCGTATACGCTTTCTTGTGGCGAAGATTGCAAAGGACTTACTTACTCGGACGAAACGACAGACTAAAATCAAAAGAAATTAAAAGAGGTGTAATATGGCAGTACCCAAGAGTAAACAATCGAAGAGCAGAACGAACAAGAGATTTGCAAACTACAAGGCAACCGCGGCAACGCTTGCGGAATGCCCTCATTGCCACGAATTGAAGCAGTCGCACGCTGTATGCAAGAACTGTGGCTATTACGATGGCAAAGAAGTTGTCGTAGAGAAAGAAGAAGCACAAAACTAATTCGTCTATGCAAACAAAAGCAGGCGGGTGGCGTATAGCACCCGTCTTTTTGCGTTACGCGGCTTTTTATAAAATATTAACCAAAGTTAATATTTTATTTGCTTGACATTCCCAAGGCGAGTGTGTTATAATAAACAAGAAAAAAATATAGAGGCTAATATGAAAAAGAAATATAGCGTTACGGGAATGACCTGTGCGGCGTGTTCGGCGGGTATAGAACGTACGGTACGAAAATTAGAGGGGATACAGAGCGCGGACGTATCGCTCATGGGCGAGCGTATGACGGTCGAATACGACGAAACGCGCATTTCCGAACAGGAAATCTTCGACGCGGTGACGGGCTTGGGCTACGGTATCGAACAATACAACGAAAACGTTTTGCAGGCTCGTAAACCACAGCCCGATAAGCTGAAAAAACGTTTTTTCTTATCCTTGATTTTTTTATTGCCGTTAATGTATTTTTCTATGGGCGGAATGATCGGCTTGCCGCAACCGTCGCAAATCGTGAGCGTAACTTTGCAGATGATACTTGCGCTTGCCGTAATCGTGATTGATTTCAAGTTCTTTTTGGGTGGCACGAAAGCGTTGCTTAAACGCGCGCCGAATATGGATACGCTCGTCGCGCTCGGTTCAGGCGTTTCCTTTGTGTATAGTCTTGTGTATACTGTAATTTTATATTGCGGACATACGGTGCACGCGCACATGTACTACGAATCGGCTGCAATGATTCTTGCGCTCGTTACGCTTGGAAAATGGCTGGAAGAAAAGTCTAAACGCAAAACGGGCGACGAAATTGAAAAGCTGATAAAGCTTATGCCGAGCACGGTAACGGTAGAGCGTGGCGGCATATTACAAAAAATAGAGTTTTCCCAAATTACGACGGGCGATATTCTTGTCGTAAAGCAAGGCGAATATATCCCCGTGGACGGAAAAATCGTCGAGGGAAAAGCGTTTGTCGACCGCGCGGCGATTACGGGTGAAAGTATGCCGATTGAAGTGCAAGAGGGCGACGGCGTAACGGGCGCGGATATCGTGAGAAGCGGCTTTATTAAGGTGCTTGCCGAAAAGGTGGGCGCGGAAACGACCTTGTCGCAAATCGTCAAAATGGTCAAGGAAGCAGGCGCAAGCAAAGCCCCTATACAAAAAGCGGCTGATAAAATCGCGGGGGTATTCGTTCCTGCCGTAATGTTGATTGCGCTCGTTACCTTCGTCGTTTGGTTTGCCGTTACGCAAGATATCCCACAGGCGGCGAATTACGCAATCAGTGTGTTGGTCATTTCCTGCCCTTGCTCGTTGGGCTTGGCAACGCCCGTGGCGGTAATGGCGGCGACGGGACGGGGAATGTCGTTGGGGATTCTGTATAAAGATGCGGAAGCGTTGCAAAAAGCAAAAGACGTCAACTGTGTTTTGTTGGATAAAACGGCGACCTTGACGGTTGGACAGCCGAAGGTGACCGATTTCGAGCTGTTGAAAGGCGACGAGGCATTCGCACTTACGCTCGCTGCATCCATTGAAAGACACTCCAACCATCCGATTGCCGAATGTGTGCGTTCGTTTGCGGAAGCAAAATATACGCAAGTATTTACGATAACCGATTACGCCTACGAAACGGGAAAGGGCGCAAGAGCCGTGTATGAAAATAAGGAGTATTTGCTCGGTAATCGGCGTTTGCTTGATAAACGCGACGGGGAACGGGCGCGGCTTTACGAGGAAAAGTACGCAAAACAAGGCAAAACCGTGGTGTTTCTTGCAGATGATAAAGACGTTTTGGCTCTCTTTGCGCTGGCAGACACCTTAAAGGAACAAAGCGCAGAGGCGGTGAAAAGGCTTCGCGAAAATAAAGTCCGCGTGGCTATGCTTACGGGCGATAACGAGCGCGTAGCGCAAGCAATCGCCCAAGAAGCGGACATAGACGAGTATTTTGCCGAAGCACTGCCCAAAGACAAGGCAGAGGCAGTAGAGCGCGTACGCGCCGTCGGCGGGGTGGTGGCAATGGTCGGGGACGGTATCAACGACAGCCCTGCCTTAAAGGCAGCGGACGTGGGCGTGGCTATGGGCAACGGCACGGATATCGCAATCGATAGCGCGGACGTGGTATTATCTCGCGGCGATTTGCGTTTGGTTTCTACTATGATAGAATTGAGCAAGGCAACGGTAAAAAATATCCACCAAAATTTGTTTTGGGCATTTTTCTATAACTGCATTGCCATTCCCGTTGCGGCGGGTGTGTTTGCGTTTGCGAATTTTACGCTCAATCCTATGATAGGGGCGGCGTGTATGAGTTTAAGCTCGCTTTTCGTCGTAACGAACGCACTTCGCTTGACGAAATTTAATCAAAAAAAGCAAGAAATGGAAAATAAGGAGAACGTTATGAAAAAGACTATGAAAATCGAGGGTATGATGTGTCAGCATTGCGTGGCGCACGTCACGAAGGCGTTACAAAGCGTAGCGGGCGTCTCTGCCGTGGAGGTAAATCTCAAAAAGAAAACGGCGGTCGTGGAATATACGGAAAGTGTAACCGACGAAGCCTTGAAAACGGCAGTAGTAGAAGCAGGTTACGAGGTAAAAAAGATTTCCTGAAAGTGACAAAATAAACGCATAGTTTACAAAATACGCCAGAAAAGGATTTGCGCCTTATGTTATCATATTCCCAATGAAACATATTTGGGAGGAATTACTATGGCGCAAATGTTACTTTTGGACAAGCGCACGCAAAGCTTAATAGAGGATTACGTACCGCAAGGCGACATTCTTGAAGGCGTCGTGTGCTTTTTTTCTGTTTTTTCGGATTACACGCGGGTAAAGATTTTGTCCGCACTTGCAATCAGCGAATTGTGTGTAACCGATTTATCACGTATTTTGGATATAAACCAGACCACGGTGTCGCACCAGCTCCGTTTTTTGAAGAGTGCGGGAATTGTCAAGAGCACAAGGCAGGGAAAAATCGTCTTTTACAGCTTGACGGACGATTCTATTAACGACGTGTTATTAAAGGGTATAGAATTTTTGGGCTGCTAAAATTATAAGTTTGCTTGGATTTAACGGGATTTTTTTCGTTATTTCCTTGCAAAATTAAGAGATTTGGTATATAATAATGTAAGATAAGGAAAAACGGCGGGATTATTTCTGCCGATTTTCGCGTATAGTATACATTATGGCTGCATTACAGGAAAAATTAAAATTGCTTCCCGATAATCCCGGCGTATATATTATGCTGGATAAGGACGGAATCGTAATATACGTGGGTAAGGCGCGCGTTTTGAAAAACAGAGTGCGTCAATATTTTCATTCGTCGGCAAAACCTGAAAAGGTTGCTGCAATGGTGGAAAATATCGCTGATTTTTATTATATCATTACCCAGACGGAAATTGACGCTTTGGCGTTGGAAAACAACCTGATAAAAAAATATAAGCCAAAATATAATATTTTACTCAAAGACGATAAAACGTATCCGTATATCAAGGTGTATACGAAAGAGGAATTTCCCCGCGTAGCCATTACGCGAAAAATCAAAAAAGACGGTAAATATTTCGGTCCTTTTATGGGCGGGGTACGCTGTAACGATATTTTGGATATCCTTGCTTCCGTGTACAACGTTCGTACCTGCACGACGAATATCGGCGTAAATCCCAAAAAGCCCTGCCTTGCCTATCATTTGAAGCGTTGCTTTGCGCCTTGCGCGCATTTATGCACCAAGGAAGAGTATGCCCAGCGCGTCAAAAAAGCAATTTCCTTTTTGGACGGTAATTACGAAGAAGCCGAGGAGATTTTGCAAGAAAAAATGCTCAAATTTGCCGAAAACGAGGAATTTGAGCTGGCAATGGAATATCGTCAAAAGCTGCAAATGCTTTCCAAACTCAAATTAAAGCGTATTACGTCCTTAAACCGCTCTCTGAATGCGGATATTATTGCGCTGAAAACCAACTATTTATATTCCTCCGTGAATATTTTAGTGACGCGTAGCGGCATTATGCAGGGGAGCAGTAATTTTGCTTTGGACGACCGTTCGTTTAGTGAAGCGGACGCTTTGACGGCGTTTATCATACAGTATTATTCCCACCACGAATTGCCCGAAGAGATTATAACGCAAGGATATTGCGAGAAACAGCTCTTGGAAAATTACTTTTTAGAGAAATTCAGCAAAAAGGTAGAAATCGTGCTTGCCAAGCAAGGCGTAAAAAAACGCCTTTTGGAAATGGCGGAAAAGAACGCGGAAGAGTATTTATCCAAGTCTATTGATAAAATCAAGCATAAGGACGATATGACGATTAACGCTTGTAAACGCTTGCAGGAATTACTTGGCTTAAAAAAATACCCCAAGCGTATGGAATGTTACGATATTTCCAACATCAGCGGCGTAGATAAGGTCGGCTCTATGGTCGTGTTTATCGACGGCGAGGCGGATAGAAGCAGTTATCGCCGATTTAAGATAAAAACGGTGGAAGGTGCAAACGACTTTGCTTCGCATCAGGAAATGATGAAGCGACGGCTTGCAAAGCTGGGAACAGAAGAAGAGGAAAGATTCCCAAAGCCCGATTTGATTATTATTGACGGGGGCAAGGGTCAGCTCTCCGCCGTAAAAGAGATTTTCGACGAGGCGGGGATAAAAGATATAGAACTCATCTCCCTTGCCGAACGTGAAGAGGAGATTTTTACGCTCTTTTCCTCGCAAAGCATCGTACTGGATAAACGCGATTACGCGCTCAAAGTATTACAACGCATTCGCGACGAAGCGCACCGCTTTGCAATCACATATTTTAGGAGCTTACATTCCAAGCGCAATCTTGCCTCCGTTTTGCAAGAAATTGACGGTATCGGCAAGAAGAAACAAACCGCGCTTATGGAAAAATTCGGTACTATCGATAAAATTATGAGTGCAAGTGTAGAGGAGCTTTGCCAAACGGACGGTATCGGCGAAGAGCTGGCGCAAAAAATCAGGATGCATTTTAAGGAGAATTTATAATGAAAAAGGTCAACTACGGTTTAATCGTTTCCGATTTCGACGGAACGCTGGTGCGTGACGACGGAAATATTGACGCGGAAAATAAACAAGCGATTACCGATTATGTGCAAAACGGCGGCGTTTTTGCCATTTCTACGGGGCGTATGCATTACGGCATTTTATCCCGTGCGAAAGAATTAGGCTTAAAAGGTATCGTGTGTGCTTGTCAAGGCGCGTTTATTATGGATATAGAAAGCGGCGAAAATCTCTTGAATGCACAATTGTCCAACGAAGTTACGGTCAAAATTTGCGAAAAAATGGAGGCGTTGGGCTTACATATTCACGTCTACGATTCCGTGGATTATTACTGCAATATGGACGACGAGGCGTTGAAGCTGTACGAAAAGGCAATCCGTATGAAGCCAAAGCTCGTTTTGGATAAGCCTATGTCCGTGTTCGTCAAAGAAAATAATATCCGTGCGTATAAGGTGCTTGCAATGGTCGATCCGAAGGACAACGCGAGGATTATGCAGGAGCTTGCAAAGGAAAATTTTTCGGGCTGTGTCGTCACCAAGAGCGCGGATTTTTTGGTAGAGGTCATCAACGCTGCCTATTCCAAGGGCACGGCGGTCGCATTTTTGGCGGAGCATTACGGCGTACCGCTTGAAAAGACCATTTGCGTTGGCGACCAACAAAACGATATCCCTATGATAAGAGCGGCAGGCTTGGGAATCGCGGTGAAAAACGCCGACGAAGCACTTAAAAAAGAAGCACTCGTGCTTGATTACACGAACGAAGAAGCGGCAATTGCCAAAATTATAGAGAAATACGCTTATACGGAGGAATAAATTATGAGCGCGCACGTCACGCAAAGCGTAATGTTGGATAAGTTTGCCTACGATTTGGGTTTGGAAATCGTATATACGGGCAGAGGCGTAGTCACGCTTTCGAGTATGAGCGTCGAACGCCCCGGATTGCAGCTGGCAGGGGGATTTTTCAACTATTTTGACTCCCGTCGTATTATCGTGCTCGGTCTTTCCGAATACGAATATTTGCGTACGTTCTCGTCCGAGGAAAGAAAGCAAAAAATTACGAGCTTATTTGAACACGGTGAATTGCCCTGTATCATTTTAAGTAGAGATTTGCCCGCGCTTCCCGAGCTTGTAGATACGGCAAAGGCATTTGCTTGCCCCGTTTTCAGATGCAATAAGATGACGACCGACCTTATGAGCAGTCTATATATCTATCTCAATCGATTGCTCGCGCCCTCTGTGACCGAACACGGCGTTTTGATGGAGGTATTCGGCGTGGGTATCCTGCTTACGGGCAAAAGCGGCGTTGGAAAGAGTGAAACGGCTATGGAGCTTATTAAACGCGGACACCGCTTGATTGCGGACGATAACGTTATCATTAAGGAAATCGCCAACGAATTGTACGGTACCGCGCCCGATATTATCCGTTATTTTATGGAGCTTCGCGGTATCGGTATTATCAACGTAAAAAGTATGTACGGTTCGGGTTCGGTCTTGAACGAAAAGCAGATACAGCTTATCATTCAATTCGAAACGTGGCAGCAGGGCAAGGAATACGACCGTATCGGCGACGAATTGTCGCACGCGGACTATTTCGGTATCAAAATTCCCAAATTGACCATTCCCGTAAGCCCTGGCAGAAATCTTGCGATTTTGATTGAAGTTGCGGCGAGAAATTTCCGTTTGAAGAGTATGGGCTACGACGCTTCGGAAGAATTGATCACGCGCAGCATAGGAAGATAAAATGTTGGAGTTGTTAGCACCCGCGGGCAGCACGGAATGTGCAGAAGCGGCAATCAACAACGGCGCAAACGCCGTATATCTTGGCTTAAACGCCTTTTCCGCCCGTCAAAGTGCGACGAATTTTGACGAGGCGGCGTTTTGCGCTATCGTGCGCAAAGCGCGCTTTTGCGGCGTAAAAGTATACGTTGCAATGAATACGGTGGTTAAAGACGAGGAATTGCCCGCCTTTTTGCAGGCGTTGTCTTTTGCGTGGAACGAGGGTGCGGACGCAATCATTTTGCAGGACGCGCTTTTAGGCAAGCGTATTCATGCGAAATACCCAGAAATCGAATTGCATTTAAGCACCCAAGCAGGGGTATGCAATGCGGAGGGCGCGGCGTATGCAAAAAGCTGTGGTTTTTCCCGCGTGATCCTTGCCAGAGAAACACCGCTTGCGGAAATTAAAAAAATTTCTTCCATAATAGAAACGGAAGCGTTTGTACAAGGCGCTTTGTGTACTTGTTTTTCAGGACAATGCTATTTTTCCTCGTTCGTTGGCGGGAACAGCGGTAATCGCGGCAGATGCAAGCAGCCTTGCCGAAAATTATATACGTATGACCGAAACGGCAATACCGATAAAAATTACGCGCTGTCCTTGTCCGACCTTTGCGTGGGCGAGGATATAAGCAAATATATCGAAGCAGGCGTAACCTCTTTTAAGATTGAGGGGCGTATGCGACGCGCGGAATACGTTGCGGCGGCAACGCGGTACTATCGCGCGCTTTTAGACGAAGCGGACGAGGCTTCGCGTGCATTGTCCGACCTTCGTCGAACCTACAATCGCGGTAATTATACCAAGGGCTTGGCGTTTGGTCAGGATAAACGCTTTTTATCAACCGCGGTGCAAGGTCATCTTGGGGAAAAGGTTGGCGTAGTTAAGGTTGTAAATGGAAAATTCCTTGTTGAAAGTACTTTTTCTCCTCGTATCGGTGACGCGTTCAAAATTTTGCGCGACGGTAAAGAAATCGGCGGTGCGGTCTATCAGAAAACGGAAGGGAAATTCTTTGTAATCGCTTCAAAAATCCGTTTGAAAAACGGCGATGGCGTGTTTGTTACGACGGATACCGCGCTCAACGAACGACTCTTAAAGGAAAGAAAATACGGAACGCTTTTCATAAATTTGCGCTTTCAAGAGGGGGAAAAACCCGTTGCTATTTGCAACGATATCGTATATTACGGCGAGAAGCCCTTACAATCGGCACAAAACCGTCCTTTAACGGAACAGGAGTTTCAAGCTTGCTTCTTAAAAACGGACGGATTGCCCGTGGAAGTGAAATTTTCAAAAATCGAGCTAACGGGAAATATTTTTATGGCTAAATCTGAATTAAATGCGTTTCGCCGTGCCTTTTACGATAAGGTTTGCGAAAATCTCGTCAAAAAGGGTCGTACGCCCATTGTTTTGGACTTATCCTTACAAAATAACGAAAGGCCAAACACAAAAAACGAGAAAACGGCAGTAATTGCAAATGATTTTACGAACGTACAGACGGATATTGCCATATATAAAGCAGACGCTTACGGTGCAAGCTTACCGCGCTCGTTTACAGCGGGTAATTTTGAAAAATATATTTATTATCCCGCGTTTGCAACGGAAAAAGACGTGTCTGCAATCGACGCTTGGATAGAGGAGACGCCCGTAGACGGAGTATATATTGAAAATTACGGCGGCATAGTTTTTGCCAAGCAGCGCGGCTTGAAGATTTTTGCGGGAACGGGCTTGCATATTTTTAACGCCGTATCCCTTTCTTCCCTGTTGGACGAGGGCGTGGAATATTACGCACTTTCCAAGGAAGCCAACGAAAGGGAGCTGCAAGCTTTAATTTGGGATAATGCTTTCGTTCTTTCGTCGGGGAATATTAAAATTATGGACCTTTGTTATTGTCCGTTTGGGAAAACCTGCAAAAATTGCGACAAGAAAACGCTTTATTCTCTAACGGACGAAAACGACCGAAAATTCCCCGTGCGCCGCTTTACGGACGCAAGCGGGAATTGCCGATTTGAAGTATATAATTGCGCGGATTTAGTTGGAAAAGGCGTAGACGGTGCGGGAAAGCTGCTGGATTTAACGCTTGTTACGGACAAGCAAAAGGCAATCAATGCCATATTAGATGAAGCAGCACAAAAAACGGTATATCAAAAATGCACTTCGGGGCATTTCAAACGCGGGGTATTATGAACGCAAGAGCAATCGAAAAAACGGAACTGAATAAGATATTGACACTTGCGGCGGGATACGCTACCCTTGACGGCGGAAAAGCAAGGCTTATCCGTACGCTACCCACTTCCTCTCTTGCGGAAGCAAAAAAACGCTTGCAGGAAACGGAGGAATGTATTGCCTTACTCTTTACACATGGGGTATCCAAGGTTGAATATTTCCCGCCGTTTTCAGACGAAATAGGGCGAGCGAAAAAGGGTTCGTCGCTTTCTTGTGCAGAGCTTTTGAAAGTCGAAAATCTGTTGCGTAGCGCGAGGATTGCACATACGAGCATAACCGCACTTGCGGGTGATGATATCCGCATTATGAAGGATTTAACAGACGCAATTTATTACGATGAGAGCTTGGAGGAAGATATCAAAACCAAGATATTAAACGATACCGAGGTAAGCGATTATGCCAGCGATAAGCTGTATACCGTTCGTCGGGAAATCCGTTTGTTAAACGAGCGTATTCGCGCGCGGCTTGCTGAATATTTGACGGGGAGCGAGGGGAAATATTTGCAGGACGGTATCGTGACTATGCGCGATAACCGCTACGTTTTACCCGTTCGCGCCGAATATAAACGCAATATCAAGGGCTTTATCCACGACCGCTCCGCAAGCGGCGCAACCTTTTTTATCGAGCCCGAAGAAGTCCTTGAAATGAACAACGAGCTGCGTTCACTTGCCATAGACGAAAAGGAAGAGGTGGAAAGAATTTTAGGCGAGCTTTCGAGAAGAGCGGGCTTTATCAGCGACGAGCTCGTCAAGGATATCGAGGTACTTGAAGAGATAGATTGCGCTTACGCGCGCGCCGAATATGCATATAAGCTTTCTTGCGTTCGTCCTGAAATCAACGATAACGGTATCGTACAAATCGAGCAGGGGCGGCATCCGCTTATCGATAGAAAAAAGGTCGTTCCCGTGAGTTTGGCGTTGGGTAAGGATTACCGATTTTTGCTTATCAGCGGACCGAATACGGGCGGTAAAACGGTCACCTTAAAGATGGTCGGGCTGTTTTGTATGATGGCTATGTGCGGCTTGTTTGTGCCCGCAAAGCGCGCTGTTTTGTCCGTGTTTGACGAAATATATTGCGACGTGGGCGACGCGCAAAGCATTGAAGAGAGCTTGTCCACCTTTTCTTCTCATATTACGAACATAATCCATATCGTCAACAATGCGAACGCGCGAAGTTTGGTTTTGATAGACGAGCTGGGCGGTGGAACGGACCCCGACGAAGGACAAGCCCTTGCAAAAGCCATCGTTTCTCATTTATTGCAAACGGGCGCGGCGGGCGTGGTTACAACGCATTATACGGCTTTGAAGGAATTTGCCTTTTCCGCTTCGGGGATAGAAAACGCTTGTATGGAATTTGACTCCGACACATTACAGCCCTTGTATATAATCCGTATCGGCTTGCCGGGGTCGAGTAACGCTTTGGCGATTTCCCGCCGTTTGGGCTTGAAAGAAAGTATCTTAAACGAAGCACTCGGCAATCTTTCCGCCGACGGACAAAAATTTGAAAATATCGTTCGTAGTGCGGAGGAAAGCCGTATACGCGCGGAAGAAACGCTCCGTGAAACGAACCTCTTAAAAGCGGAATGGCAGGAAAAGCTCCGCGCTTTGCAAGCGGAAGAGGAAAAGCTCAAAAGGGAAAAAGAAAAATTATCCGTTTCCGCAAAAACGGAGGCAAGGCGTATCATCAACGAAAAAACGGCGGAAGCGGAGGAGCTTTTAGAGGAAATCGAAAAGATTTTCGCAAAAGAAAGCGTTTCCGAAGCCGACCTTATCAAGGCGCGTACGCTGAAAAACCGTTTGGGAGATAAAGCGTTTGATAACGAACGTGAAGAGATTGTTCGCCCGCAATATAAGCAAGCGACGGAAAAGGACTTGAAGGTCGGCGCAAAGGTGTACGTCAAAAGCATCAATCAAGAGGGCGTTTTACAAAGCGTTCGTCCACAGAAAAAGGAAGCGGAGATATTATGCGGCAATATCCGTATCCGCAGTAAATTTTCCGATATTTCCGTACTAATCGGCGGGGAAAAGGCGCAAACTGTTAAAAAAGAAAGCGTGCAAATCAAAAAAACGCTGGCAACAAGACCCGCACCCTCCTTGGAAATCAACGTAATCGGCATGACCGTTCACGAGGCTTTGCCCGAAGTGGAAGCCTTTATCGACGCGGCTGTGATTGCGAATTTGGAAGAGGTGCGTATCGTGCACGGCGTGGGCACGGGAAAGCTCCGCGCGGGTATTCACGAGTTTTTGCGTGGGCATAAAAACGTTGCCGAATACCGTCTTGGCAAATACGGTGAGGGCGAAACGGGCGTTACAATCGTGAAAATAAAATAATATACTGTCATAACCGCGAAAAAAGAAAAATAGGATATTACGAAATCTTTTTTCGTGGGGTAAAGTAAATGAAAAAATGCGTAACGACCTTCGCTTCCCGTCAATCCTTAAAAATGCAGGCGTTGACAAATCTTGTTTTAGGCGTATTAGTGCTTTCGGTGGGGGCATTGTGTTTATCCGCTTCCGAGAATTCGCTGGAAACGAAAGGAGGCGAAGCAGACGTTTACCGTTCCGCCGACGCAAGCTCTACGGGCGTTTCTTTGATGTTTAACGTATATTGGGGAACGGAAGAGGTATACCGCATTTTGGATATATTACAAGACTACGAAGCGAAGGCCACCTTTTTTATCGGCGGTTGCTGGGCGGACGATAACGTAGAATGTTTGCGCGCCATCTATTCCGCAGGTCACGAAATTGGTAATCACGGTTATTTTCATAAGGACCATTCCAAAATGTCCCTTCTTGAAAATCAAAAAGAGATATCCTCTTGCAACCGTTTTATCGAGCTTGCCATCGGCGAAAAACCCAATTTATTCGCGCCGCCCTCGGGCGCGTACGGGGAAAGCACTTTGCTTTCTTGTAGAACGTTGGAAATGAAAACGATTTTATGGTCGCGTGATACGATTGACTGGCGGGATAAGGACGCTTCGCTTATCTACACGCGCGCGACGAAAAATATCAAAGGCGGAGAATTTGTGTTAATGCACCCTATGAGCGCAACGGCAGACGCCTTGGACGACGTTTTGAAATATTATCAATCGCAATCGCTTTCCGCGGTTACGGTATCGGAAAATTTACAGATAAAAAATCAAGGATAAAGATATGATATTTGAAAAGAAATACGAAAACGGGCTTCGGCTCGTAGTAAAACAAATGCAGGGACTTATGTCGGTGACTATGGGCATACTCGTAGGTACTGGCGCGAGCGTGGAAACGGACGTAGAAGACGGTATCTCGCATTTTATCGAACATATGCAGTTCAAGGGCACGAAAAAACGTAACGCGTTTGAGGTTTCCGATGCTTTTGATAGGCTTGGCGCGCAAGTAAACGCTTTTACGGGCAAGGATTTGACTTGCTATTATTCCAAGTGTACTTCCGAACACACCGCGGAATGCTTTGAGTGTCTTTCCGACCTGTTTTTGAACGCTACCTATCCCGAAGAAGAAATGGAAAGGGAAAAAGGTGTGGTGTGCGAAGAGATTTCTATGAACGAGGACACGCCCGAGGATTTGTGCTTGGACCTTTTGGCGGGCGCGTTTTACGGTAAGGAAAACTACGGGAGAAATATTCTCGGTACGGCGAAAAATGTAAAGAGTTTTACCGTCGCGGATATACAAAAATACAAAAAAGCCAGATATTGTCCTGAAAATATCGTCATTTCATTTGCAGGCACAATCGATAAGACTACCGCGCAAGCGCTTGTCGAGGAATATTTCGGTACGCTTGAAAAGGGCGCGTTTGAAAAGCGTACGCCCGTGCTTATTACGGAAAGAAAGAGCCTCGTCAAGAAAAAATCCATTGAGCAGATGCATATTGCCATGGCTTTCCCTTCCGTCGCAAGGGGCAGCGAAATCGAGGACGTGGCGGGCGCAATCAACGGGATTTTGGGCGGGTCTATGAGCTCCCGTCTGTTCCAAGAAGTGCGCGAAAAACGCGGTCTTGCGTATTCCGTGTATTCGTATATTTCCTCTTTTGCGGAGTGTGGCTCGCAAATCGTTTACGCGGGTGTAAATCCCGCACAAAAGCAGTCCGCCTACGACGCAATTTGCGAGGTCGTACGCGATATCCGCAAAAACGGTGTGACGGAAGAAGAATTTTTGCGTAGCCGCGAGCAAATGAAATCGGGAATGTTTTTCAGCAACGAAAGCACGAACGCGCAAATGCTTTTGTACGGCAAATATATGTTGTATTTCAATAAAATATTCGATTTCCAAAAGCGTTTGGATTCCATTAACGCAATGACGCACGAGCACGCAATGGAAACGGCAAAAACAATGTTTGACGAAACTCAAAAGGCGGTCGCTTTGGTCGGGAATACAAGTAGAGCTTTCAAATTATAAAAATGAAAAAGGTTGGTTTTAACCCCATATTCGATACGGGCAGCAAGGTGCTTGTACTGGGCAGCTTTCCGTCGGTGAAAAGTCGGGAAATTGAATTTTATTATGGCAATAAACAAAACCGTTTCTGGAAAATGCTTTGCGGGTATTTCGCCGAGCCCGTTCCCGAAAGCGTGGCGTTAAAAAAGGAATTTTTACGACGAAATCATATCGCGCTTTGGGATATGGTCACCGCTTGTGAAATTGAAGGCTCTTCGGACGCGTCGGTGAAAAACGCGGAAACGGCGGATTTATCGGCGGTGCTTTTACACGCGCCGATACAAAAGATTCTTCTCAACGGTACGCTTGCATATAATTTATTCGTGGAAAAATACGCGGATATTTCCATTCCGTATGAAAAAATGCCTTCGACGAGCCCCGCAAATCCGCGCTACGACGAAAAGACGTGGTGGAAGGCTCTCGATGAAGTATTTGCGATAAAAAACAAAAGGAGCGGCTTCGTTCCTTGAAAATAAAAAAGAAAAGGTAAATTATGGACATCTTACAAACGATTACGGAGGAATTTAACTTAACGCAATCCCACGCGAAAAATATTCTCGCTTTGCTTGACGAGGGGAATACCGTTCCCTTTATTGCGCGGTACAGAAAAGAAATGACGGGGAATTGCGACGATCAGATTTTGCGCGAATTGAGCGACCGTTTGGATTATCTTCGCGGCTTGGAAAAGCGCAAGGAAGAGGTTGCGAATGCAATCACCGAGCAAGGCAAGATGACGGAGGATATTCGCCTTGCTTTGGATAAAGCGAAAATTTTGACGGAAGTAGAGGATATATACCGTCCTTATAAGCAAAAGCGCAAGACGCGCGCCTCCGTGGCGATAGCCAAAGGCTTGCAACCGTTTGCCGATAGTATTCTATTGCAAGATAAAACGCTTGACGTTGTCAAGGAAGCGGAAAAATATCTTTCAGAGGAAGTAAAAACGGTCGCGGAAGCGATTGACGGCGCGCGGGATATTATCGCCGAAACCATTTCCGACGACGCGCAAACGCGCAAAAAATTACGTAATTTCTTCTTCCGTCACGGTGAGCTCGTGTCCTCGTACGCAAAAGGCAAAGAGGAAGCGGACGAAACGAAAACGTATGAAACGTACGCTTCTTACCGCGAGGCGGTCGGCGAGGTCAAGGGCTATCGCGTGCTCGCGCTGAACCGCGGTGAAAAGGAAGAATTTTTGAAGGTTTCCGTTCAAGTGGATACGGATTTTGCCAAGCGTATTACTGCATCTAATTTCTTGAAAGACGGCGGGGAAAGCACGCGTATCGTAAAAGAAGCGGCAGAGGACGGATACGAGCGTTTGATTGCGTCGTCCGTGGAAAGAGAAATTCGCGCACAGCTATTCGAGGCTGCCAGCGAGCAGGCAATCAAAACCTTTGAATTGAACTTAAAGCCGCTTTTGATGCAACCGCCCGTTAAAAATAAAATCACCATGGGCTGGGACCCCGCTTTCCGCACGGGCTGTAAAATTTGCGTCGTGGACGGTACGGGCAAGGTTTTGGATAAAACGGTGGTATATCCCACGCCGCCGCAAAACAAAACGGAAGAAGCCAAAGCCGTTTTGAAAAAACTGATTGCAAAGTACGGCGTAGAGGTCATTTCTTGCGGAAACGGTACGGCGAGCAAAGAGAGTGAAATATTTATCGTGGAGCTCATTCACGAAATCAAAGCGGAAACGGGCAGAGAAGTCGGATACGTGATCGTCAGCGAAGCGGGCGCGAGCGTATACTCCGCAAGTGCACTCGGTGCGGAAGAATTCCCCGATTACGACGTTACGGCAAGAAGTGCGGTATCTATTGCCCGTCGTTTGCAAGACCCGCTTGCAGAATTGATTAAAATCGACCCCAAGTCAATCGGCGTCGGACAGTATCAGCACGATATGAACGAAAAACGCCTGGACGGCGCGCTTGCGGGCGTGTTAGAGGATTGCGTAAACAGCGTTGGTGTGGATTTGAATACGGCGAGCGTATCGCTTTTGAAATACGTGGCGGGCTTGAACGCTTCCGTGGCAAAAAATATCGTTGCGTACCGTGAAGCGAACGGCAAATTCAAATCGAGAAAGCAGCTTTTGAAAGTGCCGAAGCTCGGCGAAAAGGCGTATACGCAATGCGCGGGCTTCTTGCGTATCGACGACGGCGACAACGTTTTTGATAACACTGCCGTTCACCCCGAATCGTACGAAAAAGCGGAAAAACTTCTCTCGCTTTTCGCGTATACGAAAGAGGACGTTCGCGCGCGAAGAATTGCCGATTTGCGTACGAGATTACAAGCCTACGGCGAAGAAAAAGCGGCGAGGGAAACGGAGCTTGATAAAGCCACGCTCGCGGATATCGTCACAGAGCTTATGAAACCGGGGCGCGATATACGCGAAAGCTTGCCTGCACCCGTTTTGCGTAAAGAGCTTTTAAGTATAGCGGATTTGAAGGTGGGTATGGAAATTACGGGCACGGTACGAAACGTCGTGGATTTCGGCGCGTTCGTGGATATCGGCGTACACCAAGACGGGCTCGTGCATATTTCGGAAATCACGGATAAATTCCTTCGTCACCCGTCGGAAGTATTAAAAGTAGGGCAAGTGGTACAGGTACGCGTAAAAGAGGTAGACGTCAAGAAAAATCGTATCGGTTTGACTATGCGTAAGAAGAATAAATAATTTCGTGGAAAATACTTGACTTTTTCAAACGCTTATATTAAAATATATATAAAAGTGTAAAGGCTTTGAAATTAACGGAGGATACTTATATGTTGGAAAAAATTCAGGCAATGCTTGCCGAGGCACTCAATTTACCCGTAGAAAAAGTTACGGCAGATGCGAAAATCGTTGACGATCTTGGCGCGGATTCTTTGGACGTTGTCGAGCTTTTGAGCCGTCTTGAAGACGAATACGGGATTATGATTCCTGACGACGAGGTGGAAAATCTCGTTACGGTAGGCGACGTTGCAGCGGAACTTGAAAAACTTATAAAATAATCATTAACACACGGAAAAAAGCCTCGATTTATGCGAGGCTTTTTTTCTTTTACGCGCTTTTGTTGATTTTTTAGGCGTGGAAACGATTGCTTAAAAATGGATTATATGTTATAATCTTCAAGGAAATAAAATTTTGAGGTGTAAAGATGTTACAGGTAACGGGCGTTTCGCTGCAATACGGCAGCAAAAAACTTTTCGAAGACGTAAATTTGAAATTTACGAAAGGGAATTGCTACGGTATAATCGGCGCGAACGGCGCGGGTAAATCGACATTTTTGAAGGTGCTTTCGGGAGAAATCGAGCCGCAAAAGGGCTTCGTGTCTTTGGATAAAAACGAACGTATGTCCGTTTTGCAACAAAACCAAAATATGTACGACGACGAAACGGTGCTTCGTACCGTTATGCTCGGCTATAAAAGGCTTGTAGAGGTAATGGACGAAAAAGACGCGTTGTACGCAACCCCCGATTTTTCCGAAGAAGACGGTATTCGCGCGGCGGAGCTTGAAAGCGAATTTGCGGAAATGAACGGCTACGACGCGGAATATCAGGCAAGCCAGCTTCTCAACGCTTTGGAAATCGACGAAAGCCTGCATTACGCGCTTATGAGCGATTTGGACGCAAAACAAAAGGTTCGCGTATTGCTTGCACAGGCTCTTTTCGGCGACCCCGACGTATTGCTTTTGGACGAGCCTACCAACAACCTCGATATTAAAACGGTGCGTTGGTTGGAAAACTATTTGATGGATTTTGAAAACACGATTATCATCGTTTCGCACAACCGTCACTTCTTAAATAAGGTATGTACGAATATTTGCGACGTGGATTTCGGTAAAATCAATATGTACGTAGGCAACTACGATTTCTGGTATCAAACGAGCCAGCTTCTTGCCCGTCAACAAAAGGAACAGAACAAAAAAGCCGAACAGCGCGCAAAAGAATTACAGGAATTTATTGCTCGCTTTGCCGCAAACGCGTCCAAATCCCGTCAGGCAACTTCCCGTAAGAAAGAGCTTGAAAAACTGACGATCAACGATTTCAAACCTTCGCTTCGTAAGTATCCGTATATCGATTTCAAATTCGAAAAGGATATCGGAAACGATATTCTTATCGTGGAGGATTTGACGAAAGAAGGGTATTTCAAAAATCTTTCCTTTACGGTACAAAGAGATGAAAAAATCGGCATAGTTTCGGATAAAAGCACGACGGTCACTATGCTTTACGACATTTTGCTTGGGAAAGAACAGCCCGATGCGGGTACGGTCAAATGGGGTAAAACCATTTCCGTTTCCTATTTCCCGCAAAACAATAACGAGTATTTCCAAGGCTGTGACCTTAATCTCGTAGAATGGCTTTCACAGTTTTCTTCCGACCATTACGAGGAATATCTCCGCGGTTGGTTGGGCAGAATGCTCTTTTCGGGCGAAGAGGCCCTTAAAAAAGCAAAGGTCTTGTCTGGTGGAGAAAAGGTGCGCTGTATGCTTGCAAAAATGATGTTGGAGGGGAGCAATTTCCTCGTATTCGACGAGCCGACCAACCACCTCGACCTTGAATCGATTACCGCGCTTAACAACGGGTTAAGTCATTATCGCGGCTGTATGCTCTTAACCTCGCACGACCAAGAGCTTATGAACACCGTTGCCAACCGTATTATCGAAATCAACGAAACGAAAACGTATGACCGTCAAGTAACTTACGACGAATATATCGACGAAACTACCTGATTTTTCGTATATTTTATTCTTTCGACAATATTTGATATTATTTTACAATATTATACAAAAATTAAAATTATTTTTCAAAATTATTTTGGAATATTGTAAAATAATGCTTTACAACATAAAATTTTTGTAGTATAATAGGTTTTGTCAAACGACGAGTTTGGCGAAATCTATTATTTTTTAAGGAGTTTTGTTATGAAAGCATATTCAGTTATCGTATTAGAATCGAACGTAGCGGTGCTGGAACAACTGAAAACGGCAATTGAGGAGAGCAAGGAGTTCAGCGTTTCATACGCAGGTGACGACGGTGATGAAGGGATTGCACAAATATTGAACTGTAAACCCGATTTGGTCGTAATTAGTATGTTCTTAAAGGGAACGGACGGGTGCGGGGTTATTCGTACCGTAAAAAAGACTTGGGCGGATACGAAAATTGTGGCGACGGGGATTTCCAACGACGAGCTTATCGAAAAGGCAATGGCGGAGGGTGCGTCCTATTATTTGGTAAAGCCTTTTTCCGTTCAAACGGCAATAGAGCGTTTCCGCGAACTTATGAAGAACAAGCATAGTCCCGCAAAAGATTGTACGGTGAATAAGCGTAAACCTGTTACGGTAGACGAAAAAATCAGCGAAATTTTCATTTCCATAGGTATACCGCCGCATATCAAGGGTTACGGTTATTTGCGCGAGGGGATTAAAATGACGATTGAAAGACCGAACGTTATCAATAGCGTTACGAAGGAATTATATCCTTCCATTGCGGAGAAGTTTTCTACGACACCGAGCAAAGTGGAACGTGCGGTACGCCACGCAATCGAGGTTGCGTGGAATAGAGGTAGAATAGACGCTATCAACGCAATTTTCGGGGCAAGGATATATCTTGGTACGGAAAAACCGACCAACAGCGAATTTATTGCGCTCGTTGCGGACAAGCTTATTTTAGAAAGTATGATGTAAAGAAGAACGGCTACAAAACGTAGCCGTTCTTTTACATAAGGAGGTATTTGGAAAATTATCAATACATACCGCCCATATCACCGCCAGCAGGAGGCATAGGTGCGGGAGGGGTAGGGATATCCGTTACAATGCTTTCCGTCGTAAGAAGGGTGGAGGCAACGGATGCTGCGTTTTGCAATACCGAACGGGTGACCTTCGTCGGGTCGATAATACCGCAATCCACCATATCGCAATATTTGTTATTGAGCGCGTCGAAGCCGTAGTTTGCTTTCTTGGAGGAAAGGACTTTATCTACGATAACCGAGCCGTCAAGCCCCGCGTTTTTCGCAATTTGTCTAATCGGCTCTTCCAAGGCTTTCAAAACGATAGCCGCACCCGTCTTTTCGTCGCCGTTAAGACTTGCAACCAACTTTTTAACGGTAGGTACAGCCGAAAGGAGTGCGCTACCGCCGCCAGGCACGTAGCCTTCTTCAACTGCTGCTCTCGTTGCCGCCAACGCGTCGTCGATACGGAGCTTCTTTTCTTTCATTTCCACTTCCGTCGCCGCGCCAACGCTAATAACGGCTACGCCGCCTGCAAGCTTTGCAAGACGTTCTTGCAATTTTTCACGGTCGTAATCGGATTTAGTTTCCGCAATTTGTGATTTAATAGAAGCAATACGCGCTTTGATATCTTCCGCGCTACCAACGCCACCTACGATGGTGGTGTTTTCTTTGTCTACGCGTACGCTCGTCGCTCTACCGAGCATATCGGGCGTAACGTCCTTAAATTCAATACCGAGGTCGGAGGAGATGACTTCGCCGCCTGTAAGCACAGCGATATCGCGGAGCATTTCTTTTCTTCTGTCGCCAAAGCCAGGGGCTTTAACGGCAACAGAATTGAATACGCCTTTAAGCTTGTTTACGATCAAAGCAGCAAGCGCGTCGCCCTCGACGTCCTCGGCAATAATCAAAAGTTTTGCGCCTTGCTGTGCGAGAGGCTCGATAACGGGCAGGATTTCCTGTAAGCTGGAAATTTTCTTGTCGGTGATAAGGATATACGGATTTTCAAGCACGGCTTCCATTTTATCCGTGTTGGTAACCATATACGCGGAAGCGTAACCACGGTCGAACTGCATACCTTCGACGGTGGAAAGCTCGGTGTTCATAGATTTGCCTTCTTCTACGGTGATAACGCCGTCTTTTCCAACGATTTCCATTGCCTTTGCAATCAATGCGCCGACTTCGGGGTCGCCCGCGGAAATGGATGCGGTTTGTTCGATTGCTTTGTTGCTTTCTACGGATTTGGAAATACTCTTCAAATGCGCTACGGTTGCTTCAACTGCTTTTTTGATACCGTCCTTCAAAATGACGGGGTTTGCGCCTGCCGCAAGGTTTTTCAAGCCCTCGCGCACGATTGCTTGTGCCAAAACGACAGCAGTCGTCGTACCGTCGCCTGCAACGTCGTTGGTTTTTGTGGAAACCTCTTTCACAAGCTGTGCACCCATATTTTCGAACGGGTCGTTCAGCTCGATTTCCTTTGCAATCGTCACGCCGTCGTTGGTGATAAGGGGCGCGCCGAATTTCTTGTCGAGAACGACGTTTCTGCCCTTAGGACCAAGGGTAATTTTAACGGTGTCGGCGAGTACGTTTACGCCTGCCTCCAACGCTTTTCTTGCTTCTTCTCCGTATTTAATCTGTTTAGCCATTTTTTTGTTCTCCTTAACGATTTATTTTTAGTCCTCAACGATTGCGAGAATATCGCTTTGCTTAATAATCGTGAATTCTTTGCCGTCTATCTTGAAATTAGAGCCTGCATAGTTAGAGCAAAGCACTTTATCGCCGACCTTTACCTGCATAACGATTTCTTTACCGTCGATAACACCGCCGGGTCCGACGGCAACGACCTGACAGGTCTGGGGCTTTTCTTGTGCCGAAGAGGGGAGATAAAATCCGCTCTTGGTTTTTTCTTCAATCGTTACGCTTTCAATAACGACTTTGTCGAATAAAGGTTTGATGTTCATAAAAATATCCTCCGAAAATTCAGCGTTTCAAACGCCTCGTATTTTGCACGATTATATTATAAACGCTTTTTTCCGTCCGTCAAACAAAAATAAGCAAAAAAAATGGAAAAATTTGTTCTAATTTTTTTATGGAAAGCAAACTTGGGGCAAAAAACACATTTCAAAGCATTGCATTTCCTAAAAAAAAGTGATATAATAGACGATGGATACGAATGATAAAAAGGAGATAGAATATGATGGACAGATGGGATAGGCGTTTTATGCAGCTGACGGAAACGGTCGCTACGTGGTCGAGCTGTTTTCAGGAAAACAGACACGTCGGCGCGGTAATCGTCAAGGATAAACGCGTAATGACTACGGGCTATAACGGCGCGCCTTCGGGAATTAAAAGCTGTGAAGAAAAGGGCGAATGCTTACGCCGTAAATTGAATATCCCCAGCGGTACGAAGCACGAGCTGTGTTTTGCCGTACACGCAGAACAGAACGCCATTATTCAAGCGGCGAAATGCGGCATCCATATCAACGGCGCAACGCTGTATTGCACCCATCAGCCTTGCGTAATTTGTGCAAAAATGATAATCAACGCGGGCATTTGTCGCGTGGTGTACAAAAACGGCTACCCCGACGAATTTTCTATGCAGCTTTTTGAAGAAGCCAACGTAAAAGTGGAAAAATATGAAGAATAATGAAAGGAAGAGAATATGAATAAACCTATTATTACATTTGAAATGGAAAACGGCAAAACTTTTAAGGCGGAGCTTTACCCCGAAAAAGCCCCCAACACGGTCAATAACTTTCTGTCCCTCGTAAAAAAAGGATATTACGACGGACTGATTTTTCACCGCGTTATCGCGGGCTTTATGATACAGGGCGGCGACCCCAACGGTACGGGAACGGGCGGTCCTGGGTATCATATCAAAGGCGAGTTCGCCTCAAACGGCTTTAAGCAAAACGATATCGCGCACGTTCGCGGCGTGTTGTCTATGGCAAGAGCGCAACACCCTGACTCCGCGGGCTCACAGTTTTTCGTAATGCACGAGGACGCAAACTACCTCGACGGGCAGTACGCGGCGTTTGGGAAAGTAATCGAGGGTATGGAAACGGTGGACGAGATTGCCAACGTGAAAACGGATTGGGGCGATCGTCCTTACGAAACGCAAAAAATGAAAAAGGTTACGGCGGAAACGTTCGGCGTGGAATACGACGAGCCCGTTAAAGCCTAACGAGAGGTATGAATATGACGGATAATAGCATTTACACGAACCCTTTGATTACGCGTTACGCAAGCAAGGAAATGCAGCACGCGTTTTCGGACGAAAAACGCTTTAAGCTTTGGAGAAAGCTTTGGATTGCTTTGGCGGAATCGGAAATGGAGCTTGGGCTTAATGTTACCCAAGAACAGGTGGACGACCTTAAAGCCTATGCGGACGAAATCGATTACGAGCTTGCGGCAAAGTTCGAAAGAGAGGTTCGTCACGACGTTATGGCGCACGTACACGCTTACGGTGCGTATGCGAAAAAGGCAATGCCTATCATTCACCTTGGCGCAACGAGCTGTTTTGTAAATTGCAACGCCGAAGCAATTATGCTCGACGATGCGCTTGATATCGTATTGAAAAAGCTCGTCAACGTAATGGACAAGCTTAAAAAGTTTGCCTTGCAATATAAAGATATGCCGACGCTCGGCTTTACGCATTTACAGCCCGCACAGCTGACTACGGTGGGCAAGCGCGCAACGCTTTGGCTGCAAGATTTGGAAATGGATTACGAAAATCTGATGAATGCGAAAGCGCATATCAAATTGCGCGGCGTGAAGGGCACGACGGGTACGCAAGCAAGCTTTATGGAGCTGTTCGACGGCGACGAGAATAAAGTCAAGGAGCTTGAAAAACGCGTCGTTTCCAAGCTTGGCTACGATAAAGTATACGGCGTTACGGGACAGACGTATCCTCGAAAGCTCGATTATAATATTTTGTCCGTACTTTCGCAAATCGCGCAAAGCGCGTACAAATTCTCCAACGATATTCGTATTTTACAGAATATGAAAGAGATTGAAGAACCGTTTGAGAAAAAGCAAATCGGTTCGTCTGCAATGGCGTATAAACGCAATCCTATGCGCTCCGAGCGTATCGGCTCGCTTGCAAGATACGTCGTATCTTTGCCTATGAACAGCGCGCTGACGGCTTCCACGCAATGGTTTGAGAGAACCTTGGACGATTCGGCAAACCGTCGTATCGTCAACGCACAGGCGTTTTTGTCCGTAGACGCTATTCTCAATATTTATATGAACGTCGCGGAAAACCTCGTCGTTTACGATAAGGTCATTGCAAAGCACATTCGCGCGGAGCTGCCCTTTATGGCGACGGAAAATATCATAATGGCGTGCGTAAAGGCGGGCGGCAGCCGTCAAGAATTGCACGAGCGTATCCGCGTATTGTCTATGGAGGCGGGGAAACACGTCAAAGTAGAGGGTTTGGATAACAATTTGATTGATTTGATCAAGCAAGACGATATGTTTAAGCCCGTTTGGTCACAGCTCGACGAGATTTTAGACGCGAAGAAATTTATCGGCAGAGCGCCGTCGCAAGTATGCGAATTTATCGCAAACGAGATTGAGCCTATTTTGAATAAACACGCCGATTTGCTCGGCGAAAAGGGCGACGTTCGCGTTTAACCGTAAAAAAGGTGGGATATTATGATTTACGATATTGCGGGACTCCGCATTTCCATTGAAAACAGATGCCGTTTTACAGAGGAATTTTGTAAGGTGTATCTTTCCGAAGATCAAGCTTCTACTTGCGATATTACCGTTTCCGTTACGAACGAGGAGTTTTACGAGGAAAAAAACGCAAGCGAACAACCTTTTTCGGACGGATATATTGAAAATATATGCTTGTACCGTAATATTTGCCGTAAATTACCCGTATTAAACCGTATGCTTTTGCATGCCGCGGTTCTTGAATATAAAGGAAGCGGCTACGCTTTTTTGGGTAGAAGCGGTACGGGAAAATCTACGCATACGGGGCTTTGGTTGAAGCATCTTGACGGAACAAAAATCGTAAACGGTGATAAACCCATTTTGCAGGCAACGGAAAACGGTTTTATCGCATACGGTACGCCGTGGATGGGTAAAGAGGGCTTGGGCTATAACGCTTCCGTGCCTTTGAAAGGGCTTTGCTTTTTGGAGCAGGCAAAAGAAAACACCGTTCGCCGTCTTTCTCCCCAAGAAGCGGCTACGCGGATTTTCTCGCAAATCCTCTTCCCCGAGGACGAAGAAAACGCCGCGAGAACGTTGGAGCTTACCGATAAGCTCGTACGGCAAACGCCTGCATTCGTACTTGGGTGTACCATTTCCGAAGAAGCGGTCAAAACCTCTTTCGAGGCATTGACGGGCGAAAAATATATAAGCAAAATATAATAAAAGAGGGATAAATAATATGAAGATTAAAAAAGGCTTCGTGCTCCGTAACGTAGGCGGCGAATTCGTCGTCGTACCCGTGGGCGCAATGAGTAAAAATTTTCACGGTATGATAAATCTTAACGAAACGGGTGCGTTTCTTTGGGAATTTTATACGCAAGAGCATACGGTGGACGAAGGCGTAGCGGCTATGCTTGCCGAATACGACGCGGACGAAGCGATCATCCGTCGCGACGTGGAAACGTTCGTGGATACGATTGAAAAGCAAGGATTTGCCGAGTAAGCGGTATGGAACGAGAGAAATACAAGATTGAAGAAGTCTTGGCGGAAAAAGGCGTGTACGTAGGGCCGACGGTAGGCGTCAGTATGTTGCCGATGCTTAAAAACCGTCGCGACACCATCGTCGTTCGCCCGAAAACGGAACGGTTAAAGCCTTTGGACGTCGCGCTGTATAAACGCGGCGACGCTTACGTTTTACACCGCGTGTTACAGCCCGTAGAGGGCGGATATATCATTCGCGGGGATAACTGTTATTCGGACGAGCATATTCCCGAGGACGACGTATTTGGCGTTTTAACGGAATTTTTCCGTAAGGATAAACATATTTACTGCACGGATAAAAAATATCTTCGTTACGCGAAAAACCGTGTAAAAAATTACCCTATGCGACGCTTTTTCTTACGCGTAAAGGGTAAATTGAAATCGATTGCAAAAAGGATTTTGCGCGTATTCGGATTGAAAAAATAAGAGGAAATTATGGCAAAAGAAAAGGCAAGGGAAAAGGGAAAGGTATGGCTGAATAAGGAAATGCGCCCGTATCGCGCGTTTATCCTTTTTTTGACCGTGCTTTCCGTGATTACGACGGTGCTTTCGTTGGCGTTTGCCTATATGACGCGCTATTTAATCAACAGCGCGTCGGCAGGGGCGATCGATAAGCTCGTTTTCTTTTCGGTTCTGTTGCTTTGCTTGTTGTTGGTACGCATCTTATTATCGACGATTTCAGGCTTCTATGCGGAAAAGCTCCGCGCAAAAATGGTTGCAGAATTGCGGACGCGTACCTTTTCTAAAATTTTGCGTTCGGAATACGCCTACGTGCAAGGCTATCACAGCGGCGACCTGTTAAACCGCTTGACGACGGACGTACAAGAGGTTTGCGCGGACACGGTAGGGCTGATGCCTGCCGTTGTGGGCTTGGTTGTACAATGTCTGGGCGCGATTGCCGCCTTGCTTACGATAGACCCCTTGTTCACGCTGATTTACGTCGTTTGCGGCGGTATTTTCGGCGGGATTACGGCGTTTTTCCGCAAACAAATCAAAAAGCGTCAAAAAGAAGTACTGGAAGCGGACGGCGCGTCGCGCTCGTTTATGCAAGAGGGGATTTCTTCCGTTATGACCGTCAAGGCGTACGGCGCGGAAGAAAAATCCACCGAAAAAGCCGACGTTTTGGCGCAAGACTATTATAAAAAACGTATGAGCCGCAACCGCTTGCGTTCGGTTATGAATGCGGTATTCTCGCTTTTGAGCAATTTCGGCTTGATATTTGCCGTCGTTTGGTGCAGCGTCAGCGTGTTGCACGGCAACGACGATTACGGCTCGATTTTATCCGTGATTTTGTTGTTGATGCAGTTACAGCATCCGTTCTCTGCTTTTTCGTCTATCATTCCCATATTTTATTCACGGATAACAAGCGGCGAGCGTTTGAGCGAAATCGACGAAATGCCTTGCGAGGCTTTGTCGGAAAACGCCGAAACAGAGATATACCCCTATGAAAATTTGACGGAAATCCGCTTTGAGGAGCTTTCCTTTACGTACGGTCGTAGCGACGTGCTCGTAAACGCATTTGCGAGCGTGAAAAAGGGTGAAATCGTTTGCTTGACGGGAGCTTCGGGCGCGGGTAAAAGTACGCTTTTTAAGCTGCTTTTAAGCGTTTACGAGCCGACTTTGGGCGGAATATATTTATACGACGGAGAAACGAAAACGCGTCTTTGTGCTAAACAGCGCGGTTTATTTGCGTACGTGCCGCAAGGCAATTTCCTCTTTTCGGGTACGATTTACGAGAATTTGACCTTTTTCACCCAAGAAAAGGACGAAGCGGTCATGCAAGACAAAATCCGTAACGCATTGCGAACGGCTTGTGCGGAATTCGTATGGGATTTACCGCAAGGCTTACAAACGCCGCTCTCTGAAAAGGGCGGTGGATTGTCCGAAGGACAGATGCAAAGGCTTGCCGTAGCAAGGGCGATTTTATCCGATAGACCGATATTGCTTTTAGACGAAGCAACGTCCGCTTTGGACGGGGAAACGGAGCGTAAGCTTTTGGAAAATATCCGTAATTTACGCGAAAAGACCTGTTTAATCGTTACGCATAGACCCGCGGCCTTGGAAATAGCGGATAGCGTGCTTTGCGTGGAAGATAAGTCAATAAAAAGAACCTGAAAATCATTTCAGGTTCTTTTTCATTTTATACTGTTTCTGTATTCCTTTGGTGTCATACCCACGTGCTTACGAAATACGAAGGTAAACGTTGAAAGGGAATCAAAGCACAAGGCGTCGGCGATTTCGGAAAAGGAAATCTTTTTCCGTATCAATTTTTTCGCCTCGTCGATTTTGAATTTTAAGTAGGTTTGGTATATCGTCATACCCGTTTTTTTGCGGAAAAAGGTGCAAAGTTGCGTCGTACCGTAATGCAATTCTTCCCGTAAATCGTCCAAACAAAAGCGGTCGTAAATTTTGGAGCGTAAAATACGCACGATTTCGTCCTGCAATTCGTTGGAGGAAGCGATTTTGGAAACGAAAAATTCTTGCGTTAGGCTACGGTTTTGCGCGTAGCGCAATAAGTAAATGAGTAAAGTTTCCAACGCGTTTTTTATGAGCTGCTCGCCGCCGAGGTTGGGGTTTTCTTTTAGTTGCAACGCGCTCAAATCGGGGTCGAAATCGGGCAAATCAAAGGTTTCCGCCGCTTCCGACATAATATTTTGAAGTAAATATCGGAAGTTTTCGGGCACGGCAAATTTTTTATCCCGAAAAAAATTCATAGACGGCGAACGGCATTCAAAGGAGATGATAAAGAGGTTCGGCTCTTTATCGCCGCTCTCCACAAAATGCGGTTGGTTGGGGCTGATAAAGAGGATTTCGCCTTGTTTGAGCTGGATTTTTTGGCCGTCCACCCCGATAAATACGTCTTCCTTATCCGCGTAATTGATTTCCCAGAAATCGTGCGTTTCTTCCGAAAAAGAATAATTTTTTTCCAACGCTTGATAATGTATCGTCACAATTTTTTTGACGTTGATTAGGTTGGAGATTTTGTGCATATAAAATTTCCGTTTTTCCATACCGATATTATAACAGATAAAACGTCGTTTGTAAACTGTTTTGGCGAATTTTTCATAAAAATAAACAGCGAAAGAATACCACAAAAACCCGAAATAATAACTATTGCATTTTTTCATAAATAAGGTATAATAATTGCAAATACGCTTATGCGGAGGAGTTATGGAATATTTGAAAGAATACGGAAAAATTGCAGAGCAATTTTGTTTGGAAGGAGAAGTTAAAGAAATTTGCCCGTACGGCGAAGGACATATCAATTTGACGCTTCTCGTCACTACGAGCGAGAAACGTTATATCATGCAAAAAATGAACACGCGCGTGTTCCCCGACCCCGACGGTTTGATGGGGAATATTTGCGGCGTTACCGAGCATTTGGCTTCTCGCGGTATCGAAACCTTGACGGTCATCAAAACGAAGGACGGAAAACCGTATCTTAAAGGCGAGGAATGTTACCGCGTTTACGCTTTTATTGAAAATACGGTAACCTATCAGACGGTGAGCGATAAAGCCGTTTTCCGCAATTCGGGAAAGGCGTTTGGCGAGTTCCAAAACTATCTTGCCGAATTTGACGCTTCCAAATTGACGGAAACGATTAAACGTTTCCACGACACGCCCAAGCGTTTTGCCGACTTTAAGGCGGCATTGAATGCGGACGCGCTGAATAGAGCAAAGGACTGCCAAGAGGAAATCGATTTCATCTTATCACACGAAAATACTTATGCAATCGCTATGGACGGATTAAAGGACGGCTCGTTGCCGCTTCGCGTTACGCATAACGATACCAAATTGAATAATATCCTTATGGACGCGGAAACGGGAGAAGCGCGTGCAGTAATTGACCTTGATACGATTATGCCCGGTTCTATGCTGTTTGATTTCGGCGATTCCATTCGTTTCGGTGCGTCAACCGCTGCCGAGGACGAAAAAGACCTTTCCAAGGTTCATTTTGATATCGAGCTTTTCAAGGCTTACGCGGAGGGTTATTGCGGCGCGGTGAAGGACAGCATTACGCCTCGTGAAGCGGAGCTTTTGCCGTACGGCTCGTATCTTATGACGATTGAATGCGGCATGCGTTTCCTTGCGGATTATTTGGCGGGGGATACGTATTTTGCAACGAAATACGAAGGACACAACCTCGTTCGTTGCCGTACGCAAATCCGTTTGGCAAGTGAAATGGAAGCAAAATTTGAAGAAATGAAAAAGATTATTTTTGACATACTTGCATAAATTATAAAAATTTACCGCCCGCGGCAGCGTTGCCGCGGGCGGTTCGTTCTTGAAAGTACGATTATGTAAAAAATACATAAGATTATGCAAAAAATACAGCTTAATACATTTGATTTTTCTTTTTCGGTGTGTTATACTATTAAAGAAGTTAAAAAGGAGAATGTTTTTTTATGGATAAATGTATACCCGTAGTGGTTATCAAAGAGCTTTCCGAAACGGATAAAATACTTACCGCCTTGAAAAACAGCGGTATTATGTGCGCGGAAATCACTTTCCGTACCGCTTGCGCAGCGGAAGCGATTGAGTACGCCGTGAAAAATTATCCCGATATGAATATCGGTGCAGGTACGGTTATCAATACCGAGCAATGTAAAGCCGCACTCAAAGCAGGGGCAAAATTTATCGTTTCGCCGGGGCTTTCCGTTGCCGTTGCAAAGGTTTGTAAGGAAAACGGTGTGCCGTATTATCCCGGTTGTGTAACGCCTACGGAGATTATGCAGGCTTTGGACCTTGGAATTACGGTCGTTAAATTCTTCCCCACCCATATCTACGGCGGATTAAAGGCGTTAAAGGCACTTTCCGCACCTTTCCCGCAGGTTAAGTTTATTCCCACGGGCGGCGTAGATAGAAGCAACATCGACGAGTTTTTGGCGTTTGAAAAGGTTTACGCTATCGGCGGCTCGTTCTTTGTAAAAGAAGCACTTGAAAAAATGGAGGAACAAAAATGAAAAAAATCGTTACTTTTGGTGAATTGATGTTAAGACTTGCACCCGAAAATTATCTTCGTTTTGTGCAAAGCGATAAATATGAAGCAACCTACGGCGGTGCAGAAGCAAACGTAGCCGTTTCCTTGGCGAACTACGGTATGGATGTTGCATTCGTTTCCAAGCTTCCTACGCACGAAATCGGACAAGCTGCCGTAAATTCGCTTCGTAAATTTGGCGTGGATACGAGCAAGATCGTACGCGGCGGCGAAAGAGTGGGTATTTATTATTGCGAAAAAGGCGCGAGCCAAAGACCCTCCAAAGTCGTCTACGATAGAGCATATAGTGCGATTGCTATGGCAAAGAAAACCGATTTTGACTGGGAGGCTATTTTCGAGGGCGTTGAATGGTTCCATTTCACGGGGATTACGCCCGCACTTTCCGACGAGGTTGCGGCAATTTGCGTAGAGGCTTGTAAAGCGGCAAAAGCGAAAAATATCACTATTTCGTGCGACTTGAATTTCCGTAAAAAGCTTTGGAGCAAGGAAAAGGCTGGTCAGGTTATGGCTGAACTTTGTCAATATATCGATTACTGTATTGCAAACGAAGAGGACGCAAAAGACGTATTCGGCATCGAGGCAGATAACACGGATATTTACGGCGGTAAGCTGGATAGAGAGGGTTATATTTCCGTTGCAAAGAAATTGACCGATCGCTTCAATTTCAAGGGCGTAGCGATTACCTTGCGCGAAAGCAAGAGCGCGAACGACAACGACTGGTCGGGTATGTTGTATACGAACGGAGAAGCACATTTTAGCAAGAAATATTCTATGCATATCGTTGACCGCGTAGGCGGTGGCGACAGCTTCGGCGGTGGGCTTATCTATTCGCTTGTCAACGGTTACGACGCGCAAAGCGCGATTGAATTTGCGGTTGCGGCAAGCTGCTTGAAGCATACGATTGAAGGGGATTATAATATGGTATCCGTTGCAGAGGTGAAAAATCTTGCAGGCGGTGACGCGAGCGGCAGAGTACAAAGATAACTTTGTTTTTTAGGCGGCTTGACAATATTTTATCAAGCCGCCTAAAAATTTTATATTTTTTCAAAAAAATCCTAAAAAAGCCCGTTGAAACGCTTGCTTTTTTTTTAATAATACATTATAATTAAAAAGCTTTCCGCGAGAATGCCGAAGTGGTGGAATGGCAGACGCGACGGACTCAAAATCCGTTGTTGGTGACAACGTGTGGGTTCAAGTCCCACCTTCGGCACCATTAAGAGTGTAAACCGTAATAATCGGTTTACACTCTTTTTCTTTGCTTTTGCAGAGAAAATATTATAATAATTCTCGTACTTCCTTGCGATTTTTTGAATTTCGTGGTACAATAATACTATAAGAGTTTTGGGGTGGATAGTTTATGGAAAAATTCGTTTTAATTGACGGCAACAGCTTGCTTAACCGTGCGTATTACGCAACGCCGCTTTTTACAACCAAAAACGGCTTACCAACCAACGGGGTTTTCGGGTTCGTCAAACTGATGCTGAAAATCATTTCCGATAAAAAGCCGTCTTATTTTGCCGTAGCGTTTGATTTACACGCGCCGACCTTTCGGCATCAAATGTACGACGAGTATAAAGCAGGCAGAAAGCCTATGCCCGACGACCTCGCCGCACAGTTTCCCGTTCTCAAAGAAGTTTTGAAAATTATGAAAGTCAAAGTTTTGGAGTTAAAGGGGTACGAAGCGGACGATTTGTTGGGTACGGTGGCAAAGAGGTTTAACGTACAAACCTTTATTTATACGGGGGACCGCGATTCTTATCAACTCGTAGACGATACTACGAGCGTTTGCTTCACCCGCAAAGGCGTCAGCGACATTTTGGAATTGAACGCACAAAATTTCAAAGACGAAACACAGCTTGTCCCCTCGCAAATTATTGATTTGAAGGCTTTAATGGGGGATAAATCGGACAATATCCCCGGTGTTGCGGGAGTAGGCGAGAAGTCGGCAATGAGCCTTTTAAGCCAGTATTTCGACCTTGACGGTGTTTACGCGCATATTGACGAAATCGGCGGGGCTTTACAGAAAAAGCTGATAAACGATAAAGAAAAGGCGTATTTTTCAAAGAGCTTGGCGACGATTGACACGAACGTTCCCATTGACGTTTCCCTTGAAGAATGTTTGCTTAAAACGCCGTTCGCGTACACGCTTCGGGAAAAATTTGCCGAATTAGAGTTCAAATCCTTGTTAGGAATGAACATTTACGAGGAGTTTAACGAGGCAGAGCACGCGCAAACGAACGCTTGGAAAGACCCCGAAGAGATTTATCCCGTTTCTACGCAAGAGGCTATTACGCTTTTACAAAATACACCGTATGATTGCATCGCTTGTGATTTGACGCTTAAAGAATTCCGTTTTGCGCCTTTTGAAGAAGCGAAAGGGACAAGCAACACGGAATACGTGCTGCCGATTAAAGAAAGTCTTTTGGACGCGGGAGTGTTCGAATCGGATTTATATCCGCTTTTTCGCCTAATTTTTGAGGGTAAAAATAAGGTTATCGTGTATAATACGAAAGAGCTTATGCGTCGGCTTTCGCAAATGGATATTGCATTTTCAGCACCGTTTGAGGACGTTGCGATTTTGAAATGCCTTTCGGACGGCTTGGGGAACTCGGATTCCTTGAACTTTTGCTTGAACCAAAACTCCATTCCTGAAGCAAATCGCGCGAGCGGTTTAGCGTACCTTTATAATCTTTACTACGAAAGCTTATCCAAGGAAGAAAAAGAGCTTTATCGAAAAGTGGAATTACCGCTCGTAAACGTACTCTACGATATGGAAAAGCAGGGCGTAAGAATTAACGAGGGGGCTTTAATGGAGTTTTCCTCGCGTTATAATAGCGAGCTGGCTCAAATCACCAAGCGCATATACGAGCTTGCAGGCGAGGAATTTAACGTAAATTCTACGCAGCAGCTGGGTAAAATCTTGTTTGAAAAGCTGAAAATTGGGCACGGCGTTAAGAAGAATAAGGACAGCAAAAACTATAAAACGACGGCGGAAGAGCTTGAAAAATACGCCGACGAATCGGAAATCGTAAGACAGCTTTTACGTTATCGAAAGGTGCAAAAAATCAATTCGACCTATATCGAAGGCTTTAAGCCTCTAATCGTAAAGGGAAAAGTGCATACGACCTACAATCAATCCTTAACGGCAACGGGCAGATTGTCCAGTATGAATCCAAATCTGCAAAATATCCCCGTTCGAACGGAAGAGGGGCGCGAGCTTCGCAAATTATTTATTGCAAGCGAAGGGAACGTCTTGATTGACGCCGATTATTCGCAAATAGAGCTTCGTTTATTGGCGCATTTTTCGGGGTGTAAGGAGCTTATCAAAGCCTATTGCGAGGGCGGTGATATCCACGCACTCACGGCTTCACAAGTCTTCAATACGCCGTTAGAAAAGGTTACGCCACAGCTCCGTCGTGCGGCAAAAGCCGTCAATTTCGGTATTATTTACGGCATTAGCGCATTTGGACTTTCAAACGATTTGAATATCGGCGCAAAACGCGCAAAGGAGTATATCGATAAATATTTCGAAACGTATTCCGACGTAAAAGAATATATGAATAAAAACGTGGAAACCGCAACGCGCGACGGCTTCGTAAAGACTTTGCTTGGGCGTAGGCGCGTGATTAACGAGCTGAAAGCTTCTAATTATAACGTTCGCTCGTTCGGCGAACGTGCGGCAATGAATATGCCTTTGCAGGGTTCAAGCGCGGATATTATTAAGATTGCAATGATTAACGTTGCTGAAAAATTAAAAACGGGCGGTTATAAAGCAACGCTCGTGTTGCAGGTCCACGACGAATTGATTATCGATTGCCCCAAAGAGGAAGCAAAGGAAGTGGCGCAATTATTAAAAACGGAAATGGAGAATGCTGTTTCGTTGAGCGTTCCGCTTACCGTAGAGGTCGGCGTTGGGGATAACTGGTACGAAACAAAATAAAGTTTCACGAATTTTGTTCCACGGATAATTTTATGAAACGTTTTTTGTGAAACACAAGGAGGTAGTATGGGAAAGAGGATTGCCGTTACGGGTGGAATCGGAAGCGGAAAATCTACCGTCATGGAATTGTTAAAAAAATGCGGGTATCCCGTATTTTCCTGTGATGCTATATATAAAGAACTGCTTTTGGATAAGGCGTATATACAAAAGGTACAAGCATTGTTTCCTTTGGCAGTTACAGATGGAAAAATCGATACGGTATCGTTGAGCAAAATCGTGTTCAACAATGAAAAGGAGCGCGAAAAATTGAACGCGTTGGCACATCCTTTGATTATGCAAAAGCTTTATGCGGAAATGGATAACTGCACAAACGATTTGGTTTTTGCGGAAGTACCTTTATTATTCGAGGGGGGATATGAAAATGATTTTGACGGCGTAATCGTCGTGATGCGAAATAAACACGCACGCATTGAAAGCATCTGTTTGAGAGATGGTATTTCTGAAAGTGAAGCCTTGCAAAAAATTGCCGCGCAATACGATTACGACGAGTATTTGCGTAAGCCGCAAGAAAAAAACACGTATATCCTGTTTAATTCTTCCTTGGAAAAATTAAATATTCAACTGAACGAAATCTTAAAGACGTTGAATGTGAAACAATAATCGTGAAACAATATTGTTATGTCTTAAATACGGGGAATCCCCTTGCCTAAAAAATAGGGGATTTACCCGTATTTTTTGCTTAATTTTAATATTATGTCAAACATAGGTATTTTACTACGCAAAGCAATATAATTATGTGTGACATAATATAACTTCGTTGATTTTCGCTATTTTTTACCATTTTTTTTCTGATTTTGAGGGTGTTTCCATAAAAAACGTAAAATAAATTAAAAATTGTTAAAAATTTTTTCAAAATACCCTTGAATTTATTTAATTTTTGTAGTAAAATATACATAATAGTTAGTGTAATATATTTTACAAGGTATTACGCGGAGGTTTTATGAGCTTTTTTCAAACGGATATGCCATTGCATTTATTTCATCACGGTGAAAATTTCAAGACGTATGAACTGATGGGGGCGCATCCCGCCGTTATGAATAAGAAGAGGGGCTTTGTGTTCAGAGTTTGGGCTCCGCGCGCAAAGAGCGTTTCCGTCGTGGGAACTTTTAATAACTGGGACGAAAACGCGCATCTGATGCAAAGAATGATAGACGGAGAAACCTTCGAGCTTTTTATTCCTGCTCTTAAACAATACGATTCTTATAAATACTGCATAAAAACGTACGACGGCAGAACGCTGTATAAAGCCGACCCGTACGCTTTTCACGCCGAAACGCCTGACGTACAATCTGCAAATGCATCCAAGCTTTACGATTTATCGGGCTTCAAATGGACGGATAAGGCATATTCGGACAAGCAAAAACGTATGAATATTTATGCGTCGCCCGTAAACGTTTACGAGGTCAATCTTCTTTCTTGGAAACGCCACGACAACGGCAATTATTATACCTATCGTGAGCTTGCCACAGATTTGGTTGATTACGTCGTAAAAATGGGCTATACGCACGTTGAGTTTATGCCCGTAACGGAACACCCCTTCGACGGCTCTTGGGGATATCAAGTGACGGGCTATTATGCCGTTACTTCGCGCCTCGGCGAACCAAAGGATTTTATGTATCTTATCGACTGCTTCCACAAAGCGGGAATCGGCGTTATTTTAGACTGGGTACCCGCACATTTTCCCAAGGACGCATTCGGGTTATACGAATTTGACGGCGAGCCGCTTTACGAAGCGTCGCAATGGGACCGTAAGGAAAATAAAGGCTGGGGGACGCGTCGCTTTGATTACGGCAGAAACGAAATTGTTTCCTTTTTGATTTCGAGCGCAATATTCTTCTTTGAATATTACCACGTAGACGGCTTACGCGTAGACGCCGTGGCTTCTATGCTGTATTTGGATTACGATAAAAACCCAGGGGAATGGGTACCGAATATATACGGCGAGAACAAAAATTTGGAAGCGGTGGCGTTTTTACGCCGTTTGAACGAAGCCGTATTCTCCTTTTTCCCTTCCGCAATGATGATTGCAGAGGAATCTACCGCGTGGTCTATGGTGACCAAACCCACGAGTATGGGCGGACTCGGCTTCAATTTCAAATGGAATATGGGGTGGATGAACGACGTTCTCAAATATATCACCACCAACCCTTTATATCGTCGTTTCGAGCATAATAAGCTGACCTTTTCTATGATGTACGCGTTTTCCGAAAACTACGTATTGCCTATTTCGCACGACGAAGTTGTGCACGGCAAGGGTTCTTTAATCGGAAAAATGCCGGGGAACTACGAGGAAAAATTCGCGGGCGTACGCTCGTTTCTCGCGTATATGATGTCGCACCCTGGTAAAAAGCTTAACTTTATGGGCACGGAATTCGGGCAATTCAAGGAATGGGCGTATAAAGAGGGCATAGAATTTTTCTTGCGGGACTATCCCCAACATAAAAAGCTGTCGCAATGCGTTAAAGAATTGAATATGCTTTACAAAAACACACCCGCGCTTTATGAAATTGAAGATTCGTGGGAGGGTTTTGAGTGGCTTGCCCCTGACGATGGCGACCGCAATTTCCTTGCTTATCAGCGCAAGGATAAAGAGGGGAATATTATCGTCGTTATGATTAATTTCTCGGGTTCTGATTATCTCGGCTATCGGCTTGGTTTACCCAAGGGCAAATATCAAATGATTTTCAACAGCGACGCGTTGCGCTTCGGCGGAAATGGTCAGGTCAAGAAATATATGTATACCACGACAAAATCGTATAGTCACGGAAAGGAATATTCGATACAATTCGATCTCCCCAAACTGACTTGCGTATATTTGAAAAAAATCAATTAACCAAAGGGGGTTCTTTATGCAAAGAAGGAAAGAATGTGTTGCAATGCTTTTGGCGGGCGGACAGGGTAGTAGACTGTACGCGCTCACCACGAATATTGCGAAGCCGGCAGTTGCGTTCGGAGCGAAATACCGTATTATCGATTTCCCGCTCTCCAACTGCGTAAACTCGGGTATCGACACCGTAGGCGTGCTCACGCAATATCAACCGCTCGTTTTGAACGAGTATATCGGAAACGGTCAGCCTTGGGATTTGGACAGAACGTACGGGGGCGTACATATTCTGTCGCCGTATCAGGCAAAAACCAATTCCTCGTGGTATGAGGGCACGGCAAACGCAATCTATCAAAATCTTCATTTTATGAAAATGTACAATCCCGAATACGTGCTCGTGCTTTCGGGTGACCACATTTACAAAATGGACTACGCGGCAATGTTAAAAGCACATAAGGCTACGGGTGCGGATTGCACAATTGCGGCAATCAACGTACCGCTTTCCGAAGCCTCCCGTTTCGGTATTCTCAATACCAACCCCGACGGCTCGATTTATCAATTTGAAGAAAAACCCAAGCAACCGAAAAGCACTTTGGCTTCTATGGGTATCTACATTTTCAGCGCGGAAAAGCTGTTCAAATACTTGGAAGCAGACGACGCAAACCCCAATTCCTCCAAAGATTTCGGAAAAGACGTATTGCCTGCAATGTTAAACGCGGGCGAAAAAATGTTTTCCTATCAATTCGAGGGCTACTGGAAAGACGTGGGAACGATTGCATCCCTTTGGCAAGCAAATATGGACCTTCTTGGCGACGAGCCAGAATTTGATATCGGCGACAAGAGCTGGAAGATACATTCCCGTAATCCGCTTGCACCGCCCGAGCATATCGGCGAACACGGTATCGTGAAAAACGCAATGGTCGCGCTCGGTTGTGAAATCAACGGCGTTGTAGAGAACAGTATTTTAGGTAGTAACGTAATCGTAGAAAAGGGCGCGATCGTAAAAGACGCGGTAGTGCTCGCAAACAGCGTAATTAAGGCGAACGCGAGCGTTTCCTATTCCATTATTGACGAAAACGTTACGGTTGGCAAAAACGCCGTTATCGGTGTTGAAAAAGACCCGAACGCGGAAATCGTAGTCCTTGGCAGAGATATCACCGTCGGCGACGGTGTCGTTGTAAGCGAAGGGCAAAAGCACGAAGCGGATATTTTGGCGTAAAGGAGGGAAAAATTATGGCAGCATCTGCAATTGGTATCATCTTTTCAAATCTGCACGAAGAATGTGTACCCGAGCTCGTTCGTAGAAGAACGATGGCTTCTATTCCTTTCGGCGGCAGATACCGCGTGATCGATTTCGTTTTGTCGAATATGGTCAATTCGGGGATCACGACCGTAGGGCTTATGACAAGCAACAATTACCGCTCTTTAATCGACCATATCGGTAGCGGTAAAGATTGGGATTTAGCAAGAAAGGACGGGGGACTTATCCTCTTACCGCCCTTTTCCGAGAAACACGATAAGCTTTACACGACCCGTTTGGAAGCGTTGAATAGTGTAACGGGCTTTTTGAATCGCCGTAAAGAAAAATACGTCGTACTCACTGATTGCGACGGCGTAATGAAGCTGGACATTGCGGACGTAATCAATCAACACGAAAACAACAACGCCGACATCACGCTGGTAACGCATTACGGAAAAGTGGGTAAACGCCCCGACTTTATGCTCGTTAACGCAAACGAAAACGGCCGCGTAAACGAAATCAAGCTTTCCCCGCACGTCAACGAAGGCACGAAAGCGGATATCTTTATCAACGTAATGGTTATCAACCGTCAATTTTTACTTAATCTCGTTGAAGATTCCGTTACGCACGGTTTCAGCAGCTTTGAAAGCGATATTTTAATCAAACAGCTTGCAAGCTTAAAGATATACCGTTACGATTTCAAGGGCTATTACGCGGGCATTGACAGTATGGCAGCGTATTATAAGCATAATATGGAGCTTTTGGACAAAGACGTTCGCGACGATTTATTCGGCGACAGAGATATATACACCAAGGTTCGCGATAGCGCGCCCTCCAAATACGGCGCAGAAGCCGTGGTGAAAAACTCGCTTATTTCCGACGGTTGTGAAATCGAGGGCGTCGTGGAAAATTCCATTCTCTTCCGCGGCGTGAAGGTTGGAAAAGGTGCGGTCGTTCGAAATTCTATCGTTATGCAGGATAACATTATCGGACAAAATACCGCTTTGGATTGCGTGATTACCGATAAAAACGTAGTGGTCAGCGACAGTAAAACGCTGGGCGGTTGCAGTACGCTTCCGTATTACATTCCAAAGGGAACGAGATTATAAAGCGAATTACGCCGTATTCGCGCCAAAAAGCGCGCGAATACGACGTTTCCAAGTGAGAGATAAGGAGAATAATTATGGCAGAAAAAAAGACGATTAAAGCCACCTTAAAAGCGTCGGTACGCACGACGAACGAGAGAAAAACGATTGAAATTTTAGAAGATACGCGCACCGATTTCCCCGCCGTACAAAAGGGAGGGAACGACCTCAAAGTAATGGGCAAAAGAAAAATTTTATTCGTAGCATCCGAAGCAAGACCGTTTATTGCAACGGGTGGACTTGCCGACGTAATCGGCTCATTGCCGCAAGCTTTGGCTACGGACGCGGCGTACGATATTCGCGTCGTGTTGCCGCTCTATTCGGATATTAAACCCGACCAAAGACGTAAATTATCCTTTTTAGGGAATATTTACGTGCCGCTCGGCTGGCGAAATCAATATTGCGGCGTATTTACTTGTGAAGAAAACGGGATCACCTATTATTTTATCGACAACGAATATTATTTCAAACGTACGGGCTGTTACGGCTATTACGACGACGGAGAACGCTTTGCTTTTTTCTCGCGTAGCGTAATGGAAATATTGCCGTTTATAGGTTTTTATCCCGACGTTTTGCATTGCCACGATTGGCAGGCAGCCCTTGCCGCGATATACCTTAAAACCGTGTATCAGGACAAAGAGGAATACCGTGACATTCGGGTCTTGTTTACCATTCATAATATCGAATATCAGGGCAAATATTCCCTTGACCTTTTGGAGGAATTATTCGGTATCCCCGCGCGTTTCCGTCATTTGCTCGAATATGACGGCTGCTTGAATTTGATGAAGGGCGCAATCGAATGCAGCGAACGCTTTTCAACCGTCAGCCCCACGTACGCACAAGAGATTCAAACGGCGCAATACGCACACGGTTTGCAAGACATTATCCGTAAAAACGAGGGGAAGCTGACGGGTATACTCAACGGTATCGACGTCGCTTCGTATAACCCCGAAACGGATAAAGCCTTGTTTGCGAATTATTCGGCGGAGAATTTGGAAAATAAAGCCGTTTGTAAAGCGGAAATGCAAAAAATGCTGGGCTTGCCCGTAAAGGACGTACCCGTGATAGCAATGATTTCCCGCCTTGTTTCCCATAAAGGCTTGGAATTGGTCAAAACGGTGACGGAGGATATTCTCCACGAGGATATTCAATTCGTGCTTTTGGGCACGGGCGATTTTTCGTACGAGGAATACTTCAAGGACGTAGGCAGAAAATACGAAGGGAAAGCTTCGGTCAATATCGCGTTCAATAACGACCTTTCCAGAAAGATTTATTCGGGTGCGGATATTTTCCTTATGCCTTCCGTAAGCGAGCCTTGCGGACTTTCGCAAATGATTGCTTCCCGTTATGCAACCGTTCCCGTCGTGAGAGAAACGGGAGGACTGTTCGACAGCATAAAGCCTTACGGTACGGGCGGAAACGGTTTCACCTTCGCTTCTTGTAACCCGTACGATATGCTGTACGTTATTCACGAAGCAATCGACGCGTATAAAAACAAAGAGGCATGGAAAGCCTTAATGCAAAAGGCTGCAACCACCGATTTCTCGTGGCAGAAGTCGGCGGAGGATTACAAAAATCTTTACGACGTTACGTATAATAGAATATAAAACTTCAAAACGCAAACGTCTTTACGATTGGACAAAAATTTTTAGGAGAGATAGAATATGAAAAAAGAAAAAATCACGGAACAGGAAGCGAGAGAGCTTATTCAAGGTAAGCTCTCCCGCTATTTCGGCGTTGCACCGACGGAAGCGCGTAAGGACCAGCTCTATAAAGCGGTCGTTATGAGCGTACGGGATATTATGCTGGAAAAACGGCATAAATTTCACACCGTCACGAAGTCGAACAAAGCCAAGAGAGTATATTATCTTTGTATGGAATTTTTAATGGGCAGGTCGCTGAAAAACAGCGTATTTAATCTCGGAATTTCCGACGCGCTTTCGGACGCGTTGAAGGAATATGACGTAACCCTTGAAGATTTGTACGAGCTTGAACCCGACGCGGGGCTTGGTAACGGCGGGTTAGGGCGTTTGGCGGCTTGCTTCCTTGACGCGCTCGCAACGGGAGATTATCCCGCTATGGGTTATTCCATTCGTTACGATTACGGTTTATTCAAGCAAAAAATCGTAGACGGTTGGCAGACGGAGTTGCCCGACGTATGGTTGCCCGGCGGCGAAGTTTGGCTCACACAGCGTAGCGATAAGGTGTTTACCGTTAAATTCGACGGATATATTGAAGAAAAATGGACGGAAAACGGGCTTGAAGCCATTTACCGCGACGCGAAAGAAGTGCAAGCGGTTGCATACGATATGATGGTGTCGGGTTACGACAGCAAAGCTGTTTCCGTGTTGCGTCTTTGGAAAGCGCGTAGCATACAAAATTTCGACATGAAATTGTTTTCGCAAGGCGATTACGCTTCGGTAATGAAAGACGATAACGAGGCGGATTTGATATCCAAAGTGCTTTATCCCGCCGATAATCACGTCGAGGGGAAATCCTTGCGCTTAAAACAGCAATATTTCCTCGTTTCCGCGTCCTTGCAGAACATTCTTGCCGACCATAAACGTAGATACGGCTCGCTTAAATTGTTGCCCAAAATGGCGGCTATCCACTTGAACGATACCCACCCCGCGTTGGCGATTCCCGAACTCATGCGTTTGTTGATCGACGAAAACGCAATGAGCTGGGATGAGGCTTGGAATATTACCACCTCCGTATGCGCGTACACCAACCACACGGTGCTTGCCGAAGCCCTCGAAACGTGGCCCGAAGACCTTATCGCGCGTAGATTGCCCAGAATTTATATGATTTTGAAGGAAATCAACCGTCGTTTCTGTGAAGATTTGTGGAAGCGTTTCCCGGGAGATTGGAATAAAATTTCGCGCATGGCGATTATGTCTTATAACGTCGTGAAAATGGCGAATTTGTCCGTACTTGGCTCTCATCACGTAAACGGCGTTTCGGGCTTGCACAGCGAAATCATCAAGGACAGTATTTTTAAGGATTTCTACGATTATTCGCCTCAAAAGTTCACCAACGTTACCAACGGTATCGCGCATAGACGTTGGCTCAATCAATCCAACCCCGAGCTTTGCGCGCTTTTGGACGAATGTATCGGCGAAGGATACGCAAAAGACGCGTCCAAGCTTGCCGAGTTCAAGAAATTTGAAAACGACGACAGCGTTTTGAAGAGATTAGAAGAGATTAAAGCAATCAAGAAGAAACAGTTTGCCGATTTTGCTTATAAAAAGCAAGGGGTAATCATTGATCCGAATACGCTTTTCGACGTGCAGGCAAAGCGTTTGCACGAGTATAAACGTCAGCTTCTCAACGTTTTGCATATTATCAACGATTATATGATATTAAAAGAAAATCCCGATACGCCTATGCAGCCCAAAACGTATATCTTTGCGGCAAAAGCGGCGGCAGGGTATTATATGGCGAAAAAGATTATCAAGCTTATTTGCTTCTTGGCGGAAGATATCCGTAAAAACCCGAAAATCGCGGAAAAACTCAACGTCGTATATATGGAAGACTATAACGTTACCATGTCCGAAGCATTGATGCCCGCGTCCGAAATTTCCGAACAAATTTCCTTGGCAGGAAAGGAAGCCAGCGGTACGGGCAATATGAAATTTATGATCAACGGCGCGTTAACGATCGGCACGCTTGACGGGGCGAACGTGGAAATGTCCGAACACGTTGGCAAGGATAATATTTATATATTCGGCTTAAATGCAGAAGAAGTTTCGGAAATTTGGAGAAACGGTTATTCCGCAAGCGTATATTATAACAACGATCCTACCTTGCGCCGCGTTGTAGAAGCTTTGATTGTCGGTTTCAACGGCGAATCCTTTGCGGACATCGCAAATTATCTGCTTACGGGCAGCCCCGTTGCCGATCCGTATATGTGTATGGCGGATTATCAATCCTATCTTGCAACGCAACAAGAAATGTCTAAATTGTACGCAACGGATAAACGGCTTTGGAATCAAAAAGCCTTGCGTAATATTGCCGCGGCGGGATATTTTGCAGCGGACAGAAGCATCAAGGAATATGCGGAAAATATCTGGAATTTGAAACCTTTACACTAATTTTCAGAATAATTTAAGCACTTGCGTATAAAACTTTGGCAAAAAGCCGTAAACTGTATTTACGGCTTTTTGTTTAAGTAGAGGACTTGTATTTATGTCGATAAATATTTATTATAACCCTTTGGATACTGCTTGTAAAAGTACAATCGGCGGAATAAGGAAAGGGGAAATCGTAACGTTAAACGTTTTCTTATTAAAAAACGCGAAAAAAGGTAGCAACGAGGTAATTTCAAATACGTTGAAAACGCCTGAAAAGGAAGCGTGCCGTGTACCTGATATCAAAGCCTTTTTACTGTTAAATCGCGACAGCGAAGCCGCCGACCGTTTTTTGATGACGAAAACGGAATACGGTTGGACGGTTACGTTTACCGTTTCCGAAATCGGTTTATATTTTTATACCTTTTCCATAGAAAACGAGGGATTTGTTTCTTGCGGGTATCAGCAAATGGGCGAAATTACTCAATACCCGCACGGCTTTTTGCTCACCGTTTACGACGAAAACTATCAAACGCCCGAATGGTTTAAGGGCGGCGTAATGTATCAAATTTTTCCCGACCGCTTTTGCAGGGCAGGAACTATGCCAGACATAAAAGGGCGTATTGCAAGGAAATGGGGTGAAGAACCTTATTATCGTCCGAACGAATACGGAAAAGTGTTAAATAATGACTTTTTCGGCGGAAATTTTCAAGGAATTGAAAGCAAATTACCGTATTTGCGGGATTTGGGCGTTACCGTCATTTATCTTAATCCCGTATTTGAAGCGGCTTCCAACCACCGTTACGATACTTCCGATTATATGAAAATCGACCCTATTTTAGGGTCGGAAGAAGATTTTTCAAAGCTTGTAAACGCCGCTGAAAAACTGGGGATCCGTATTATTTTGGACGGCGTATTCAATCATACGGGCGACGATAGCGTATATTTCAATAAATACAGCAATTATCCTTCGGTCGGCGCGTATCAATCCAAAGATTCGCCGTATTATTCTTGGTATAATTTTTCGCAATTTCCCGAGCAATACGAAAGCTGGTGGGGAATTGATATTTTGCCGCAAGTCAATGAAAATTCAGATGAATATCAAGAGTTTATCTTTGGAAACGACGGCGTTTTGAAAAAATGGCTAAAATTTAATATAGGCGGATACCGTTTGGACGTTGCGGACGAATTGCCCGATTTTTTCCTTAAAAATTTGCGGAAATCAGTCAAAGAAAGCAACAAAGACGCCATTATAATCGGCGAGGTTTGGGAAGATGCGGCTACGAAAATAGCCTATTCCAAACGCCGCGAATATTTGCACGGACACGAGCTGGACAGCGTTATGAATTATCCGCTTAAAGAAGCGATTATCGCGTATATTCAATCGGGAAACGCCGCAAATTTATTAAACACTGTTCGTGTTTTGCTCGACCATTATCCAAAGGCGACCGTAGATTGCTTAATGAATATTTTAGGTACGCACGATACGGCGCGCATTTTAACCGTTTTAGGCGGGATTTATTGTCATAATAAGGACGAAATGGCGCAAAAAAGTGCGTTTTTGAGTGAAAAAGTCAAAGAAAAGACAATTGATAAATTGAAAATGGCTGCCGTTTTGCAATATACTTTACCGGGTGTGCCTTGCGTTTATTACGGTGATGAAAACGGTCAAGAAGGACATATCGACCCGTTTTGCCGTCGTTGTTACGATTGGGAAAATCCAAAAATCAGTCTTCAAGGATTCTATAAACGTTTGGGTAAGATTAGAGCCGAAAACCGTAATATTTTCCAAGACGGTGAATTTCGGGAAATACACGTTGAGGGCGGTTTATTCATTTACGAACGCAAAAAAGACAATGAAGCATTATACGTTTACGCAAATAATTCTTCAAAGCGTTATATAATCGATTTGCCCGAAAAAATGAAAGAGCTTTTAAGCGATTGCGTTTTTGAAAACCAAATAGAGATTAAACCGTACGAATACGGCGTATTAAAGAAAACGAACTAAAAATCATCAAAACCTCTATGTTATTCGTTTTTCGGGCTTATGATTTCGTAAAAGCTGCATTTTACGAATAGTTTTATATCTTCCCTACTGCACGAAAATATCTCTCTATTCAAAAAAGAAAAGGCGGGAAAACCCTTATTTTATAAGGAGTTTCTCCGCTTTTTATTATCAATTACAGCTTTATTTCATAAACTTTTCGGGAAAACAGAAAAAATTAGTGCATTTGATTGACAAATGCCCCTTTTCGCGATACAATAGAGGTATGAGAAAAGATAACTATTATGTCAAACGTAATATTCAAGACTTGGATAAAATCGGAGAGCTTTTGGAAGGGCTCCCCTCTTTTTGCGAAGATTATTTTCTTGGCATCGAGTCGAGGACGAGCAGTCAAACACGCTTAAAATACGCGTATGATTTGCGTATTTTTTTTGATTTTTTATGCAAAAAACGCTATAAAAATTTTACCGTTTGCGAATTGACCCTTGAACATTTAGAGGCGATTACCCACAACGATATTGAATTATTTTTAAGCTATCTTTCCCACTATCGTTTCAACGATAAGCATTTATCGTGTGACGAGCGCGCAAAAGCGCGCAAGCTTTCTGCTGTGCGCGCATTGTTCAAGTATTTTTTCAATAAGGGCTTAATCAGCGTGAATAACGCGTCAAAAGTCCCCACCCCTAAATTGCACGACAAAGAAATTATCCGTTTAGATGCAGAAGAAGTTTCCGATTTAATCGACGTTGCGGAATCGGGAAACGGCTTATCCCGCCATGCGGCAGGTTATCACAACAAAACGAAAATCCGAGATACAGCTATTTTGACGTTGTTTTTGGGTACGGGAATCCGTATCAGCGAGCTGGTCGGTTTGGACAACGACAGCTTTGATTTCAGCGAAAACTCCTTTTTGGTGACCCGTAAGGGTGGAAATCAAGCCATTTTATATTTTTCCGACGAAGTAAAATACGCTTTACAAGAATACATAGCGGAAAAATCCAATGACGTGAAGGTGCCCGAAACGGAACACGCCTTTTTCCTCTCTATGCAATACAAGCGTATCAACGTAAGAACGGTCGAATTGTTGGTTAAAAAATACAGCAAAATCGTTTCCCCTCTCAAAAAGATAACGCCGCACAAGCTCCGTAGCACGTACGGTACGAGATTATATAATGAAACGGGTGATATTTATATCGTTGCGGACGTCTTGGGGCACCGTGACGTCAATACGACCAAACGGCATTATGCCGCCATTACGGAAGAAAATCGCCGTAAGGTTGCAAATGCAGTCAAGTTACGCCGCGACACTCCCCAAGACACGGAATAAACATGCAAAATAACCTTGAAAAGATTTATATCATACAGCCGATTACCCGTGAAAACGCCGATAAATACCGTATTTTACAGGCAGAAGCCGTCGCTTTAATTGAAAGCGCGGGCGCGGCGTACGCGGGAACGATTTATCAAAACGTACACGAAATCAACGCCGCAACCTATATCGGCGCGGGAAAGCTGATTGAACTAAAAGAGCGGTTATACGGCTTGGACGAAATCACCGTTCTTTTTAACGGCGAGCTTTCCCCCTCTCAAACCTTGAATATTTCCGAGGCGTTAGACAATCGTAAGGTAATCGACAGAACGACGCTCATTCTGGATATTTTCGCGAAAAACGCCAAATCCAGCGAGGGAAAACTGCAAGTAGAGCTTGCACAGTTAAAATATTTATATCCCCGCTTAAAAGGAAAAGGCGCGGCGTTGTCGCGTTTGGGTGGCGGCGTCGGTACGCGCGGACCAGGCGAAACACAACTCGAAACGGATCGCCGCTATATCCGCGGTCGCTTGAAATATTTAGAAGCCCGCTTAAAAGAAACGGAAAAACGCCGTGCTTTGCAAACGGCGCGAAGAAAAAAGACGGACGTAAAAACGATTGCGCTCGTCGGGTATACGAATACGGGCAAATCGACCTTATTAAAAACGTTGACGGGCGTAGATACTTACGTTAAAAACGAGCTGTTTGCCACGTTAGACCCTACCGCGCGGAAATGCACGATTGACGGTATCGAATTTTTACTGGTTGATACGGTAGGATTTTTACAAGACCTGCCGCTCAACTTAATTGAAGCGTTCAAATCCACCTTGGAAAGCGCGTTGCATTGCGATCTTGCGCTTATCGTTTGCGACGCAACGGGCGAATACGATATGCAGCTTCAAACGACCCTGCAAACGCTGCAAGAGCTTCACTTTTCCTCCCCCTATCTTCTCGTTATGAACAAAAGCGAAAGCATAACCGATTTGTCCATTTTACCCTACGGGAGCATACCCATTTCAGCAAAAGAAAATTTAGGTATTGACGCATTAAAGCGGGAAATATTAAACACTTTCAGAGGCGAATTTCTATTTTATAAATTATTCGTGCCTTATACGCAAATAAACGAGTACGCGACAATCAAGCCGTATCTGACCGAACGTAGAGTTGAATTTACGGAGGACGGGCAATACGTGCAAGTAGTCGTCCCTTCGCGTTACGCAGATAAATGCACGCCATTTATCATAAAATAAACGGAAGCAATCGCTTCCGTTTTGTTATTTTTCCTCGTATTCTTCGGGGTTCATATAAATTTTATCGATTTTTATCGAAGCCACGTCGGGCATTTCGATACATTTTCCACAATTATCGCACACCTTCGTTTCGTCCAAATCACAGGTTTCACATTCCAAACAGCCGATACATTCTCTATCGTATAATACACATTCCGTCCTTCCCGTTTTGTTCATATTCCTTTACTCCTCGTTTCACTATATATATTATAACATAAATTTTTGAAAAATCAACCATTTTTTGTAAACATTTGTTTGCTTTTTATAAAAAAGTATGCTATAATATAGAAAATAGCATAAAAACGAGGTGTTTTATGGTAAGCGAAGAAAAATTGACGCGAGTAATGGACTATATTCGAAAATTCACGGAAGAGAACGGTTATACCCCTTCCGTTCGCGAAATCGGCAAAGAATGCGGTATCAAATCGACCGCTACCGTGCATAGCTACATTGAAAAATTACAAACGCGCGGTTTCCTCAATAAAACGGACAACAAAAAGCGCGCGGTTACGATTGGCAAAGGCTCGGGCGTCAACGTGCCCCTCCTTGGCGTCGTTACTGCCGGTCAGCCTATTTTTGCCTATGAAAATTACGAGGATTATTACACTTTTCCCGTTGGCGAATTCCGCGGGGAAGATTTGTTTATGCTTCGGGTACAAGGTACTTCCATGATTGATGCTGGAATTATGGACGGCGACAAAATTATCGTTAGAAGGCAACAAACCGCGGAAAACGGTGAAATCGTCGTTGCGCTCGTCAACGAGGACGAAGCGGCTACTGTGAAGCGTTTTTACCGTCGCGACGGTAAAATCGTTTTGCACCCCGAAAACGAGGCGTTATCCGATTTTATTTACGACCCCGACCAAGTATCCATTTTAGGAAAAGTCGTCGGTTTAATGCGTAATTATCGCGCCTAAAACGAAAATGAAATTTAGCCCGCATTTGCAAAAGCAAATACGGGCTGTTTTTTTACATACCTTTGAGATAAAATATTTCTTCTTCCGTCAACGCGCGTATTTCACCGCGGTCAAGCCCCGTCAATTTCAGCTTACCGATACTCACGCGTTTGAGAAATTCCACCGTTCTGCCGATGGCTTCAAACATACGGCGAACCTGACGGTTTCTCCCCTCCGTAATGGTAATATGCACTTTCGTATACGCTTTATTCGTTTCTACGATATGCGCTTTGCATTTCTTGGTCATTACGCCGTCTAATTCCACGCCTGAACGAATACGATTGAGATCCTTTTCCGTCATTGTGCCTGCAATCCGCGCCATATAGGTTTTAGGGACTTCATTCGTCGGATGCGTCAAACGGAACGCAAGGTCGCCGTCGTTCGTCAAAAGCAACAAGCCCTCCGTTTCATAATCCAACCTCCCGACGGGGAAAAGCCGCCCGACGTTTTCGGGAAGATAATCCATAACCGTTTTTCTGCCACGGTCGTCGGATACGGTGCAAACCACGCCCTTGGGTTTGTTCATAATATAATACTTTTCCACTTTCTCTTCGCGCGAAAGGGGTATATCGTTTACGAGCACAACGTCCGTTTCTTCTACGTTTGCGCCAAGCGTTGCAATAACGCCGTTTATTTTCACTTTGCCCGCGGCAATCAGCTCGTCGGCGTGGCGTCTGCTCGCAACGCCTTTTTCCGCTAAATACTTATTTATTCTCATTCGTTGCCTTCTTCGTTTGATTTTTACTATTATAGTTTATATAAATTTCCCGAAAAAAGCAACCGTTTTGAAAGATATATTTCAAATTGCGCTACGATTTCTTTATTTTTTGTGGATAACGGCGGCGTAGTACGCACCTCTACCAATTCTTTTTCCTCTTTCAAAAGCGGATAATAATAGTCCTTTTTTGCCACGCCTTTTTTATTTTCAAATTGCAAAACCTCATCTTTTCCCAAAAGCTTGGTATTCGAATAGGCTGCAAAAGCGTCGTCTAATAAGGCAATCGAGCGTTCGTACGTCGTTGGACAATTCAAAACGACGCAAACGAGCGTCATACCCTCTCTTTCCGCTGCCGATACCAAGCAACGCCCCGCTTCTTTCGTGTACCCCGTTTTTACGCCGATAGCACCGTCGTATAAGGTTAATAGCTTGTTCTTATTTTGCCAATGGCGAGGTGCGAAATATTGTGTGGAAACAATTTTTTTGAAGGTTGGATTTTGCATTGCATAACAAGTGATTAAACCCAAATCACGCGCAGTCGTATAATGATTTGAGCAAGGCAATCCGTGCGGGTTTTCGAAATTTCCGCTCAACGCCCCTGCTTTTTGCGCCGTTTCGTTCATTTTTGCGGAAAAGGCGGCTACGCTCTTGCAACAATGCAACGCAAGTGCAGTTGCACAATCGTTCCCCGAACGCAACATAAGCCCGTAAAGCAATTCCTCGACGGTATATTCCTCTCCTGCTTTGAGGTACACGGAAGAGCCTTCTACGCCGACGGCTTCCGCGGGAATGGTAACGGTTTTCGTTAAATCGTCGCACAATTCCAGCACCGTGATACAGGTGAGGATTTTCGTCGTACTTGCCATAGGCAAACGAATATCGCCCCGTTCCTCGTACAAAACGCGGCGGCTATTCACCTCCATAACACATTCCCCTTTGGCTTCCACGCCTTTTTCTGCTTCCGCGATTTTTTTATTCGGAAAGGTGACGAAAAGGAATAAGACGATTAAAAAGCAAGAAAATACGCGGTTTATAATACGCTTTTTTCGCATACTCAATCCTTAACCATGACCTCGTGGATAATTTCGCCCGCACGTTCGATCAAATTATCAATCGGCTCGTCCGTAATTCTTAAAATTCGGCAGCTTTTCCCGTCGTCGATTAAAAAACCCATAGGCTTCATACTGATCACCGCGCCGCTACCGCCTGCAAACGGCATGGCATCGATTTCCTTTACCACTTTTACGTCGCCGTATTCGCCTCCGCCCGATAAATTCCCCATGGTCACTTTGGAAAAGGGAATGACTTGAAAGCCGCTCGCGGTGACGATTGGTTTGCCGATAACGGTATTTACGTCCACGAGCGTATCGAGATTTTCCGCGGATGCGTCAATTAAATTGTGGATTTTTTGATTTTTTTCTGCCATAATATTCGTATTTTCTCCTTACAAAATTTAATAAATTCAACGAGCAGCATAAACAGGTTAAAATATACGGCAACGTGCATAGAAACGCGTAATTCGTCCCCATCCGTCAACCAAAGATTGTTTTCGATTTTGTCTTTATCCCCGCCCGAAACGAAAAAATAAACGCGTAAAATCACTTCCGCGACGGATACGGGCAACAGATATTCCGCGCCCGTTTCGGTGGTAAGCGTGAAAGCAATCAAGCGAAAGCTTTTCACGAAAGAGAAACGCTTTCTTTCGCTTTCCATTTGCGAATACGGCAATAAAATGGCTTTTTTCGGGGAAACGTGCAAGGCAATCCCGCCTTTGTACGTTCCGATATATCCACCGAGTAATTTGAACCTTTTATAGACGAAAAAAGCAAAACCGAATTTTCTACGATTCATATCGTAATGCAGATCCGTGTCCAACACGATTGGCACGAATAGCAAAAAGAGCGTCACCGCCAACGATAACGAAAGGTAAAAAAACAACCTGCTCATATCAACAATATGAGCAGGTTGCAAAAAAACTATGTAGTTGATTATTGAATTTTAATAATTCCTTCCTCGATATCTTTTAAGAAATCAGGCAATTCAAAGCCCTCTTCTTGTTTCGGTTCGGGCTTCGCTTCCTCTTGTTCTTCCAAAAGCTCGGGGTCCTCGTCGGGGTTGTAAACGTCTTTTTCGTAAAGGTAGGTGCTATCGCTTTCGTTCGTTGCGTTGAGCTCCGCAATCTTCTTCATCAATTCCTCGTAATCGGGAAGCTCGGACAAGGATTTAAGCTTAAAGCGTTTGAGGAAATTATCCGTCGTTGCGTATTGAACGGGTTTGCCAGGCGTATCTTTTCTTCCGCAAGGATAAATCATATCCAAGCTCATAAGCGTCGTAATGGCGTAATCGCTGTTTACGCCGCGCACGTTTTCCAGTTCGGTACGCGTAATCGGTTGTTTATACGCGATAATCGCCGCACATTCCAAAATGGTACGCGTAAATTCCTTTTCGCGAATGGGCGTAAGCACGAGCGAAACGCTTTCCTTGTAATCAGGGTTAGTCGCAAACTGCAATTTATGGTTAAAATGCAAAAGCCTTATGCCGCAATCGCCCGTATATTTCTTTTCAAGCTGACGGATTGCCTCGTCCGCTTGTCTTTTGGTAATATCGAGCTTTTCACGCAACAAATCGATAGGAATGGCGTCGCCCGAAGCAAATAAAATAGCCTCAATTATATTCGTCAATTTCTCCAATGTCTTCGTCCTCACTTCTGTTGGGATTTTTCTTGATTGTAATGGCGGAAAACAGCGTTTCCTGTTCGACTATGATAAACTGGTGCTTTAACAGCTCCAAAAGCGCTTGAAAGGTAGTAACGATTTCGGGCGTACTTGCATTTTCCTCGAAAAGGTCTTCAAAATTCGTCGTTTCTTTGGATAATACGTGTTCACGGATATGCTTGATTTTGTCGCGTACGGTATAGGTGTCCTTGGGAATTTCACGCGGCGGCGGGTTATCCCGCTTTTTGCTTTCCTGCCGAAGCATCATTTTCGTAAACGCTTTTAATAATCCGTCCAAGGTCATATCGGTATATTGCACCTGCACGGTAGCAAATTCTTTATCGGGGTCTTTGAATATGTACCCTACCGTTTCCCGTTCTTTGAGCTTGTCTGCTTCTTCTTTAATCATCTGGTATTCTTCCAGCGCGCGGATAAGTTCCTTTTCGGGGTCGTAATCGTCGTCCTGCCAGTCCTCGTCAAAGCCGTCGTCGGGCGGCGGAACGAGGCTTCTCGCCTTGATATCGATAATCGTAGCGGCGATATTGAGATATTCGCTCGCTTTTTCCATGTCCAAATACGGCAAACCTTTCATATACGAAAGGAATTGTTCGGTGACCTGTGAAACGAATACGTCTTTGATTTCAATTTCCTCTTCCTTAATCAAATACAGCAATAAATCGAGCGGACCCTCGAAATTGTCGAGGACGGTGGTGTAATCCACTTCCGTTTCAAAATTTTTCACCGAATTGATGGTCAGTTTTTCCTTTTCCATACACACTCCCTTATATCCAAGGACTGTTTAAGCCGAACAGTCCAAATATCCAGTTCCAAAACAGCGTAATCGGCTTACCGAAAATACTGACGGCGAATTGTAAAATATACCCGAGCACATCGATATATACAAGCACGGGAATCCAATCGGCGGCAAAATGCAAAGCGACCAAGCCGAGCAGGATATAATAACCGTATTGCCGTAAAAACCAGTAAATTTTACCGCCTTTTTTATTCAACGCCTCTACGATACGGAAGCCGTCAAGCGGATAAAACGGTAATAAATTGAACACGCAAAAACTCAAAGATATGCTAAAAAGTCCTTGAAAAAGATAAAACAGAAAGGACGCCGCGTATTTACCAGCGAATACGGGGATAACGTAAAACCAAACGAGCAAAAATACGGGATAGAACACGAACGCCGTCAAATAGTTGGCGAGCACCCCCGCAACGGAGGTCCAAAACGCACCCTTTTTGTAATTATCAAAATTATTCGGATTGATAGGAACGGGTTTCGCCCAACCAAAGCCTGTTACGGCGAAAAGCAAAATACCGATAGTATCGAAATGCTTGACGGGATTGAGCGTCATTCTCCCCGCGAATTTTGCCGTAGGGTCGCCGCACTTATATGCGGCGTAGGCGTGCGAAAATTCGTGAATCGTAAGCACGAGCATTGCCGCAAGAAACTGTGCTAAAATGACGAAAAGTTTTTCAACATAATATTCCATACGCACTCATTATAACATATTTTGCTAAAAAAGGCAAGTACGCCGCGCGATTATTTGATGAAAACCGCTTGAAAATTCAGCGTAAAAGCTTATTTTTTGGCAAGCCTTTGCGGAATCACGTCGTTTCTGTTGATATCCGCGTACGATTGCGGACGAACGATATATTCTGCCTTTCCCTCGTTTACAAGCACGCAAGGCGGAATAAGATTTCGATTATAATTCATTGCCATAGAATAATTGTACGCCCCCGTAGACAGCACGGCGAGAATATCCCCCGTTTTTGCTTGCGGGAGAGATACGTTTACCGCGATTATATCCCCGCTTTCACAGCATTTTCCCGCAATGGAAACAATTTCTGCAGGCTCTTCAAGCGCACGGTTGGCAAGAATCGGCGTATATTTGGATTGATACAGCGCGTAACGGGGATTATCGAACATACCGCCGTCTATCGCCACGTACTTCTTTACCCCTGGGATATCTTTAATTGCGCCGACCGTGTACAACGTTACACCCGCTTCTCCGACGATGGAACGACCAGGTTCAACAAGCAAAAACGGCAAGGGCAGCTTATAGCTTGCGGCTTTGTCCTTCACCGCTTGAATGAGGGCTTCCAAATACTCGGCGTAGCCTTCGGGAGAAAGCTTGCGGTCCTCGTCCGTGTACCAAACGCCAAAGCCACCGCCAAGGTTCAGGGTTTCCAAAACGAAAGAAAGTTTTTCCTTCATTTCCGCGGCAAAATCCATACATTTTTCCACGGCAAACACGAAAGACTGCTTTTCAAAGATTTGCGACCCGATATGGCAATGATAGCCCGTAAGTTTTACGTACTTTTTGGTAAGCGCGTAAGCCGTTACCGCTTCCGCCGTGCCGTCGGAAATGGAAAAACCAAACTTACTGTCCGTAGTCGCCGTTTGCACGAACGCGTGCGTGTGCGCTTCAATCCCAGGGTTGATACGAAGCAATATTTTTTGAACGATACCGCGTTTTTTTGCTTCTGCATCAATTTTATCAATCTCGGAGTACGCGTCTGCAACGATACAGCCTATCCCCGCGTCCAAGGCTTCCCCTATTTCATAATCGAGTTTATTGTTCCCGTGCATATAAATACGCTCGGCGGGAAAGCCCGCTTGTAAGGCAGTATACAGTTCACCGCCCGAAACGGTATCGATACCGATATTTTCCTCGTCGGCAATACGGTAAATCGCCTGACAGGAAAAGGCCTTTGATGCGTATAAAACCATACCGTTACCGTTATAACAGCGCGACAACGTATCGCGATACACGCGCATCATTTTACGAATATACGCTTCGTCGAAAAGATACACGGGCGTACCGAATTTTTGCGCGAGCTCTACGCAATCCGCGCCGCCAAGCTCCAAATGCCCTTTTTCGTTGATTTTCAAAGTTTCTCTTTCGTTCATAGCCGTTTCGTCCTTAAAAATAACTACTATTATTCTATCAAATTCAAGCGCAAAATGCAAGGGCACGAACGAACTTTTTTAAGTAAAAATCCGTTTCCGTGAAATTTTTTTCCACAAAAACGGATTTTAGTCGCTTTTAGGCGTTCCAAGCCCGCGCAATATCGCGCAAACGGTCGAAAAAGTTTGCCTTTTGCACCCCTTCCGCCGCAAGTAACGGCACGCGTTCGACCTCTACCCCGTCTTTATAAATAATCGCTTCACCCACCTGCATACCCTGTTCTATCGGCGCGCGCACGGTATTGAAAACGTATTCGATTTCCACGTTAGGCTTTTCGCCGCGCTTTGTAAACGCGTACGCCGAACGCTGTGGATAAACGGCAATCATTTTTTCTTTGCCGCCGTTGACCTCGGCGGTTTGCTCCAAACGCTCTTCGCATTGCAAAATCGGCGTTGCCGTGTAATTTGCAAAGGCGTAATCGAACATAGAACGGGTATCGTCAAAACGGTTTTTACTGTTTTCCTCTCCAATTACGACGGAGATCACACGCATATCGTTGCGTTTAGCCGTTGCCGCAAGGCAAAAACCCGCTTGGTTGGTAAAGCCCGTTTTACCGCCGTCGCAACCGTCGTAGAAACGAACGAGCTTGTTCGTGTTCGTGATTTCCGTGTATCTGCCCTCCGGATGATTGAATTTATCCATCCAAACCTTGCCGAATTCGAAATATTCTTCGTGTTCAAGCAACGCTTTTAACATGATCGCCACGTCCTTTGCACAAGAATATTGCGGTTCCTTGGGCAAACCCGTGCAGTTTGCAAATAACGTGTCGTTTGCGCCTAATTCCTTGGCCTTTTCATTCATTCTATCAGTAAAGACGGCTTCGTTACCCGCAATTTTTTCCGCTAATGCTACGCAACTGTCATTTGCCGAGCACACGACGATACTTTTTATCAAATCGCGTACGAGATACTTTGCGTTAGCTTCCAAAAATACCTGCGAGCCGCCCATCGACGAAGCCCGTTCGCTGACGACGATTTCCTCATCCATACTCATAACGCCTCGATCGATTGCGTCAAAAGCCAAAATCAAGGTCATAATCTTACACATACTCGCAATAGGCAAACGCGCATTTTCATTTTGCGTATAAATGGGCGTTCCCGTTCCAAAATCCATTAAATACGCTGATTTTGCGCGTATTTGTAAGTTTTCCCTTTCTTTCGTTGCTGCCTCTACGCTCGCATTTTCTACTTCGCTTTCATAATATGCGGTAGGCGCAGCGGCATATCCCGTTTGAAAATTCGTTTTCAAACCGCAATAGCCCGTTATTAACGCTGCCGCTATCAAAATTCCTGCTTTTGCTTTCATTTACTTCCTCCTTATTTTGTCAGGCAATTAAAAATTACTATGTCAAACATAAATCACTCTTTAATCATTGTTTGAATATCAATGCCGTATCCGCGCGTAGGGTCGTTCAAAAACACGTGCGTGACCGCCCCTACCAGCTTTTCGTTTTGTACGATAGGACTTCCGCTCATTCCCTGCACGATACCGCCCGTTTGCGTTATCAAATCGTTATCGGTAATTTTTATCACGTAATTTTTATTTTCCTTATTATATCGGTCCACTTTCACGATTTCAATTTCAAATTTTTCAGGCGTAACGCCGTTTACCGTAGAGTAAATATACGCTTTCCCAGGGCAAACGCTTTGAGAACTTGCAACGACGCGCGTTAAATTTTGCGTTGGATAATCCTCGGATAAACGACCGAAAATGCCGCATTCACAAAGCTTTTCCGCGTTCCCAAACGTTTTATCGCTCAAAAACATACCGCGAAGCTCACCCGCTCTGCCTCTTACGCCTTTGCATACGCTGACGATGCTGCATTCGTAGACGATACCGTCGGAAATTTGCAATTCCCGTTTATTTTCACTCACAACGGCGTGCCCAAGCGCGCCAAAGCGGTTGGCGGTTTCGTCAATATAGGTCACTGTACCGATTCCCGATACGCTATCACGCGCCAAAATACCGATTTTATAGCGATTCGTCACCTTGTCTTTAACGGCTGTTATTGCAACCGTCAGCGTTTCGTCTGCCCGCTCAAATTCCAGAGAAAGCTCTTTACCTTTGCTTTTGTCTACGACTTCATTCAATTCCGCAATCGTTTCCACCCGAATACCGCCGACCTTTACGATACGGTCGCCCGCCCGTAAACCGACCTGCAAAGCGGGAGAAGAAACCCCGCTTTCGCTCATCACCTCGCAAAGCCCTACGACTTGTACGCTACCTGATTTCAAAGAAAAACCCGCCGACATACCGCCGACGTATACGATACTCTCTTGTGCGGAAGCCTTTACGCTGCTTCCGCTACCGATAAACGTGAAGGACAATAACGCCCCTAAAACAAAAATACTCAATCTACGCATATTTCCCTCCGTTTCAAAGGTAATTTGTGCAAATTGAGTATTTCTATTCCGTTATACGGAGCAAACGCTCCTTTCTATTCTTTCAATTTATGGATTTTTTGTATTCTTTTGCCTGTAAAAGCAATTCCTCGGCGTGTTTATAAGCAAATTCGTTGGTATCGTTTCCACCAAGCAAGCGTACGATTTCCCGAAGCTTTGTCTTGTCGTCGAGCGCATATACGTTCGTCAGTGTTTTCCCGCTTATTTCCTGTTTTTCAATCAAAAATTCGTTATCGCTCATAACGGCAATTTGTGCAAGATGGGACACCGCGATAATTTGCGTGTTTTTTGCGATTGCGGCAAGCTTTTCCCCAACTACTTTCGCCGTTTTTCCGCTGATACCCGCGTCAATCTCGTCAAAGATATACGTAGATATCTCGTTAATATCGGACAGCTGGGTTTTCACCGCTAGCATAAATCGGCTCATTTCGCCGCCACTGATAATTTTCCCAAGCGGCTTCATAGGCTCGCCTGCATTTGCAGAGAAGAGAAAGCACACGTTGTCCATACCGTTTCCATTAGCTTTTTCCACATCCGCGTCGGTATAATCGTTAAACTCGATTGCAAACTGTGCGCTTGCAATATGCAAGGTTTTCAGCTCCGCCGTAACCCGTTTACAAAACGCTTCGCCTTCTTTTTTTCGCATAGCCGTCATTGCTTGGCATACGGCGTAAATCTTTTTATTCGTTTTGCTTCTTTCTTCCGTCAACAAAGCGTACTGCCCTTCACAATCGGAAAGAAGCTCGTATTCGTTCCTTATCTTTTCCAAATACGCGTCTATTTCCTCTTTATTTGCACCGTATTTACGTTTTAAGCCACGAATAACGTCCAGTCGGGATTCCGTTTCCTCCGCCTCGTTTTCGTCAAAATACAGCTCGTCTGCAAGCTCTGAAAGCGTTTCCGCAGCATCTTCCGCATCCGTTGCGATTGACTCCATTCTGTCGCAAAGCTCCGCGTATACGTTATCTATCCCCGAAATAGGTGAAAGTGCGCGTTTTGCATAACGCAAGCAATCCAACGCGCCCGATTCCCCCGAAAGACTTTCCGTCGCTTCGCGAACGGCGGTTATGATTTTTTCTAAATTATAAATTTTATTCCGTTTTGCAAGCAATTCTTCTTCCTCGCCCGCCTGCAAATCCACCGCTTCAATCTCGTCGATTTGGAAACGCAAAACGTCAAGCCTTCTTCCTCGCTCCTTTTCGTCGCCGCCAAGCATTGCGATACGCTCGTCAATGCCCCGTTTCTGTTTCAAAAGCGCGGATAACCCCTCTTTTTTCTCCGTAAGCTTTGTACCGACCACTCCGTCGAGGGTTTTTAATTGATTGCTTTCTTTGAGTAAAAAGAAATGCTCACTTTGACCGTGAACGTCCACAAGCGAGTCCGTAACCGCGCGAAGCATCGTTGCCGTAACGGTGTTTCCGTTGATTTTAATGGCGTTTTTACCCGACTCCGAAAATTTACGGGAAATGATAATTTCCCCGTCGGTATCTATATCCATATCGCGTAAGACTTGCACCGCGCGGAAACTTTCGGGAACGATAAACTCCGCCTTGACCATACACTCCGTTTCTCCATAGCGAATCATAGAGCGGTCAGCTTTCGCGCCCAAAACGAAATTGACGGAATCGAGAATAACCGATTTTCCCGCGCCCGTTTCCCCCGACAGAACGTTTAAGCCCTCGCCAAAGATGATATCGGCGTTTTCTATCAACGCCACATTTTTTATCGTAAGTCTGGATAACATAAAATGGCCTTATCTTATTTCATAAATTCGTTGATTTTTTCCACGACGGTTACGGCGCGTTCGTCGTCCGCGCAAACAATTAACAGCGTATCGTCGCCCGCAACTGAACCGACGATACCCTCGTAATTGAGTTTATCCACCACCGTACCCGCATTAGCACCGTTGCCCGTCAACGTTTTTACGACGACGAGATTTTTTGCCGCTTTCACCGAAACAACGCAATCACGGAAAAGGCTCTTCATTTTAGGCGAAATTTCACTTTCTCCGTCGTTTATGTACGCATAACGGTACTTTTTCTCAATACCCGCAACCTTAAACAAATGCAAATCGCGAATATCACGCGAAATGGTTGCTTGCGTAACGACGAGATTCATTCCGTTTAATTCCGCACACAATTCCTCTTGTGTTTCAATTTCCTTGCGAGAAATAATCTCCAAAATTTTAGCGTGTCTTGCCGACCTTAACATATCCATTCTCCTTATCCTATATCATTCATTTAATTTATTTCTGACCTTCGCAAAGAAATCCGCTGTATCCCGCACGGGAAAATCTGCCGTAAACGGTGCTTTTCCTACGCGAATTTCCGTTCCCTCGGGTAAACCCGTTATCGCCAAACCGTCGGCGAGCAATATTGCTTTTCCGCGCACTACGCGCACGGTTATTTCCTCTGAATCGGGAAATACGACGGGACGATTCCGCATAGAGAAAGCACATATCGGCGTCATCATAAACACGGGCACTTCCGGTGTCAATATCGCACCGCCTGCCGAAAGGGAATACGCCGTCGAGCCAGTTGGCGTGCAAAACAGCAAGCCGTCTCCCGCAATCACGTCCTTCCCGTCGCCCGTATCCACCTGCAAACGCAGAATTTGCGTATTTTTTTCCGCGTATAGTCCGTAATCCCGTTGCAAAGCGATTTCGTTGAGTGCGTAAAAGCTTTGTCCTGCTATCTCCAAACGCAACAAGCTCCGCTTCAAAATACGGCAAGTGCCTTTTTCGAGTTGGAATAAAAGCTCTTTTATCTTTTCCCTTTCGTCTTTTTCGTATTCGGTTAAAAAGCCGAGATTGCCGTAATTGATACCGATTAGCTTAATCCCTTTTTTCGCGGCAATGACCGCCGAATGGAGAATGGCCCCGTCGCCGCCAAGCACTACCACGACGTCTACGCCGTCGATTTCGGTGGGCAAGGAAAAACGCTTGGTTTCATAACCCGAATCGCGTAAAAAACCAACGATTTCTTCAATCGTAGCTTCGTTTTTGACCTTCGCTTTGTTGCCGAGTACCCCGATTTTCATCATTTGCTCCCACGTTTTTTATTTTTTTCCGCCACGTTGCCCGCGACGAACGTTTTAACTTCCCGTATAACCGCTTGCACCGTTTTTGCCCCGTCGTAAACGGGCTTTAAGTGCAAAATATACTCAATATTTTTGCCCTTTCGCACGGGCGCATTCGTAACCCCAAACGGATATAACCCTTCGTTTTTCGCGTATTCAAGCACTTTTTCCACGATTTCCGCATGCGCCGACGGGTGTACGATACCGCTTTTGCCGATATTCTTTTTTTCGCATTCAAATTGCGGCTTTACAAGCACCAAAGCGTCGCCTTGCTCGCCTAAAACACTCTTGATTGCCCCAAAAATATGCCGAAGCGAGATAAAGCTCACATCCGTGACCACACCGTCAATCCCACAGGGAAAATCCGCTTGCGTAAGATAACGCGCGTTCGTATTCTCCATAACAAAAATCCGTGAGTCCCCCAAAAGGCTTTCGTGTAAAAGGCTTTCGCCTACGTCCACAGCAAACACTTTTTTCGCGCCGTTTTGTAACAAGCAATCAGTAAACCCGCCCGTGCTCGCGCCGATATCCACGAACGTTTTGCCGCTGCAATCAAACCCAAAAACACTCACTGCTCGCGCAAGCTTATATCCACCGTTGGACACAAAGCTTTCCTTTGGCACTACGAAAGTGATTTCGTCCGTTTCCTTAATCTCGTCCTTGACCTTTATCACTTTTCCGTTGACAAGTATCAAGCCTTTTTCAATCGCTTCCGCCGCTTTCGTCCGCGAGCCGAATTTGTCCGCGAAATGCTTGTCCGCTCTCATAATAACGCTTTCGATATCCAGCGTTCGATATCCTCGCAATTCACGCCGTATTCGCCTTGTAAATCGGCAACTTTGCCCTGTGGAATAAACGCGTCGCGATAGGCAAAATTCTTGATTTTACAAGCCTTTCCAAGCTTTACAAGCTCGCAATCGATCATTGCACCCAAGCCGCCGAGAAATACGTTATCCTCAACGGTCACAACGTATTCGCTTTGTAAATTTTGCAGCAATTCTACGTCTAGCGGTTTCACGAAGCGGGCGTTTACGACGTCAAAGCTTTTTCCTTGCTTTTCAATCTGACGCAACACCTTCATTGTGATAATCAAGCTCCGTTCTCCCGCGGCAATTACCGTGACTTTTGCGTTTTCTTTGCGCAAATATTCCCATTTTCCCGCCACGATAGGCTGCTCTTCCGCTTCAAATACCACTTTTCCCGAACGGGGATAACGGATAGCTAACGGGTGCGGATAAGTTGCGCTGAACGCAAGCATACGCTTTAATTCCTCCGTGTCCTTGGGAACGGCTATCGTTAAATTAGGAATAAGCGATAAATAGGAAAGATCGAAAACGCCTTGATGCGTTTCCCCGTCCGCGCCAGATATCCCCGCACGGTCGATACAGAAGGTCACGGGCATATCTTGCGCGCAAACGTCGTGAATAATCTCGTCGAAAGCACGCTGTAAAAAAGTAGAATAAATGGCGTAATACGGTTTAAGTCCGCCAGCCGCCATAGCGGCGCATAATACGGACGCGTTCTCCTCGCAAATCCCTACGTCAAAAGCGCGTTCGGGATAATCCGTGAAAAACCTTTCAAGCCCAAGAGCCTCTTTCATTGCGGCGGAAATTACGGTGATTTTACCGTTTTCTCTTGCAAGGTCGCAAAGACTTTCCCCTAAAACCTCCGAATATTCCTTTTCCTTGGGCGAGCCGACGGGCGGTACGCCGTGGGTATTTGTGGGGTGTTCTTCGCTGAACTCATAGCCCTTCCCTTTCTTGGTGGCGATATGCAGCAAGACCGAGCCGTTTTCAAGTAACCCCTTCGCTTCCGTCAACGCGTCCACCATTTCGTCTACGTCGTTGCCGTCTTTTACGCCTATATACGTTAAGCCGAACTGTTCCAAAAGACGAATACCGTCCGCTTTTTCCCGATTTTTCACGGTATCGAGTATCTCGTGCATTCCGCCTACCGTCGGAGATATGGACATACCGTTATCGTTGAGAATAATCAGTATATTCGTATTTAATATTTGTAAGCTGTTCAACGCCTCGTAAACAAGCCCGTTATTGAACGAACCGTCGCCGATATAGGCAATAATCGTGCGGTTTTCCTTTTGTAAATCGCGTGCTTTTGCAAGCCCGATAGCAGCGGAAACGGACGTACCTGCATGTCCCGTGTCGTAGCAATCATACACGCTTTCCGTGCGTTTGGGAAAGCCTGAAATCCCCCCTGCCTTTCGAAGCGTAGAAAATCTGTCCGCGCGACCGCTTAAAAGCTTGTACGCATAGCATTGATGTCCTACGTCGAACACGATTTTATCGTTGGGAAAATCAAAAACGTAAAAGAGCGCGACGGTGGATTCTACCGCGCCAAGATTTGACGCAAGGTGTCCGCCGCATTGCGTAACCGTTTCGTAAATGACGCGCCGAAGCTCGTCGCATAAAACGTTAAGCTCGCTTCTCGTACATTTTTTTACGTTTTCAGGCAACCAATTTTTTAACATTGCCGAAGCTCCTTATCCTTATTTACTTCGATTGAGTATATAATCCACCAAATCGTTCAAAAACGCCGTATCCCCGTCTATTCCTTCCAAAACGGCGTGACACGTCTTTGCACATTCGTCCGCGCGAATTTTTGCCCCTTCTAATCCGTATAAGCGAACGGAGGTGAGCTTGTTTTCCGTTTGGTCTTTCCCTATCGTCTTTCCAAGCTGCTGAAAATCGCCCGTAACGTCGAGGATATCGTCAGTCGTTTGGAAAAGCACGCCTAAAAGCTTCCCGAACTCCTCAAACGATAAATAATATTTATTTCCCGCAAGAATACTCGCAATCGCGACGGGCGCAAGCAAAAGCTTACCCGTTTTATGGGCGTAAACGTACGCCAACTCGTCCTCTTCCACCTCCACGTTGGCGTTGGTGAAATATAAATCGGCGGATTGCCCTGCGATCATACCGTATACCCCTGCACATTCGTTTAAGAATTTTGCGGCGAGCACGTATTTTTCGCCCTTTATACATTCTTCAAAGCAGATTGCGTACGCTTCGTTGAGCAAACCGTCGCCCGCAAGAATGGCATTCGCTTCGCCGAATGCTTTATGGCACGAGGGCTTTCCGCGACGGAAATCGTCGTTATCCATAGCGGGCAAATCGTCGTGCACGAGCGAATATGCGTGGATCATTTCAAGCGCCAAAGCAAAAGGCAACACCTCCTCGTGCGCCACGCCCAAAACGTCCGCGCATGCCAGCATTAAAACGGGACGAATGCGTTTGCCGCCGTTAAGCAAGCTATACGTCATACTTTCGCCGAGCACGGCGGGACGGGTTGTCAATTTGTCGGTATATTTCTTTACGAACGCTTCAAATTCTTGGATATAAGCGTTATACAACAAAGTAAAGTCGGTCAATTTTCTTTACTCCTTAAAAGCCGCTTTGGCTGTGTTATACATAAGCATCGTAATCGTCATAGGCCCTACGCCGCCGGGCACGGGCGTTATGAGCGAGCATTTTTCTTTTGCATTTTCAAAATCCACGTCGCCGCAAAGCTTGCCGTTTTCATCGCGGTTCATCCCCACGTCGATTACGACCGCACCCTCTTTCAGCATATCCGCGGTAACGAATTTGGCTTTGCCGACGGCGGAAACGAGAATATCCGCGCTTTGGCAAATTTCTTTGATATTCTTCGTCTTGCTGTGACAAACGGTCACGGTAGCGTTGGCGTTAAGAAGCAGCATTGCCATCGGCTTTCCTACGGTATCGCTTCTACCGAGCACGACCACGTGCTTGCCTGCAATTTCTACGCCCTCATGTTCTAACAATTTCATAACGCCAAGCGGCGTACAAGCAACGATTTTCTCTTTATGCAACGTCAAAAGCCCGAGATTTTCCGCGGAAAAACCGTCCACATCCTTTTCAAACGGGATTTTCGCCATTGCAGACTCCGCGTCGAAGCCTTTGGGCAACGGAAGCTGCAATAAAATACCGTCTATTTGCGAATCGTCGGCGAGCGAAGTCAAAAGTGCTTCTAATTGCTCCTGCTTTGCAGTTTCGGGCAATTCGTAAGAATACGAACGAATCCCCACCTCCGCGCAAGCCTTGATTTTATTGCGTACGTAGATTTGCGAAGCGGGGTTGCTACCGACGATCACGACGGCAAGCCCCGGTTTTTTCGTCGAAGCCGCAATTTTTTGTTTAAGCGTTTCGCGAAGCTCTGCCGCATACGCTTTTCCGTCAATTATTTTCATTGTTCTCACCAACTTTTTTATTGATCACGCCCGAAAGCACGCCGTTGACGAAATCCGCGCTCTTTTCCGTGGAATACTTCCTTGCAAGTCCCGTTGCTTCGGACACCGATACGACGGGCGGGATATCGTCAAAATAGCGAATTTCCGCCATTGCAATCAACAAAATACTTTTATCCGTACGGTTGATACGGTTTTCCTTGTAATGGTGACAAGCCTCTTCTATGCCCTCGATCAGCTCGTCGCGGTGTTCCTCCACCGCCGCGATTAAATCGGTGGCAAAAAGCAAATCTTCCTCTCTTTCCAGCTTAAATTGCTTAAATATCTTTTTTTGAAGCAACTCCATACAGTCGGTATTAAACTGCTGGGCGAATATAATATTCAAAGCGGCTTCTCTTGCTGCATTTCTCATAAGTCTCTCCGTTTTTTACTGCTCGTTATTATGACGAAAACCCTTCTCTGACGGGAAGGGTGTCCGATATATTTAATTTTCCTCTAACGGCTCTTCCTCTTCCTTTTCAAGAATGGGCTGTTCCGTAAATTCCACGTCGCGGATATGCACGTCTACTTGCGCAACCTTATAACGCGTCATATTTTCCACGCTTTGCTTGACCGATTGTTGGATACGGTAAGCAAGCTCGGGCACGTTATAGCCGTATTTGACGGCAACGGATACGTCTACGTAGATACCGTCCTTTTCAATATACAGCGAGATACCGTTTCTTTTTCCCGAAACGGGCATTGCGCCCTCGACCTCCGCCACAGCCAACGCTACGATATTGTGTACGATACCCGCGTTGTAAACGACTTTTCCGCTTTGATTGTCTTTTACGTCTAATTTAATATTACGCATTCGAAAAGTGCTCCTTATAATCTTTGATTATATTATAGCATATCTTTTCGAATATTTCTACTGTTTTGAAGATATTTTCTCTTCTTTTTTTCAGCTTTCCGCGTAAACGGGCATAATTATAATATTTCCGGCGACAATCCCCGTTTCGTTTTTCATCATATTGTAAATGGATAACGCCGTGTCGTAATTCAGTTCAGAGGAATTGATAAACACGTTTACGTTATCGGAATCCACGGAAACGGATACGACCGCGTCCGAAAAACCAAGCGATTTGACCATGTTCTCCAAAATCAATTCCTGTTCCATAGCCGCAACGATTTCCATCTTCATTTCCGTAGCTGCTTCGTATTTTTCGTCGCCCTCTTCATAGAGTGCGATTACACTGTCGAGCTGTACCAGCTCCTCGTTGCGCGTAGTCGTACGCTCGGAACGGTAAGTAGTAAAATAGTTTGCGGTGGTAACACCGTCGTCCGCCGAAGCGACCGTATCGGCGTTCGCCAACACGAAATTGAATACGGCAGTAACCGCAAGCAGTAGCACCAAAGACGACATTACGACAATCTTCTTTTTGTTTGACATAGTTTTTTATCTCCTTTTTACTCTTTTTTCAAATAAATTTTCACGGCTTTTTCCTGTGTTCCGAGCGCCGCCGCGACAGCCTCCCGAATATTCATAATCACCTGCAAATCGTTTGCGCCCTCGCAAACCACCACGACGCTCTGCACGCCGTTCTCCGTTTCGCAAATCATAACGTCCGCTTCGCCAACGCCTTCGATTTGTTGTAGGAGCTGCCCGACCTTCCTTTCCGTTTCCGTTGCCGCGGTCGCCGCCGTAGAAACGCTTTCTTCGTCCGTATAAAATACCTTCCAAACCGCAAACACAAGCGCGAGGGCAAGTACGCTGACAATGAGAATATCCTTTATTTTTCCCTCGATAGCAAAGCGGCGTTTATATTCCTTTTTTACCGTTTTATTCAATCAACACCTCACTGCAATAATTATTTGTCAGATATTCCCACATCTCTTTTTTGACCTCCTCTCCCTCTTCCTGTTCCGTGGTTACGCGTATTTGCTCAATTCGGATATCCAGCTCGTTTTCCAAGCTCCACTTCAACGCAACGACCGATTTTACACCGTACTTTTCAAGGAGTTCGTCCTCTACGGCTTTTTCCGTCTGCAATATCCTCGTTTCACTGTAATACTTTATGAAAGCCCCGTCCGTTTGTATGACTGATTGTGGGAAAAAGGTTTGAGAATTTTCTTGATTTTCTCCCTTTAACGTGTCGAAAAAATCCTCTCCTTGTAGAAAACGGGGTATCGGCGCGACAATGACGAGCAAACACGCTAATTTTGCAATCCCTTTGATGACCGCCGTCGTTTTCCCCTCGGGCATAATCGCGGTGAGTACCGCCGAAATTAAGACCGTGCCGATAATGCAGAGCAAATATCCGTTCATAATAACGCCTCCGAGGAAGAAACGAGCAAAAGTATCGACAAAAAATATAAGAACGCCGTAAAAAGGATCGCCGCCGTGCAATAATGCAGATTTTCCGCCGTTTCCCCTAAAAAATCGGAAATACGGCTATCCCCGAACGGTTGCGTAATCGCCGCCGTGAAGCGTAGAAACAGGTTTACGGCAATCAGGAGCAGCAACGGCTCGAAGAGTACGGAAATCATCAAAAAAATACTCATACTCCCCAGAGAATTTTTAATTAACACGCTTCCCGCCACCGCAAGGTCGAAGCCGCCCGATAAAAAGCCGCCAACAATGGGAATACCGTTGCCTATCGCGTATTTTGCCGCTCTACGCACCACGCCGTCGTAGGTCGCGGCGGTAATACCCTGCAAGGTAAAAAACAAACCGAATACGGATATACAAACGCCTATAATCCATTTGTTTATACTCTTGAAAAAAGCTGTAAATTTATTGATTTTAAGCTCTTTGGTCAAATTACTTGCCATGGAAAAAGCGATAATGGTGACGGTGAGCGGAAACACGATTTCCGAAAGGACGGAAACGATTGTCGTGGAAAAAAACGCAACCGCGGGGCGGCAAACGGAAACGGTCAACGTGCCGCCGCTTGCCGCCATTAAGGTAAGCATCAGCGGATAGACGATTTGCATTTGCCGTTGCATAGCGGAAACGCTTTCCGTCGTCATGCGGAATACTTCCGTCAAAACGCCTATCAAGGGTATCAACGCCGCGGCATAGGTCACCATAAATATCATATCGGCAGAGGTTTGTGCGTTCGTTCCACTCTTTATCGTAGACAACAATCCCGATAACAAGGTCACGGCGGCAATGCAAGCAAACGCTGGCAAAAGATCTCCAACGCGTGCGAATAATACCGTTAATAGTTCCTCCCCGAAATCCTCGTAATCAAAGCTTTCGCCTTTTATGTAGTTAATGAGGCGCTCGCCTACGCTTTCACCCGAAAAGCTGCCGATTTCGTCGACGTATTCCTGCAACGCTTGCAAGTCTAGCTCGTCAATCATTCCGTAAACGGTTTCATTGAGCTTTTCCTCTGCTTGCAACTCCTCCGCTCGCACGGATATCGTCGGCAAACAGCCGAAAAACACCGTGCATAAATGAATAAGAAAAACAATCGCTACAATGTATATTTTTTTATCTTTGACGCGTAAAATTTTCATTTTTAAACCAACTGTATAAATTCGCCTACGAGCTGCAATAAACCTTGAAAAATAGGCAAAGCAAGTATGACGATTGTGATTTTTCCACCCAAAACGACTTTATCGGCTACGGCTTGCGAACCGAAATCGTTAAGAATACCCGCTCCGAATTCGGTCAAATACCCAACGCCAACGATTTTCAAAAGTATCTTCAAAAGCCCGTTTTCAACGCCCGTCGCTTGCGCGATAGACGAGAAAACGCCCAGCACGCCTTGTAGAGAATCGACGATAAACAAAAGGATTACGATAATGCCCGTAACCGTTACAGCAAAAGACAATTCGGGCTTGGTCGCTTTCAATAAAATTGCGGAAATCGCCGTCACGAAAGCTACGCCTATAATTTTCATAATATCCATTCGTATTCCCCTACAACAGCCCGAAAATATTTTTAATATCTTCGAAGAGGTCGCCAATCATACCGACGACCACCGCCAAGACGATTACGAGCCCCACGATACTTACCAAAGTCGCAATATCGTCCCTATCCGATTTTTTAAGAATTTGGCATATAACGGTTATAATAATCCCGATTGCCGCAATTCTGAAAAGTATGGTAATATCCATTGTTTACATCCTCGTGTCCGTACGTTTCATAGCAATAAAATCAAAATCAAAAGTCCGCATAAAAATCCAAGTTTTACGAATAGATCTCCATATTTTTTACTTTCCTGTATCGCGCCCGTTTGTAAAGCGGTTAGGCTGTTTTTTATTGAGGAAAAATAATTTTTTTGCGAAGCACTATCCCCTTTTCCCAACATATTGAAATAATCGCCCACAACGCTTTTTTCTTCTTTTCTCAAAAAATCAAACTCCGCGCTTTCAAAGAGCTCTTCCACCATCGGCTTTTGAGCCTCAATGCTTTCACTATATATCCACAGCAATTTTTCAAACTCGCCTTTATAAGCGTATTTGGAAAAAAACTCCTTTAACGGTCGGCGATAGTAAGCGATTTCATTCAAAAAACGTTCGTTAAAATCATACAACTGGTTAAAAAATTCCTTTCTTTTTCGGTATTTTTTAGCTAAAAGATACCCGCAAAAGGTTGTAAACGCTATCATTGCAATACCAAGTAATACTTTCGCCATTTACACAATTCTCCGTCCTTCTTCGTCGTAAATCTCGCTGATTTTACCGATTTGTCTATCGTCAAGCATTACGTATCGTTCAAATAACCCGAAAAACGGCGGTTTTATATGAGAAAAGGAAGAAAAATGCGCGGAAGCAAGCACCTTTACGCCTGCATAAGCCGCTTTTTCCACGGCGGCACAATCGGTATCGGAAAGTTCGTCGGTAATGATAATATCAGGGCGCATTGCCCGTATCCCCGCTTCAAAGGCGGTGCGCTTATCCGCATATTTTAAGATATCGCAACCGTTTTGTTTTTCACTACACCCGATTTCTCCGCGTTCGTCGCAAATCAAGACGTTTTTCCTCGATTTCAGGCTAATAATCCGCCCCAAATCGCGCAATATCGTCGTCTTTCCCAACCCCGGTGGAGAAGCAATCAACAGATTGCGTACTCTGTCACACATACAACGTCTAAAAATTTCCTCACCGCAACCAAGAATTTCGTGCGGTACGCGAATACAAAGAGAAGTAAAATTTCTTATCGTCAAAGGTTGTCCTCTATCAAAGACGTATTCTCCCGCAAGTCCGATACGTTCGCCGTTTACCGCGGTTATAAACCCCCTTTTTATTTGCTCTTCCACCGAATACACCGAATAATTACCCGCACGGAACACGCAATCGCCTATCTCGCCACTATCACAGCAGATTGCCTGCTCGGTGTGCTCGGTAACACCGTACGCGCCGAGATAGATATACTCCCCTAAATAATTGATTATAGTAGGAAAATCCGCGCGAAGCCGAAGCTCGTAAACATTATTCATATTGACGTTTTGCAAAGCGTCTTTTATTCTTTCAGGTAAAAATTCAAGCATTTGTTATACTATATGCGACGGGTTGTCCATATAGAACAAAAAAAAGCCTTTCCACAAGGGAAAGACTTTTTCATTTCAAATGTAAGTTTATCTACTGTAATTAAATAACAATTGCGCGCTCTTTTCTACAAAATCGGAAAGCTCTTCGGGCGCAAGCTTTTTATAGGAAAGCATAGCCAAATAATAGATTTGATTGACGATTATCGCTTGTTTTTCGGCGGGTTGCGTTAAAAGGGAAGATATAACGGGGTTCGTCAAATTGAGAACGAGCGTTGCATTCTTCATTGGATCAGTGTCCGCCATACCGTAAAAACCGTTCATTTCCGACATTCTACGCATAAATTCGTCTACGTTTACGATAGCAGGCAGCTTACCACTCTTAAAATTCTCCGCTCGAACGGCAATATCCTTATTTATCAAGTGCGACTTAAAGGCTTCAATCAATTCCTTGTGCGTGTCCTCGTCAACCGTTTCCCCGCTCTTCAACGCACCGTCGATATCCGCGTCAATACGCACAAAACGGCATTTTTTCGGGTTTTTATACTCGATATAACTGATAAAATGCGAATCGATATAGGTGTCGCAAACGATAGCGTCTAATCCCACGTCCTTAAACATTGCAATATATTGCGCCTGTTGCGCTTCATCGGAAACGTAATAGATGGCTTTGGGGCTGACACCGTTTTTGGCGTCCTCGTCGCTGATTTCTTCCCCAAGAAGCGCGGAGATAGGCTGGTATTCCCCTTTCAAATTCTTGAAAATGAGAATATTTTGCACCTTTTCGTAAAACTCGTTTTCTTTGATACAACCGAATTTAATAAAGGTTGCAATATCCATCCAGCAATTTTCAAAGCGTTCACGGTCGGTATTGAACAACGAAGTCAGTTTATCTGCCACTTTTTTGGTGATATGCTTGGAAATTTTTTGGACCTGCTTATCGTTTTGCAAGAAGCTTCTCGATACGTTGAGCGGGATATCGGGACAATCGATAACGCCGTTCAAAAGCATTAAGAATTCGGGAATAACCTCTTTTATATTATCTGCAATAAAGACTTGGTTGCAGTAAAGCTTAACTTGTCCTTTTTCAAGCTGCACTTGCTGTTTTTTGATTTGCGGGAAATATAAGATGCCTTTAAGACGGAAAGGGTATTCCATATTCAAATGGATCCAGAACAAAGGCTCGTTAAAATCCATGAAGGTATCGCGATAAAAGTTTTTATATTCCTCGTCCGTGCATTCCTTGGGGTCTTTGAGATACAAAGGCGTGGTATTATTGATTGCCTTGTCGCTCTCGTCGCCTTTGGGATTGAGATAGATTTCAAAGGGCATAAACGAGCAATATTTACGCAAAAGCTCGCGTACGGTAAATTCTTTTAAGAAATCCTCTTCCCCTTCGGCAATGTGCATAACGATTTTCGTGCCGCGGCTCGCCTTATCCGTTTCCGCAATCGTATACGTAGAATTCCCGTCCGATTCCCATCTTACGGCAGGCTCGTCCTTATAGCTTTTCGTGTAAATTTCCACGCGTTCGGACACCATATACGCCGAATAGAAGCCCAAACCGAAATGCCCGATAATACCGTCGCCCGAAGCCTTTTCGTATTTTTGGAGGAAATCCTCCGCGCCCGAAAACGCAATCTGTGTGATGTACTTTTCCACTTCTTCCGCGGTCATACCGATACCGTTATCTTCAACCGTCAACGTTTTCTCTTTTTCGTCTACGGTTACGGTGATTTTATACGAAGCTTCGTCTTTGGTCGCTTCGCCCATATCCACAAGCTTTTTATGCTTGGTGATCGCGTCGATACCGTTGGCTACGATTTCACGAAGAAAAATGTCTTTATCGGAATACAGCCATTTCTTTATGATGGGCATCATATTTTCGCTTGAAATTTTAATCTTACCTTGTTTTTCCATAATATTTTCTCCTTGCTTTTCGCAATTTTTTCAACAGTTATTTATAAACAAAAAAATCTGCTTTTAATCGAATAAAAGCAGATTTTCTATTTTTATTAAAATTCAAATCGATAAAACAATCAGGAGTTCTTATTAAGAAGGTCGGCAATCGAAATACCAGCGTCCAAATCGCCCTCGCTCCATTCCGTAACTTCGTCAACGGGCTTTGCAGCTCTGGGTTTTCTTGCTTTTTCTTTCACTTCGCCGTCTTCCGCTTTCTTTGCCTTTCTTTCTACGTTTTCGGGCTTGGGTTCAAGCGCTTTGATAGAAAGCGTCATTTTTCTTTCCGTGCAATCCAGCTTCAAAATCTTCGCGTCGATTTCTTGACCGATAGCAAGCACCGTCGTGGGATTTTCAAGGAATTCGTGGGAAATCTGAGAAACGTGCACCAAACCGTCAATTCCTTTTTCCACTTCAACGAACGCACCGAAAGGAACGATTCTTACAACCTTACCGTGGATAACGTCGCCTTCTGCATACTTTTCAGCTGCAAGGTCCCAAGGTTGGGGTTGAAGCTGTTTATAACCGATAGAAACTTTTTTCGCTTCCTCGTCGATTTTAAGCACCTTAAATTCGTATTTCTTGCCGATTTCAAGCACGTCGGTAACCGCCTTTACGCCCGACCAAGAAAGGTCGGAAATGTGGGCAAGGCAATCAAAACCGTTTACGGATACGAAAGCACCGAAAGAGGTCGCGCGTTCTACTTTACCCTCTACCACATCGTCCACGTGAATAGACGCGAAGAACTCTGCTTCCTTCGCCGCTCTTGCAGCTTCCTTTGCCGCCTTTTCTTCTTCAATAATCACGCGTTGAGAAGCGATAATTTCCTTTCTTCTCTCCGTTTTGATCTCCAAAAGACGAAGGCGCAATTTCTTGCCTACGTATTTATCAAGCTCTTTCACGTAACCCGCGCGAATTTCGCGAGCAGGTACGAATACCGTGTAAGAACCGAGCTGTGCCGTCAAGCCGCCCTTATTGAAGCCCGTGCATTCAACCTCGAAATCTTTACCGGACGAAATTTCCGCCAGCATTGCTTCTTCTTCTTTCACTTTCTTAATCTGCTTTTGCGAAAGAACAACGCGAGGCGTAACCGCTACGACCATCAATTCGATTTCTTCACCGACTTTACCCGCGAAGTCGTCTTTGTTATAAACTTCGCAATCGACTTCTTCTTTATCCAGCAGCACTTCTTTCTTGGTGTTCGGGAGCAGCACCTCAACACCCTTGTCGTCTGCCGACGAAATCGTAGCCGTAATCAACTGTCCTTTTCTGAACCGCTGTTGATTGTCCATGTTTGCAACAACTTCTTCCATCGTTGCTTTTGCTTCTGTTTCCATTTCCATCTTTAATAGAACCTCCTGAGTTTGCGTCGGGTTTTCCCGACAATCCTACCTTTTCAAATCTTTTGATTGTTTTATTTGTCCGAAAAAACTTAACCTATAAACGCTTATCGCTGCAAGTAAGCAAATTTATCTGTTAAATTTTGCCGTCCTATATTAGTATACCAAATTGTTTTGAAAACAGCAACTGTTTTTTCACGATTATTGTTAAGATTTTTTTTGTTTTTTGCAATTTTTTATAAAAAAACGCGCTTATTCGCCTTATTTTGTTTTGTTTATCATTTGTAAAACGGTTTGCGTTTGTGAATCGGGCGTGCTCGCCCCCGTAACGATACCCACTTTCTCGCAACCGATAATATCTTCATAGCGAAGCTCCTCTGCCCTCGACAAGCGGTAAACTCTATTACATTCTTTTGCACAAATCTCGTAAAGCTTGTTGGTGTTACTGCTATTCATACCGCCGATTACCAATACGGCGTCGCATTGCCTTGCAAGCTCCCTCGCTTCGCTTTGCCGTTTTGCCGTCGTATAACAAATCGTTTCAAATACGACGTCTTTATCCCCTCGAAGCTTTTTTAACTCTTGAACGATTTGCTCGTATTTATCCTTTGCATACGTCGTTTGTGCAACGATACAACAAGCGTTATCGGGCAGCACCGAAAAATCGTCCGTTTCCGAAGAAAATATATACGCCGAATCGTTACAGCAGCCGTTCAACCCAACAACCTCGGGATGCGTTTTTTCGCCAACGATTACAATCGTTTTCCCCTGCTCGTATTGTTCGGTGATGATTTTTTGCGTACGGCGCACGAATTCACAGGTACAATCCAAGATTTTGATATTGCGTTGGGCGCATTGTTCGTACACCTTCTTCCCCACGCCGTGCGAACGGATAATCAAGGTCGCGTTTTTAGGCACTTCCTCTAAACGCTCCACCATAATAATCCCGCGGCCCGTAATTTGTTTGACGACCTCGGGATTATGGATAATCTCCCCGAAAATATACGTATTTTCAGGGGAAACGGCAAGAGCCGTATCTACGGCGTTTCGTACTCCGCGACAAAAACCGCCGTTTTTCGCTACGACGATTTCCATTTAAGCGTTCTTTCCTTTCTTCTTTTTGGATTGTAAATATTCCGTATGCTTTTCGCGCATTTCCAACATAATATTACGGATTTTATCATCTGCTTCCGCGTATTCCGCGTCCGTTAATTTACGGTCGTAATATTCGGTAAGCTCGATGGGATCGCCAATCAAAATATGCGCCATACGGAAATAACGGGGTCTTTTATACAGCACGACGGGCACAATGGGCGTTTTCGTCTTGATTGCCATAACCGCCGCTCCGTGTTTGAAGGGCAACATATCCGCTTCCGTTTTATTTCGCGTTCCTTCGGGAAAAACGGCGATTTTTTGTCCGTTTTTTAAGCATTTGAAAGAGTCAAGCAACGCGCGGATATCGTTTCCGTCGCGATTGACGGAAATTATCTTGACTTTACTCGCCAGCCAGCCCAAAACGGGCGTTTCGCTAACCTCACGCTTGGCAATGAAATGTACCCCCTCCCAAGTCGTTGCCGCAATATATATGACGTCGAGCATTCCGTAATGATTGCTTACATAAACGCACGCTCCGTCCTTTACCTTTTTGTTTCCGTAATAGCGAAAGGGCTTGACGAGAAAATAAAAAGGAATAACAAGTATCCGCAAGAAATTCATAAAATGCATGATATGCTTGCCTTTTTTATTTGCTTTAACAAGTAAATTGTTCGCTTTGGGCGTTTTTTTGCCTTCTTTCTGCTCTTGTTCTTTCATTCGTCTTTCCTCTCAAATTTTCGCTTGAATAGCCGCTTTTACCGCCGCAACAACCTCGTTTATCGACATATTCGAGGTATCTATTACCATTGCGTCTTTTGAACAAACGAGAGGTGAAAATTCGCGTTCGCTGTCCTGTTTATCACGGGCAACGATTTCCGCGTGCAGCGTGTCAAAATCCACCTTTTCACCGCGGGCAAGCAATTCGTCGTATCGGCGCGTAGCGCGAACGCGGCTGTCAGCCGTTATGAAAAATTTGAATTTTGCATCGGGCAATACCGTCGAGCCTATATCTCTGCCGTCAAGCACACAAGACATTCCGCGCGCAATTTCCCGTTGCATTTCAACCATTTTCACACGAACGGCAGGATGCGCGGAAATCGTCGAAGCCGCCATAGAAACGGCGTTTTCACGGATAGCAGAGGAAACGTCCTCGCCGTCAAGTATGGTATGCTGTGCACCGTTACGATATTCCACTTTTACGTTAAGAGCAGGCAACATTTTTTCTACGGCGTCTACGTCCTTAGGGTCAATCCTTAAACGCAAAGCTTTTAAGCCGCAAGCGCGGTACATAGCCCCCGTATCCAAATACAGGATATTATAATCCTTTGCCAAAGCTTTTGCAATCGTGCTCTTACCGCTCCCCGCCGGACCGTCCAGCGCGATATTGTATATTTCGGAAATGTCTTTTCTCAATATTTTTGCTCCTTTTTGATAAATATGTTTTACCGCGCGATTATCGGCAAGCTCGGTGAAAAGCATTAAACGGATACATAAGCGTAAACCGCCGTCGATATCAGGCTCGATCGCGGCAAATAACGGCGCGAAATCGTACCCGCATTCCCTCGCCGCTTTTGCGGGGTGGTAGGAATGAATATCCGTAGTCAAAGAGAATAAAAAGCCGCGTACTTCCTCCTTTTGCAACCCGTTTTCTTGAAAAACACCGTCAAGCAGTTCCTGCACAGAAAGCACGATTTCTTCCTTACAATCCTTTTGTATCGTCGTAGCACCGCGTATAATCGTCATAATCGACCTCTTTTGCATAAAATTATAATAATATTATAACGGAAAAATTTTCTTTCGTCAAGTTTTCAAAGCGTATCCGTCAAAGAATTCGTGTATTTAATCAATCGAATTTCCCGCGGCGTAGCCCGTAGAAAAGGCAATCTGCATATTAAAGCCGCCCGTAAAAGCATCTAAATCAAGCACCTCACCACAGAATTTAAGCCCTTGCACCAGCTTGCTTTCCATAGTTTTGGGATTGACCTCCGACAAATTAACGCCGCCTGACGTCACGATCGCCTCCTCAAAACCGCGCAAGCCCTTAATCCTAAAAGGCAGATTTTTCAAGGTGGAAACAAGCTTCAAACGTTCCTCTTTCGTGCATACGTTCACGGCTTTTTTCGTAGGAATACCGCTTACGGAAAGCACGAGCGGAATAAGCTTTTGCGGCAGCAACTCGCACAAAGCGTTAGCGATTTGTTTGTTTTTATACTTTTCAAAATCGCGAAGCAAGCGTTTGTCCAACGTTTGTTCGTCCAAAGCAGGCTTCAAATCGATAAACAGCCTTAAATCTCCCGTTTGTAAACGGTTTATAACGGACGACGCGGATAAAACGATAGGCCCCGATACCCCAAAATGCGTAAACAACATTTCCCCAAACTCATTATACACCGTTTTTTGTCCGTTTTTTATGCAAATGGATACGTTTTTTAAGGCTAAGCCCTGCAATTCTTTATATACATTTCCCTCTAAATTTAAGCCGCAAAGCCCGCATTTCAAATCGGTCACCGTATGCCCACATTCTTGCGCAAAAACGTAGCCGTCGCCCGTAGAGCCCGTAGACGGATAGCTTAATCCACCCGTTGCAACGATTACAATATCACAAGCATAATTGCCTGCATTCGTTTGCAACTCTACTACGCGTGACATAGGTATTTTGTCAGGCATAGCAATTTTTTCAATGAGGATTTTTTCTACTTTTTCCTTTAATTTTATTTCCACTCCCGCGTTTTTACAAGCTTTTTCCAAGGTTTTTGTGACGTCGCTTGCGTGGTCAGAGGAGGGAAAAGCACGGTTTCCCCTTTCTATTTTGACGGATAAACCGTTATTTTCAAAGAAGTCAATGGTTTTTTGTGGCGGAAAAGAATACAGGCTTCCCCTTAAAAACTTTTCGCCACGCACAACGTTGCGTAAAAAATCTTCCGCCGAAACGTCGTTGGTGAAATTACATCGCCCTTTCCCCGTGATATAGATTTTTTTGCCGAGTTTCTCATTCTTTTCCAACAATACGACTTGATGTCCGTTTTTTGCAGCCGCATAGGCCGCCATTAAGCCAGCAGGTCCACCGCCAACAACGTATACTCTTTTCATTTTTACCTCTCTTTTATATAAGGTATTTCCCCACACATTTCAATTTCATATATATGTTTCACAATATTTGTTTCACGATGGTATAAAGTTTTATCGTAAAGAAGCAACCGACCGTCATCTAAACAGTCGGTTGCATTGTTTCACAATAAATGTTTCACCGTGATTATCTTCAAACGGGATATACACCCGTTTTTGCCAAATCGCGGTCTACGCCTTGTTTTTGCGCTTCGCGCCATTTGAAGAAGTTTTCAGCCACTTGTTCAAACACTGCATACGAGAGAACGTCCTCTTCCTTTTCGTAGTAGCCAAGCTCAACGACCTTTTTCTTGATTTCCTCGTATTCAGGCTGCAACAAATCTGCCGGGCGGCAAGTAATTCTTTCCGCTCCTTTTAGTACCTTTTCTGCAATTTCTTCATTCAAAGGCATAGGCAGCGTACCGTATTTACCCGCAAACAAATCACGCGTTTCTTTGGTAACCATTTTATAACGCTCGTTCATAACGACGTTCATAACCGCTTGCGTACCAACGATTTGCGAGGACGGCGTAACCAAAGGAGGATAACCGCAATCCTTTCTGACATTGGGAACTTCGGCAAGACATTCCATAAGCTTATCTGCTTTGCCCGCCTTTTCAAGCTGATTAATCAAATTAGAAAGCATACCGCCAGGAACTTGGTAAAGCAACGTATTAACGTCAATGCCCTTGGATTTTTCATTCAAAATCTTATCGTCTTTCAAACGCTTTTCAACCGTTTTGAAGTGTTTAACGATAGGAAGAAGCTTGTTAATATCGATACCTGTATCGTAAGGCGTTCCTTTGAGGGTAGCTACAAGCGGTTCAGTTGCAGGTTGGGAAGTACCATTTCCAAGCGGCGAAAGCGCGGTATCTACGATATCTACGCCCGCAAGAATTGCCATAAGATAGGTCATATCGCCCGTACCCGTGGTATTATGCGTATGCAAGTGTAATTTTGTCGTGGGCTTTAACGCCTTTTTAAGCGCGCTTACAAGCGTATATGCACGGAAAGGAAGCAAAAGGTTTGCCATATCCTTCAAGCAGATATTATCCGCGCCGCGTTCTTCAAGCTGCTTCGCAAGCGCAACGAAATATTCGTCCGTAAAGACCTCTTTGCCGTCAACGACCGCACTCGTGTAACAAATGGTAGCTTCACAAACGCCGCCGTATTTTTTAATGGCTTTCATAGAAACTTCCAGATTTCTAGGGTCATTCAGCGCGTCGAAAACACGAATTACGCCCACGCCATTTTCAATGGATTTTGCAACGAACTTTTCTACTACGTCGTCTGCATAATGGCGATAGCCAAGCAGATTTTGTCCGCGAAGAAGCATTTGAATAGGTGTTTTAAGATGTGCTTTTAAGGTACGCAAACGTTCCCAAGGGTCTTCGTTCAAGAAACGCAAGCAAGAGTCAAACGTTGCCCCGCCCCACGCTTCAATGGAATAATAACCGATTTCGTCAAGCTGCTCTAATACAGGGAGCATCTCTTCTATTCTCATACGCGTTGCCGCTTGCGATTGATGCGCATCACGCAAAATCGTTTCGGTAAGCATAATTTTTTTATTTTCAAAATTCAGTTCCATATATCTTTACCTCATCATTAAATAATCGCAAGTAAGAAACCAGCGGCAATTGCAGAGCCGATAACCCCCGCAACGTTAGGTCCCATAGCGTGCATCAACAAATGGTTGCTTGGATCGGATTCCCGACCTACGTCCTCGGAAATACGTGCCGCCATAGGTACAGCGGAAACACCCGCACTCCCGATTAACGGATTGATTTTACCTTTGGAAATCTTGCACATCAATCTGCCCATAAGCAATCCGCCGATAGTACCGCAACTGAACGCAACAAGTCCAAGCGCGATAATACCAAGCGTCGTGGGCGACAAGAACGTAGCCCCGTAGGCCTTACAGCCAACGGATACGCCAAGGAAAATCGTGATGGTATTCATAAGTCCGTTTTGCGCTTGGGAAGAAAGTCTGTCGCATACGCCGCTTTCTTTAAGCAGATTACCAAGCATCAGCATACCCAAAAGCGGAACAGCGTCGGGCAGCAAAATCCCTACAACCAGCGTAACGACGATCGGAAATACGATTTTTTCGACCTTGCTGACCGTGCGAAGCGGTTTCATTTTGATTGCGCGTTCCTTCTGCGGAACAATCAGCTTCATAAGCGGTTTCTGGATAATGGGAATAAGCGCCATATACGAATACGCTGCCACGGCAATCGCGGAAAGTAAATCGGTATGCGTGCCGTTAAACTGTGCATATTGCGCTAATTTTTGCGTAACGTAAATAGCCGTAGGCCCGTCCGCGCCCCCGATAATGGCAATCGAAGCCGACGCCGCAAGATTAAAGCCGAGCGCAGTTGCCGCAATCAGCGTTAAAAATACGCCAAGCTGCGCCGCCGCACCGATAAGCATACTCTTAGGGTTGGAAATCAAAGGTCCAAAATCAGTCATTGCGCCGATACCAAGGAAGATGAGCGGCGGATAGATAACGTTTTGAACGCCGAAGAAAAGATACCACAAAAGCCCTGGATTTTCTACGTTGTCATAGGTATGAGGCATACCCTCCGCGTACGTTCCCCAAACGACGTTATACGCGCCCGGAAGATTGATAAGAAACATACCGAACGCAATAGGCAACAAGAGTAGAGGCTCGAATTTTTTTACGATTGCAAGGTATATAAGAACGAAAGAAATGAGAATCATTACGTAATTTTCCCAAGTTCCGTTCATAATACCGAGCGAATTCCATAAATTCGTAAACATTTCCCCTACGTTTATGAGTAAATTATTTAACATAACAGAATTTCCCGTTTCTTATTTTTAACCGATAACAGCCAAGACTGCATCCGATTCCACGTTGGCACCCTTCGCAACTTGGAAGGATACGACACCGTCGCAAGGAGCAGTAATATCGTTGTCCATCTTCATTGCTTCAAGCACGAGAATAGGTTGATCCTTTTTAACCGTAGCCCCTTCGGCAACCAACAGATTTTTAATAAGTCCAGGGAACGGAGAAAGCACTTTTTCACCGTTTGCAGATACGGGCTTCGCGGGTTGCGGCGCGGGAGCGGGCGTTGCTTTGGGTGCAGCCGCGGGAGCGGGAGCCGCTACGACGGGAGCAACAGGCGCAACGGGTGCAACAACGGGCGCGGAAGCGGCAACGCCGACTTCTTCAACCCCGACTTCATAGGATTTTCCATTTACTGTGATAACAAAATTACGCATAACGTTTTTCTCCTTAAATTCTCTTTATTCTTTTTACTCTAAATTCACACTTTGGATTGTTCGTCTGATAATAAGCCATGATTGCCGCCGTAATCACCGCTACCGTTTCCTCGGAAATCTGCTCGGCGTCTGCCGCGGCAAGACTTTCCGTTACTTCTTTAATCGGTTCGGCTTTCGGCGTTTTTACTGTCGTTTGCGGGGAATTTTTATGCATAAGCTTGCCCACGAGCCAAACGATCAAAATCAAAAACGCAATCCCGACGAATACGACCGCAAAACCAAGCAGGGCGTAAAGCGCTGCTTCGCCTATGCTCACGGTGCGCGTCGGATCGGTTACACTTGTCAATAAATTGAACAACATTTGCCCCTCCTTATCTCGCAAACATTTGCAAAGAAGCAATAAGATATTGTTTTACGAACTGCGGCTCGATAATCGCGTCAATATAGCCGTCTTTCGCCGCATGAATGGGATCGGCATTTTCGTCGGCGTATCTTGCCGCAAGCGTTGCCTTGTCCGCTTTTTCATTGCCCAGCTCAATCGTAGCCCCTTGCACGCTGTCAAACAAAGCGATACTTGCGTTCGCAAAAGCACAGGTGTAATCAAATCCGACGGATTTTGCCGCAAACAAGGAATAACCAAGACCAATCGCTTTTTTATAAACGACTGCAATCTTCGCCGTATCAATCGTATCGAGAATATCGAGATATTCCGCAACCTCTTTCATTACGCGGCTATTGTTGACGCAAGCGCAAGGGCAAACGCCTTTCGTGTTCGTAAAAGTCAAGAAAGGCAACTGATAGCAGCAGGCAAGCTCCGCAAAATTTCTGATTTTTGCAAGCTTTGCCGCGTTGAGCTCTACGCCCTCTTCGCCGCCGTCGAATACGACTGCCGCAACAGCCAAACCGCCGATTCGTCCAAGCACCGTTTTCACGTCAGGCTCAAACGTAGACCATACCTCCAAAGGACTTTCAAAAATCGTCATAAGCGTATCCGCGGTAACGGTTTCATTGAGCACGGGTATGGCTTCGTTCAATTCCGCGTTTATGCAAGGAACGGTAAGCACGTTTGCAATTTGCGCGATTTTTACCCGAGCCTCGGCGATATCAGCCACTTCAAACGCGGGAATACCCGTTTTATCAAGCGCTTTCATTCCGCCAACCTCTTCTTTCGGGAGGTTTTTTCCTGCCTTTGCAGACAAAACAAAAGGACTGTTAATTGCCAAAACGCTCTTCTTTTCCACGAAGAACGTGAAATCCGCCACAGCGGCAAGCATAGCCACCGAGCCGTACACCTCTCCGTCTACGACAACGTATTGAGGTACTACGCCTTTAAGCTGGGTAGATCTCATCAACAATTTACCAAGTCCTTCCAACACGGTAACGCCTTCACCGATTTGCACCCCGCGAGTATTCAACAGATACACCACGGGAATTGCATTTTTTTCGGCAATATCCAAGCATTTTACGATTTTATCGCAATTTGCCTTGGAAATACCGCCGTCAAACGCCTTAAAATTTTGAGCAACGATATAATACGGAGCGTCGTCAATCGTAGCAAAGCCGGTGATAACCCCTTCGCCCTCCGCGCCGTCGCCGTAAAAATCGTTTTTAGAAAAGCTGAACGCGGACAATTCAACGAAGCTTTCTTCGTCAACCAACGCGTTGATACGGCTTCGGATTTCTTTACCGAGTTCAAGAAGCCGTGCTTTTCTCTCTTGCAGTAATTGTATTTTATCCATAGTTACCCTCCGAGAAATTTTGGCAATACAAGCGTATATTTTCTTATCCACTTTTGCCAATTCTCCACTAATTAACATTATACAACAAACGTTATCAAATTGCAAGCGAATGAAAGAAAATTTTTCCTTTTTTTCGCAAAAAATCGACAATGCGCATTTTTACTCGCATTGTCGATACTTTCTTTTGAATTTCATAATTTTTTGCGAGCGTTTTGCTTATATTATTATGCTGCAACCGTAAAAAAATATTATTTATTCTTTTTTTTGAATACCTTAAATCGTTTTGAAAGTTTTTCCTGTATTTTATCCAAATTTTTATATACTAATATGAATACCACTACCACAATCGCTAAGAAGATTGCCCATATCAACAATCCCCACCAAGTATTAAAAGGGATAAACTCCAAAGAATAGCAGGTCATCGTCACGGATAAAATGCGCGATATCATAATCATTATTATAAAATATCGATTAGACATAGACGAAAGCCCCGCGATAAAACAAAGTACGTCGTCGGGAAATACGGGCAGTAAAAACATTAGCGTTAAAATAAGATTGTCTTTCCCCTTTAACTTTTTTTGCCATTTTTCAAGCGTTTCCTCGCCGATCATCCAAGCAACGGCTTTATATCCTAACTTGCGGCCGATAAAAAACGCCGTAACAGACCCCGTTAAAATACCGATAAGACTGTATACGGTCGTAGGAAAAGGCCCAAATAAAGCCACGCCCGCCGCGGTGCTCACTACACTAGGAATAGGAAGAATGACGACTTGTAAAAATTGCAAGGCAATATACAAAAGCGGCATCCACGCACCTGATTTTTCAAGGTATTTTTGCAGGCTTTCTTCGCTTTTGACAATTTCAAAAAATCCCGTTTTTTGAAAAATAAAAATCAAAACCAAACAAAAAAGTATAAATACGTATACGCTGATTAGCGTCTTGGACAGCATTTCTTTTCTCTTTATTATAAACCAAACGGCAACGCCGCAAAGTGCGGCTAATAATAAGCTCGCAACGATTGAAAGCCATAACGCGTTTTCTTGCACGAAAAGATTACCCGTATTATATAAGCATAATACGGCAAACACGATACAGGCAGCCGTTAAGCCCAAAAAGATAAAAACGTTGCCTATTATTTTTTTATCCGTTTGCTGTTCTTCCATTCGCTCTCCTATTTATAGTATAACGGTTTTAATAATAATTATTTATCTAACGTTTCACTAACGGGCAAGGCTTTGCGAAGCTCCTTAATAGCTGCTCGGGCAAGCTCGTCACAACGGTTATTCAGCTCGTTATCCGCATGCCCCGTAACCTTATGAAAAGTCACCTCGTGCGTTTGTGTAAGCGCGTACAGCTCTTGCCATATATCTACGTTTTGAACGGGTTTTCCATCCGCTTTTTTCCAATTCGTTTTTTTCCAAGCGTAAACCCAACCGTTGACAAAAGCGTTTACCGTATACGCCGAATCGCTGTATACGTCTACAATACAAGGATATTTCAAACGTTTTAAGCCCTCGATTACCGCCAAAACCTCCATACGGTTGTTCGTCGTTTCCTCTTCCGCGCCGTTGTATTCGCGTTTAATATCACCGTATATGAGAATCCCCGCATAACCGCCAATCCCCGGATTTCCCGAACAAGCTCCGTCCGTGTATAATTCTACTCTTTTTTTCATTCCTTGTACTCGCTTTTTTGAATTGTTTTCAATTTTATAAAATTTCCCGTATTTTACGACGAAAAATATTTGACAAATCTTTTTTTTTGTTATATAATAGCTTCGTTGTTAGGGGAGTGGCTCAACGGTAGAGTAGCGGTCTCCAAAACCGTAGGTTGCGTGTTCGAATCGCGTCTCCCCTGCCAAAACGCTTTGACTTTGTCAAGGCGTTTTTTTGTTTAGCATACGGTAGAGTAGCGTTTCCCACCAAAACCACAGGTTGCCAAATCGCGTCTTGTTTTATTTATAAAAACCTTACTCATTATCGCAACGCTCGATAGAACATATAAAATCGTTTTCTGCCATAATTTCGTTTAATCTCGAAGACGAAAATTCCTCTTCGGTATTTAACGTTGCGCTATACACAACCCGACCGTTTTCGCGTTTTAATACGAGATGATTAAATCTATCCGTACCGAATATCTCTTTTATCCGCAAATTCTCCTCGCCCGTTTGCAAAAATTCGATTTTCACGGAATACGAACGCTTGGAACGGAACACACGAAAATTCGTATGAAATATACATTGCGCGATAATCAAAATCGCCGTTGCGCCTACCGCAAGAATATACAAGCTGCTACCGCAAGCCATACCCACGCCTGCAGTAGCCCAAACGCCTGCCGCCGTCGTCAAGCCCTTCACTTCGTGCTGTTTATAAACAATCATTCCCGCGCCCAAAAAACCGACGCCAGAAACGATTTGCGCCGCGATACGCCCAGGGTCGCCGTTGCCGATATTTTTCGATATAATCGTCATTAACGCCGCGCCGAAGCATACGATTGTATGCGTACGAATACCCGCTTCCTTGGAACGGAGCTTCCGCTCAAAACCGATTATAAAACCCAAAACCACCGACAAAAGCAATTCCAACAAAGTACTTATTTCAAATAAAAGCTCTTCCATTTTTGTCTCCTTCTTTTTGATATGCTTTCTTACATATTATAATATAAATTAAGCAAATATGCAAGCAATTTTTCTAAAATGGTAAATTGTCAACAACAAAGGAATATCTATCCCCGCGTGAAAACGCGGGGATATTTATCAATCGGTCCAAGTATCTTTTTCCGTGATTTCGATTTTCCCCAAAACGCCACTCGTCGTAACGATATCCGTTTCTTCCGTCGTTGTAATTTCTATCATCAATTTCAAGTAATTCTTTGTCATTTTACAGTACCTCCTCTGCAAAGGTCACAACCAAACACCCGCTTTCGGTGTCGTACGTTTGCACCGCATCGCGAATCCGCACACCGTTGAAGGTGATTGCAGGGAAATGCACAATTGAAGTTTTTAAGCGCAAAGTCACGACGCCGTCAACGACAGAAACGCTCACCTCGCTGATAACGGGATTTTTCGCGGCGCATACGAGCGTCGCTTCCCCGTCCGCGTAAAGCACGTTGGCAACGCCGTTTACGTAGCTTTCCAAAATTTTGATTTCCCAAGCCTCAAAGGTGTATTGCGTGCTCGTCAACGCTTTGGCAGCAACCGTATAAACGCTACGCTGTTGTATATCGTCGTTGTAGATATATTGTTCCCCGTCAGACGTATAAACGAGCGCGTAAGCGCGAGCGATAAAATCTCGATTATAATTGCTTTCCAACACGTCAACAATGGTTGCGTACATTTGGAAAACGCCCTCTTTATCAAAGGTAACCGAAGCCGTTTCCACAAAGAAATTTTTGGCTTGATTGTTCCCGTTATAATTTTCCCAAGTAAACGCTTGATTATCAACCAACTTATCGGCGGGCATTACGATTACACCCACGCCGCGCAAACGGTCTTGATAGCTTTCCAACCCCGTTTCCTTTAATTCGGCAATAAAACGGATGCCCGACTCGTCCAAACCCGCCTCGTCGCAACGAACGGACGCGCCCTCGCGTAAGCCGTAATGCACAAACACGGCTTCTATCTCGATACACTTCGTGCCCGTTGCAACCGTTACGGTATCGTCGGGATAATACAATGCATTCTCATACTCCCAGCCAAAAAAAATGGTATGTGCCGTACCGATTAAATTTTTGAACGTATACGCGCTTTCCGTTACGGGAATTTTCTCTACGGTGCTTTCCCCGTCAACGATGCGGATAACCTCAAACGCCTCCTCCGTGGACCAGCTCCCGTCCGAATAGCCGTAAAACGTTTCCGTTCCCGTCAAGGTAAGATTTGCTTCGCCGCTCGTCAATGTGCCACCCGACACGGACAAACATACGCCCGCACAGTCTTGAAGTGAACCAGAATCGTTAAACGCCAAACGCAATACGCTTTCACTCGATTTTTGCGTCGCGGTCACTTTTCCCTCATAGCCCTCGCAAGAAGCAGACAATACGCCTTCGTAAGAGATATCTTGCATTGCGGCAAAAGGCAAATTGAGCGTAGCCTCCAACCGCCCTTCCGTTTCATTCCATACGGGAGCAGACAGATTGCCGCTTAAATCAACCGTATAGCTTGGCGTCGTCTTTTCCTCGCATACCCAAGTTCCGTCCTGCTTCACGAAAGTCATATCCCCGTCGAATATAATTCCCGCATATTCACTCGTCACAGACGAGGACTTTTGAAGCGTAAAGCCGTCGGGAATGGTAAACGACTGCACGTTGGCTTTTTCAAAAGCTTTTGAGGCATTATCGAAAAGAAAAGCAAGTTTCGTTGCACTAAAATATCCCTGTACGCCCATCAAAAAAATTTTATCGTCGTCATCCGTTTGGAAATACGCATCGCCGACGATCGTATACGCAGTGTACGAGGTAGTTTGCGGTAAATCTCCAGACCCCGTATATTCAAAACGATAAGCATAATGATAGGTGTTGGTGAATTCCTCAACAAATTCCAGTTCCCCAGGGGAAATTTTCAAATACGTTTCGGCAACCACGCGCGGGTTATACGTAAACGTAAACAACAATCCTATCGTAGAAAATAATAGGATAAAAAGCCTTAAAATATTCGTTATTTTTATGGATTTTCTCATCATAACACCTTTTCTTTCGTAAATCCGCGCGGTTAAAGGACGCCTTTTTCCGTTAAATACTTTTCCAGAATATCTGCCGCGCAATATACAAGCTCTGTGCACGGACGCTTTTTATAATACTCGTGCGTTCTTGCTTCCGCACTACCGCCTATTTCCACGGGAACGTTTACCCCTGCAAGCAATTCTCCGCAAATCAAGCTGCCGTTTTCAGCCTTGAATTTTTCGCAAACCTCCTGCACGATTGCATATACCTCTTTCTTATTTTCAGGCGTACGTTCTTCTTGGGTAAATACCGCGCCGACGACCGTTGCCATACCGCTAACCGCGCCGCAAGTCAAGCGCAAACGCCCAAGCCCCCCGCCAAAAGGCAACGTGATCCTTTTCAACGTGCTCTCATCAATGCCCGTTACATCCGCGAACGCCAACGCTACCGCTTGCGAGCAAGCATAACCCTGCATAAAATATTCTTTTGCCCTTTCTGCTCTTGACATTTTCTCTCTCCTTTGTTATAATAATGGTTGTTTATGGGAAAAATATCTTTGTTTTACACCGCTTTTCGGTGTATATAGTAGGTATTATATCATAAATATTGTAAAAACACAAGAAAAAGCAAGAACAAGGAGAAAAGAGAATATGATTGGAGCGGTAATCGCAATGCAAAGTGAAGCGGATATTCTGCTTGACGAAATGAAAATCAACCGTTCGTTGACTGTGAGCGGTAAAAAAATATACGTGGGCACGGTTTACGGCAAAGAAACCGTGGTATGTATTTGCGGCGTCGGAAAGGTAAACGCCGCGCTTGGAGCACAGCTTCTCGTCAGCAAATTCGACGTGAGAAAGCTTTTGAATTTCGGCGTAGCAGGCGGATTAAACGCGGGAACGGAGCTTTGTCAGGTCTATCAAATCGGGGCAGCCGTTCAGTTCGATTTCGATTTGACCCAGCTCAACGGCACGAAAATCGGCACTTTGGACGAATACCAAGAAAATTATCTCACCTTAAACAGAATAAACGCCGACCTGCCCATTAAAAATTTAGGCACTTCCGACCGCTTTAACGACAGCAAAACCGATTATCTGCTCTTGACCGAAGAATTGAAAGCGGATATACGCGATATGGAAGGCGCGGCAATCGTACAAGCGGCTTACGCTGCAGAATTACCCGTATATTCCGTGAAAGCCATTTCGGACGTAGCGGGCAGCGGCAGTACGACGGAGCAGTTTTTGAACAATAAAGATAAAGCCTTGAAAAATTTGAAAGCGGTTTTACCTACCGTTTTTGAATGCTTGTAAACGCGTACGAACAAAGGAGGAATTATGATAGATTTAGGAGATTGGAACGAACGTCTTGCCCCGCTTTTTGCCGACGAAAGATACCGCAAAATCCGTAATTTTTTAATCGAAGAATATCGGAATTTCGTCGTATATCCCGATATGTACGATTTGTATAACTGTTTTCGTTATACGCCGTTTGCCGACCTTAAAGTCGTCTTACTCGGACAAGACCCCTATCACAACGTAGGACAAGCGCACGGGCTTTGTTTTTCCGTGCAGGACGGTATACAAAAGCCGCCCTCTCTTGAAAACATTTTCAAGGAACTCAAAGCGGATATCGGTTGCGAATTACCCAAAAGCGGAAACCTCACCAAATGGGCAAAGCAAGGCGTGCTTCTTATGAATACCTCCCTTTCCGTAAGAGAACATCAAGCAAATTCTCATTCTAAATGCGGGTGGGCTTGGTTTACGGACAGCGTGATCAAGCTGATTTCCGACCAAAAGGAACACGTCGTGTTTATTCTTTGGGGCGGCAACGCCAGAAGCAAAAAACCGCTTATCGACGGTACGAAGCATTGTATTTTGGAATGCGCGCACCCCTCGCCGCTCTCCGCCTACAACGGGTTTTTCGGGTGCAAGCATTTCTCCAAAACCAACGAGTATCTTATCCGCAACGGTTTATCCCCAATTGATTGGGATTTAACCAAAAACGGCTAAATTCATAGAAAGTCCAAACGCCCTCTGTCGAGGGCGTTTTTTTATAAAAGCTTTGCAAGGATTTTTTTCAAAGCATATTTACAATGCTCATAAGTCAAACCGCCTTGAAAATACGCCGTATACGGCTCTTTCACGGGCGCGTCGGCGGACAGCTCTATGGAAGATCCCTCCACGAAACAGCCTGCCGCCATGATAACCTTACTATCGTACCCCGGCATATCCCACGGCTCCAAGGTCACGAAACTATCCACGGGCGACGCTTCCTGCACGGACTGAATAAAGCCGCAAAGTTGCTCCGCGGTATCAAAACGGATTGCGCGTGTAATATCCGCAGGCGTGTTATCCAGCTTGGGGAAATTTTCATAGCCTAATTTTTCCATACATTTTCCGATCAACAAGCTTCCTTTAATCGCTTGATTGACCGTATGCGGCGCGATAAATAATCCCTGATAAAACAGTCTGTACCCGTAAGCATAAGAGCCGACCTCGTTTCCAATAGAGGGCGCGGTCAAACGCCTGCCGATTTTATCGATATAATCGGCTTTTCCAACGATATAACCGCCCGTAGGCGTTAAGCCACCGCCGGGGTTTTTAATCAACGAGCCAACCGCCACGTCTACGCCCACGTCGCACGGCTCTTGTTTTTCCACAAATTCGCCGTAACAATTATCCGCAAAAATACAGCCCTTAAAGCCAAGTCCTCTCACAAACGCGCAAATCTCGCCGATTTCTGCCACCGTGAACGCGTCGCGAAGCTCGTACCCGCGCGAACGCTGGATATAAATCACCTTCAATCGGTTGCCAAGACGCGCCATTTCCGCTTGGATACGCTGTTTATCGAATTTCCCGTCCTCTGTTAAATCAACGCAATCAAAGGAAATACCAAAATCCTTCAACGAGCCGTTTCCTTCACCGTAAATAACGCCCCGAAGCGTGTCGTACGGCATACCTGAAATACACAGCGCGGCGTCGCTCGTACGCAATACGCCAAACAGCGCGACCGACAAAGCGTGCGTACCGCTCAACAGCGCGGGCGACACAATCCCCGTTTCCGCGCCCATAGCTTCCGCAAATACTTCACCCAGAGCAAAACGCCCGTCGTCACCGTAACCGTAACCCGTCGTGGCGTTAAAATGCCGCAAAGCGATTGCGTGTTTGTTAAAGGCTTTTAATACCTTTTCTTGATTGTATTCGCTAATCTCGTCCGCCAACTTAAAATTAAAGAGAAGCTCCTCTTCACTCGTTTTTATTAAAGTTTCCGCCGTCATTTATATTCTCCTTATAACTATGTCTGTCATAATACCTGTGTCTGACATAGTTATTGTAAAAGTTCTATGATTTTATCTACCGTTGCTTCTTGCGGCGATAAAGAAATATGGTTTTGCATACGCTTAAAAAACGTAATTTGTCTTTTGGCGTAGTTTCGGGTGTTTTTCTTAATCAATTCCTTAATTTCTTCAAAGGAAAGCCCCATTTCTCCCCCTTCAACGATTTCTTTATACCCAATGCCCTGCATACATTGATTGTCTTTTCCCACGCCATTATCAAGCAAAGCGTGCACCTCTTCCCATAAACCGTTTGCAAACATTTCCTCTACGCGAATATCAATACGCTCATATAGCGTCTCACGCGGATAGTCAACGGATACGGCAACAAAATCAAAACGGGGCGTCAGCATATCGTTTTGCGCCGACTTTGCCTTTCCCGTCATATCGTAAATCTCCAACGCGCGAATAACCCGTTTTACGTCGTTTTCGTGCAATTTTTGCGCGCTTATACTATCTTTTTCCGCAAGCAAGGCGTGTAAATACGTTTTTCCCTTTTCGCGGTAGAGCTTTTCGTATTTATCCCGTATTTCGGCGTTTGCGCCGATATTGCCAAACTGACTTTTATATAAAAGCGCGTTGATATAAAAGCCCGTGCCGCCGCAAATAACGGGCGTTTTTCCCTTCGCAAGTAAATCCTCGACGATAGGCAAAGCAAGCCGTTCGTAATCGCTTACGGAAAAGGATTCAAAGGGAGAAACCACGTCGATAAGATGATGAACAACGCCCGCCCTTTCTTCCGTCGTCGGCTTTGCCGTTCCTACGTCCAAGCCCTTATATACCAAAAGGGAATCCGCGGAAATGATTTCCGTATCCAAACGTTTTGCACAAGCGACGGAAAGCGAAGTCTTGCCCGACGCCGTTGCACCGCAAATCACCAAAGCTTTTGCCATCAGACAATCCTCTTGAACATTTTTTCTATTTGCGTTCGGGGCATTTTTACCACGACGGGTCTGCCATGCGGACATTTTAAGCCCATATCGCCGTCCATTTGGTTGAACAATTCGTCGATTTCCTCCCGCGTGATATCCATTCCGCCTTTGATTGCCGCTTTACAAGCCGCCGAAGCAAGCTTGTCTTTAAGGAGTTCTTCTATTTTTATTGCGCGATAACCGCTTATATCCCCTAAAATTTGATTAAAGAATACGTCCAAATTGATTTTGGGAATGTCCACGGGAACGGCGTATATTTCAAAATCCGTTTCTCCGTTTTCACGAATATCAAAGCCCATATTGCGGATATCCTCCAAGCGTTCGCGCATAAAAGCAGCCTCAAATGCGTTTAATTGCAGGCTGTACGGCACGAGCATAGGCTGGGAAACGATTTCCCGTTTTTGCATACGGGCTTTCAATCTATCGAAAATCAAGCGTTCGTGCGCCGCATGTTGGTCGATAATATATACGTCTTCGTCGCGCTCGTATAATAAATAGGTATTGAAAATTTTACCGATATATTTACAAAAGGCGACGTTTATCTTATTTTGCTTCGCTTTATCCTCCATTTCGGCAAGATAGCGTTTATTTTCTTCGAAATAATCCTTTCCTTCCTCCATTTGTTGCGCCAAGGGGTCAATACCCTTTTCACGCAATTCACGCTCGTATGCAGGGTCGTCAAAGCGCAACGTTAAGCCGGGGCTATACTCCGCGTTAGGGAAAAGCTTTAATAATTTTTCTGGTCTGCCCTTACTCTTTTTATCTCTCGCGACGTTTTCGCGCATTTCCTCTTCCGTGACCGTCACGAGCTTCGTCGGGTCAAGGTCGGGAATCATATCCATAGGAATAAAACCGTTATCGTGCCAAATGGGCGCACCCGCGGGCTTTTCGCCTCTTACCACCACTTTACTTTGCGTTTTTTGCTCCACAAAAGCGGGCGAAGCTTTCGCAAGCTCCTTTTGTGCCTCTTCGTACGATAAAACGTCAAAACCAAACACTTTGCCGCTCGTCGAGGGCTTTTCCGTCTTTTCTTCCGTTTCACTTTCTACGGCTTGCAAAATACGTTGCGAAAGCGTTTGTTCTTTCTCAACGGGTTGTTTTTCTTCCTGAACAGAAGGCGTTTCCTCGGCTACAATATACTCCAAGGCTTGCGATTTTCCGTCTAAAACCGCCGAAATCACGGAATAAATACAGCCGTAAATAGTTTGATTGTCAGCAAAACGAACGTCCGCTTTATTAGGGTGTACGTTTACGTCTACGCTTTCCGCTGGAACGGTGACGTGCAATACGTAAAACGGGTATTGCCGTTTCATTAAATACGCATTATACGCGCCCGAAACGGCAGCGGCTATCGTGGAATTAAGAACGTATCTGCCGTTCAAAAATACGCTTTGATAGCTCTTATTCGGCTTGGAGAAATTTTGATTGCCGATATAACCGCGAATACGGATACCGTGTTTTTCGGCATTGATCTCTATACATTGCGCGCGAGTAGCCGCGCCGTATACGCAAACGAGCGCCTCCTCGTCGCCACCGCCAAAGGATTGCAGCGTTTTTTTACCGTTCACGTAATACGTAAACGATATATCCGAACGGTTGAGGATAAATCTCGAAACAAACGTCGTAATCTCCGCTTCTTCCGCTTTATTCGATTTTAAGAACTTCAAACGCACGGGCGCGTTGAAAAACAGCATTTCAACCTCTACTTGCGTACCGTCTCCCCCCGCGGCTTCGCTTATCGTTCCTAATTCCCCGCCGTTAGAAGATAAACGGTAGCATTTCGCGCCTTTGACCTTGGAGGTAATCGTCATTTTAGAAACGGCGGCAATGGAAGCCACGGCTTCACCGCGAAAGCCCAGCGTCATTATTCTGTCGAGGTCTTCCGCTTTTGCGATTTTACTCGTCGCGTGCGGCAAAAACGCCGATTGCAAATCGTCGCATTCGATACCACACCCGTTATCAATAACGCGAATGAGTTGCTTTCCGCCGCTTTCCACGTGAATTTCAATTTCGGTCGCCCCCGCGTCTATCGCGTTTTCCACGAGCTCCTTTACTACGGAATACGGACGGTCGACGACTTCGCCCGCCGCAATTCGGTTGTATACTTTTGCGGGTAAAATATTGATTTTGGACATATCAATTCTCCGTTTCTATTTTCGCTTTCAAATCGTTTATAAGCATCAACGCCTGCATAGGCGACAGCGTATTAACGTCCGTTTCAGACAAAATTTGTTCCACCTCGGTCAGTTGTTTTTCCTCCGTTTCTTCGTCGTCGGAGAGAATAAGGCTTTGCTTGTTGCCCAAAAGGTCGTTCTTTTCCAGTTCTTTGAGTATCTTTTTGGCACGCGTCGTAACTTCTTTCGGGACGCCCGCAAGCGCGGCAACCTCGATACCGAAGCTTCTGTGCGCGCCGCCGCGTGCGATTTTACGTAAAAACACAATCGTACCGCCGATTTCTTTTACCGTGACCTTATAGTTTTTAACGCCCTCTAACGCGTTTTCCAGCTCCGTCAATTCGTGATAGTGCGTGGAAAAGAGGGTTTTTGCGCGAATATGCGCCGCCAAAAATTCAATCACAGACCACGCAATCGAAAGCCCGTCGTAGGTACTCGTTCCGCGCCCCACCTCGTCCAAGACAAGCAAGCTGTCTTTCGTGGAACGCAAAAGAATAGAAGCCACTTCCGTCATTTCGACCATAAAAGTACTTTGGTCGAAAATGAGATTGTCGCTTGCACCCACGCGGGTAAAAATCCTGTCCGTAATGGGAATTTCCGCGTGCTTTGCGGGTACGAACGCGCCCAAATGCGCCATAAGCGTTATCAAGGCGACTTGACGCATATAGGTACTCTTACCCGCCATATTAGGTCCAGTAATAACGGCGCAACGGTTATCGTCGTTATCCAAAAGCGTATCGTTTGGCACGAAGCGTTCTTTTGAAATCGCTTCTACAACGGGGTGTCTGCCCTCGGTGATTACGAGCGGCATACCGCTTTCTTGCATTTTGGGACGCACGTACCGTCTTTCCTTTGCCACGGTAGCAAAGGAAATCAAGCAATCCAAGGTCGCCAAAGCGGCGGCAACCCTTTGCAAATCGTCAATCACTCTAACGAGCTCTTGCATGAGCTTGGCGTAAATCTGCTCTTCCAGCTTCAACGCCTTTTCCCCGCTGGTTAATACCTTTTCTTCCAGTTCTTTCAATTCCTCGGTGATATACCGTTCGCCCGTAGTCAAGGTTTGTTTGCGGATATATTCCGCGGGAGCTTGATCCTTAAAGGAATTACTGATTTCAATATAATATCCAAACACACGGTTATAACCCGTTTTCAAGGTTTTAATGCCCGTACGTTCCCTTTCGCGAACTTCTATGCCCTTAATCAATTCCACCGCGCCTTTATTGTATCGGCGAAGCTCGTCTAATTCTTGGCTAAATCCCTCGCGGATATAGCCGCCGTCCTTCATAATCGTGCTCGCATCGGGCGAAATCACGGAGGTCAATAATTCCGCAATATCCTGCATATCCACGAGCCCCTCGTTGATATCCTGCAAGATTTTCGAGGAAAAACCGATAAGCTGAAATTTAATGGTCGGAAGCGCGTTGAGTGCCTGTGCGAGCGCAAGACAGTTTTTCGGGTTAAAGTTCCCGTTTGAAATTTTCCCCGCAAGGCGTTCCACGTCGGCTATATCGCGCAAAACCTCGCTGATACCAACGCGGGCTACGGAAGCGTTAAACAGCTCTTCAACGCCGTCTAAACGATAGTTTATCTCCGTCGTATCTTTGAGCGGAGAAAGCACGATACGGCTCATAAGCCGCGCGCCCATGCCCGTTTTCGTCTTATCCAACACCCACAACAGCGAGCCGTATTTTTTATTGTCCGCGTTGTTTTTTACAAGTTCGAGATTTTTTACGGCAATCGTGTCCAGCTCCATATATTTGCCGCGATTGACGACCTTAATGGAATTGATATTCGCAAGCGAATGTTTTTGCGTTTCGCGGAGATACTCCACGAGCGCGCCCGAAGCGGATATCAACGCTTCCTTTGCCGCAATCCCGTACGCGGCAAGCGAAAGGGCGTTAAATTGTTCAAGCAAGGTCTTTTCCGCTTGCTTTACATTGAACGCCCAAGGCACGTAGCAAGAAAACGGCGGAAGCTGATTATGACGAACCTCTTTAACCTCTTTGCTCGCAAGCAGCATTTCCTCGTTACAAATAATTTCCGCCACGGAAAGCTTCATAAGCTGTGAAACCGCGTCCTCAACGGCAAGCTCGCCCAAGAACTCCTCCGCAAAAAATTCACCCGTCGTGATATCCGTCCACGCAAGCGCAACAAGCTCGCCGTCTTTCAAGGCACAAGCGATATAGTTATTCCGAGACTCGTCGAGATAATCCTCTTCAATCACCGTGCCTGCCGATACGATACGCACGACGTCGCGTTCCACAAGACCGCGCCCCGCTTGTTTGGGGTCGGAAATCTGTTCGCAAATCGCAACCTTTTCCCCCAGCGAAACGAGTTTTGCTATATATCCTTCCGAAGCGTGGAAAGGAATACCGCACATAGGCGCGCGTTCTTCCAACCCGCAATCTCTGCCCGTAAGGGTCAAATCGAGCATACCCGATACTTTGACTGCGTCCTCAAAAAACATCTCGTAAAAGTCGCCGAGACGGTAAAACAAAACGCAATCCTTATATTTTTCCTTCATCGTAAGATAATGCTGCATCATCTGTGAAAGAGCCATTTTTTTAACCTGCCTTTATAATTTCGCCTTTGTTATTTTTCAATTTCACCAAACAGAGAAATCCCGTTTGCACGCGTTACACGCAACATCACGAACTGCCCTATCAAATCCTTGTCACTTTCAAAATATCCCATTCTGCCAAACTCATCACGGCCCATATACAAGCCCTTTTTATTATCGTAGTCTTCGCAGAGAATTTCTACACTTTTACCGACGTATTTTTCCGATTTTTGTCTGGTCAGAGAGTT
>JAZNGH010000048.1:0-8583 GCA_045576335.1 Candidatus Scatosoma sp.
TACAGTATCCATGAAATCGGAAAAAAGGAAGGAAAACTTATGAAATATTATCTTGCGATTGATATCGGCGCTTCTTCAGGTAGACATATCGTAGCATATATGGAAAACGGGAAAATGGTCACGGAAGAGATCTACCGTTTCCAAAACGGCCCCGAAACCTTGACGGCGTACGACGGGAAAGAGCATTTGATGTGGACGCACGAACGCTTATTTAGCGAGATTTTGAATGGATTGAAAAAGGCTGGCGAACTGGGGAAAGCCCCTTATTCCGTCGGCATTGATACTTGGGGCGTGGACTACGCGCTGCTTGATGAGAACGACAAGGCGATCGGCGGGGTGTACTGCTATCGCGACGCGAGAACGGACGACACCATTCCCGCGGTACATAATATCATTCCCTTTGAAACGCTGTACGAAAGAACGGGTATTCAGTTCGCTTCGTTCAACACCGTATATCAGCTCTTGCACGATAAGAACACGGGGCGTATGGACAAGGCGAAATCCTTGCTGATGCTGCCCGATTACTTCCATTTCCGTTTGACGGGCGTGAAGAAGCAGGAATACACCAACGCGACGACCTCGGGTATGGTGAACGCGAAAACGCATACTTGGGACGAGGAAATCCTTGAAAAGCTCGGCTATAAAAAAGAGCTGTTCGGCGAGCTTTCCCAGCCCGGCACGGAGGTCGGTGAATTTACCGACGAGGTAGCCGCTTTCGTCGGCTACAAGGCAAAGGTTGTGCTTCCCGCGACGCACGATACGGCAAGCGCGGTGCTCGCCGCGCCCCTTTCGGGACAAACGCCGTATATTTCCAGCGGTACTTGGTCGCTCCTCGGCGTGGAACAAAACTACGCGCATACTTCGGCGGCGGCAAGAGAAGCGGGATATTCCAACGAGGGCAGCATAAAGCAGACCTTCCGTTTACAAATCAATATCATGGGGCTTTGGATGATTCAGCAGGTGCGTCACGAGCACGGGGATAAATACAGCTTCGTACAGCTCGCGGAAATGGCGAAAGCAAATCCGATTGAGGACGAAATCAACGTAAACGAGCAAAAATTCCTCGCGCCTGAAAGTATGATTGACGCCATCAACGAAAGCGTGGGCCGTCAGCTCACCGTTGGGGAAATGGCGTACGTGATTTATAACAACCTCGCAAGATTTTACGACCAGTCGCTTAAAGCTTTGGAGGGCGTTACGGGCGAGAAATACGAAACGCTCAACATTATCGGCGGCGGCAGTCAAAATAAGCTGTTAAACGAGCTTACCGCAAAATACACGGGCAAGAAAGTCATTACGGGACCTGCCGAGGGTACGGCAATCGGTAATTTGATGATGCAGATGGTCGGCAGCGGCGAAATTGCGGACGTGAAAGCGGGCAGAGAGATTATTAAGAGGTCTTTTGATATCGCGGAAGTATAAAGGAGAAGGATATGAAAATTGTATTTTTCGGCGACAGTATCACGGACGCGGGCAGAAGCAGAGAAGTGGACTATCAACCTTGTTCGTACGGAACGGGTTACGTACACGCGATTGCGAGTGAACTGCTTGCGGAAAACCCCGTCAAGTACAAAATCGTCAATCGCGGTATCAGCGGACACAGAGTGGTGGACTTATACGCGCGTATCAAAGCGGATATGTGGAACGAAGAGCCAGACGTTTTGAGCGTTTTAATCGGTATCAACGACATTTGGCACGAAATCGGCGGTAAAAACGGCGTGGAGATAGACCGCTTCGACCGCGTATACCGTATGATGATTGAGGATACCTTACAGCGTTTCCCCAATTTGAAAATCGTGATTTGCGAGCCTTTCGTTTTGGAGGGTGTTGCGACGAGCGAGTATATGGGAGAATATTTCTCGCAGGTGATTGAGTACGCGGCGGCGGCGAAAAAGATTGCAAAGGATTACGGCTTATATTTCCTGCCCTTGCAAGACAAGCTCACCAAGGCGGCGGCTACATACGGCGCGGAACATTACCTTTCGGACGGCGTACATCCTGCTATGGCGGGTGCAAAGCTGATTGCAGACGAGTGGTTGGCGCTGTTCAAAAATGAAATCGACAAATAAAATGAAAAGAATTGCGATATTAAAAAGGAGAAAGAAATCTATGTCCAGATATGAGGAAGCAAAAAAGCTCTACGCGGCGTTCGGTATCGACACGGAAGCGGCGATGGAGAGATTGAGCAAAATTCCCGTCAGCGTACATTGCTGGCAGGGCGACGACGTAATCGGCTTTGACGGCAGCGATTCGTTGTCGGGCGGTATTCAAACGACGGGGAACTATCCCGGCAGAGCGAGAACGCCCGAAGAGCTGTTCGAGGACGCGAAACGCGCGTTCGCGTTGATGCCCGGTAAAAAGCGTATCAACGTACACGCTTGCTATGCGCTGCTCGGCGAGGATAAGGGTAAGGTAGACCGCGACGAATATACGTATAAGTATTTCGAGCCTTGGGTGCAATGGGCAAAGGAAATCGGGCTTGACGGCGTAGATTTCAACCCCACCTTCTTCGCACACCCGAATATGAAGGACGGGCTTTCGCTCTCCTCGCCCGACGAGGAAACGAGAAAGTTCTGGGTGCGCCACGGTAAGGCTTGCTTGAAGATTGCAGCGGAAATGGGTAAGGCTATGAACAGCCCCTGTATGGTGAATATTTGGGTACCCGACGGGTACAAGGATATCCCCGCAGACCGTTTAGGACCGCGCGTACGCTTGAAGAAATCTCTGGACGAGATTTTAGAGGATTACGATAAGGAATGGGTAATTCCCGCGGTAGAGAGCAAGGTGTTCGGTATCGGTATCGAAAGCTACACGGTAGGTAGCAACGAGTTCTATCAAAACTACGCGGCGCAAAAGGGCATTTGCTGTTTGCTTGACACGGGTCACTATCATCCCACCGAAGTCGTTTCGGACAAAATCCCCGCGTTGCTTGCGTTCTACGATAAAATCGCCTTGCACGTATCCCGTCCCGTGAGATGGGACTCCGACCACGTAATCGTGGTGGACGACGAGCTTAAAGAGCTTTCCAAGGAAATTATCCGCAACGACGCCGACGATAAGGTTTTGATCGGTTTGGATTATTTCGACGCAAGCATCAACCGTCTTTGCGCGTGGGTAACGGGCGTTCGCTCTATGCAAAAATCCTTACTTTGCGCAATTTTGCAGCCGTATGCGGAAATGAAGAAGCTGCAAGACGAGAACAACTTGACCAAAGTGCTGTATATGCACGAGAGGGTGAAGTTCCTGCCTTTTGCAGACGTTTGGGACGAATACCTCCGTCGTCAAGGTCTTTGCGAGGACTGGTACGAGGAAATCGAAAAATTCGAAAAGGAAGTTATCGCGAAACGCGTATAAGCAATAACGTATATAAAGGAGAATATAATGAAAATTTTGGTTGTGAATGCAGGTAGCTCCTCGCTCAAATATCAGCTTTTCGATATGGACGAAGGCACGGTGTTGGCAAAAGGGAATTGCGAAAGAATCGGGATTGACGGCGTAGTGACGCACAAATGCCCTGGAAAAGCGGATTATAAAACCTCCGCGGATTTCCCTAACCACCGCGCGGCGATTGAATGTGTGTTGAAGCTGTTGACGGACAAAGAGCTGGGTGTAATTGCGAGCGTTGAGGAAATCGGCGCGGTAGGACACAGATTTGCACACGGCGGCGAGATTCGCAAATCGTCGTTGCTTGGCGATCAGGAAATTGCATATCTTGAAAGCATTGCAGAGCTGAATCCCTTGCATGGTCCTCCCGCAATCAGCGGCTTTAAGGCGTGCAAAGAGGTTATGCCGAATATCAATCACGTCGGCGTATTCGATACCTCGTACTATTCGGATATGAAAGAGGAAGCGTATATCTATCCCATTCCGTACGAGCTTTACGAGGAATACAAGGTTCGCCGTTACGGCTTCCACGGCACGTCGCACAGATACGTTGCGGCAAAGGCGGCGGAAATGCTGGGCAACAAGAACGCGAAGATCATCACCTGCCACCTTGGCAACGGCTCTTCGATCACGGCGACCGTGAACGGAAAGGCGATCGATACCTCGATGGGCTTTACGCCGCAGGACGGCGTGCCTATGGGTACGCGCAGCGGCGCGCTCGACCCCACCGTACCCCTGTACGTGATGAAGAAGAAGGGCTTGACCGTGGAAGAAACGGAAAAGCTGTTGAACAATCAATCGGGGCTTTTGGGCGTTTCGGGCGTTTCCAGCGATTGCAGAGACGTAGGAACGGCGGCGGCAAGCGGCAACGCGCGCGCACAGCTCGCCCTTAAAATCCTCGTACATAACATCAAGAAAATCATCGGCTCGTATATTGCAGAGATGAACGGCGTGGACGCGATCGTGTTCACGGCGGGTATCGGTGAAAACGACGGCTCGATCCGTGCGAGAGTATGCGCGGATATGGCGTGGCTGGGCGTTGAAATCAACGAAGAGCTGAACGCGAACTGCCCCAGAGGCGAGGACGTGGATATAAGCGCGAAAGGCGCGAAGGTCAAGACGTTCGTAATTCCCACCAACGAGGAATATATGATTGCGCTTGACACCTTAAATTTGTCAAAATAAAAAAATAATATAAAGGAAAGGAAAAAATTATGAAATCTCCATTCGAAATCAAGAAGGAAATTTGCGAAGTCGGTCATAAGCTCTGGATGAAGGGCTTTGTTGCCGCAAACGACGGGAACATTTCCGTTAAAATCAGCGATAACGAATATTATTGCACCCCTACGGGCGTATCCAAGGGCGACCTTACCCCCGATATGATTATTAAAGTAGACAAAGACGGTAAGAAGCTGGAAGGTAAGCTCAGCCCCTCGTCCGAAATCAAAATGCATATGAGAGTATATCGCGAACGCCCCGACGTTACGGCGGTCGTTCACGCACATCCTCCCGTTGCTACGGCGTTCACGGTTGCGGATATCGACCTCGACCAGTACATTCTTCCCGAAGCAGTACTTACGATCGGCGACGTACCTACCTGTGATTACGGTACGCCCTCCACGATGGAAATTCCCGATTCGCTCGACCCGTTCATTCAAAACCACGACGCATTCTTGCTCCGTAACCACGGTGCTTTGACGGTTGGCTGCAACCTTCAAAAAGCGTTCTTCATTATGGAAGAAGTAGAATTTAACGCGGTTATCTGCAAGCACGCAATGGACCTTGGCGCGGTGCACGAAATTTCCAACGAGCAGCTTAAAAAGCTTATGGACCTTCGTAAGAAGATGAACTTGCCCGGCCGTCACCCTGGTATCGATTACGGCGATCAGCCCGCGGCTTGCGATTGCAGCAAGGAAGAGCTGGTAAACGCAATCACGAAGAAGGTGCTTGCCGCACTCGGTAAATAAGAAAAAAGGAGAACGTCTATGGCAATCAATTGGACGGAAGCCCAAATCGAAGAGGTGGTAGCCAAAGTGCTTAAAAACCTCGGCGGTTGCGCTTCTACCGTTGCCAAGGATTGGGATTCGACGCAATATCAAGGGCGTAAGCTTATCGGTATTTACGCGGATATGAACGACGCGATTGAAGCGGCGACGGCGGGCTATAAAGCCATCCGCGCAATGTCGCTGGAAGAGCGTGAAAAGGTAATTGCCGCCGTTCGCGAGCTTTGCAGAAAGGAAGCTCCGATTATGGCAGCGCTCGGCGTAGCCGAAACGAAGATGGGGCGCGTGGACCACAAGACCGCGAAGCATATCCTCGTTGCGGACAAAACGCCGGGAACGGCGGATATCGTGGCGCAAGTGAAAACGGGCGATTACGGTATGACGCTTACCGAAATGGCACCGTTTGGCGTCGTGGGCAGTATTACGCCCAGCACAAATCCTTCGGAAACGGTTATTTGTAACAGTATCGGTATGATTGCAGCGGGGAACGGCGTGGTGTTTAACCCTCACCCCAACGCGATTTCTACCTCCAACTACGCGGTAGACCTCGTCAACCGTGCGAGCGCGATGGCAGGCGGACCTGCCGTGCTCGTGGCGTCGGTGGTTAAGCCCACTTTGGATTCGGCGCAAATTATGTACAAGCACCCCAACATTCGTCTGCTCGTTTGTACGGGCGGGCCGGGGGTAGTTAGAAGCGTGCTTTCCAGCGGTAAAAAAGCAATCGGCGCGGGCGCGGGAAATCCTCCCGTCATAGTCGACGATACCGCGGATATCAAGAAAGCAGGTAAGGACATTATCGACGGCTGTTCGTTTGATAATAACCTGCCCTGTATCGCGGAAAAGGAAGTGTTTGCGTTTAGAAATATCGCGGACGAGCTTATCTCCGAAATGCTTAAAAACGGTGCGTACAAAATCACGGCGGAGCAGGCGAGTAAGCTCGCAAATATCGTGCTCGTGGACAGCAAGAACCCCAAGACGGGTATCGTGAAAAAGACGGTCAGCCGTGAATGTGTCGGTCGTGATGCCGCGGTGCTTTTGGAGAAAATCGGCGTCAAGGTCGGCTCGGAGGTGCGTTGCATTATCTGTGAAACGGATTTCGAGCATCCCTTCGTACAGCACGAATTGATGATGCCCATTCTGCCTATCGTTCGCGTGGACAATATCGACCAAGCAATCGATTTGGCGGTCAAAGCGGAGCACGGCAACAGACACACGGCGCATATGCACTCTAAAAATATCGACCATCTCACGCGTTTTGCGCGGGCGGTGGAAACGACGATTTTCGTCAAGAACGCACCCTCTTATGCGGGTATCGGCTTCGGCGGCGAGGGACACACGACCTTTACAATCGCCGGCCCTACGGGCGAAGGCTTGACGAGTGCGAGAAGCTTTACGCGGTTTAGACGCTGTGTATTGAGCGAAGCTTTCAGGATTATATAAAAAGGAGAAAAAACAATGGATATTACGTCTTCTCAAGTAGAAAGTATCGTCCGTAAGATTTTGGGTGAGCTTGACGGCGGGAAATCCTCCTGCTCGGGCGCAATCCCCAAAACCGCGAAGGTGGCAATGCTGACTGCTCAAAAGAAAATAGAGGTAAAGGAATTTCCCATTCCCGCACTCAACGACGACGACATCTTGGTAAAGGTCGAGGGCTGCGGCGTTTGCGGTACGGACGTACATGAATGGAAAGCCGACCCGTTCGGGATTATTCCCGTTACGCTCGGCCACGAGGGTACGGGCGAAATCGTGTACCTCGGTAAAAATATCAAATGCGATACCGCGGGTAAGCCCATTAAAGTCGGCGACAAGCTGGTAACGAGCGTTATTAGCTGCGGCGAATGTCATATTTGCCGTAACCACCCCGCAAATACCAACCTTTGCGATAAGCAGGGCGTATTCGGGCTTATTCCCCACAGCGACAGTCAACCGCTCACGGGCTGGTTTGCAAATTATTTGCTCATTCGCGGCAAGGGCTCGACGTATTTCGTAGTCAACGATCTTGACTTGAAAGAAAGAATGTTGTTAGAGCTTGCTTGCGTGTGCGTACACGCGTTGAAGAGAGCGAACACGACGGGACTTTTGAATTTCAATTCCAAAGTACTTATCCAAGGCCTTGGCCCCGTAGGGCTCGTAATGATCAGCGTACTCCGCGCGGCGGGTATCAACCATATCATTGCAATCGACGGTACGCCTATGCGTTTGGAAATGGCGAAAAAGCTGGGTGCGAAAACCATCGTGAACTTCAAAGAAGTTCCGACTTTGGAAGAAAGAGTAAAGCTCGTAAAGAGCGTAGCAAACGGCGTGGGCGCGGACTTTGCGTTCCAGTGCACGGGCGCACCGGCGGCGGCAAAGGATATTTACGAATATATCCGTCGCGGCGGCGGGCTTTGCGAAATGGGCTTCTTCGTCAACAACGGCGAATACAACGTCAATCCCCACTTTGCAATGTGTAACAAGGAAATCAACCTCGTTGGATCTTGGGATTACAGCGCGGACGATTATCCTACGACAATGGCGTTCTTGCGTCAGGCGCGCGAAATGAATATTCCCATTAAGGAACTCATCACCCACGAATTCCCGCTTGATCAGCTCAACGAGGCTATGGAAGTCAACGTGGCGCAAAAGGGTATTAAAATCTGTTACGTTGCGAAATAAGGTCGTTTAGAGCGGCGGAACGTAAGAAAACGAGGTAACACTTATGGCACTTGGTATGATAGAAGTATTCGGTTTCGCGACCTCGATCGTGGTTGCGGACGCTATGGCGAAAGCCGCGGACGTCAAGGTCGTGGCGATTGACAAAAACAAGCCTGCGGCGGGAGATTCCGCACGAGTACCTTTGGTTATGGCAATTAAGGTGGAGGGTAGCGCGGCTGCCGTCGAAGCGGCGGTACAGGCGGGCAAAGCCGAAGCCGAAAAACGGGACTTGTACATCACTCATAAGGTGATTGCAAGACAGAGCGAGGAGATTGAATGGTTCGCCCATTTGAGCGCACTCGGCAAAGATAAGTTAAGATAAAAAGATAAAAAATAAATTTTAAGGAGAATTATAACAATGATGGAAGCATTAGGTATGGTAGAAACCAGAGGTTTGGTAGCGGCGATTGAAGCGGCAGATGCAATGGTAAAGGCGGCAAACGTCGTACTTATCGGCAGCGAGAAAATCGGTAGCGGCTTGGTAAGCGTTATGGTACGCGGC
>JAZNGH010000049.1:0-9573 GCA_045576335.1 Candidatus Scatosoma sp.
TATACGCTTTCGCAATCATATTTGCATTGATTGCTTGATTGCGTAAAAGCTCCACCCAACGCTCTTGCTCTTTGGCAAAATCTCTAATTTTATCTTTTACTTTTCGTTCCGTATAACCAAGCGCCAGCATTCGTTTATCTGCAACACACTCTAAAATTTCTTGTGGCAACATATCCACAAGGCACATGGTATTTTCTTGACGATTCGCAAAAGTATACTTCGTTTTTTCTACGTCAAACTGTATCGGAGCCTTTTGCGACAATTCTTCTTTATTCAGGATTTGATACATTCGGTAAAATTCGCGCCAACGCTCTTTATCAGCTTCTGAAATATGTGGATCTGCAATAATTTTTTCCACTTTTTTTAATATGCTTTGATGATTTACGCTCAAAGGGTCGTATTTTGAATGCTTGATGAACTGTTTCTCTTTTTGCTCGTATGCCCATTGATAACGTTGCTCGCTGAAAAATTTCGCATTCGCCACCACACGCAAAGTTTTTATCCATTCAACTTGAATATATCTCAAATACCAATCCTTAGTCAAAAACCGCATAAAAACCCCACAAAATAAAAAGATGCCGCCTCTTGCGAGACGGCATTGTAGAATATACCCTCTCGACAAGCTACCACACTTCTTTTTTCGCCCACATCTTACCACAAAGGAATTTGTAAACGCGATCGGATATAACCCTACCAATGGGATTATATCCTTTGCAGCAAATATTAAACTGTGGGCGTTCACGGATTATTCCGCTACAATTTGAGTATTAAAGTTACAAAAAAAGAAATGTGGTATGTTTATATTATACCCATTTCTTAAAATAAAGTCAATGCTTTTCAAAGCTCTTATAAAGAAAAAGCGGCTTGCTTTTGCAAACCGCTATCACTCATATAATTTCAAAGTGTTTTAATGTTTCCTTAATTGCTTTTATCATTTTCTCCGACGGGTGTTGTCGGGGCTTTTTTAATTCTTCAACTGCATTTGGTGCATCATACATTGGCAAACCCAAGTCACGTTTTACTTCCGCAATATAAGCCGTATGAACTTTGAACCCGTAAGTTTCTTCAATATAATCTTGTATCATCTTATAGGTTACTTTTTCTTTAGGTTTATTTGCCTCTATACGTTGAGCAATCTTCTTTAATGAAAGTTCACCTTCCCTCTCTCCAAACTCGATTTTTACGTTGATTGTACTGTCAGGTTTTTTTTGGGAAAGTTGAACAAGAGTTTCGACACTCGACGGCTTGTTCAAAAAAATTTCATCTACTTCTTTTCCGTCTAACAGTATAGGAAAGGCGAATTTTATTGACTTTAACGGGTAATCGCTTTTCCCTTCGGGATAGATATGTATCTCTTTGATTAACTCCGAAAGCAACTCTTTCCTATCTTCATCATTTATTTTATCATAAATCTTAGAAAAATGCACCAATATTTGATATATGTTTTCAAAAGTTAATGATTTTTCTTCAATCGCGTGTTTTCTATAACGAGCATCATCAATCTTTTCTTCTATCTCCGCGATTACGTCGTACATAGAATCAATTCTCGTCGTCATATCTTTTATTTTTCTATCTCTATATTTAGCATCTATTGGCAAGGTATCAAGTTCCGTTTCAAGTCGATTTTTATTCAGTTGGACCTCTTTCAGTTTTGCTTCATAATTTTTAATTTCTTCCACAATCTTATCTGCATCAACGTGAATACCAATACTACTTTTTACACCTTCAACAAATCTTTCGTCGTTTATAATTTGTTTTATAACGCCTATAACAAGCGGTTCGATATCCGTTTTCTTTAGATTAGCGCTATAATCACAAAAGCCCCCTCGCTTCATTTTATTTCGGCTACAAGAATAATACATTACTTCCTTTTCCGTACCATCCTTTTTCGTCCATCTTATTCTATTTGCATACATAGGACTTCCACACTTAGGACATTTCAATATTCCCGTAAGTAAATACGTGCGGTCTTTCCCTATTTTTGATGCTAATTTAATACCTGTTGCCACCCTTTTCTCCTTCGCCTTTTCCCAAAGTTCTTCGCTTACGATACCTTCGTGCATACCGTCAGTAAGAGAAAATTCTTTTTGATGCACGACGTGATACTCGTTTTTCTTTCCCTTTACTCGCTCGTGCTTTCTTCTGCCGTAAGCAATCTTTCCACAATAAACGGGATTATCTAATAAAATTTGTATAAAGTGTCCGCTAAAAACTTTTGCGTCGCTTTCCTTTCTTGGTCGCTTTGTTATGCCTTGCAAATTGAGATATTTTGCGATTCCCGTATACCCAATTTTCGTATTTACAAACATTTCGTAAATTGTTTTAACGATTTTAGCTTCTTCTTCATCAATTTGTAAAATTCCGTCTTTTATTGTATATCCGTATGGAGCAGGCCCGCCATTCCATTTGCCTTGGCGAGCCTTTTCTCTACGTCCGTTCATCGTTTGTTCCAATATATTCTCTCTTTCAATTTCCGCAACTGCTGACAAAACCGAAATGAGTAATTTACCACTTGTTTGCGACGAATCAATCCCTTCTTCAATACATATTAAATTCACGTCATACGTTTGCAATAACGCCAACGAATTTAATATATCCGCCGCATTTCTACCAAAACGAGAAAGCTTATAAACGAGAACGTAATCTACCTCTTTACCATTTTCGATATCGGAAAGCATTCTCTTAAAAGCAGGACGACCTTCGATAGATTTACCCGACTTGCCTGCATCTTCGTAAGTTTCTAGAACTACCATTTCTTCTCGTTCCGCAAATCTTTTAAGACAATTCTTTTGCGCTTCAAGGCTATATCCGTCCACTTGCATTTCCGTACTAACGCGAGAATACAATAAACACTTTTTACCTTCTCTATTCATATTGCCCCTCCTCTTCCTTTTTGATTTCTTCTAATACGGCTGGACCGTATTTTTGCACCAAACGCGCTAATACTTTAATAAACGCGTTAAAATTTTCTTCATTTTCCTTTTTTTTATTTTCTTTTTTGTTTACATTATTTTGTTGTTCCAATTCTCCTTATTATTTTTGTGCATTACGTAGGTTGCTTCGCTTGGGATTTCTGTCTAATCACATTTTATTATTTAATTTTCTTGCCTTATCCTTTTTCATTTTACCGACTACTCTCCGTAACTACGCAGTTCCTTTAATTCCCTTTCATTATCCGTACTCTTAACGGAAAGATGAGTACGGTTTGCCCTATCACACATTTTTCTCCTTATCAATTCCCGGCATTACGGGTGTGTTAAGCGCATAATGCGTTCCGCTGTTATTTGCTTTCCTTAAATTCTTCCAACAACCTTTGATATCCCATTCTAATCAAATCCACTTTTGGAATTCTCTTCTTCTTTAAAAAAGCAGTAATTTCGTCAAACTCTTTGACGGGAAGTCGCGTATTAAACTGCTTGGTTGCCTTATCACGCTCTTCCTTATGCACGATTTCATACTTAATTCTTGCCTTTTGTTTTGGCGTTAATTGTTTTTCCATTGTATTTTCTCCTTAAATATAAACTATTTCGCTTAAAATCTCTTCTTCAATCACTTGTTTCATAACGTTAATTCTTTTAACGTCTTCCAAGTAATTGCCCGTTCGACGATACTGTTCACTTTTAGAAAGTTTGTCCCACATAGCATCATACAAATCTTCTGCGGCTTTATCTACTCCGTGCAAGTATTCGGGCAAATGCCCTGCTAAACTTAACAATTTACCAAAGTTATGCTCTTCAATATACTGTTTTGCAAGCGTTCCATACTTGCCGTACACATGCTTTTTAGGTTTAACCGCTTGTTGATAGATTTTAATTTCTTCCACAGTCAACCCTTCGTTTCTTTCCGCTTTTTTAATGATTTCTTCTACGTTCATAAAACCCTCTCTTAAATTCATTGTAGCAATATTATACCGTGATATCACGAGATAGTCAAGCTATTTTATATTCTTTTGAGAAAATAGTTTTATCTTAATAGTAAAAGTGCCATTGCAATACTTTGCGCAAATAGAAGTATCGGCGTAGCCCAAAACATAAACCTTCTAAAACCGCCTTCCACTTGCATTTCTTCGCGTTGCTTTTGAATTTCTTTTACAGTTGTTTTGAGTTCTTCCTTAACCTCTTTCACACTTTCATCCACCGCTTTTTTAGCGTAGTCTTGCACGTCATTTACTGAACGAGTAATCTCGTTTTTTATGGTTTGACTTATTTCCGTCTTGAACTGACGTTCCTCCCTCGCTACTTCCCGAAACTCGTCCACCGTCGCCGTTACTAATCGAGTCATTCTTCTCATCTCGTACTCGTTGTTCTCTTTTAGCGATTTCACTTCGTCCGTCAAGCCCTTGACGAGCGTATTCTGATTCTTGATTAAGCCGTTGCAGTTCACGCTCGATTTCGCTAATGCTTCTCGAAGTAGTTGGTTGTCCGTCATATCCTTGTACGCATCCGTACGTTTCTCTATTTCCGATAACGGAGTTGCTTGTTCCCCCGTATCTATTCTTGTTAATGCCATTTAATATCTCCTTTTTAGTATAATTTTCTCCGAGTTTAACCCCACGGATAGGCTTTTTCTTTTTAGGGTGCAAATATGAATATTTAGTTTTCGTTCTATTAAGCGTTACGCCGTAAAGGAAAAGATGCGCAATAAACTCTTCTTCCGATAAAGCCGTTTGCTTGGCTTCTTCGATAACTTCGCGCAGTTCTTCCTTCCAACTCGTTCCACCTTTAAGAATAATGTGTTGTTCTTCGGCGGTGCGGTTGTTCTTTGCTTTTTTGCGAAAGTCTATCTCTGAAAAGCCCATTTCTTTGCCCAATCGGTTTGCTTCGTCTTTCATATCGGTATAATCTTTTCTTGTTATGTGCAGTTTTTTGCCCGTAACGGGATGAACAGCGTTTACGACGATATGACTATGTACCGTGTCCGTATCCGTATGCGTAGCAATCACGCACTCGCAATCGTGAAAAAGTATAGCCGTTAATTCTTCGGCGTAAATATGCGCTTCTTGTGGTGAAACTTTATCTTTTCTATCACAAGATAATTTGAAATGATAATATTTACGCTCTTCAAACTTTTCGCCTTTTCCAAACCGCTTTGCCGTCTCTTCAAACTGCTTAGCATAATCTTCGTCTTCAAATAAGTTTCGTACCGATACAAATTCAGCCTTGTTTTTATCCGTCACGTAAGCCATAACTTTTTGTGGCGTACTTTTGCTTGACTGACATTTAAGAAGTGTCATTATCCACCTCCAATCATATCCGAAAGTTTCTTATATAAAGACTTGCACTCTTTGATAGCGCTGAGCAATTCGTCTTGTGTTGCTCGACCAAAATAATTATTTTTTACCACTTGGTTAAGATTATTTCCTTGCCGTTTAAGCTCAGATAAAATCTCGTTGCCGTTGCCGATATAAATAATAGGCTTGTCCACAAGTGCGTGTATAAGATAATCCGTTTTGCTTTGTCCGCTTAATTTAATTTTTCTTTCAATCGTTTCCTTTTCCGTCTCCGACACCCTAAACGAATAGGAATAAGGACGATTCCGGTTTGCCTTTTTCTTCTTAATTTTTTCTATAATGTTTTCCTCCTACTTTGTTTTTTTTGCCGACGTAAAGGGGCTTGGGGGAAGAACTTCCACCAACGAGGCGAGCATTTTGCTCGGTAAGTGGCGTGCCACTTGCGTACCTCGCTATCCGACAAGCGAAGATACTAATCCCTTAAATTTTAGAGTCGTAAGCCTGACGACGGCTTGCAGTTTTTACGACCACGCCGAAGTTTTAAGTCTATCGGTAAGACTAAAAATTGTGCATTTTAATCACCTCCTTATCTTTTTTTATCAAGCGGCGAAAACGCCGAAAATATTCCGAAGAATTTTTATCCCCATATATCCAAGGACACGAAAATTAGAAAGTACACGGCATCCTCCTAAAAAAGGGGACAAAAAAGTCGTTGATAAAACTATCACCGACTTTAACCGTGTTTAGGTAATACCTCTATGATGGTCAATCATTCTATTTAATTGCCGTTTTGATTATTCCTTTTCTTCCTTTTTTTCTTTGCAAAACTTATTAGTTCTTTGTTGATTGCTTCGGCTTTCTTGTCAACGTATTCGCTAGCGTCGTAAAACTCTTCGGGGTCTTCAAATACGGAAGTACAACCGTTTCGGCGAGCACGAGCGTTTAGTTCGGGAATATCCCCGTCGCAACCACAACAGTCTTCGTAATTGAAAAACAATTTGTCGTTATCTAAACGCCAATACCCTTCCCAACGGAAATCACGAAGTTTTAACGGGTTATCTTCCGCACAAACTTTTTCAAATTGCAATTCTTTTCCCGTAAGCCTTGGCTTGTCCCCTATGTAAACGATTCGATTCGCCTTTTGCCTGCCACTTTCGTCGTACGTAGTTTCACGGCGGATTACCTTTTCTTGCTCCAACTCTTTTAACAGTTTTTGCATAGAACGTACGGAAAGGTTAAAGGCCTTTGCAACAGTCGTAAGTTTCATTTCACGACCACTGCGACGGCGTAAATAATTTTTAAGAACTTCTTTGCGCTTTATTCCCGTCAACTTCCGCATCTGAAGGGCACCGTTTTCGTCTAAAAAATAAAAATACCCGTAGCCTTTTTTCGCCATTTTCCCCTTCCAACTATAACAAAATTTCACCCTATGCTTAAAACGCCCTTTTGAGTGATTATAAGCCAATTTCTACAACATAAGGCGATAAAAAAGTAGAAATTCAATAGATATTAGTGCAAAAAATCTTAAAATTTTTTTAAAAAAAGGTTGTCCACTCTATTTCGCTTAACCGCGAGTTTGCAACTCTATTGTCCGTTTTTATTATATCATAGTAAATATGACAATTTTCGTCATATATTATATAAAATTTTAAAGAAAATAGCAAAGGTCAAACGAGCGGTGAGCCGAAGCCCACCGCCGTTCTTTGTTAGTTTAAAGCGTCTACGTTAATTCGCATGCTCTTTTTTTATTGTTGCATAGATTTATTCTTGTGCGTCCGTCACTTCTTGAAGAATAATAGGATACGCCTCGGAGGTCGTGGGATTGGTGTTGAGAACGTAGCGGTACCTGCATTTTACGCTACCCGTTGCGTTGTATTGCTCGATCGCCGCGTTTAATTCTACAATCGCGTCTTCTAATATGCCTATATCAGAAACGGTTGCCGTTTTTTCATTTGTCAATCGCTCTAACACCTTCAAGCCTTCGTCTAACGAATAGACGCATCCGTACAAGCCTACGCCCCGAGACTGTTTTGCAATCACGTTCCCCGACGTTTCTCCTGTCACCGTTCCGAAATCGGCGCAGCCGTACAACTTCCAATTCGCACCGCGGGGTACGATACCACCTGCAATATTCCCCTGTACGCTACCGTAGTTTATACAACCGACAACCGTAGCGTAAGCGCCAACGTTAACCGAATAGCCGCGAACGATTCCAGAAGCGTCACCGTTTTCGCAGGTAATCGAGCCGTAATTCACGCAAGCAAAAATTCGTCCGCTGCCCCAAATATCGAATACGATTCCCGCTGCCGCGTTCCAAGCGAAAAGGGTATTCGCATTGGTACAGTTGAGAACTTCACCGCCGGCAAGTCTACCGACGACGCCGCTGACATAACGGCTTGTTATTTGACCGTCCGCAAAATTAATGTTCTTTATAACGCCACCGTGTAACATCTGCGACACAAAAGCAACGTACGTACTGTTATTCGCGCTCACGTCGATATTCATTGTTAAGCCTCGAATATATTTACCGTTGCCGTCAATTGTACCCGTATAAAGCTTCGTTTCAAGCCCCCAGTTGCTTTCGTTTACGCCGTCCCCGTCAAGGTCAAACAAGAACTCCGACGCGACGGTCGGCATATAGACGTCCGCTTCCAGCACGAGATTCGTGCTCTTGTTAAGCTGTTGCGCGTCGTACCACGCAAGCAAGCCTGCGTAATCGGAAACGTAGTAGGTGCGCGTGGTCTCGTCGTATCTGTAAGGATACGAAGTGCCAACCGTCACGTTGATTTCCAAAATCACGACGTTCTTCACGGGAATGTCATTCGAATAAGAGGGTTGATTCGTATCTCTTTCGACAAATTCACCGCCTTGGTGTTGATACCAAAATTCAAACTTGTACGTTCCCGCCGTATGGAAGGTTACGCTGCGGTAATTATTGAGGAAATGCGAATTGGTGCCGCCCGTATCGTTTTGGTACTCCTCGTAAACGCTCGCAACCGTCACGTCGGGATGCTCCACCGCACTCCGTCCGTTGATGAGGAGATTATAAACCGGAAGCCCGTTAATCGGAGTGCCTTGATAGAACGAGCCGCCCTCGTCCAAGCCCTCGAAAAGCATATAATATTCGGTGTCCAAGCTCAAAACCGTTTCGTAGGTAACGGAAATCTTGCCCAGTCCCAAAAGGTGCGACATTGTAATTACGCTCTCGCCGCCTTCGTTCGGTTGATAAAAAGATACGATATCCGTACTGCCGACTACGCGAACGAACATCTTTTCAAATCTTTCACCGTCTTGCGTAGCCGCCCAAACCGCCGTTGCGCCTTCCTTATGCGCGGTAATCAGCCCCGTTTCGTCGACGGTAACGATTTCCGCGTTATCGGACGAGAATACAATCACGTCGTTTTGGTTGCTATACGCATTGAAAACTGCGTGTGCCGTAGTCCCCAAACGGATATTCATTTCTTCTGTGCTATCTGTAACGAGTCTATTACGAACGAGCACGTGGAAATATCTAACGAGATTATTACGTTGAACGGTAATAATCGCTTCGCCTTCCACACTACCCGATTGAACGTAGCCGCCCGAAACGGTAGCAACTTCTTCGTTGGACGAACTCCAATTCCAAACAGCTTCGTCCGCATAACTTGCAATGATTTCATAAGAATCGTTGATATCTAACGTTGCGCTGGATTCTTTGAGTTCGAACGGATAATATTTCGCTCCTTCCCACGAAGTTTGAACGTTCCCACTTGCTCTGAATACGAGGGTTTCCGCATACTTACCGTATAACGAATCTTCAATCATACCTTCAAGGTTTGCGCCCAAACTGATATCGAAGCCGTTTCTCCAGCTTTCGGGCAACGGTGCGGAATCCCCACGAGTATATTCATAGAAATATTCCCCATAGAATTCTTCCCAATTTTCGATTGGATAAACGTAGCAAGAGCTTTCGTAGCCTGCAACCGCATAGTCGTAATCACGGAAATAATACATTTCGTACATTACGTCGTTATCCACTTTTTGAATTCTGCCGTTCAAATACACTTTGGTAGGAACTTCGGTATGATAACCCGTACCCATTTTTTCGTTTACGTATCTATTCCACTGGTCTGCGATATCCATCGCTTCTTCAAAATAAACGGCGGGAACTCCCGTGATTTCTATTTCGCCGTTAAGCGTCATTTGTACGTAGTACACGTCGCCAAGAGTGTTTTCGTTGGGTTCTTCCTTGATAATATCGAACATATCGACAACGACCTTTTGTCCTTCTTCCATTTTGTACTTTTCATAATAGAAGTTGTTGCCGTCCATCGTATATTCTACGTATACTTCTTCGCTGATAC
>JAZNGH010000050.1:0-4713 GCA_045576335.1 Candidatus Scatosoma sp.
AGAAACCAAAGGCGAAGGCTGGTGGGGTAGCGAGAACTACGCGAATTATTACGAGGAATTAGAAGGCTCGTCAAACCCTTTTGAATGGATCAAAGTAATTCCTACCATGTCTACGGCGGTACAGAACGCGACGGGTTACGACCACGCGGGCAAGTACGAATGTTCTATTTTGATGTCGTTATATCCCGAATGCGTACAGCTTGACCGCATCGACGATATCAAGCATTGGTTTACCGAAAGCGCGCGCGAAGCGAACGCGGAGCTGGGACAAGAAATGGTGGAAAAATCGCTTGCGTATTTGCGAGAAGCGATTAAATAAATAATAGGCAGGAATTTGTATGTTACCCGAAGTTAAAAAAGTGCCTCTGCCCAAGTGCGTATTTCCGCAAAGCTGGCAGACGGTTATTTTCCGTAATTACGGTATCGTGTCTACGGATAAAATCGCCAAGGTTTTGGAATGCGACGAGGCGAGAATCGTCAAGGAAGCCGCTCGGCTGGGCTTGAACGAGGTCGTTTACGACGCGCGTTGGGAGAAAAAGGGCTTTATTTCTATCGTAAGAGCAAACTGGTATCTGTTGTCCTACGAGCAGCTGATGACCCTTTTGAATTACGACGAGCAGCGGCTGCAATTCGTTTTGGAAAAAGAGGACTTTTTGGACGTAAAAATGGGGTTGTTCAAGCCCGCTTGCGAAAAGCTCGTTTACGCGCCCTTGACGGACGAGGAAAAGGCGGAAACCTTGCGTGTCGCCAAAACGGTGCAAAGGTACGTTCCCTCCACCGTCCGACCCTTTGAATTTTTCGAAGACGGCGAGGATTTAGACGGGGCGTTTTCCGTGCGGAAGGGCAAGGGAATGCGTATTATCCACGGCTATTTGACGCCTTGCGGCGACGCGTTTATCGTGGACAGCAACGAATACCTGCCCGATACGCTGCTTGCAAAATATCAACGCCAAGGCATTAACGGCGTATGGGTGCACGGCGTTTTGTCCTCACTTTCGCCCTATCCGTTCGACCCCGAGCTTTCCAAGGATTACGAGCTTCGTAGAAGCAATATGAAAGAGCTGGTTGCGCGTGCGGCGAAGTACGGTATCAAGGTGTATTTGTACATAAACGAGCCGCGCGGTCTGCCCGAGGATAAAATCGGCAAATACGCGCACCTTGCGGGGCATAGAGCGGGCGGACAGGTCGCTTTGTGCTTTGAGCGCAAGGAAACGCGGGAGTATCTGTATAACGCGCTCAAAGACTTGTTTACGGACGTAAAGGGGCTTGGTGGCGTGATTACGATTACTATGAGCGAAAACCTTACGCATTGTAATTTCAGAACGAAAACCAACTGTCCCGTATGTAAAAATATCCCCGCCGAGGAATCGGCGGCGGCGGTGAATAACGTGATTGCCAAGGCACTCCGCGACAGCGGCGGCGACGCGAAGGTGCTCGCTTATCTTTGGGGCTGGTCGCCTGCAATGGACTGGACGGAAGAACAGGTCAAGCGCGGGGTGGCGTTGCTGGATAAGGATATTGCCGCGCTTTCGGCGAGCGAATACGATTTGCCGATAGATAAGGGCGGTGTAAAGGGTAAGGTCGTGGACTATTCCATTTTCAATCCCGGGCCGAGCGGTATTACTAAATTGACGCTTGGCGAAGCGGCGAAAACGGGTCACGATACCTACGCCAAAATTCAGACGAACAACAGCTGGGAATTATCGGCAGCACCGTATATGCCCGTATTTGATTTGCTGTTAGAGCATTTGCAAAATCTTGAAAAAATCGACGTGCATAATTATATGCTCACTTGGACACTTGGGGGATATCCCTCTATTATGCTCGACCTTGCGGCGGATTTCGCTGACGAGCCCAAGGCGTTCGATTTGCAAAAATGGTACGAAAAGCATTTCGGGGAAAACGCGGAGAGGGTGCATAGCGCGGTTAAAAAATTCTGTGCGGGCGCGAAGGAATATCCGTTTAGCGTGGATAAGATTTATTACGGACCGCACACGATTGGACCTGCAAACTGGTGGAGTTTAGCTCCGCAAGAAAACGAGTCTACAATGGTATGCTTTGCATACGACGATTACGAGAAGTGGACGAAGCCATACCCGTACGAGATTTACGTTTCGCAATTTGAAAAGCTGCTCGCGCGGTGGGAAGAGGGTATGCAAGAGCTGAATGCTTTGCCACAGAGCGTGCTCATAAAGGAAATGCAGGAATGTGCGGAAACTGCGTATATCCATTTCAAAGCCGATTTATTGCAGACGAAGTTCTCGTATTATAAGCGCGACCTTGCAAACTGCAAAGCTGAAATTGCGGATTTGATAACACAGGAACGGGAGATTACGCAAAGATTGCTGGTTTTGGCGGCGGGCAATCCCGCGATTGGATTTGAGGCGTCCAACCACTATTATTACAACGACCGAACGTTGACGGAGAAAATTTTGGAAACGTATGCCTTGGAAGAGGAATTGAAAAACGTATAAAGATAAGGAGCGCAAGGCTTGTGCCTTGCGCTCTCGTTTTTATTTGCCTTCGAATACGAGGTGAATGCCCGCGTCCTTTATGATTTTGTTTGCCGCCTTGACGCGGTCTGCTTTATATTCCCTTGCGATATGGCTGTCGAAGCCAACCGAGAGCCGTACGCCCGATTTTCGTACGATTTCCTGTTGCTCCTTGTTTTTGAGAAATTCCGTTACGTACGCGTACGTTTTGAATTCGTGCATGCTGTCAAAATTGACGTTCATTTCCCAGAATATCCCGTTTTCCGCCATTTTACGGAAATAACGGTACGGCTCTTCGCCTTGCGCGCGAATGAACGCGAACATATCCGTATGCGCGATACCCGTAGGGCAGCCGCAACGCTTGGCAAAGGAGAAGATATCGCCCTTTAAGATAGAATTTTTCGTGTCGAGGTTTTCCACCAAGCAATAGTCAAAGTACGAGATATCCGCGCTGGCGGGGAGGGTATAGCTGTTTTCCGCGTACAGCGTGCAAAGCTCGATACCGCACAGGATTTTGATTTTGTTTTTGTACTTGTCCTGTAACAGCTTTATATGGTCGTAATAGCGAACGAGGGTATTGCCGTAATCGGCGTTTAAGGCAGGGCCTTTTCCGTAACACAATTCCCGTCTGGCGCAACCGATACCGTAGTTATGGTCGCAAATGCCAAGCTGTGTGACCCCGTTTGCAATCGCCGTTTCAATCACCGCTTCGGGCTTGTCCTGCGAGCAGAAAGAATAATAAGTATGCGAATGTAAATCTTGTAACATTTTGCAATTTCCTTAAAGTCGTTGTTTCTATTATAGTACAAGAAAAAAAATAATGCAATCAAAAACGCGAAAAAATTTCCCGTCAATAAATGAAATTTATGTCCCGTCCCTCTAATTCCGCGGGCGGCGGGGCGTCGGTGACGACCAAATCGTAATTTTCCAGCCCCGTCAAGCGGTACGCGCCGTGCGCGCCGAATTTGGTGTGGTCGATAAGCAGTATGCGCTTTTGCGAGCGTTCGAACGCCGCGCGTTTTAATTCCTTTTGGTCGAGCGAACGCTCGTACGCGTTCCCGTCCAACACTGCCGCGCAAGAGGCAAGCATAAGGTCGAAGGAAAAATCGTCGAGCTGGCGCGCCGTCCAGCTCCCCGTGGAGGAGTTGGTTTTGTATTGCACCGTGCCCCCCAAAATAATCAGCGTGACGTTGGGCTTTTTGGAAAGCTGTATCGCCGCGTGCAAATTGTTGGTGACGACCGTCTTAAACGAGAAATCCATACGCTCGGCAAGTGCGAGCGCGGTGGAGGAGCTGTCGATAAACACCGATTTGAAGGGCGGGATATGGGGGAGGGCTTTGGTTGCCGCGCGCTCCTTTTCGTTCGCGTTTTTTTCCATACGGAAAAAGATGGAGATTTCCTCGGAGTTTTCGGGCAAAATCGCGCCGCCGTGGCTACGCTCGATAAGCCCCATATTTTTCATTTCCGCGAAGTCCCGCCGAATGGTCGCTTCGCTGACGTAAAACTGCTTGGCAAGCTCCGTCACGCTCGCTTTTTTTTGTTCTTTTAAGATGCGTAAAATCTCATTTTGTCGTTCGTTGAGTGCCATAATACACCTCTTTTGCGTTTTTTGAGCGAAAATTGCTCGTTTTTTGTTCGTTTTTGTTTATTTGTGTTCGAATTATACCACAAAAAAAATTTTTTGTCAATCTTTCGAACATATATAGACAAAAATAAAAAAATATGTTATAATAGAGTGAACGAAAAAATGAGGGGATATATACTCTCGCAAAAAAGGTAAAAAGGAGTGGAATATGAGATACTATCTTGCAATCGATATCGGCGCGTCGTCGGGCAGACATATCGTGGCGCACCTTGAAAACGGGAAGATGATTACCGAAGAAATCTACCGTTTCCAAAACGGTCCGAAAATGCGCGTGGCGTACGACGGAAAGGAGCATTTGACTTGGGACCCCGAAGCTTTGTTTTCGGAAATCCTCAACGGCTTGAAAAAGGCGAAAGAGCTTAATAAAGTGCCCTATTCGGTGGGTATCGATACTTGGGGCGTGGACTACGGTCTCATCGATGCCAAGGGCGACATGGTGGGCAATGTCTATCAGTATCGCGACGAGCGCACCGAGAAGATGATGGAGGAGGCGTTTGCCCGCTTGCCCAAGCGTGAGATCTTCGACGAAACCGGTATTTCCTTCGAGAAGTTCAACACCCTGTTCCAGATCCTGAG
>JAZNGH010000051.1:0-3317 GCA_045576335.1 Candidatus Scatosoma sp.
CTTGTCATAATCGCAACGGTGGGGTTTGTTTTCGAGCAAGTCGAGCATTTCCGTAACCAGATCGTCGATATACAACAATTCTAATTGAATTGCAGGGTCGGTTACGGTAATCGGCAAGTCGTTTGCGGTATTATAGCAAAAGGTCGCAACCGCGCTGTTATAGTTAGGTCTGCACCATTTCCCGAACAGGTTTGGGAAACGGTAAACGCATACCTGTACCCCTGTTTTTTCTGCATACTCGAAAAATAACTCTTCGCCCGCCTTTTTGCTTTTTCCGTATTCGCCCTCGGCGTAACGACCAACCAAGCTCGCCTGAATAGACGAGGAAAGCATTATGGGACAATGGTTGTTATATTTTTTCAACAACGAAAGCAGCGTTGACGCAAAACCGAAATTCCCTTGCATAAACTCGTCTGGATTTTGAGGACGGTTTACGCCTGCAAGGTTGAATATAAAATCCGCTTTCGCGCAATATCTCTCCAAATCCTTTTCGTCGCTGTCGATATCGTATTCGTAAATTTCTTCTATGCACAAGTTGGGTCGCGTTTTGTTTTTGCCGCTTTGGATATTTTTTAAGTTTTCAACGAGATTTCTCCCAACGAACCCCTTTGCGCCCGTAATCAATATCTTCATTTTTTCTTAAACCCTTGCAAGCTCGTTTTGAATATATTGAAGCTCCGCGATTTTTGCTTTCGTTTCCGCTACGTTCAAAAGCTTTGTATTATTCGAATTAAATTCGGTCAGCGTGTTTCTTTGCGCGTTGCCTTGATTGAAATATTTATCGTAGTTCAAGCCGCGCTTATCGCAAGGCACTCTGTAAAAATTGCCCATATCGATTGCATTTGCACACTCTTCGTTGGTGAGCAACGTTTCGTACATTTTTTCGCCGTGACGGATACCGATTACTTTGATATTCTTTTTGTCGCCGCCAAACAGCTCGCATACCGCTTCCGCTTGCGTTTGTATGGTACACGCGGGAGCTTTTTGCACCAAAATATCCCCGCTTTCGCCGTGTTCAAAAGCAAACAAAACGAGGTCCACCGCTTCGTCGAGAGACATAATGAAACGGGTCATTTTCGGGTCGGTCAGCGTGATTGCTTGTCCGTTTTTGATTTGGTCAATCCAAAGCGGAATGACGCTACCGCGGCTACACATTACGTTACCGTAACGGGTGCAGCAAATCTTCGTTTTTTCGGGGCTTACGGTGCGCGATTTTGCGACAATAACCTTTTCCATCATTGCTTTGCTCGTGCCCATAGCGTTGACGGGATAAGCCGCCTTGTCCGTAGACAGGCACACGATATTTTTTACGCCTGCCTCGATTGCCGCCGTAAGCACGTTTTCCGTGCCCAAAACGTTGGTTTTCACTGCTTCAATCGGGAAAAACTCACAAGACGGTACTTGTTTGAGAGCGGCAGCGTGAAAGATGTAATCAACGCCGTGCATAGCGTTTTTCACGCTCGCAATATCGCGAACGTCACCGATATAGAATTTAATTTTGTCGGCAACCTCGGGCATTTTCGATTGAAACTCGTGACGCATATCGTCCTGTTTTTTCTCATCGCGGGAAAAAATACGAATTTCACCGATATCCGTTTTCAAAAATCTGTTAAGCACGGCGTTACCGAAGCTCCCCGTCCCGCCTGTAATCATTAACGTTTTATTCGTAAAAAGCCCCATAATTATCTCCTTACTATTTTTCTTTTTATCTTTGACAATAATTTTTTACATTTTTTGAAAAACGAAACCCGCAAATATTTCTTGTTCACTCCAACAAAACCATCTTTTGTAAGCGTTTCGAAAAAAGCCGTTCTCTCCCGCGGTTGCTCTACTGATTTTGTCATAGCGGAATTATATAAAATCGCACGTTCAAAATCCGTTTGCTTCAAAGTTAAATTGTTTTTGAGCTTGTCTAATATATCCATTCCTTTTTGGGTTTGAATAATCATTAAAGAGGTACCCTTATCGTCATCCATTTCGGGATGTATTTTTTCAATTCCCCAAAAATCCGCCAAGGTAATATCACTCTGTCGAGTTTTCGTTTTATAAGCACAATGGTAACAAGATTTCCGTAACGACAAATTTTTTAAGAAAATTTGCATCATTGGGTCTTTATCTAACGTTTGGCGATACTCCGTATCGTTATCGAATGAGAACGATACGGAGTATCGCTTCCAGCCCTCATTCTTCGTCCTGAAAGCGATTCTCCGTGGCTTCGCCCCGTTAACCGCCGCCCGACGATATTCTATATACTTTTGCCATACCATAGGCGAGGGTACGCCGTGACAAATAATATCCTGTGTAATCAAATGCTCATAGCTTTTCCCTAAATACGCATGTAAACCTCCGATTTGACAAGGCGTACCTGTAAACAATACTACTCTTCCTTGTTTCAAAAAATCTTCGGCTTGTTGATACGAATTGCCTATCGTGCTTTGCACGTACTTTGAGCCACGTAATTTATATAAATTTTCAATATCCTCTACGTATGTATGTACCACGTTAAATGCTTCGTCAAACGCCGCACCAAAGACTACCCCACCTTCTTTCAAAACGTAAGTAGCTATCGCCGTAAATATTCCCCCTGAAGAGCTATTTTCACGAATAACGCTATCCTTATGCATTGCCGCGTACGCGGCAATGGGCTTGCCTTCCGTAGGAGGACAAGCCTTTTCAATCGGGCATACTTTTTCACAAAGCCCGCATTGGACGCAGGCTTGCTCGGCGATTTGTGGATATAAAAACCCTTCCTCGTTCCGTTGCATAGTGATACAACCCTTCGGACAAATCGAAGCACAAGCGTGACACCCGTTACATTTTTCTAAATTTGCACATAATACCATACAAGTTTATTTCTTTATCCCCAAATTATCATATAAAAAATTTAATGATAGTTCTCTTAATAAATTAAATTCCTCAACTTTTTGTTCGTAATCAATTGACCCAATAGAACCAATATATTTTGTCGTCATTTTTTCTTCTGTGTCCAAAAACCTGTCTTCTTTTCCGAATATTTTTAATAAAGATTCAATACGAACCGCCATCTCCTTATATTCTTCTCGAATAAACACATAAAAATCTTTTTTATAAATATTAGAAAATACAGTAGCGTGAAAACTATCTGTAAAAACACATTCCGCATATTTAATCAAGGAAATAAATTGTTGAGGGGAAACACCCTTCAAATCAATATCCACAGCCTCATGTATTCTACTATTCAAATTTATATGAGCAATATTAAGAATTTTCCACCCATTTTTTTTCGCCATATCCTTAATAATATCTATTTTTTGAAAATTCGCGTCTAAAAAATAAGT
>JAZNGH010000052.1:0-42100 GCA_045576335.1 Candidatus Scatosoma sp.
TCTTTATCCTCCGAAATTTTTTTCTTATTTATCAAACAACCGCTATTAAAACGGCTTGTCCGCGCTATAATTTCTCCGCCTTATTTAGCGGGCGAGAGAATCATCAAAATATTTCTACCCTCGGTTTTAGGCTGTTTATCCATCACCGCTTTCCCGCCGAGCATTTCAAAAAACCTATTCATAACGTCCACGCCCATAGACGCGTGCGCTTGTTGACGACCACGCATACGGATAGACACCTTTACCTTGTTGCCGTCCCCGAGCATTTCAATCGTCTTTTTCGCCTTGACGTTCAAATCGCCGATATCAATGGTCATAGAAAGATAAATTTCTTTCAATTCCACGATTTTCTGATTCTTGCGGTTTTCTTTCTCTCGCTTTGCCTGTTCGAACTTGAACTTGCCATAGTTCATAATTTTGCATACGGGAGGAACGGCATTGGGGGAAATTTTCACCAAATCCAAATCGGCTTCCTCGGCAACACGAAGCGCCTCCGATGCGCTCATAATACCGAGCTGTTCACCCGTTGCGGAAATGACTCTGATTTCTCTGTCACGAATTTCTTCGTTGATTTGATGCTGGTCTTTTATGGTAGTGTACCTCACGACAAAAATTAAAGGGTCGCCTTTGCACAAGCAACCCTTTTCCGCATAATAATCCCCGCTTTTCCACGGTAGAAAAATTATCGAGCCGTACCGATGTTCACCGCACGGCGAGAAGGTTCGCTTCTGCTTTGCTTAAATATATTACCATAAAGCAAACCCCTTGTCAAGCAATTTTTTCAAAAAAATTCAAATATTTTCAATATTTTTTCAAAACGCCGTCTTTTTTTCGATATTTTCCTTTACCGTAGCGATAAACTCGTCGGCGGAAACGACCGATTGCTCGCCGTCGCGACGGCGTACCGCCACTTGCCGAGCCTCCGCTTCCTTATCGCCCAGCACGAGCATATACGGCACTTTCTCCATTTGCGCTTCGCGGATCTTATAGCCGATTTTTTCGTTGCGATTGTCTACGCAAACGCGTATCCCCGCTTCTTTCATCTTCGCGCAAAGCTCGTTTGCATAGTCCTCTTGTCTATCGGTGATAGGCAAAATTTTGACTTGCACGGGCGAAAGCCATACGGGGAATTTGCCCGCGAAATGCTCGATAAGGATACCGATAAAACGCTCGATAGAGCCGAACGCAACGCGGTGTACCATAATCGGGCGGTGCTTTTGCCCGTCCTCGCCGATATACTCCATTTCAAATCTTTGCGGCAACTGGAAGTCAAGCTGAATAGTACCGCATTGCCACGTTCTGCCGATAGAGTCCTCCAAATGGAAGTCGATTTTCGGACCGTAGAACGCGCCGTCGCCCTCGTTGACCACGTACGCAAGCCCCATATCGTCCAAAGCCGAACGGAGCGCGTCCGTTGCGTTGTTCCAGTCCTCGTCGCTGCCCATACTGTTTTCGGGACGGGTAGAAAGCTCTACGTGATACTTAAACCCGAACAGCGTATACACCTCGTTAATCAAACGCACTACGCCTTTAATCTCGTCCTTGATTTGCTCGGGCGTCATAAAGATATGCGCGTCGTCTTGCGTAAAGCAACGCACGCGGAAAAGTCCGTGCAGCTGTCCCGATTTTTCGTGACGGTGCACAAGCCCAAGCTCACCCATACGGATAGGCAAATCCTTATAGCTGTGCGGTTCGTTTTTGTATACCAAAATACCGCCCGGGCAGTTCATAGGCTTAATAGCAAAATCTTCTTCGTCCACCTTGGTCGTGTACATATTATCGCGATAATGATACCAGTGTCCCGACGTTTCCCAAAGGGTGCGGTTGAGCATAATGGGCGTTTGTACCTCCACGTAGCCCTCGCGGGTGTGGATTTCACGCCAATAGTCGATAAGGGTATTTTTCAATACCATACCGTTGGGCAGGAAGAAGGGCAAGCCCTTTCCCTCGTTCATAATCGCAAACAACTTCAATTCTTTGCCGAGCTTGGTATGGTCGCGCTTTTTCGCTTCTTCCAGCATAGTGAAATACGCTTCCATTTCGTCCTTTTTCGCAAACGCCGTTCCGTAGATACGGGTGAGCATCTTATTATGCTCGTCCCCGCGCCAGTATGCGCCCGCGATACTCGTGAGCTTGAACGCCTTGATTTTACCCGTCGAGGAAAGGTGCGGTCCGCGGCAAAGGTCGGTGAAATTACCCTGCTTATAGAAGGAAATGGTTTCCCCCTCGGGCAACTCTTCAATCAGCTCCACCTTGTACGTTTCGTTGTAGCTCTCCATCAGCTCGATTGCTTCCTTTTTCGGGAGCGTAAAGCGTTCAATCGGGAAATTCCCCTTAATAATTTTTTTCATTTCCGCTTCCACCTTCGCAAGGTCCGCTTGCGTGATGGGTGTCACGAAATCGACGTCGTAATAAAAGCCGTTTTCGATAATCGGTCCGATAGACAGCTTGCAGGTAGGGTATACCGTTTTTAAGGCTTGTGCCAGCACGTGCGCGCAAGTGTGGCGGTATACGCCAAGTCCCTCTTTGTCTTTAAGCGTAACGATTTCCAAGCAATCCCCCTCGCTTAAAGCGTGCGACAGATCAACGAGCTGACCGTTGACCTTTGCGCACACCGCGTTTCTTGCCAACCCCTCGGAAATGGCAAGTGCGGCGGTAAACGCCGTTGCGTTTTCTTCCAGCGACATACTATCGCCGTTTTTCAAAGTGATATTCATATCTCTTCCTCCATCGTTTTTCTTGATTAATAATGGTGACGTTACAGCAAGCGATTGATTAGAAAAAATTATATTTTTCCGTCAAAAATCAATCGAAGGTTGAAACGGAGCCTTAATAATAAAAAAATAAAAAAAACCTTAAACTCCTAACAACAGGAATTTAAGGACGCGAAATCCGCGCGGTTCCACCTTAATTGCCGCGGATATACCGCGACCACTTTTCCACTATTCTTTTGTAACAAAAATAAAGCGGTTTCACGACCGTCACGGAATACCCGCCTTACAGCCAAAGGGCAGGCTCTCTGTCAATCCGCAAAGACGACGCTACTTGTCTTTACGGTTTCTATTGTACCCCTTTTATTCGTGTTTGTCAACCGTTTTTTTAGGATAATTAAAATAAATTTTTCAACAGAATACGGCTTTATCGCCGTAATACTTTTTCAAAAACGCCGTCGTTTCCCTATCCGTATCCCCAAAGCAGTATACCCGCTCCGCGCCCCCAAGCAGAATTTCTCCCAAGGCGGAGGGTTTGCCTGTCAGTTCGCTACGGGATAAAAGGCGGTATTCCTCGTCGTATACCCTGCCGCCCTTTACGAACAGTTTTCCCTCACCGTCCTCGGTGAGAAACTCCAAAAAGCCGTCCAAGGCGGCTACGCCCATATCCGTCGGCACGTATTGTGCAATCCCCTCCCAACGGCGTTGCAGCTCCCGCAAACGGAAATGGAACACGCCGTCGAGCGAATACCGCTCAAAACCTTTCAGGCGTTTGAGCGCATACGATTTATCGTCCTTATAATCCGCCGCAACGAGGGCGGTAATCAACAGTCTTCTTTGCCGTTCGTTCAAGAGCGGGAGAACTAGGCGTTTCTCAAAATACGCGTATTTATAGCCGACGGCGATTACCTCGGCGATATTTTCCTCCGCAAAACGCCGCACGTAGGGGCAGTACGCCGCCTCCGTACGGAAAGCAATCTCCGCGTGGTCGCCCTCTTTTTGCAAGTCACAGGTTGCAGGCAAAAAGGAAAAGCGTTCGCGAACCTTCCCGAACAAATAGGACATAAATAAGCCGTCGTAGCCGTTTTGCGTTATCGTTATTTCTTCCACACCATTATTGTATGCCGCGAGGCGGAAATTATTTATCCGTTTTTGCAAAATCCACCGCTTTTGCCCTTGCATATTCGCTTGACTTACCAAAAAAAATATACTATAATATATATTACGGCTAAAAAAGAACAATTATTTTACGCGCGGAAGAGGACCGCGCAACTCAATCGGAGGTTTTTTATTATGGATATGAAATCCGTCGAAAGCAAATGGCAAGCCAAATGGGAAAAGAGTAAACTGCATAACTTCAACAAAAAGAACGCGGACAAAAAACTCTACGTTTTGGAAATGTTCTCTTACCCCTCGGGCGCAAAGCTCCACGTCGGACATTGGTACAACTACGGTCCTACGGACTCTTACGCGCGTTTTAAGAAAATGCAAGGCTTTGAAGTCTTCCAGCCTATGGGCTTCGACGCCTTCGGTCTGCCCGCGGAAAATTACGCTATAAAAACGGGTATTCATCCCAAGGATTCCACCGAAAAGAATATCGCAACGATGGAACAGCAGCTCCGTAAAATGGGCGCGCATTTCGACTGGTCGGCGGAAATCAAGACCTGTGAGGAAAATTATTATAAATGGACGCAATGGCTGTTTTTACAGCTCTATAAAAAAGGACTTGCTTACAGAAAGGAAGCCCTCGTAAACTGGTGTCCCTCTTGCGAAACGGTGCTTGCAAACGAGCAGGTTATCGACGGCAAATGCGAGCGTTGCAGCGACGTCGTGCTCCGTAAGGATATGACGCAATGGTTCTTCAAGATTACCGATTACGCGGAAGAGCTCCTCGACGATTTGGACAATATTGACTGGCCCGAAAAAACCAAGCTGATGCAGAAAAACTGGATCGGTAAATCGACGGGCTGTGAAATTCATTTCACCTGTGAAACGGGCGATACCATCACCGTATTCACCACCCGCCCCGACACCGTGTTCGGTGTAAACTACGTCGTTCTCGCTCCCGAGCACCCGCTTGTGGAAAAGCTCAAAGAGGCGCACCCCGAAAATGCCGAGGCAATCGACGCGTACGTACGCTACGCCGCCGAAGCGAACGATATCGATCGTCTTTCCACCGCGCGTGAAAAGACGGGCGTATTTACGGGCGCGTACGCTATACACCCCTTAACGAACAAGAAAGTGCCTATCTATCTTGCCGACTACGTATTGTATTCTTACGGTACGGGTGCGGTTATGGCGGTTGCCGCACACGACGAGCGCGATTACGCGTTCGCAACCAAATACGGTTTGCCCATTACGCAAGTCATTCAAAAGGTAGGCGGAGAAACCTTACTGCCCTATTGTGAGGACGGTATCCTCGTAAACAGCGGAGAATTTGACGGACTTTCGGGCGACGAAGCGCGCAACGCAATCGCCGTGCACCTTACCAAAATCGGCAAAGGCGGCAAAAAAGTCAATTACCGTTTGCGCGACTGGTCAGTTTCCCGTCAGCGTTATTGGGGCGCACCTATTCCTATGATTCATTGCGAAAAATGCGGCGTCGTACCCGTTCCCGAAAAGGATTTGCCCGTCAAGCTTCCCTACGACGTAGAATTCCGTCCCACGGGAAAATCCCCCCTTGCTTCGCACGAGGGCTTTATGAGCTGTAATTGCCCTAAGTGCGGCGGAAAAGCAAGCCGCGACCCCGACACACTCGACACCTTCGTTTGTTCGAGCTGGTATCACTTGCGCTATGCGGACGCGCACAACGACAAGCAAGCGTTCTCGCCTGAAATCATCAATAAAATGCTGCCCGTAGACGTATACGTGGGCGGTTCGGAGCACGCTTGTATGCACCTTCTGTACGCGCGCTTTATTACCAAAGCTTTGCGGGATATGGGGTACGTGAATTTCAGCGAGCCGTTCAAGCGCCTCGTACACCAAGGCATTATTTTAGGGCCTGACGGCAACCGTATGAGCAAATCGCACGGCAACGTCATCTCCCCCGACGTGTATATCGACGAATACGGTTCGGATATTTTCCGTCTGTATCTTATGTTCGGTTTCAGCTACACCGAGGGCGGGCCTTGGAACGACGACGGTATCAAATCGGTGGCGAAATTTATCGACCGCGTAGAGAGAACGGTACGCAAATCGCTCACCGAAAAGCACGGCGTAAACGAAATGCGCGCCGCGGAAAAGGACCTTGATTACGCGAAAAATTACGCCGTTAAGAATATTACCCGCGACGTGGAAGTATTCTCCTTCAACACTTCCGTTGCGCGTATTATGGAATACGTGAACGCTATTCAAAAATACGACAACGAGAACGAGCAAAAGAACGTCGCGTTCTATACGCAATGTATCGACGACCTTATCCGTATGCTTGCGCCGTTCGCGCCGCACTTTGCCGAAGAGCTTTGGGAAATTGCGGGTCACAAGGAAAGCGTGTTCTTGGAAAGCTATCCCCTCGTCAACGAGCAGGCTCTTATCAAGGACGAAACGGAATACGCCGTACAAATCAACAGCAAGATAAAAGCAAAAATGATGATTGCCCAAGGGCTTTCGGACAAAGAAATCCAAGCGGCGGTTGTAGCGCAACCCGATATTGCCGAGCAGATTGCGGGCAAGACGATTAAAAAATGTATTATTGTCAAAGGTCGTTTAGTGAATTTAATCGTCGGCTAAAAAATATCTAAATACTCTAATCCGTCCCAAAAGACAAAGCTTTTGGGACGGATTTCATTTTCGTCAAAATTCTTTTTATAGAAATTTCCTTTTTACCATTTTATCTTTTGACTTTTTTTCTATATTGTGTTAAAATGTCATAAAAGTATATGACAAAATCATAAAAAAATATTACACACGGGAGAAAAAATGGTTATAACGGTAGTTTGTGACGTGCTCGGTGAAGAAAACAATGGCACAACCATAGCTTCTATGAATTTAATACGCTACTTAAAAGCGCGGGGGTATACCGTCCGCGTTTTGTGTTCCGACCAAGATAAAAAAGGACAGGAAGGCTACTACGTGGTGAATAATCTCCATTTAGGAAAGCTTTTGGATGCATACGTGAAAAAAGTAGGCGTCACGTTATCAAAACCGCAAGAAGACGTCGTATCCGCCGCGTTAAACGGCGCGGATCACGTGCATATTATGTTGCCGTTCGGGTTAGGTACGTGCTCCTTAAAAATAGCGAAAAAAATGGGAATTTCCGTCACGGCGGGCTTTCATATGCAAGCGGAAAATTTTACGTCTTATTTGAAATTGAATAGTGTGCGTTGGCTGAACAAGGCAGTGTATCGCTACATCTATCAGCATTTCTACCGTTTCGTAGACGCCGTACACTACCCCACCGATTTTATTCGCCAAACGTTTGAAAACAACGTAAAACAATCCACGAACGCCTACGTGATTTCCAACGGCGTACACGAATACGTTCAAAAACGGACGGCGGAACGCCCCGACGCATTGAAAGAAAAATTTATTATTCTTTCAACGGGACGCTACGCGCGTGAAAAATCACAAGACACGCTCATTCGGGCGGTGGGCTTATCCAAGCACGCGAATGAAATCCAGCTCATTTTAGGCGGGCAGGGCGTCAAGGAAAAATCGTATAAAAAATTAGCGCAAAAGTTACCCGTATACCCTATTTTCAAGCTTTATTCGCGAACGGAAATTATCGACGTTTTGAACTATGCGGATATGTACGTCCACCCAGCGGAGTTTGAATTAGAAGGTATTTCCTGCTTGGAAGCGGTAGCGTGTGGAAAATTGACGGTCGTATCAAATTCCCGCCTTTCCGCAACGAAGGAGTTTGCGTTAGACGACAAATGTATCTTTCAAAACCGCAACCCCAAAAGCCTTGCCAAGGTAATCGATTACTGGATAGAGCACCCACAAGAACGCGCCGAATACGAAAAAAAATATTTGGAAAACGCCGTCGCCTTTCGACAAGACGAATGTATGAAGCGTATGGAAGAAATGATTTTGGAGGTGCGTGGTGAGAAAAGCCGTTCCTGAAAAAACCGTTTATTACGACGATCCGCTACACGACGATTTTGCAGGCACGAACATTTCTAAAACGCAAGTAGACGAAACGTTCCCCTACGTCCGCAAAAATCCGATTTGGCGATTTTTTGCTTGGATCGTCTATTACGTAATCGCAATACCGTTGGTTTGGTTTTATACGGTCGTTTTGCTGCAAATAAAGTTCGTCAACCGCAAAGGCGTTAAAAAAGCGGACAAGCCGTGTTTTTTATTCGGCAATCATACCGGCTTTATCGACGCGTTTACACCGAATTTGATTTCTTTTCCAAGACGCAATAAAATTATAGTATCCGCGGATACGGTATCCATTAAGGGATTAAGAACGCTCGTGCAAATGCTGGGCGCAATACCCGTACCGACCAAGCGGAGCGGAATGAAAGCGTTTTTGCACGCCGTCGAAACGGAATCGCAAAAAGCAACGTAACCGTTTACCCCGAAGCGCATATTTGGCCCTACTATACGGGCGTACGCCCCTTTGAAAGCACGTCCTTTGCCTATCCCGTGCACTACGGTGCACCCGTCATCGCTTTTTTCACGGCGTATTCCAAGCCCAAGGGGTTTTTATCGTGCTTTCGCAAAGCCAACGTTACCGTATACGTAAGCGATCCAATCTATCCCGACGAAGGCTTGACGGGTAAACAGGCGCAAATCAATCTACGGGAAAAGGTATACGCCTTTTTATCAGAAAAATCGGCGTTCAGCGATTACGCCGTCATAGAATACGTACAGCGCAAAACGGTTTGACCACCGCGTGTGATACGTGCCCCCAAAAGCTCGTCCAGCTTTTGGGGGCACTTCCATTTCACCGTGGATTTTTTTTATTTTGCAAAAACGACGGAAACGCTCGTTCCAACGTCGATTTCGCTTTCAATGGTAAGCTCTGCCCCGTACAGCGCGCAAATATGCTTGACGATAGAAAGCCCCAAGCCCGTGCCGCCCGTCTTTTTCGAACGGGATTTATCCACGCGGTAAAACCGCTCGCAAAGCCTTGGCAAATGCTCCTTTTCAATACCGATACCGCCGTCCGCAACGCACAGCGCGACGGCGTTTTCCGTTTCCGTGACGCTGATTTTTATCCAGCCGTTTTCCTTATTATAATTGACGGCGTTGGAGCAAAGGTTTTGCAAAAGCTCGAACATCTTTTCGCCGTCGGCAAAGACTTTGCCCGCGCCCTCCACCGTCGCGGTAAGATTTTTCGCGCGCATCTGCTCGGAAAGCTCCGCCACCGCTTCAATAGCAATTTCGTGGAGGTCGATATACGCCCGCTCTTCTTCTGCTTCACCGCGTTCCAGCTTACTGATTTTTAACATATCCGCAATCAGGCTCGTCATACGCATACTTTCTTTATGTATACGCCCCACCTGCTTTTGTCTGCGCTCGTTTAGCGTTTCTTCCTGCATCAGCAATTCGGTCAAGCCCCGCAAAACGGTGAGCGGCGTTTTCAGCTCGTGCGAAGCGTTAGCGAAAAAGTCGCTCTTTTGTTTAATCATCTGCTTTTCGCTCGTTACGTCGGTAAAAATCAAAAGACGGGATATCTCGCCCTTTTGGTCGGTTGCCACAATCGTACTTCCCGACACCGCGTAGGTCTTGCTTTGATATTCGTATTCAAAGGAAAAGGGCTTCCCGTCCTTTATCCTATCCGTTATCAACTCGCAAAGCGATTCGTCGTCAATCAACGCCGACAGTTCGTTTACGTACGTACGCTTGCCGCCGCGAAAAATCTCCAACACGCTCGCGTTGACGAATACCAGCTCGTTTTTGCCGTTCATGGCGACGATACCCTGTGCAACGTTATCCAAAACCACATTCAAGCTTTTCAAGCTTTCCTTGATTTGCTTGACGCCGTTGGCATAATCGCGGGACGCACGCTCTCCGATTACCCGCGCAACCGTAAGCGAAAGCAACGCCGAAAGTCCCAAAACGCATAAAAACACGGGCAACGCGTTGCGTAAGTACGCGCCCCCGCCGCCGCCCGTAAGTCCGGCAAAATACACGGTCGTCGCGCAAAACGCCGACACGCAAAAAATACCGATAAACAAACGTTTTTTCATTGCCGTTGTCCCTCGAAGCGGTAACCTACGCCGCGTACAGTGACGATTACCTCGCCGCCGCCCGCCGCCTTAATTTTATCACGGAGCGAAGCGACGTGCATATCCAGCGTACGCGTTTCGCCCAAAAAGTCCTCACCCCAAACCTCGCGAAAAAGCGTCTCGCGTTCAATCGTAACGCCCGATTTGCCGATTAGGTTTTTCAAAAGCTTAAATTCTTTGAGCGTCAACGCAAGGTCTTTGCCATTGAACGTGATTTTATAGGTGTTATTATCCACGACGAAGCCGTCCGCGCGTTCCTGATGCAGCTTCATACGGCGCAAATTGGTTTTCACGCGTGCAAGCAATTCCAGCACGGAAAAGGGCTTTGCCATATAATCGTCCGCGCCCTTGTTCAAGCCCTTGACAAAGCTGATTTCGTCCGTTTTCGCGCTGACGATAATCACGGGCAGGCGTTCGTTTACCGCGCGAAGCTTCGTGAGAATGGTATACCCGTCCATATCGGGCAACATCACGTCGAGTATAACGAGGTCGGGCTGTGCACGGGAAAACGCCTCGAAAAAGTCCTTGGCGTTGCCAAATGCGCGGGTATCGTACACGCCGTCAAACGCGCCCTCGTACACCTCTTGTATACCCTCGTCGTCCTCTACTATATAAATAACTTCTTTATTCTTCATTCGTATTTTTCATACTCCCTTATTTCATTATACAAGTTTTTTTCCAAAAACGCAAGATTTTAAGCAAATTTTTTTACGCACTTGAAAAAAATATTAACCAAATCGTCCCGTAACGTACCGTTTCGTCCGCTCGTCCTTAGGCGAAGCGAAAATATCGCGGGTATCGCCGTATTCCACGAGCTCGCCGAGCAGGAAAAACGCCGTTTTATCGGCAACGCGCGTCGCTTGCTGCATATTATGCGTTACGATTAAGAGGGTAAGCTCCTTTTTCAGCTCCGCCATCAATTCCTCTATTTTTCCCGTTGAAATGGGGTCTAACGCCGAAGTGGGCTCGTCCATCAAGAGTATTTGCGGCTTTACGGCGAGCGCGCGGGCAATGCAAAGGCGTTGCTGCTGACCGCCCGAAAGCCCGAGCGCGGATTTATGCAAGCGGTCCTTTAACTCCTCCCACATTGCCGCGGAGCGCAACGAACGCTCTACGATTTCGTCCAGCTCCGCTCTTTTGCGTATCCCGAACGTACGCGGTCCGTATGCGATATTGTCGTATACACTCATAGGAAACGGGTTTGGCTTTTGGAAAACCATACCCACGTTTTTCCGCAGCTCGTTCAAATCGATTTTACCGTATATATCCACCTCGCCGATTTTGAACGTGCCCGAAACCTTACATTCGCTTTTTAGGTCGTTCATTCTGTTCAGGCATTTCAAAAAAGTCGATTTTCCACAGCCCGAAGGCCCGATAAGGGCAGTGACCTGTTTTTCGGGTACTTCAATATTGATATTTTTCAACGCCTGAAAATCCCCGTAAAAGAGGTTGGCGTTTTTAACGCTTACGCTTTTTCCGTATTCCATTGTTTTCTCCTTTTAATTTTCCGTTTAAGCCTTTGCCGATTATCTCCGCAAGCAGATTAAGCCCCAAAACAATGACAATCAGGACAAACGCCGTCGCGTACGCCTCGTTCATATACCTGCCCTCGTTGGCAAAGCCGTAAAGTGCAACCGCGAGCGTCGTGCCGCTGCTCGTATATCCTTGCGGCATAGGCTGAATGGAGCTGCCCATAGTGTAGATAAAGGGCGCGGATTCACTGATTACTCTGCCCATTGCCAAAATGATTGCCGAAATAATCCCTGGCAACGCCCCCGGCAAAACGATTTTGAAAATCGTTCGTACCCGCCCCGCACCGAGGGCAAAGCTCCCCTCGCGCAATGCGTCGGAAACGGTTTTTAAGCTTTCCTCCGTGGAGCGTATCACAATCGGCAACAGCATCAAGGTAACAGTGAGCGAGCCTGCCAAAATAGATATACTGCCGCCAAACCATACCTTAAAGGTGATTGCACCAAACAAGGCGTATACGATAGACGGCACGCCGCTCAATACGTCCACGCTCCCGCGCACGAAGCGCACGAGCATACTTCCCCGCTTCGCGTATTCGTGCAGATAAACGGCTGTCGCAACGCCGAGCGGCACGCTGATTACGATGGACAAAAGCACGACCATCAGCGTCGCCACGATAGACGGACCGAGCGTGTATCTTGCGTAATCGACGACGGAATAATTCCCGAACACGAAGTCCCACGAGAGATGGGAAACGCCGTTGACGGTGACCCAGCCGACGATAAACACGAGCGTTGCGCCCGCCAAAAACGCGCATATCCAGCTCACGCAGAGCCCAAACTTTTCTACTTTCAGCTTATACGCCATTCCCGTAAAGGGCGTTATCCTCTTTCGCTTGTTCGCCGTTTCCTTTTTATCCCCCGTCGCCAGCTTTGCAAGCAGATTGACGACGAGCACGAACAAAAGCAATACCACGCCCGTAGCGACGAGCGCGCCCATTTGCAACTCGCCCGCGTACCCCATTTCCATTACGATATTCGCCGTCAGCGTGCGGAAGCTTTTGAAAAGGCCTTCGGGGTAATTGACGGCGTTGCCCGCCACCATTTTTACCGCCATCGTTTCCCCGAGTGCTCTGCCGAGTGCGAGTATCAGCGAGGCGATAATCCCCGATTTCGCCGCGGGAACGACGACGCGGAACACCGCTTCCTCATGCGTTGCACCCAAGGCGCGCGCGCCCTCGTAATAGCTTTGCGGTACAGCGTCCAGCGCGGTTTTTGAAAGGGATACCACGGTCGGCAAAATCATAATCCCCAGCACGAGCGAGGTGGCCAAAATCCCGCTGCCGCTCCCGTTTGGCGAAAACAAACCTAAAAACGGCAATAACACGTAAATCCCGAAAAAACCGTAGACAACGGAGGGTATCCCCGCCAAAAGGTTGATTACGGTGTTGAACGCACCTTTTGCCCGTTTGGGACAAAAGCGGGAGATGAACACGGCGGTAAAAAAGCCGACCGTCCCCCCAACGAAAAGCGCGCCCGCCGTGGAAAGGAGCGTACCCACGAGCATTTTGAAAACGCCGTAGCTTCCCGTCACCTCGCCCGTCAAGTTATCGTCTACACTCGGCTTCCAAGATTCCCCAAAGATAAAGTCGAAGAAGCCGATTTGCTTGAAGGCAGGCACGCTTTCCAAAACCAAAAACAGAAAGATTGCAATCACGGAGAGAATACACACGATTGCCGCCGCCGTGAACAACGCTCTGCTTATATTTTCTTTTACTTTCGTTTTTTCCATAATTATCTAATCTCGCTGAATTTGACAACCGCGCCCGTATAGATATCGAAAAGCCGTTCGACGCTTAAATCGTCCAGCGTATTCGATTTATTGACGATAACCGCAATCGCATCCAGACACAGGGTATGCTCGTCGTATTTATCGCTTGCTTTCGCCGAGCTGGCAATGCCTACCGTGCTGCCCGTCGTGTCCTCCTGCACCGCACTTCTACCGTTGGACGAGCCGTTGTACGTAGCTTGCACCGTTACGTTGGGCTGCACCGTTTTATACTCGCCGATAAGTGCCGTCATCAAAAGTTTCATAGAGGTCGAGCCCTCCACCTTTACCGTTCCTTGTAAGGTATCTATCGCCGTGGTATACTCGCCAAGCGTTCTATCCGATAAAATACAGCCCTCCGCCTCTATCTCGTCGCGCGCCTCCTCACTCATACAGTAATGAAAGAAATCCTGTGCCGCAGGCGTAAGCGTATATTGCGTAGAGGTCAAAAGTACGAACGGACGCTTCATCTGATAGCTGCCGTTTTGCACGTTCTCCACCGTCGCCTCCACACCGTTTACCTTGACCTTTTTCACCGTATCGCCCACCGAGGAGAGCGATACGTAACCGATTGCCGTGGCGTTCGTTTCTACTTTACTGATAACGACGCCCGTTTCCCCCGCCATTTCCATATCGCTCGTAAGCGTGGCATCCTGCAATTTCACGCCGTCCTTTTTCACGATTTCCTCAAACGCCGTGCGCGTACCGCTACCGTCCTCTCGGGAAACGACCATAATGTTCTTTTCCCCGTCGCAAGCCGCTGCACTCAACACACCCAAGCTTGCCGTCAATGCACATAAGAGCATACCTACTTTTTTCATTTCTTTTTTCTCCTTCTTTTGATTTTCTGTTATTAGTTTACGCCATTTTCGTATTCCTAACTATCACATTTTAGTATAAAAAGAGTAAATTTTACGTAAAAAATCCCCCGACAGCCGTAGCCGTCGGGGGAAAAATAGAAATGATAAACGAATTATTTTCCGCTGAAAACCTTAATCGCCTTTTTGACGTCCTCTTTCATTGCCTGCATTGCAGCGTATTCCACGTCGTGCAAATAGCTCGTGTTTCCCGCTTCAATCGCCGCTTTCGCCGCCGTATAGCCCGCTTTGGACATATACGAATAGTAATTGATTTTGCGTATACCGTTGGCAATCGATTTTTTGAAGCCCTCTTCGCTCACGCCGCTGCCGCCGTGCATTACGAGGGGCAAGCCCGTCGCCTTCGCGCAATTTTTCACCACGTCGAAGTCAAGCTTGGGCTGTGCGGTATAAAACCCGTGCGCCGTACCGAACGCGATTGCAAGCGCGTCGATACCCGTTTCCTTGACGAACGCTTCCGCTTCGTCGGGACGGGTATAGAAATCCTCCGCTTTCGCGTCTTTCATTTCCTCGCCGCTGCCCGCTTCACCCGTGACTAATCTACCGAGCTCCGCTTCTACACTGACGTTCATTGCGTGGGAAGCTTCCGTTATCATTTTCGTCAAACGGAGATTTTCCTCGTAAGGGAGCGCGGACGCGTCCATCATAACCGAGGTAAAGCCAAGGCGCAAAGCCTTGTATATCATATCCAGCGAAGTGCCGTGGTCAAGGTGTACGCATACGGGCACCTTCGCTTCTTTTGCCACCGCAATCATGGCAGGACCTACCATAGAGATATCGTTATACACGTTGTGCACTTCCGCGTGCGCGATAATTACGGGTTGGTTTAATTCCTCCGCCGCTCCGATCACCGCCTGCAAGCTGTCAAAGCCCGTCGCGTTGAACATACCGATTGCGTTTTTGTCCGTTTCTGCTATTTTTAAGATTTCTTTTAAGTTTACAAGCATAATTTTTTCCTTTCAAAATTTTCACAAAGTTTTTTAATTTCTCTTTCGCTTCGCATACCGCTTACGGCATCTGCGCTCGAAAGCGCGGCGACCGCCGCCGCGGAAGCAAACGCAAGGATTTCTTCGTCCGTCGCTCCGCGATAAATTTGAAGCAAAGCCCCCGAACAAAACGCGTCGCCCGCGCCCGTCGTGCCCTTTATAAAGCCGTCGGGGAGCTGATAGGAGGGAACGCAAGAAAATCCGCGATTCGACAAGCACACGCCAAGCGAGGGCGTATGAATAATTACGCGCTCTTTTACGCCGTACGCCTTTAATTTTTCGGCAATCGCGCGCAAGTTTTCGTCCTTCGGCTCTATCCCCGCCAATTTCCCCGCTTCCGTTTCGTTGACAATCAAATTGTCCGTATACGCAAGGCAGGGCAGCACCAATTTATACCGCTCGGAATTTTCGCTGACGAGGTCGATAGAGGTTTTTACCCCCCGTTCTTGCGCCTTTTTCAGGATTTTTTCCCCGTCGCCGTTATCTACCTTATTAAGCAGCAGGAAATACCCAAGGTGCAGCATATCCACGTCCAACGCGTCGAAATCGATATCGTCAACGCCAAAGTCCGCGCTCGCGCCCGCGTACGTAAAAAAGGTACGCTGACCGCCCGCCACGCTCATAACCTCGGTGAAGCTCGTCCGCTGCTCGCAAGCTTTAAGCCCGCTCGTATCCACGCCGTAGCTTTGCAGCGTTTCTTTCACAAACGCTCCGTCCTCGTCGTCGCCGACGCGCCCCACCGCTTTCACGGTGAGGCTGTCGTCCATACGTTTTAAGTCCACGCTATCGTTGGGCACGCAACCGCCCACCGCTTTGCTTACGCGGTGGATTTGCGTGAGTTCGCCAACACTTGGGTAGGCGGAAATTTCGTTGATTTTGTCTACGAGGACGCTCCCCGCAACCGCAATACCCTTTTCCATATTAGTTACATTCCGCAACGAGCGGACCTGCAAGGTCTTTCAAGAAGAACAGCTTGCCCGCAAGCGTGGGGATATACGAGGAAGTAATCCAAGGCGTCGTGCCGTGGCGAAGCGTCATCCAAAGGGACATACCCTGCCATTGCATACCTCTGCCAAGCGTACCGTCCGCACCGCCAATTGCATAATCAGCCTGCAAGAACAAGCCGGGGCCGATCGTATTCGCGCGGCAAGGCACGAGCGTCGTTCTCGATTTGAAGCTCGTATACGCGTTTTGTTCTACCGTCAAGGGATGGATTTTTGCCGCGATTCTGTGCGTTTGCTTCTTCCATTCCTCTTCGCTTGCGTATTCGCCCGCAAACTGGGGTTCCCAGAACGCGATATGGCACATTCTGCCGATACCGTAAACGAGAACGAGCTTTGCACCCGCTTTTTTGAGCGCGGCGATTTTATCCGCGTAGGTGGGCAGATTTTCTTTCGTCGCAAAGTTTCTTTGCGTTTTGGGAACGGTCAACTCGCCAAGCGGGTTGAAAAGAGCCTGTTCCATTGCGTACTGGAATGCACCCGAATTGTCGGGAGCAAGGGTGTTGCCCTCAGAATCCGCCCATTCGTCCATATTAAAGGTATGTACGTGGTCGCAAGCAACCTTCCATTCGTTGAGGAAATACACCACCCATTTATACATACCCATAGGACCTACGGGAAGAATGAAAGCAATTTGCTCCTTTCTTTCCTTTGCAAGCTTGATTTGCATAGCGATTTCGTGACCCATATAGGTTTCAAATTCCGCCAAGCCCTCGCATTGTACGGGCGTGAAATCCTTATTCCAGAACGCCTGTCTTTCCGTTACTTTTTCGGGCGCGTCGATACAAGCGTCAATCTTGTCGAAATCCCAGCCTGCGGGATAAAAGCCTTCCAAGGCACTTCCTTTTACTGTCGAATTAAAGTTCATAATTGTTTATCTCCTTATTTTTTATTTTTCGTTATAAATTCTATCTACGATTTCCTGCACCTGCACCGCACGGTCGGCGTAGAAATAATCGGGTTTGCCGCTACGGAGCGTATCACAGAACAGGTGAAGCTGCTTTTGATACAGATCCGCGCCGCCGCCCGTATAAACGATCGGCTCGTTCGTCGTACGGTTCTGCTGTGCCGAATAATCGCCTTGCGGTGCGTATAAATGCGCAAGCGTTCCCGTTTCCTCTTGTCCGAGCGTACCCTTACAAACGATATAACCTTTGCTTCCGTACAGCTCGAATTTGCTTTCCGAAGCGTTGTCGGGAACGTTGAAATTCACGTCGATATGTCCCAAAACACCGCCTTTGGTTTTGAAAATAATCACCGCGCCGTCCTCGACCTCGTAGGAAAAGGTACGAGTGGAATAGAAGCTCTTGACGTCCTCAATTTCGTCGTCAAGCACGTTTTCGATAAGCTCGATACAATGCACGCCAAGGTCCATAACCGCCCCGCCGCCGCCAAGCGATTTTTTCTGCCGCCAAGCCCCCGCGATATCGGGATACCAGCAAGAAAATTGCGCGCGCACGTCGTTGACCTGTCCGATTTCACCGTTTACTACGAGCGATTTTGCCTGCTCGTGCAAATTATGATGCTTCATCATATATCCGATCGTGATTTGCTTGCCCGCCTTTTTGAATGCATCCACAAGCGCTCTTGCTTCCTTTGCCGTAATAGCAACGGGCTTTTCCACGAATACGTGCTTACCGAATGAAAGCGCAGTCATTGCCTGCTCGTAGTGACACATAACGGGCGTACCGATATACACCGCATCACATTCTACCGCTTTGATCATTTCCGCTTCGTCCGAAAAATAGGGCACGCCGTATTTTTTACCGATAGCCTCGGCTACGGGAGCAACTCTGTCCATAACGGCTACCAGCTCGCACCCCTCGTCTTTAAGGATTGCGGGAATCGTTCTTCTGTCCGCAATTCCGCCTGCCCCGATTACACAAAATTTGATTTTCATAGTTATTTCCTCTCTTTTTTAGGGCAATAAACGCTTGGTCGTGCCTTTCAAATATACTTGGCATTGACGGAAGGCTTCGGCGTATTCCGCACCGCATTGATAGCCACGGTAACGGGAGCACGTTCTCACCATATCCGCAAAATCGATACCGTCGTGCTCGCGCATCCAAACGAGCTGGCTTGCGTGACATTCCAGCATCTGGATTTTCAAATCGATTTCGTCCGTCACGTCTACGTAGTCGGTGGGATTAAAGCCCACGCCTGCCAGCGTATCCATATAATAAATAGGTACGAGCTTTGCAGGGTCTTTGTATTTGCTCTTATAGTTGGGCAAGGTCGCCGTGAAGCTCGCGTCGAACACGAGGCGCGAAACCGCCGTGTGGTCGGGCATGTAGTCGTTGGGGTCGTGCGTGATGATTACGTCGGGGTTTGCGTATTTGATAACGTCCACCATCTTATCACGCGCCTCTTTGTTGTTGTCGAAAATTTCCAAATCGTCAAAACCGCCGTAAATGACCTCGATACCTGCCATTGCGCCCGCTTTTCTCGCTTCTTCCGCGCGCATAATTTTGAGCTCATCGGGTGGAATTACGACGTGTCCCAAATTACCGCTTGATGCGTGGCAGACGATTACCTTATCACCGCGCTTTACGCATTTTGCCAACGTTCCCGAACAAGCCACTTCCACGTCGTCGGGATGACAGCCAACCGCTAATATTCTCATATTTTTTACCTTCTCCTTGTTTTTTATTTATTGTATCATATATTTACGCAAATTTCAATGGCGCAAAGTCTGCAAAAAGAGTAAAATATTCCACAAGAAAAAAATGGGTGAAATGAATTGACACAAAACGGACTTTCGTGGTATGATATAGGTATGAATAAGCGGTATTACAAACACAAAATTGAAAATTTGCTCGTAATCAATCGAATCGTCACCATTCACTATTTTGAATTTGACAAAAACTTCGTCGCTCCCATAGAATCACACGATTTTTGGGAGCTGGTATACGCGGACAAAGAAAGCGTCGTATGTATGGCAGACGGAAAAGACATTACGCTTGCGGAAGGTGAACTACTCTTTCATAAACCGGGAGAGGTACATTCGCTCCGCGCCAACGGAAAGAGCGCGCCCAACGTCTTTATTGCGTCCTTCGTTTGTAAAAGCGAAGCCGTACGGTTTTTTGAAAATAAAAAAATTAAAGCAAACCATAATTTCCTACGCCTTGCCTATTCGATTATTGAAGAAAGCAAAAAAACGTTCGATTTGCCCTTCTCCGATCCGATGCTAAAAAAAATGAAGCTGCTCGCACACCCCACTTTGGGCGGGCAACAACTCATTAAAAATTATTTGGAAATTTTGCTCGTCAATCTAATGCGTGACGAAACGGAAAAAGAAGACCCCGAAGCCATATTTTTGCCGCAAGAAAAGCTGGGCGAACGGGTGGCGGAACAAACGATACGCTTTTTGAAAGCGCATATTTACGAACGCTTGACCGTTGCGGACGTGTGTCTTGCGCTCAATTATAATAAATCGTATATTTTTCAGCAGTTCAAAAAGGCGACGAACCGTTCGGTGATGACCTATTTTTCACAGCTGAAAATCGACCGCGCCAAGCGAATGCTTCGCGATAGCAATTCTTCCGTCACGCAAATCGCCGACAAGCTCGCGTTCGATTCCCCTAATTATTTTTCCAAAGCCTTCAAAAAGCTTACGGGCTTTACACCCCTACAATATAGAAAACTGCAAAAGCATTGAAAACAAAACAGCCCCATATGGGGCTGTTTGCTTATATTTGCCAAATTTTTTCGGCGTACTCGCGTACGGAACGGTCAGCAGAGAATTTCCCCGCGTTTGCCATATTGTTCAAGCATTTTGTCGTGAACGCCTCGCTGCCAAACTCCATATTCAAACGCAATTTCGTCTGCAAATAATCCTCAAAATCGTATAAAACCAAATATTTATCAGGCTCTTCTCCCGTCAAGAGGCTGTCGTAAACGGCTTTGAGCGCGCCTGTTTCGTCTTGAAAAGTACCGTCTACAAGCGTTTCGACAACCCGTTCTAAATCGGGACTTTTTTCCAAGATTGTATGCGGATTATACGCTCGCTTTATCTTGGGTACGTCCTCGACCGTCGCTCCGAAAATATAATTGTTTTCCCGTCCCGCCTCCTCGCATATCTCGACGTTCGCGCCGTCCAGCGTACCCAAAGTCACCGTGCCGTTGAGCATAAATTTCATATTGCCCGTACCGCTTGCCTCCATACCTGCCATAGAGATTTGCTCGGAAACGTCCGCCGCGCAAACGATTTTTTCTGCGTAGGAAACGTTGTAATTTTGCACGAACACTACGCGAAGCTTATCCGCGACGGCAAGATCGCTATTGACCGTTTTTGCGATTTCGTTGATAAACTTGATCACGGCTTTTGCGTTGAAATACCCTGGCGCGGCTTTTGCGCCGAAGATGAACGCCGTGGGCTTAAAACGCTTGTATTCTCCGCTCTTTACGCCGTGATAGATACGGAGCACGGAAAAGGCGTTGAGAAGCTGACGTTTATATTCGTGCAAGCGTTTGACCTGTATATCGAAAATAAAGTCCTCGGGAATTTCCACGCCCTCGCGGCGGGCGATATAGTCGGCGAGCCGACGTTTGTTTTCCTTTTTGATTTCCAAAAACCGACGTCTGAACGATTCGTCTTGAATATACGGCTTTATCCCTTCAAGCTTGGTAAGCTCCGTTTCCCAACCCTTACCGATACGCGCGGTTATCTCCGCCGCCATTTTTGGGTTATTGAGCAAAAACCAACGCCGCGGCGTGATGCCGTTGGTGATGTTCTCGAATTTGTCTTTGTAGAGCGTATACCACTCGCGGAAGGTTTCGCGTTTGAGAATACCCGTGTGTATCTCCGCTACGCCGTTGACCTTGCTGCCCGCATAAATCGCGATATTCGCCATATACGCCGTATCGTCTTTAATCAAGTAATGCTTATCCTCGTCCAGCCCCTCTTTGCTTGCATAGGCTTGCAATTCCTCTAAAATATCCCAAATATCAGGCAAAATCGCGCGCACCATTTCCCCGCGCCATTTTTCAAGCGCCTCGCTCATAACGGTATGGTTGGTAAATCGGAAAATCGAACGGCAAAGCTCCACCGCCTTATCAAAGGCAATACCCTCCTTCTTCAAAAGACGGATAAGCTCGGGCACGGCAAGGGTGGGATGGGTATCGTTGAGCTGCAAAACCAAGCTTTCCGCAAGCTTCGTTAAACACCTGCCCGCCTGCTCGTGCTTTTTCAACAGCGATTGCAAAGAAGCGGAAACGAGAAAATATTGCTGACGAAGCCGCAAAATTTTTCCCTCGTCGGTATTATCGTTGGGGTATAAAACGGCGGTGATTTGCTTGGCGCGGAAGTCGTTTTGCGCGATTTCGTCGCCCCGCATTTCGTCGAAGGCTGAAAAATCAAAGGGTGTGGTCGGCTCGCTCTGCCAAAGGCGAAGGGTGTTGATTACGCCGTTTTGATAACCGATTACGGGCGTATCGTACGGCACGGCATACACGGAAAAATCGGCAAAATCCACGCGCACGCGTTCTGCTTCCTTGCGTACGCTCCACGGGTCCCCCCATTGCAGCCAATCGTCCGCTTCCTCTTTTTGAAAACCGTTTTCAAAGCTTTGCTTGAAAAGACCGTAGCGATAGCGCAAGCCGTAGCCGTCCAAGGGTATATTTTGCGTTGCCGCGCTTTCTAAAAAACAAGCGGCAAGCCGCCCCAAGCCCCCATTGCCAAGCGCGGCGTCCTCCACCTCTTCAAACTCGTTGATATCTATTCCCCGCACGGCAAGAATTTCTTTTATATCCTGTAAAATTCCGAGATTGAGCAAATTAGAAAAAATCGTTCTGCCTATCAAAAACTCCGCGGAAAGATACCCGCAACGGCGGGTTTTCTCGCGCGTACACGCGTCCCAGTCCTCGCGCAAGCGCGCCATCACTGCCTTGGAAAGCGCGTTATAACGTCCCTTTACGTCCGTCCTGTCCGCTTCCACGCGTAAAAGATAGTCAAATTCCTTCAAAAATTCGTTTTTATCCCATTCCATTTTTTTAACCCGTCCTTTCACCTTCTTATTTTTGGCGAATTGACGGGTTAATATACGAATAATATAAAAACGCAAGTTGAATTTTCAGGAAGCTTTAATCGTAAATTTCCTCCTTAAAGGTGACGATTTCCTCTTCGTCAGATACCTGCCCTGCCGCTTTTTGCTCCTCGTATTCCGCTTCTTGCTTTTTCAAGGAGCGGAAAAAGGCAATCGTAAAGGGTATTGCGAACAGGAAGGAAAAAACGTCTGAAACCGTTTGACAGCATTGCACCCCGAAAAGCTGCAAAAGAGAAGGCAAAACGAGTACCGCGGGGATATAGAACAAGCCTTGTCTTGACACGGACAAAACGTTTGCGGCTATCTTACTGCCCACCGCTTGATAGGTGATGCTTGCCATAAAGTTGAGCGGCAACAGCGGCATACCGATACATTGCAATCGCAAGGACAGCGTGCCGATCTCCGTAGCCCATTCGGAAAGACTGAACATCTGCATAACGTTGGGCGCGAAAATCGCGCAAACGGTCGCAAACGCCGTCATAAGCGCAACGGAAAAACCAAGCGTGAATAAATAAGCCTGCTTTACGCGGGAAAAGCGTTTCGAACCGTAATTGTAACCCAAAACGGGTTGATAGCCCTGCCCTATCCCGAGCGACACCGAAAAAGCAAGCATAAACACCTTCTGTACCACGCCAAACGAGGCTTGCGCCGCCTTGCCTCCCTCTTCTACGCCGTAATGCAACACGCCGTAGTCAAACGCCGCGCCGTTCAAAAAGACGGTGCAAAGGCTGGCGAGAACCTGCCGCCAAAAGGAGGGTAAGCCCGTAGCGATCACGTCGCCGTATACGGAGAATTTGCGGGAAATCGCGCTTATTTTCAGCCGTACGATCGTTTTCCCCGAAAGGAACATAAACAACAGCACGCAAAAGCTGATAATCTGACTGCAACAGGTGGCGAGTGCCGCGCCCGTAACACCCATATTGCACGCAAAGATTAAAATGGGGTCGAGAACGACGTTGATAAGTGCGCCGATAATCAATCCTATCATAGACAAGACCGCTTTCCCCTCCGCGCGAAGCACGTTGTTCATCACGAACGACATACACATGAAGGGTGCGGAAATGAGGATAAACCGCGCATACTGTCGGGAATATTCCAAAACGTCGTCTGCTTTTGAACCGAACAACTGCATAAGCGGCGTCAAGAAAATAAATCCTACCAGCAGAATCAAAACCCCGCTGACACAAGCAATGAAAAAGGAGGAGGACGCCACTTTGTCCGCACCGTCCTTATCGTGTTTTCCAAGCAGTCTTGAAATAATACTCCCGCTGCCCATACCGAACGTGAAGCCGATAGCTTGAATAATGGACATCAGCGCGAGCAAATTGCTGACCGCCGCCGTCACCGCGTCGTTGCCGATTAAAGACACGAAATAGGTGTCCGCAAGGTTGTAAAGGGAGGTGACCATCATACTCAAAGTAGTGGGAATACCCAGCCCTATAATCAAACGCGGAATAGGCGTTTGCGTCATTTTCTTGAATTGTTTTGTCTCTAATTCCTTGGCTTTGTTTTCTTCCGTGATTGCGTTTTCCATAACGTTTATTATTATATAACAATTATTTTATTTTTGCAAGTATCGCGCCCGCCTCTTTTTGAAATTTTTTCGGCGTTTGCAAGAAAGTTATTTTTTACGGTTGCATTTTCTTTTTCCGCGTGGTATAATAACGGTATGAAAAACAAAAACGCGCCCAAGTCGGCGGAATATTTCAAAATTCAATTCACCAAACCCATTATCGCCGTTTGCATTGCGATATACGTACTTTGCGCGGCGGGGATAGGTTTATCCGTATGGCGTATCGTCAGCGAGGGATTATACGAATTTACCGATTATATCAAATCCCCGTTCTTGATTGCCGTATGTCTGTTTTGTATCGTGCTCGTCACCGCGATATTGTGCAAATCACAGTATATCGTAACAAACGAGAGCTTTATCACGCAATACGGCTTCGTCAAAAGCAAATTCGCGATAAAAAGCATCACTTCCGTTTTGTTGGATTCGGACGCAAAGAAATTGACGGTGTATTTCGGCGAGGAATATATGGTGCTGTCGCTTTGTCCCGAATGGAATGAGAAATTCGTGCGCGCCTTACTTGCGGGAAACCCGAATATCGATTACGGGTTCACGCTTGCCGAGCCGCCCAAAAAGGACGACGACAAGAAAAATTAAAAAACAAAAAATGCGCCGCGCTTAACGAACCCGTTAAGCGCGGTTTTTTTTAATCCTTATTACAGAAAAATTTGGTGGAATCTGCCGCGTCCGCTTTGCGCCCGACAGAGGTGTTATCCTGCCGACGGTTGCGGAGCTCGGGTACGGGCGACGGCGCGACCTGATACCGATAATCCGCGCCGTGACGGCGGATATACTGTTCGATTACGCAATGCGAGGGAACGATACCCGTCGTGGGGTTAGTGATATTTTGGAAACGGAAGAAATCCGCGTCCGCGGGAAGCTCCCGCACCTTTTTGTAAGCGTCGCGTTGCGTCGTGTATTGCACCGTTTCGCCCAAAATCTTACGCACGTAATCGATATTCTCGTGCAGGGCAATCGGCGCGGGGAAAGTGCCCTCTTTAATAACCTCCTGCCAGTCCTTATGCTCGTATTTTTTCAAGAGCTCGACCGCTTTATGCAAATGCGAGATTTCAAACTCCAAATTTTGTTCCCAGAATTTTTTAATGCGGGAATCCGTTTCCGTCATATAACACGACCAGTACAAATAACATTCGGTGTATTCGTGCCAAAGCTGCATTTCCAGCCAAGTGGCGTTGGGGTCGAGCAAGGACTCGTAATGCGTAACGTGTTCTTCCTCCACGAGTCCGATTTCTTGATAGAGCCTACGCCCGATATCCGAATACGCGAAGGTCGCCACATTCATATAATAGTTCATGGTTTGCTGTTCGGCGGCGGTGATTATCATAGCATTAAGCACCGTTTGTACGTCGGCGGTCTTGGAATCGATTGCACTACGCACGTTATCCTTGGGATAACGGTGATGGGAAATCGTAGGCCGCCCCGGCATAATCTCCGTATATCTGCCTACCAGCCATTCCGCGTATATGCCTTGCTCCATTTCCAAAAGGTTAGCGTAACGGTACAAATGGTCGAAATCTTCCAGCAGCGCGAAATCCAACGCGTTTTTGACGTGACAATCCAGCTCGCGCTTGGCAAGCTCCGCCGTAAGGTCGACGGCAAGCTGTTCGTAGCCGATCGTGTGTTCCAAAATACTTTCGTTTTGCGGTTTGAGCAAGGAAATTTTCAGCTGTTGCTGTTTTTCCACCTCTCGCGTGAGCGCGAGGTCGCGTTTTAAGTCGCTATCGTTTGTATGACGGGCAAATTGATGAGAAAACCAGTTGGCTTCGTATTCCGTGCCGTTCATTAAAATAATGCGGGTCTTGGTGTAGGGGTCCACCTCCCGCTTATCGTAGGGCTTGGGATACATTTCCTGCCAGTTTTGCAGAGCTTTCTCAATAGATTGCGGTTTTTCTTCAAACGGATTCATGGGCAAATCTCTCCTTTTTTTTGCTTTATAATCATAGTATGCACAAAAAAACTTTTTTGTAAACGATACTATAAAGGAATAAACCCAACCCGATTTTGAGTGCCGAATTTTGCGCCATACAGCGTTGAAAGCCTTGATAAACCGTTGTTGACCTTCGGCTTTCGCCTCGTCTACCGCTAAAATTCGGCTACTGAAAATTGCTTCGCACCTCAAAAGACGTATTTTCGAGCTATTTTTCGCGAGGAGGAAACAATAATACTTCCCGTATTATAATGACGACGAGCGGGAAAGAGCCGAAAAGACGCTTTTGAGGCGGGTTCGGTTTATTCCTTTATAGTATGACGAGCCGTTCGAAAACTTCGAACGGCTCGCTTTTTTTATTCAACTGTGGTTTTGGCGGCGACAGCCGTCGTTTTATTGTCTTGAACGCATACCTGCCCCGTCGCTTTTAACGCATTTACGTATTGCGTATATTCTTCCTCCGTAATTTTCGGTACTCGGTCCTTTTTACTTTTCGACGATTTACTCATACGAAATCCTCCGCTCGGAATTTGTAAAAAGTATGCCCGTTTTTATATCCTTTTATTCCCGCTTAAAAAAGCAAGCACAAAATATTGTTTTTACCCTCGTTGACGATACGCGTGATCACGCGGCGCATTTTGCGGCGCAATTCCACGGGCATAGCGTTGCTCTTTCCCGAAAGCTCGTCGGCGAGCAGCGCGCGCAAGGACTTTCCAAAAATATTCGTTTCCCAAACGCTCTCTCCCGCCTCGTACGCCTGCAAGGTTTCCCCGACAAAATCCTCGCCCTGCTGTTTGGTGCCGATAATGGGGCTGACCGCGCCCGAAACGCCCACCTTGACGATATGATAGCTGGTGGCGTTCGCTTGGAAATGCACGCCGTAACCCGCGCTTTTTTTAACGAGCCGAGGCTTTTGCAGCTCGTAATCGCTCGAATCGGGATATACGATACCGTACCCGTTCTTCTCCGCCTCCGCAAGCGCGTCCTTGACCTTATCGTAGCCCTTTTTCACCTCGGCAAGCGTTTGCACGTACCGCATAAGCTGCAAATCGTCGTCGATGGCTTCGCCGCAAGCCTCGCTCATCACGCGATAGAACAAGCCCTCCTTCGCCTCAACGGTAAGCTCCACCGTGCCCTTGCCCAAATCCATTTTCAATTCCTGTGGATTGACAAAATCGGAATTTTCCTCAAAGAGCGTTTCCAACGCGAAGCAATCACGCATTTTGCTGATGGACGGCACGGCTTTTTTCAAAGCGGCAAGCAAGGAAAGCACCGTCGCGTTGTCCTCGGGGAAGGATTGCAGCCATTTGGGGATTTTCACGTCGATACACGCGACGGGGAATTCGAATAACGCCGTCTGCAAAACTTGCGTCAGCTCCGCTTCGCCCATTTTTTCGACGTTGAGCGCGAGCACGGGTGCGCCGTATTTTTCGGAAAGTGCGTCTTTGAGCGCGGTTTGCATAAGCGGCTCGCGGCAGTTCAAAACGATTACGAACGGCTTGCCGATGGCTTTGAGCTCGGCTACCGCGCGCTCTTCCGCCGCCAAATATCCGTTTCTCGAAATGTCGGTAATGCTCCCGTCCGTCGTGACCAAAACCCCTATCGTAGAATGTTCCCGAATGACCTTTTGCGTGCCAAGCTCCGCCGCCCGTTCAAAGGACATAGGCTCTTCCTGCCAAGGCGTTTTAACCAGCCGCGGCGTACCGTCCTCGTCAAAACCGCTCGCGCCCTCTACGGCAAAACCTACGCAATCCACGAGGCGAACGGCGGCTTCCGCGCCCTTGGCAACGGCGATTTTCGCCGCTTTTGCGGGCACGAATTTGGGCTCGGTCGTCATTACGGTACGCCCTGCCGCCGATTGCGGCAATTCGTCCGTCATCACCGCGCGCTCCTTCTCCCCCGCAAGCGGTAATACCAGTGTTTCCATAAAACGCTTGATAAAGGTGGATTTACCCGTACGCACGGGACCTACTACACCCACGTAAATATCTCCGCCCGTGCGATTTGCAATGTCTTCATATACGCTGTAATTTTCCATCAACGACCTCCCATCGTGATTGCGCGGATAGCATATTATTTTATAAAAAAATCCCCGCAAGCAAATCTCGTACGATTTACTATATGCGGGGAAAAATCCACTTATTACCTTTTTTATGACCTCGGCTCGTCCGTTTTTACGCGGCTTGCCGCGGCTTCCACGGCGAGATAATCTTTATCGTCCTCAAAGGAACGCGGCTCGTCGTATTCGCCGCCCAAAGCCTCGATTGCGTATTTAAGCTCTTGAAACTCGATAAAGCCGATTGTTTTATCCTCTATCTTTTCCATTAGATAAGGAAGCGCGCGTTCGTCGCCGTATGCGGCAAGATAGCCCGCGCGCATAGGCGTTTCTTCGCCCGAACGGAACGCCGCGAGCAAAAGCTCGAAAACGCGTTCGTCGCGCATTTTGACGCGGGAGAGGATTTCCAAAGCGTATTCCTTTGCCACGCCGTCCGCGTACGCCGCCAAAAAGCGTTCCTTTTGTTCGTCCGCGTGCAAGCGGAATATATCCGCAATATCGCTTCGCACGTCCTCGTCCGCAAGGTTTTCGGACAAAAGGGTGAAATAGGTGTCGAACGCGCGGGAATCGTCGCCGATCAAATTGATTGCGTACGAAACCGCGCCCGTATCCTCGTCGAAAAGCATAGGCAATAACGCCTCGGTCAAATCGCGGCTTTCGATTTCCGTGCATAAAAATTCAGGCGTGGGAACGTCCTCCCGCAAATGCGCGCGCAAGGTATCGACGAGCTCGCCGTTCGACATTTTCGCGTAATATTCCTTGGGCGTGCATTTTACCTTTGCAACGTAAGTATCGCCGAATTTTTTATACAGCTTGGGAATGATATCCTCCCATTGCTTTTCGGTGTATTTGTTTTTATTTTCTTCCATGAACTGTGTGAGCTTCTCGTCAAACAGTCCGTCAAAATCAATGAGCTTCATTCTTTACGCGTCCTCGTTGGTTTTTGTAGGTCTTTCGCCTCTCGCCGCCGCGAGCAAAGCCATCACCTTTTCAGGCTCGGCGTCGAACGCCGAAGCGATCGCCGCTACGTCGCCGTGCATTTCCTTTAAGCCCGAAAAGAGCAAAATCGCGCAAGCGCAATCGTCGGAATTGTCGATTAAATCCAGCTTTTCTCTTTCTTTGAGCGCGCAATACAGCTTTTCCGCCGCTTCCTTGATTTTTCTGGCGTGTGCGTCGCTGATTATGGCAAATTTAGAAGCAACCTTTGCGTACGCTTCGATAAAGCGTTTACGGCGTTTTCTGCCGATCTTAATAGGCAAGAGCGTCAAACGGCGGTAAAGATGGTAAAGCACGATACCGATTTCCATTTCCTCGTTGCGCTCGAACAGCATACGCAACGTTTCGATTTTCAAAACGTCCACCACCTCACAATCCAGCATCACCTCGCGGATAAACTCGTCGTCGCCGACGCGCTCCGCCGTAATGAGCGCGAGATATTGCAAATCGTGGTCAGTGCCGTCCATTTCGTCGAAGCACCAACGGAAATACCCGTCCCCGCTCGCAAGCAACCCAAAGAGCTGTGATTCCTCGTCGTCGCTTTCGCCGATACGCACGAGCAGACGGCAACGCAATTCGCGTTCCTCTTGCGGCAGATGATAGAAATAGTTGGGTTCGGGCGGTTTTTCCGCGTTTTCATTCCCGTTTTCTATTTCCGCTTTATACGCGCGAATACCGCGCAAGTAGTATTTGGCGACCTCCGCGTCGGGATAGACGGTGCAAAGGGTGTCAAACGTCTTTTCCGCTTCCTCTATCATACCGCATTTATACGCCGCAACCGCCTTAAAATACAACATTCTTCCATCGTAAGGGAGTTTTTTCTCCATTTCGACGAACTTAAAATACGCTTGTTCGTGCAAGTCGTTTTCACAACACACGGTGGCGACTTTATAGATATCGTCCGTATTCGTCAAAGGAATATCGCACAAGCGCAAGGCAATCGCGCGGCTTTCTTCCGCGTTGCCCTCTTCCATATACACCGCGGCGAGCGTCGCCAAGATACGCACGTCGTTGGGGTCGTCTGCCAAAAGTTCTTCACAAACCTTTTTCGCGTTTTGCGTATCGCCGCCCAAAAGATAGGCGATAGATTGCATTTCCCGCGCGGCGGCATAGTCCTTTGCACCCTTTTCCACCGTCGATAAAAGCTCGATTACGCGTTTACAATCCCCCGCTTTCAACGCCGCCGAGCCCGCGTCCATTTCCTTGGAATAATCGGCAAGGTCAGGCGGGTACACGAAACGAAAATCGCTACGCTTATTCTTGGAAAAGGTTTGCGCGATATCGAATTTCGTTTCTTCGGGCAGCGTTTCATCGGCGTCTACCAAACGGTTATAATAATACGCCGATTGCGTTTCGTTGCCCATATTCAGATAATTGACGGCAAGCCCCTCGTAGATGTCGGGAAGGTCCTCGTCCTCCGCTTCGTCCAAAAAGCGGTACCACCAGTTGATTGCCGAGGCGTGCAAGCCCATCATTTCGTATATATCCGACAAACGCGCGTAGACGTCCCCGTCTCCGCCGTAAATGGACAATTCCTTGTATGCAAGCCGAAGTGCGGCAAGATAGTTGCCTTCGTTGTAGTATTTATCCGCTTGCGCGGCGAGCCGTGAACGGCTGAAATCAATTTTTGCAATCTTTGCGTCTTTCATTTTTTTCGTTTCCTTGCGCGAACAGTTTATCCGCGTCCTCTTCTGTAAACTCGTAATCGGTATTACAATAATGGCAATGCACCCGCACCGCGCCGTCCTCGCGTATGATCTGCCGCATTTGCGTTTCGCCCAGCGACACGAGCACGCGCGTGAGATATTCTCGCGAGCAGTTGCATTGATACTTTGCTTCCCGCATTTCCCACACCGCCAAATCGGGCGTAAAAAACGCGGTCACACTCTCCTCTACGCCGCATCGTTCAACCCTTTCAAGGAGCTCGTCAAGACGGGCTTCCCGCGTCTTTTTTAAGACGGCTTCGTCGGCAAAGGGCAACGGCTGCAAAGCGGCGACTCCCGCGAACGCAAGCGCGCCCGTTTCGTCGAATTTTACCGCCGTGGCAAGGTAAGTGGGGAGCTGTTCGCTGATACGGTAGTATTCCTCGAACGCCTCGTCCACGCCCCCGTTTTGGGGAAAAGCGCAAGCCCCCACGAACGGACGGTTATACCCGTCGTCGCGAATAATCGTAAGCGAGCCGACCTCGCCCAAAACCTCTCTTTCCGTGCCCGTGGCGGCGGGGTTGGCGATAAAGCCGCGCAAATGCAAGCGACGGTTGCCCGAAACCCCGATTTCCTCGCCCGTGCCCTCCGTTTTCACGGAAAGGGATACCTCTCCCGTTTCTTCCTTCAAGCACGCGCTCATAAAGGTCATCGCCGACAGCGTTTTTCCAAACACCAACGCAGCGGCTTGGGAAAGCTTATGCAATTTTATCCCCTCGCATACGAGCTCCGTCGTATCGGCGAGGGTCAAAGATACTTGCCCGTCAAGCACGAGCGTGCGTATCAGATTTTTCATATTTTTCACCTCTTCCGCGCAAGAAAGCATATTCTGTCGCTCAACGTTTTGTCCTCGCCGAGGTGACCTTCGATAGAAAGCACCTCAAAGCCGCTGACAGCGAGCGCGTCCGTGATTTCTTCTTCCGTATAAATATACTGCTTGTGCGTTTCGTCGCTACGCGTAAACGTGCCGTCGGGGCGGCGGGCAAACAGCGTGACGTCCATCGTCACCTCGTCGCCCTCTACGCGATTGAAGCAAAGATAGGTCACGTCGTCGCGGTCGTCCGCGCTAACAGTATTTGCAATTTTCTCCTTGAATTTTCGCGGCGAGCTGATATCGAAAAGGAACACGCCCTGCTTTTTCAAAGCCGCGGCAACGTTTTTCAAGGCTTTGCCTAACCTGTCTTTGGGGATATAATTGATACAATCGTTGATTGCCGTTGCAAAATCAAATTTCTTTTGCGTTCTTTTGGAGGTGATATCCCCTAAAATATACTCCCCGCGCACGCCCTCTTGAAGTGCTTTGCGTTGGGCAAAATCCAACATTTGCAAGGACGCGTCCATTCCCGTCATCAAATAGCCCTCGCGGGTGAACGCGCGGGTAAACCAACCGCCGCCGCAACCGATATCCAAGCCCGTAGAAAGAGGGAAGGAACGAAGCTTCAAAATTAAATACTGCGACCATTTTTCGTAGTCGCAGTCGTCGTTCAAATATTCAAACCATTCTGCAAGGTTGGTATACGCCGCCGTTTTATTCATAATCTCGCGCCTTATTCTCCCAACAGTTTCGGGGGTTTGCGTTTTTTCTTCTTTCCGTTTTTATCTACCTCGTCCTGCAACGCTTTTTCGCGCTCGTCGAATTGCTTGTTGTATTCCACGTAACGGAAATCGTTTTTATGCTCCTCGGCGTACGCCTCGGTATCCTCGACGATATTTTGCTTGCTTTCGCGAAGCCGTTTCAAGTCCTCACGCGTAAACGACGCGGGAAGGTCGTACACCTGCAAGGAGTCGTCGATAGGCTTAATCGGGCGCGCAACCAAACGCGACCTGCCGTAGGAAAGAATGGTCCTTTGATACTCGATTGCCGCCGCGCTGTCGTTGCCCGTGAGCGAAGACGAGCCGTCCTTGTTGTAGATACCTCTGCCCACCTTTGCGCCCTCGATTTTCGGGTTGATATATTTATCGAATACCCATTGCGCGAAATCCAGCCATACGAGCAAGGAAAACGCAAGCCCGAACAGCAAAATCACGATAATGGCAAGCGTAACGATAAACGTTTCGGGAATGAGCAGCAACGCGTACGGCAAAAGCGCGATCACGCCGAAAAAGACCGTTTGCGGAAGCGTACCGATCGTCATCAAGAACGCGTTTTTGAGCATCGTGAAGAAGCTCAATTTATAGTTTACGCCAAGCGCGATCATCCAAAGGCTCATCATGGCGACGAGAACTACCATTACGTAGCTCATTACCTCGGAAATACGCATCCACACGATTTCCGCTTCCGAAAGCGTGCCCGCGGCAATGGTAAACTCCGCGAGATTGACGAGCGAGCCGCACAGCGTAAATACGATGGTAAACAGCAACGCCGTTTGCAGGGCGTTTTTGTAATTGAGCTTGATACCCCGCCAAAAATCGTTGGAAACGAAGATACCCTCGGTCCAGACCATATTACGGATAACGTACATACCGCCCGAAAGCCCTACCGCCGCGATAACGGAGGAAATGATAATGCCGATATACAGCGTAAAGTTATTGTACAGCGCAAGCATTTGCGGCAAGCCCTGCTGTTCGGGCGCGACGGGGAAGCCCACGCCGACGTTCGAGCCGAAGGGATACAAGAGGTTTTGGCTCTCTTGCATCATTATGCCCAAAACGATTACGAAAATCAAGGGAATAAAGAAGATGATGGTGAGCAAATTCACCTTTACGATCTTACCGAAATTACCCTTAAAAACGTCCCAAAACAACTGCCAACGGTTGGTAGGCAGCGTACTTCTTGCATACTCTTCACTTTTTTCCTTCCCTTCGAGAAGGCGGGTGATCAACCCTTTCTTCTGTTGCGCCATAAAATTGCTCCCGATATATTGCTAACGATAATATATACCGCGTTTTTCGCGTTTTCAAACGTCGCGCGCGAAAAAAGTCGCGCGTGGCCTGATAAAACAGGCTACGGTTTTTACGCTCTTCTATTTTACTACAAAATTGTGATTATTTCAAGGAATTTTCGAAAAAAAATCAAATAAAATTGAGATAGAATGAAAAATCTTTGAAAATTCTTTGACTTTTGCCGTAGAATATGCTAAAATAAATTCGTTAAATAGAGGAGCGGACGAACATCAGTACCTTCCAGCTTTACGGATTCGGGCAAATCCGCAAGTGAAAAGCGGAAGTGAAAGGGTATCTCCGCCGAAGCGCGTTCTGCCCCCCTCGCGCTGGGCATACGGGAGAATACCCGTATGACTGTCACCCTTCGTGAAGAGCTATTTATTCGCTTATGCTTATCCCCTTTTACGGGATTTTCGGTTGCTTTTCACGACGGGTATTTATCCCGTCTTAATTTTTTTCTTAAAGGAGTACGATATATGAAAACTTTTAACGTCGGCGTTATCGGCGCAACGGGTATGGTAGGGCAACGCTTTATGCTGCTCTTGGAAAATCACCCTTGGTTTAACGTCAAGGTCTTGGCGGCTTCCGCGCGCTCGGCAGGAAAAACCTACGAAGCGGCGGTCGGCAATAAATGGGCTTTCTCGTGTGAAATGCCCGCCAAATATAAGAATATGATCGTTATGGACGCGGAAGCGGATATGGACGAAATCGCAAAACAGGTCGATTTCGTATTCTGTGCCGTCAATATGGACAAAGCGAAGATCCGCGCGCTGGAAGAAGCGTACGCAAAAAAGGAAGTGCCCGTAGTTTCCAACAACTCCGCGCACCGTTTCACGCCCGACGTGCCTATGGTCATTCCCGAAATTAACGCCGACCATATCCAAGTCATTGCTTCGCAAAAGGCAAGGCTTGGCACGAAGCGCGGCTTTATCGCGGTAAAATCCAACTGTTCGCTGCAATCCTACGTTCCCCTTTTGCATCCCTTGAAGGCGTTTGGAATCAAGCAGGCGGCGGTGTGCACCTATCAAGCCATTTCGGGCGCAGGCAAGACCTTTGAAACGATGCCCGAAATTTTGGATAACGTAATCCCCTATATCGGCGGAGAAGAGGAAAAGAGCGAAAAAGAGCCGCTTAAAATTTGGGGCGAAATGAAAAATGGAGAAATCGTTTCCGCACAAGCCCCCGTTATCACCGCGCAATGCTTGCGCGTACCCGTATCCGACGGGCATACAGCGGCGGTGTTCGTGAGCTTTGAGAAAAAGCCCACGAAGGACGAGATACTTTCCGCTTGGGCAAATTTCAAGGGCGAGCCGCAAGAGCTTGCGCTCCCCTCCGCTCCCGCGCAATTTATCCGTTATTTCGAAGAGGACAACCGTCCGCAAGCGAAGCTGGACAGAATGGAAGGCAACGGTATGAGTGTGACGGCGGGACGGCTTCGCGAAGATTTAGTGTTCGATTATAAATTCGTCGGTCTTTCCCATAATACCCTCCGCGGCGCGGCAGGCGGCGCGGTGCTGCTTGCAGAATTGCTCGCGGCAAAGGGATATATGGACTGACCGTTCACAAAATGATTTCGGGAGGAATACATTGATATTATGAAAGGATTTTTTCAAGGTAGCGCAACTGCACTCATCACTCCGTTTGATGAAAACGGCGTCAATTACGAGGTGCTCGGACAACTCGTAGAGTTCCAAATCGAAAACGGTACGGACGCAATCGTTTTCCTCGGCACGACGGGCGAGCCGTCCACAATGAGCTTTGAAGAAGAGCACGTTTTGATGGACTACGCCGTAAAAAAGGTAAACGGCAGAGCGAAAGTCATTTTCGGTTGCGGTAGCAACAACACCGCCGACGCGGTGATGACGGCAAAAGTCGCCGAAAAGTTCGGTGCGGACGGTCTGCTTGCCGTTACCCCTTACTACAATAAGTGCACCCAAAACGGGCTTGTGGAATATTACCGCGCAATTTGCGAGGCAGTGTCTATTCCCGTAATCGCATACAACGTGCCCGGACGTACGGGTGTGGAAATTCAACCCGCGACAATGGCGAAAATCGCCGATATCCCCAACATTGCAGGTATCAAGGACGCGGGCGGAAATATGAGCAAAACGATGGAAACGCTCCGTCTCGTTCGCGAAAAATGCGACGTGTATTCGGGTGAGGACGCGCTTAATTTCCCTATTCTTGCCGTTGGCGGCGTGGGCGTTATTTCCGTGCTGTCCAATATTTTGCCCAAACAGGTGAAGGAGCTTTGCTCGCTTGTAAAAGCAAATGATTTGAAGGGCGCGGCGGCTTTGAACGACAAGCTTTTGCCCGTAGCAAACGCTTGCTTCGTCGAGGTCAACCCCATTCCCGTCAAGGAAGCCGTCAATCTTCTCGGATTCAATGCAGGCACGCCCCGCGCGCCTCTGACGAAGATTGAGCCGCAAAACCGTGAAAAGCTGGTTGCGGCAATGAAAAACTTTGGAATGGAGATCAACGCGTAATGAATACGAGAATTATACTTTGCGGTGCGTGCGGTAAAATGGGCGGCAACGTCCTTTCCTTGCTGGCAGACGACAATCAGGCAACGGCGGTGTGCGGCGTTGATTTGTTCCCCAAACAAATAGGTATTCCCGTATATAAGAGCTTTGCCGAGATAAAGGAAGAAGCAGACGTAATCGTGGATTTTTCTTCCGCGGAAAATCTCCAAGAACGGTTGGAATATGCAAAAACGCATAAAATGGGTATCGTACTCGCTTCGACGGGCTTTACGGCGGACGATTTGAAGATGATTGACGACTATGCACGTTGCGTTGCCATTTTCAAAACGGCAAACCTTTCCTTGGGCGTGAATTTGATGCAAGCCTTGATTAAAACAGCGACGGAAGTGTTGGGCGAACAATACGACGTGGAAATTATCGAACGCCACCACAACTTGAAAAAAGACGCGCCCTCGGGCACGGCTTTGATGTTGGCGGATACGATTAACCAAGCGTTCGACAATCAAAAGCGTTACGTGAACGGTCGCGACGGTATCGTGGGTGCGAGAGAAAAGAGTGAAATCGGTATGCACGCCGTTCGCGGCGGCACAATCGTCGGCGAACACGAGGTTATGTTCGCGGGCGATGACGAGATTATCACCATTTCCCACAGCGCGCGTTCCAAACGCGTTTTCGCCACGGGCGCAATCCGCGCGGCAAAGTTTTTGCACGGAAAAGCGGCAGGCAGGTACGAGATGAAAGACCTATTGGCACAAGAAAACGAATAACTCAAAAATGACGAACAGCCGAGGAAAAACCTCGGCTGTTTTTTATAAAACAAACCCCTTTTTACGTTCCGTACGGGGCGAAGAAAAGATGTTTTTGCAGAGCTTTTCTTACGTTGCCCAAATATAATGTTGTCGTTGGGGTTGTTTTAATAACTTGGTATAGTTTTATTTTACATCATTTAGTGATGTATGTCAAGCATTTTTATGATGTAAACTATAAAATAAAACTATGCAGAACTTAAATTTGAAAAAAGAAATCGGCAATCGGCTGAAAGAGGCGCGTGTTGCGGCGGGATATACGCAAGCGCAAATTGCCAACGAGTTGCAAATGACGCAACAGCAATATAGCCGATTTGAAAACGGCGTTTTTGAGCTAAACTACGCCCAAATCGTATTTTTATGTAAAAAGTACGATATATCCGCCGATTATCTTCTGGGATTGCAAATTTTTTAATTAAAAACCAACCGCCCGACTTAATTGCCATTAAGTCAGGCGGTTTTATTTTTCTAAAATTAAAGTGTTTCGATTGCTTTTTGCAAGCGGGCGAGCGTCCGCTCGTTACCCAAGATTTGCATAATCGTCCAAAGGTCGGGGGTATTTGCAAGCCCCGTCGTTGCGATACGGAGCATTTCCGCTACGTCCGAAACGTTGCCTACAAATGCCGTAGGGTCTGCCTTATACGCTTTCATATCCGTCGCAAAGCCGTTTGCACCCGCAACGGCTTTTACTTTTTCAAACCAAGCCGAGCAATCGTCCGCGTAATCGTAAGCCGCCTTAAAATCCTGTAAAATCTTCTTGACGGTCGTACTGTCAAGACGGTATTCGTAAACAGGCGCGAACGTTTCGTCAAAGAAATACGAAATCATTTCCACCGCTTGCTTGGCGCAAACGAAATCCTTTCTACGTTTCTTTCCGCCCACGCCCATACAAAGCGCGAGCACTTTACAAGCATATTCCTCGTCCTTAAAATACGCTTTTTGTTTCTCGTCGCCGAACTCCTCCGCCCACGCCTTGAAAAACGCAAACGCTTCCTTTTCCGACAGCTTGGACATATACGTTTTGGAAATGTCGTTGAGCTTTACGATATCGAACAGCGCGCCGCTCTTACCCATCTTATTGATAGAGTATTTGAACTCGTCCAAGCTCTTGTCGGGGAACTTCAAAAGCCATTCCTCAAAATTCGAATTGAGCAAGGTCATCATATACGTACGCACCGCTTCGGGGTGGTAGCCCTGTTCGCGATAGAAATTAAGCGAAGCTTCGGGGTCCTTGCGCTTGGAAAGCTTCCTACGCGTTTCCCCGTCGATTTTTTGAATGGAGCAATTATGCCCGTACTTGGGCAAACGGAAGCCCAAAACCTTGAAAAGCTCGATATGGATAGGCAACGAGGAAAGCCACTCTTCGCCGCGGATTACGAGCGTCGTACGCATAAAATGGTCGTCAATCGCGTGGGCAAAGTGATAGGTGGGAATACCGTCCGATTTCAAGATGACTACGTCTTGATTGTTTTCGGTGACGGTAATTTCGCCCTTTACCTCGTCGCGAAAGGTATGCTTTACATTGACGTCGCCTTGCGATTTCAAGCGAATAACGTAGGGCTTGCCCGCTTTGAGATTTTCATAAATTTCCTCTTCCGAAAGATTACGGCATTTTGCAAATTCGCCGTAATACCCCGGCAAAAGCTTGTTTTCCGTCTGGTATTCGCGCGTTTTTTCAAGCTCGTCCTCCGCGCAAAAGCAGGGATACGCCAAGCCTTGGCGAATAAGCTCTTTTGCGTACGCGTGGTAAATTTCCGCGCGTTGGCGTTGATAGTAAGGGCCGTACTCACCGCAAAGGTCAGCGCCCTCGTCGAAGTTTACGCCAAAGTATTTCAACGATTTGTGAATAACCTCTACCGCGCCTTCCACCTTACGCTTTTCATCGGTGTCCTCGATGCGAAGATAGAATACGCCGCCGCTTTGGTGGGCAATACGCTCGTTTGCCAAAGCAACGTACAAATTGCCGATATGCATAAAGCCCGTAGGGCTGGGCGCCAAACGGGTGACCTGCGCGCCTTCAGGAAGATTGCGCAAGGGATATTTTTCTTCATAGTATTCAAGCGGTTTTACGTCGCTGTCAGGGATAAGCGCATCCGCAAGCTTGATTAAATCCATAATTTTATACCTTCTTTATCATTTTTTCTTGTCCATTGTAACACTTCAATGAAGTGTTGTCAAGGTTTTAAACCTATTTATACTTCAAAAAAATCAGCGTTTTTATAATCGATTTCGTACAGTCCGTCCTCAATGCCGTGTACAATTTCAACAAGCTGACTGCATAACGGGGCTTTTATCCCCACTTTTTCACCTTCCCTTACCACTACGCCATTGATAAAATCAATTTCGCAACGTTTTCCGTTTTGGATATCCATCAGCATACCCGAACGGAGTTTTTTATGCTTTTTCATCGCAAACGGGAGTACCGTGTACGCAATGAAGCGCTTTAACGGAGTTTTTCCGACGAGCATTTTTTCCATGTCGTGCCCTTGCATTTTTGCAAGTGTTACGCCGCTTGCTTTCGCAACCGCAATACACTCCCGAAGGATACCAAGCGCAAGCTTTCTCGTCTTGGGCTTTTGTGCAATTTCTCCAAAGGTAAGCCCCGTCATTGCGGAAAGCCCCGAAAAGGCGGCGTTAATGGCAAGCTTTGACCATCTTGCGCCCATCAAGTCCCCTTCCTCAACAAAGTTTTCCGTCCCGTGCCAAGCACCACCCAAATAAATTCTTCCAACGCCCGATAAGATTTCCTTCAAAACCCCTATTTTTGCGCCGTCGTTTTGATAGCCGCCAATCAGCATACTCATTCCGTCCAGCTTAGACGTCATGGCTACCCTACCTGCTTTTATAAAGGTTGCGCCGAAGGAAGTCGCCGCGCCGTAAGTACGCTCCTTTCCTACAATTTCCGCTACGCTTTCTTCTGGCAAGCCGTTTTGCGTAGTGCAAACAATACCGTCTTCCTTTAAGTAGGGCAAAAGTCCCGTCAAAATTTCTTTATTATGGCGTTGCTTGGCCATCAGAAAAATAACGTCGTATTGTTCCTGCATTTCTTCAGGCAACAACGCGTTAACGGGAGTAATCTTAGTAAAGCCGTCTTCCTCAAAACAAACCTCTGCGCCGTTTTTTTTCATCGCCTCTACGTGCGCCTTATTTCGGGTGATCAAATCCACGTTGAATTTTCCCGACAAAAAAGAGCCAAGCACAGTACCCATTGCCCCTGCGCCGTAAACGGCAATCCGCATGTCTTTTACGTTCATTGCTTTAACGCCCTCACTACTTCTTGCACGCTTTCTTGAATAGATGCGCCCGTCAACGCCACGATAATATCTGCATACTTTTCGTAAAGTGGCGCTCTTTCTTCGTACAAATCTTTTAACGTATAGCCTTCCTTTAAGGCAACACCTCGTTTCACCAAATCGCCAAGTCTTTTTTCAATGACCTCGTAAGGCAATTTTAAATAGACGATTTTGCCTAATTCCTGCAATTTGCGCATAGCATGGTCGCGATAAACAACGCTACCGCCGGTCGCAATCACACAACGGTTTGCGCATAATTCCGAGTTGATTTTCGCCTCGATATCCAAAAAGCCTTCTCTTCCTACCGCCGCAATAATCTCGGGCAGGCGCTTGCCTTCTCTTGCGACAATAACGCTGTCACTATCGATGTAACCATAGCCCAGCGCCTCAGAAAGCTCTATCCCTATCGTCGTTTTACCCGAACCAGGCATACCGATTAAAATGATATTATTTTGTTTCATATCATTCCCCAAAAACTCTTTTTAACGAGCCTAAAATATCCGCATCGGCAGGCGCCCACTCCTCTTCCTTTAAATCCTTGGGGGCAATCCATGCGTAGCTTTCATGTTCTTTTAAAACAAACTTGGACAGCATTTCACATTCATACAAGGAGAGCGTAATGATAAAATCGGGATACTCGAAGGTGTGCTTTGCGTACAAGCCGCCTACCTTCACCTCCAAATCAAGCTCCTCCTTCAACTCTCTTGCAACAGCGTTTTCACCGCTTTCTCTAGCCTCAATTTTACCGCCTGGAAACTCGTATTTATGCGCAACGTAAGGATAGGGCGAAGCCCCTCTTTTCGTTGCAAATATTTTACCGTCTTGAAAGAGCAAAGCTGCCGCCACTTGAATATGTTTCTTTGCGTTCATCTCGTACATACCCCCTTAATCTTCTCTATCTCCATTGCCATAAACCTCGCAAAAACGAGCGGCAAAGGAAGGCGTTTCTCCGCCTACGTAAAGATGCCCCGTATCGCCAAACCCTGCGCAACGGAATACCGCAACACCCTCTCTTCTTTCCTCCGTATAAATGGTAGTCACCGAGCTGGTAAGTGCAGTAAAGTGATGCCAAAGCAAGATGGGCGAAATATTCAACAAACGGGATAAAAGCAACATTTCCAAACCGAAGTGGCAAAAAAGCGCAATCGTTTTCTCGTGTCCGCGCTCCGTTGTATACAATTTCCCCTCACGCTTATATCCGTGCGTTGCCAACAGCTCGTCCAAGCCGTCGTAGACAAAGCGCACGCGACGCTCCATTTCCGCATCCTTATAAAAATCCTGCTTGTACCAATTTTCAGCGTCGTACATTTGCGGATTCTCCACCCACTCGGTGGGTAACATATCCCAAGGAATCCCCCTTTCTCTACCTGACGGTAAAACAAGCGGACAGCCAAACTCTTTCAGCCATTCCTTTTCAACGACCTCGTTTTCCATAGCAAGCGCCCTTGCCGTATAGTCGCAGGTGTGTCTTGCGCGTCCAAGCGGTGAGGAATAAATATAATCGATTTTTTCCTTTTTTAATTTTTCCGCAAGCAATTTTGCCTCACGATGCCCCTTTTCAGTAAGCGTATCGTTGGCATAGTCAGGATCGCCGTGGCGAATAATTAGTATTCTCATTGTTCAATCTCTTCAACAAAGGGCATTAATATCGAATTTTGCACGTACAAATATTCATCCTTAATTTTCAAGCGCCCGTCTACCATTTCCAAATACTTCACCGATGCCTTCAAAGCATTAGGAAAATCTTCCCCAAGGGAAGTACCGAAGGTTGCTTGATACTCCTCCAAAGAAAGCCCTCTCGTCGTACGAAGCGCAAGCATAACGTATTCAAATTTCGCCTCGTTTTCCTTTACCTCTTCACTGGAAACTGCAGGGAAGAAGCCCGAAATGATGCACTTCATATACTCGTCTAAATCAAAGCTGTTGGTAAATCTTCTACCGCACATAAACGAGCTTGCCGAAACGCCCACGCCGATATACTCGCCACGCTTCCAATAGTTCAAATTGTGCTTACTTTCATACCCTGGAATTGCGAAGTTGGACACCTCGTAACGCTTAAAGCCCTTCTCTTCCAAAAGCTTATACCCATACTCATACATTTCCGCAACCTCGTCGGAATCGGGAAGCTCTCCGTTTAAGTAATCGGTGTAGATAGGCGTACCATCCTCCACCGTCAACGCGTACATGGATATGTGTTTTGAGCCGCAAGCCACCGCAAGCTCGATAGTTTTTCTAATATCCTCAAGCGTCTGGTTTTTAAGCCC